>CAZDAR010000005.1:0-97250 GCA_964503665.1 uncultured Flavobacteriales bacterium
AAGACATTCAGAATCAAATTACTTTATTTCTTGTTTTTATCGGACAGTAGTGAATTGAATAAGTAAAAGTATAATTTAATCGCTTTCAATCAATTGTTCTTTTCAACCTCGATAATAAATATTTTACAGGAACGAAAGTTGCTAAAAGAGAAAGTCCTAAGACAATAGAGACAATCATTAAGCCATCCATAAAGTAAATTTTAATCGGGAAAACATCGTTATTTATATTCGGAATGCGAACGAGTCCAAAATACAATTGAGCCGCACAAATCGCATAACCGAGTATTAATCCGAGGGTAATTCCTTTCATGGCGACCATCATTCCGTTATAGAAGAACACGTTAAAGATGGTTGATTTGGTGGCGCCGAAGCTATACATCGTTAATATATCCTTTTTCTTTTCTAACATACTCATGATAATTGCTGTCATTAAGTTAAATGCCGAAATAATGAACACAAAGACAAGAATGACAACAACAATCATTTTCTCCGTTTTAGAGGTTTTATAAATCAATTCGTTTTTTTCAAATTGCGTTTTTACAATCCAGTCCTTTCCCAATTCTTTCTTAAGTTTATCCTGAATTTTTACAATATTCTTCTCTATAGGAATATGTACATAAATACTACTGATGTCTGTGTCATACATCAATTTTTCCTGTGCAAAATCTAACGGAACAACCAATGTCTCCATATTGACATCCCTATTGAAATTATAGGCAGCAGAAACTCTGACGTGTTCATTGTTAAAAGGATTGGAACCCATCTTCATCTTTGCTTCTCGCAATGGAAAATATACTTCTAAGTATTCATAATCATCTCTTTCATCGTGAACATACGCTTGTAGCTTCTCCATAAGCCCCGCACCGACTAAAGTAAGTGGAAATTTATCATTTTGTAAGATTGCTTCTCCATCTACCAAATGAGTTTTCATCTTTGACATTTTCAAAAAAGAAGGTTCTACGCCATACAAATAGGCATTGCTCCATTTCTGTTCATGCTTAAGGATGACAATTTCCTCAATTGATTGAGAGTATTCAGCTATTTCGGGTAGTTTCAGTTTTTCATAAGGAAAGGTGTCTTTATCAAACGTTTTTCCTTTAGCGGACCGAATAGTTATAGATGCGTCAAAATCGGAATAGAGCTGTTTGACCATATATTCGATACCGTTGAAGGCGCTCAATAATATCACCAATGAAGCTGTAGAAATCAAAATACCAATCACCGAAATTCGTGTGATAATTTGGATGACATTTTTGCGTTGTTTCTTTTTAAAATAACGCCTAGCTATGTAAAGCGGAAGATTGATAATTAATTATTCTTTAAGCAAGCGATCGATTTCCATCGCATAGTCGAGCGAATCATCAATACGGAACTGTAGTTCTGGAATTTTGTGTAAATTTTTCAATTCCTTTCCCACATCATAACGGATTTTACCAACTTGTTCGTTTATGTGGTCTAGTACTTTTTGGCGATCATCTTTGGTCGAAAGAATACTTACAAAAATACGAGCGATAGACAAATCTGCCGTAACTCGAACAGTTGTTACCGTTACCATCGCTCCTAGACAAACCTCTCTTGCGTTTCGTTGTAAATGTGTTCCAACAGCCTTTTGGATAATGCTTTCTATTCTACTCTGTCTAATACTTCCCATACTGCAAAGTTAAAGAAAACAACTTTACAAGAAGCTCTTTTAAATGCAATTAATCTTGAAATGAAGAAATCATTCTATCAAAATATGGAAGAAAAACAAAAAGTAACTCAAAAAAGGAGTCAATTCGTTTGTGGATAGTATCTTTGTAAGAAAAAATCATGACTTTATTAGACGGAAAAGCGACAGCAAAAAAGATTAAGTTAGACATTGCCCAAAAAGTAAAGATAAGAAATGCAAATGGACAGAAAATTCCTCATTTAGCAGCTATTATCGTTGGAAGTGATGGTGGATCTTTAACGTATGTTTCCAATAAAATAAAAGCATGCGAAGAATGTGGTTTCAAAAGTACTTTGGTACAATTTGAAGAAACAGTTTCTGAACAAACCTTGTTAGAGAAAGTGCAGGAGCTAAACAATGACACTGAAATTGATGGTTATATTGTACAATTACCTTTGCCAAAACACATCAACGAAGACAACATATTAATGGCCGTTAATCCAATTAAGGATGTGGACGGATTTCATCCAGAGAATGTGGGGAAAATGACTTTAGGATTGCCGAGTTTTGTTTCTGCCACACCAGCGGGAATTTTGGAACTCTTGAAGCATTATGAAATCGAAACATCTGGAAAAAATTGTGTAGTTGTTGGACGTTCCAATATTGTAGGTTCACCCATGAGTATATTATTGTCTAAAAATACCTATCCTGGCAATTGTACCGTAACACTTGCACATAGTAAAACAAAAAACTTAAAAGAGGTTTGTCTAAATGCAGACATTATCATTGCTGCGATTGGTCGTCCTAATTTTATCACTGCTGAAATGGTAAAAGAAGGTGCTGTAATCATTGACGTAGGAACTACCCGCGTAGAGGATCCGAGTAGAGAAAGAGGCTGGAGACTTGTCGGAGATGTTGATTTTCAAAACGTTGCGCCAAAATCATCGTTTATAACGCCCGTTCCTGGAGGAGTAGGTCCGATGACAATCGCTTCATTAATGATTAATACCTTAAAGTCTTTAGAATTAAGAGGTTTATAACGGTATTTGCGACTATCAGCGGGGTTTATATGCTACAATTATCTTAGCTTTGTACTATGGATAAAGTTTTGTCTATACTTTTATGTGTATTCACAAGTGCTGTATTTTCACAAGTTGTCAACATTGAAAACAGCCGTCTAGGAGATGGAACCTATGGTTTTAGTGGTGCTTTAGACTTGACTCTTTCAGCTCAAAAACAGAAAGATTTATTACTTTCATTCCAATTTAAACCACTTATTCAATTTAAATTCAACAGTAAAAAGGATATTGTTACCTACGACACCATCATTCCCGACTCTTCTAATTTAAAACATCGGATTATTAAACCTGTTGATAATAAACACTTGATTTTACTCGTGAATGACATCAAGTATACGGGTGCAAAAGGACAGACATATGCCAATTTTGGCATGTCTCATTTACGTTATTCGTATCGCATTGCAAAATCCATTTGGGAATGGGAATCCTTTACGCAAGTTCAATACAATCAATTATTATTGCAAAAAGTACGTTATGTGATTGGTTCAGGATTTAGAGCAAAATTATTCGATGTCGACGCAAAAGAAAATGAATTCGTCGATCGTGCGATTCGATTATATGTAGGAACGTCTTTATTCTACGAATACGAAGAAATTAACTATAAAGATCGCCCTATCGAGCACGGAAATGCCATGAGATGGAGTACCTATATTTCTTCCTATTTAAATTTCAAACATTTTGAGTTTGCTTCAACCACTTACTTTCAACCAAACATTGCATCCTTTAAGGACATTAAATTTTCAGGAGAATACTCTGTATTATTTCGTGTTACAGATCCATTTAGTATCCGTTTTAGTTTGTCACATTACTACGATTCGCGACCACCAGAAACGGTTCTTTCTAGTACCTTTTCCTTTAGTGTTGGGTTTACTTATAAATTAGATAACTTTAAAGTTGACCCTGATAAAATAAAAAAGCTTAAACCCAAAGAAGTACAGCCTGTTTTTGAAATACAGGAGGAGTAAAGAGAAATGGTCAAAATATGTATTTTGATCCATACAGAATTGAATATCTATTTAATTACCCTTAAAGCTCCTGTTTACAACAAAAGTACAGGTATATATACTCGCTGAAGTTTAGTGCTAAAATTAAAATAATCCTTTCTTTCCACTAAAAATAGTCGTTCAGTATTATTTTTGTAAATTAGCAATCTTGATTTTATATATATATGTGGCAAAGAATAGGAAATATCATACTCAGAAATAGACTTTTTGTAATTATTATTATATTACTTCTCACTGTCTTTTTTGGCTATTTTATGCTCACCAATCTCAAAATTGACAATAAATACGGCAATACACTTCCCGAAGACTCTGAAATCCAACAACAATACCTTAAATTTAAAGAACAATTTGGAGAAGATGGTTCAACACTTGTAATTGCTATCAATAACAAACATTTATATACAGAAAAAAACTTTAAAAAGTGGAAAGAATTAGGTGATTCCATCTTAAAAATGGATGGTGTACTGAGTGTTATCTCAGAAGCTACTCTTTTCACAATAAAAGATAATACAGAAGAGCAAAAATTTGAAGCTCGAAAAATTTATTCCGATCAAACCTTTACTGAAAAATCAATTGACTCTATTCAAAGAGAAGTAAAGAAAAACCCATTATATAATCATCTTTTATACAATGACTCTGCACACGTGTCATTGATGATGATTGGATTAGATGAAAATTTTCTAGAAGATCAAGTCAAGCAAAAGTTCGTCTTTAAGCTAGAAAACTTAGCCAATTCATATGAAAATAGCCTTGGTCACATGCACTTTGCTGGGTTACCGCACATAAGAATAGTCATTGGTAAGCGAATAGTTAATGAGATGTTCCTTTTTATGGGATTATCACTTTTAGCATCTTGTCTATTTATTTATTACTTCTTCCGATCTTTTAGAGTTGTCTTTATGTGTCTTGGTATAATTGGTATAGCGGTCATTTGGGCATTAGGAATGGTTGGTTTATTTGATTTTCGACTATCTATCGTAATGGCATTAGTTCCTCCGTTAATGGTGGTGGTTGGAGTCCCCAACTCCGTCTTGTTCTTTACGACTTATCATCAAGAATATCGAATAAGTAAGAATAAAATTCGTGCGATAAGTACAATGACAAAAAAGATGGGAGGTGCAACCTTTCTCACCAATTTAACCACAGCTGTTGGATTTGTGACTTTTACAAGTTCTGAAAAATTAATGGAGTTTGGTATTATTTCTTCCATTAATATCATGGTAGTTTTCGCTTTATCACTGTGTTTAATCCCTATTCTATTAAGTTATACATCTGCACCAAAAAGTAGGCACGTAGCACATCTTGACAGAAAGTCATCAACGGGAATAATCGACACTGTGGTTCATCTTGTCACTCACCATAGAAAAGCCATCTATTTCACGACCGTTATTCTAAGTCTTGTTTTCATTCTTGGAGCTTTTAATATCAAAGCCACAGGTAATCTTACAAGTGATTTACCCAAAAATGATCCTATTCTTAAAGACTTAAAATATGTCGAAAGAGCGTTTGGAGGTACAATACCATTTGAAATATTAGTAAACTACAAAACACGTGGACGTCTTTTTAAGAATGAAACATTTGAAAAAATAGAAGGAGTACAAAATGCGCTATATGAAGATAGCCTATTTTCCAAATCAATTTCTTATGTTGATTTCCTAAAAGTCATTAATATGGCTATGTATAATAATGATCCTGAATATTATACACTAATATCTAATAGAGAAAAACTAAAGCTAAAAAAATATTTAGAAAAATTTGACATTACAAATGCGAATGGTTCTTCAATGAGTTTGAAAGAGCTAATTGACACCGCAAACACAACTATACGGATTCGAACACAAATGAAAGATATTGGTTCATCTGATGTCAGAGAAAAAGTAGAAAAAGTCCGTATTAAGATTGATAGTATTTTAAACCCTGATAAACAACAAATCGAATACTATTATTCTTTTATAAAGAAAGGAAAGAAAAACTACATAGATTCATTACTAAATGAATTCAGCTATATTCAAAATTCACTCTCATATCAAATCAGCAATGGAGATGAAGAATTGCAATATGAACTAGATATGGATCCTGATAAGATAAGGGATTATTACAGCAAGCCTTATTTTAAAAACAAATTACGCGCTTCAATTGACGGTGAATATTATGATTCAGTTATTACAGGAACATCTGTTGTGGCTGCGGAAGGAACGAAGTATTTATTCATTAATATGTTGGAGAGTATCTTCTTCGCAATTGTTGCTATTTCAGCATTAATGTCATTGTTATTCAATTCTTGGAGAATGACTATCATTTCGATGATACCAAATGTTATTCCATTGATTTTCATTGCAGGATTCATGGGCTTCTTCAATATTAATTTAAAGCCATCAACACTTCTTGTTTTTGGTGTTGCTTTGGGTATCACCGTTAACAATGCAATCATTTTCTTAGCAAAATATCGACAAGAATTACGTCGAAAAAAATGGGATAATAAGAGTACTATCATACAGTCACTTAGAGAAACTGGATTAGGCATGGTCTATTCATCTATCATTACCTTCTTTGGATTTGGCATGTTCTGCTTCTCACAATTCGGCGGAACACAAGCCATGGGATTACTCGTGTCTCTAGCAATTCTTGTTGGTGCTATCACAAATGTTTTGTTACTTCCATCTCTGTTATTATCACTGGAGAAATTCGCAACAACGAAGTCGTTTAAAGAGCCTTATTTTGAAATCTACGACGAAGAAGAAGATATTGAATTAGATAATCTAAAATTATAACAAAGTAAAGAATTCTTCTACTACACTAAAAAAAATAAAATGAAAGGAATTATCTTAGCCGGAGGTTCTGGTACCCGCTTGCATCCACTCACCTTGGCAATTAGCAAACAATTAATGCCAATCTATGATAAGCCGATGATTTACTATCCACTATCGGTTTTAATGAATGCAGGCATTCGTGAAATACTTATTATTTCAACGCCTCACGACATGCCTTTGTTCCAAAAACTATTAGGTGATGGAAAAAAATATGGGTGCACTTTTGAATATAAAATTCAAGAAGTACCAAACGGGTTAGCACAAGCTTTTGTTATTGGTGAAGAATTTATTGGCAATGACTCTGTCGCACTTATTTTAGGTGATAACATTTTTTATGGTGTTGGAATGGGGAACTTGTTGAGTGAGCATCTTCATCCAAATGGTGGTGTTGTATTTGCTTACCATGTTTCTGATCCTGAAAGATATGGTGTGGTAGAATTTGATGATCATTTTAACGCGCTTTCCATAGAAGAAAAACCAAAACAACCCAAGTCCAATTTTGCTGTTCCTGGCCTCTATTTTTACAGCAATAATGTGGTGGAAATTGCTAAAAATATAAAGCCATCAGCAAGAGGAGAATACGAGATAACAGATATTAATGCTGAGTATTTACGTCAGAATAAATTGAAAGTCGTTGTTTTAAACAGAGGGACAGCATGGCTAGACACTGGCACATTTGCATCTTTGATGCAAGCGGGTCAATTCGTTCAAGTTATTGAAGATCGTCAAGGTTTAAAAATTGGTTGTATTGAAGAAGTAGCTTACAGAAAAGGATTTATCACGAAAAATCAACTAAAAGAATTAGCCACACCTCTTTTAAAGTCAGGTTATGGAGAGTACCTCATGAACATTATCAAATAAAAATGGAATTACTATCCACCTATTTAAAGAAGGTTGAAAAAGAAATTATTCAGATAGATTTTCCATCTTCTCCGAAGGATTTATACGAACCACTGACCTATTTCTTAGGAATTGGAGGCAAGCGAATTCGCCCAATATTAACATTAATCGGGGCAGAAATGTTTGGAGAAACATCGCAAAAAGTCCTCGACGTTGCACTAGGAATAGAATTATTTCACAACTTCTCCTTACTTCATGATGATATCATGGATAACGCTCCACTACGAAGAAGTTTTATCACTGTTCATGAAAAATGGAATACCAATACTGCCATTTTAAGTGGAGATACATTATTCGTTAAGGCGATGGAGTATATCTTAAAAGGACAATCCGACAATCTGAATCGTCTTTTCTTAACAACAGCCAGAGAGGTGTGTGAAGGACAGCAGTACGATATGGATTTCGAAAAGCGTTCCGATGTGTCTATTGATGAGTACATTGAAATGATTCGCTTAAAAACCTCTGTATTAATTGGATGTGCCTTACAATGTGGTGCAATTGTGGCTGGAGCAACCGACGAAGATCAGGAAAAGTTATACCAGCTAGGAGTCAATATTGGCTTAGCATTTCAGTTACAAGATGATCACTTAGATACGTTTGGTACAAGTTCGAGTGTCGGTAAATCTATCGGTGGTGATATCTTAAGTAACAAAAAAACATTTTTATATCTAAAGGCTAAATCACTCGCTTCTGAAAAACAAAAGCATCAATTTGATGCGCTATCTGATGAAGAGAATCCAACCAAGAAGATTAATGAGACAATTGCACTTTATAACGAATTAAATATTGCTTCACTTTCAAAAGAAAAAATTGAATTCTATTTCCAAAAAGGTATTTATTTTCTAGATGAAATTCATCTTTCTGAAGAGAAGAAGACTCCATTACGAGAAATGATTGAATATCTATACAAAAGGAACTACTGATAAAACTAAAGACCATGAAAATCTGTAGAAGAGAAACATTTAACGCAGCACATAGGCTTCACAACCCTTCATTTGATGAAGCAACTAACAAGCGTATTTTCGACAAGTGTAACAATGCGAATTATCACGGACACAACTATGTTTTAGAAGTATGGTTAGAAGGTGATATTGACCCAGACACTGGATATGTAATCGATTTAAAAATCTTAAAGGAAATTATCTCTGAAGAGGTTATGGAACGTTTTGATCACCGTAACCTAAATTTAGACTGTCTGGAATTTACATCACTTATTCCAACAGCCGAAAACATTGCCGTTGTAATTTGGAACTATCTTCGAGCACGTATTGAAAGTAAATACCAGATAGAAATACGCCTTTGGGAAACAGATAAAAACAGCGTTTGGTATAATGGAAAGTGACAAAATCATTTTCCATTCAAAATCCATTCACTCTGTTAAAGAGTAAATTAAATCAATTGCATCTTACAATTATATGATGAGATTTTGTGTGCCGAAGAACTTCTTATCTTTATAAAGCTTAGAAGTACTTCAACTACAAAATGTGTGTTTATTCAATCACTGCTCGTACAGCTGTCCAGCCTTTCGTGCTTTTTTCTTTCTCGAAACGAACTTTTTTACCAATTCCTGGTACTCCAGTAATATTATTCTGATGAACAAAGAAGCTTTCACCATCTGGTGTTTTAATGAACCCATAACCTTTTGACTCATCGAAATAATTCATCGTTCCTGTAAGGAATGGATCTATTTCTTCTTTATCTCTCTTTGGTATACCGATTTCAATATTCTTTGCCTTAATTTCTTTCTTATCCTTCGGATCAGGTGGTGTATCACTTATAACTCCATTCACGTCAACATACGCAATCATACTTTCCCAACCTTCATTTGTTGTGTTTTCCTTACGGAATTCTCTTTTCGATACTTTTTCTTTCTTCTTTTGTATCTTCTTTTTTTCTCTTTCTTTTTTGCTATAGGTTTCTGCCATAATTTATTTTACTGTTAATTAATGCTTAAATTCTCTATTCTTCCAAGGGTACGTAATATTCTAATATGTCCTGCAATAGCAGAGAAAAGTGATTTATTAACATGATAAGGAGCGTTAAACTCTTTAGCCGTACGTTCTACAATCTTACCAATATTACGATAATGAACGTGGCAAATGTTTGGAAATAAATGGTGTTCTATTTGATTCGTCAATCCTCCAAGATACCAATAAAGGAGTTTATTTTTAGGAGCAAAATTACTTGTCGTTTCTAGTTGATGTAAATACCAATTTGAATTCATTTGCTCATTTTCATCTGGTTGTGGGAATTGTAAATTTGGTACAACATGTGCCAATTGAAACACTGTGCTCAATACAACTCCTACAATTACATGCATTAAAATGTAACCAAGAAGAATCCATAATGGTGAAAATGGAGCCATTATCATTGGTAAAACTAAAGAGTACATAAAGTAAAATAATTTCGAAGGAATTAATTTCAACACATGTAGATGATATTCTCTTTTCGTTTGAATAAGTCCTTTTTTATAATAGTCTTTTGCTTTTAAAAAATCTTTTGCTGTTATCCACCAAAGCGTCAATATGGCATAAAAAGGCCAGATATACAGATGTTGATAGCGATGAAATTTAAAACGTTTATCATAAGGAGAAAAACGGAATAAATACAATGGCGCATCGATATCTTCATCATGACCATGAATGTTCGTATAGGTATGATGTAAGACATTGTGTTGCATTTTCCACATAGCGCTACTACATCCAAGAAAGTCTAATGTGTGACTTAGAAAGTAACTCATGAAACGATTGTTGGTATAGGCTCCGTGATTAGCGTCATGCATAACGCCCATTCCTATCCCTCCCATTCCTAATGCGCTTACTACGTATAATAGAACAGCAATGAGAGGAGATTCAATAAGACCAAAACACAGAAGTCCAATAGGAACTGTGTAAAGTGTTAACATCACGAATGTTTTTAAAATCATGTTGATATTTGCTCGCTTACTAGCCTTATTCATCTTAAAATATAAGTTCACTCTTCTTTTTAAGGTTTTTGTGAACTCTTTTTCGAGCGTCTGAGAAAATTGTAGATGTTTGATATGTTTAATCTTTAAATTAATATTCCGTCGAGTGTCTAGTAATTTACGATCTAATTACCTCTCTTTCTTTTTAGCAAAGGGAAATACTCATAATCGTAATAAATAAAATGGTTGAAAAAGAAAGGAAAAAACAATAATTTGTTCTTAGTCTAAACTAAATTCTAGCACCAATTCGTTTAATAGAGCACTATTTTATTATTATACAAAAGTAGTCTATTTTTTTCAATTTACGAAATAATCCTTGAAATAGTTCGCTTTATAAAATACAGTGCTGAACATTATTCTGATGGTTATCTAAAATGGTAATAGTAAAACGTTTAGCAAATAAGGGGTTGATTTTTCAGTGGTTAATTAGCACTGAGTATTGACGGTCAATGCTTTAGTCGAAAGAACATTGTATAACCTTCAATTTAAATCTACGACAACTCTCTCCAGAAACATTCAATTTCGACTAAAATCATCTCTACTTGATAGCTTTTCCCCTATTGGATGATAACAATTTAATAACCCAAAATTCTTAAATAATCCTCAGCAGTTTGTTCTTCTGAGAAAATACTGGTTTGAATTTTACCATTATCATCTCGTTGAATTAAAATATGTTTTGGCTCTGGAATTAAACAGTGTTTCAAACCTCCAAAACCACCAATTGTCTCTTGATATGCTCCTGTGTTAAAGAAGCCGATATAAAGTGGATTGTTTTTATTGAATTTTGGAAGGTAAATGGCATTTGAATGCTGCTCAGAGTTATAATAATCATCACTATCACACGTCAACCCTCCTAGTAAAACGCGCTCATAATCATCATTCCAACCGTTAATTGGTAGCATAATGAAACGTTTATTAATCGCCCAGGTGTCTGGTAGGTTGGTCATGAAAGATGAGTCAATCATATTCCATTTCTCTCTATCGTTTTGTTGTTTTTGATGTAATACTTTGAAAATAGCACCGCCACTTTCACCTACTGTAAATGATCCAAATTCAGTTAATATATTGGGCTCTGGAATCTCGTTTTGGGCGCATGTATTCTTGATTTGTGTTAAAATTTCTTTCACCATATAGGCATAATCGAAATCAAACGCTAAAGATTGCTTAATCGGAAATCCTCCTCCTAAATTCAGATACTCTAAATCAGGACAAAGCTTCTTTAAATCACAATAAACACGTAATACTTTGGCTAATTCGTTCCAGTAATAAGCATTGTCATTGAGCCCTGTATTAATAAAGAAGTGTAGCATCTTGACTTTTACACGTGGATTTTCGTTTAAAATTGCTTTGTATAAAGGAACAATATCTCTATATCGTATTCCTAAACGAGAGGTGTAGAACTCAAATTTAGGTTCTTCTTCTGATGCTATACGAATACCAATGTTTAAATCAATGTCTTCATCTAGTCTAAGAAGATCTTGGATTTCTTGTGTATTGTCAATAATAGGAATGACATTTAAATCCGTTTCTTTAATTAAGCTAATAATATTATCGATATACTGCTTTGGCTTGTAGCCATTACAAATAATATATCTCCCAGAAGTCAGTTTTCCTGAATTATAAAGATTCTTGACAATATCAATATCAAAAGCGGAAGATGTTTCAATGTGAACATCATTCTTTAAAACTTCGTTTAAAACAAAAGAGAAATGAGAGCTTTTAGTACAATAAGAATAATAATAATTACCCGTATACCCAATATGATTCATGGCTTCTCTAAACCATCCTTTTGCTCGCTGAATATTATATGAGATTTGTGGTAAGTAATTAAACTTTAGTGGCGTTCCATATTGTTGAATTAAATCCATTAAATCAATCCCATGAAAAATTAAATTATCATTATTCAAATTAAATTCATCTTGAGGGAAATCAAATGTCTGGTCAATTAAATCAAAATACTTCGTTCTCATTTATTACTGCAATTTATTATTGGTTGAATATTTATACTTATACTTCAAAATTACTGTAATGTTACCAAAACATTCATAAATTTTTGAACATACAGTTTTGCTTGATAATTGGTACAGTTGTAATTGTTTAAAACGATAGCGAAAGATAACTCCCTACCCGAGGTTGTCGTTGCATAACCTGCGTACGATTTAATTCTTCTCATAGTGCCACTTTTAGCGTGTATCTTACCATGTGCCAATTGATTTTTACACACATCAGATAAAGTACCGCTCTCACCTGTCACAGGAAGCGATGAATAAAAAGAAGTGTAATTTGTACTTTTATACATGAAATTCAAAAGAGAACATAAATGTGAAACACTCAGTGCATTCGAACGAGACAACCCACTTCCATCCATTAAAAAGAGTCCTTTTGATGGAATTGATTTCTGCCAAAAAATGGCTTCCTCCTTCATTCCATTATCGTGTGAACCATCGCCGTTTTTGTAATAACCTAAAAGACAAGTTAATTGTTCTGCAAACATATTCACACTATGCATATTCGTCCAATTAATAATTTGAGAAATCGTAGCACCTTTATACGTAAAAAGTAATGGAAATTGACTATATCTATTTTTGTCTAATTTATTTTCAAATAGCAAGTTCCGCGCACAAACGACACTATCCGAAATAGTAATTCCAGCTTGTTGAAGTGTGTTTTTAAACTCATACGCCACTTGAAATTCAGGATCAGGTAAACTACCACGAATCGTTATCATAGTTGATTTTTGCAAGGTTCCTATTCCAATTCTCTCGTTTTGATAAGGCGCTCCATAGATATATGAATTATCGCCTGTTACATTTGCCGCGGTGATATAATTAAAAAACTTTAGACCTGGAACCTCTGGCGTCATTTTTGTCACTGTTGCTGGAGTACCCCAAACACCCGTTTGCATTCTGAAAGTTAACACATTATCAAAAATCGATAACCCAGAAGGATAAGCTCCGTAAGCATTTCCTATATCCGACCAACTCCAGCCATCTGGACATCCCTTGTAACCAAATTCAGAAGCATCGCCAATGATTGCTCCCGTTATTTTAGTGATTCCTTTTGCTCTAATTGAATCACTCCATACTTTCAAGAAATCACGACTTTCAACTGTCTTAGATGTTGTATATTTACTTCCAAGTGTAGGATCTCCACCTCCACGAATCCAAATATTTCCGTATAAAATACTATCTTTAACCTCTCCGTCAATATAAAAACGTGTTTCTAATTGTTTGTCTCCTAAAAGGGAAATAGCTGCAGCAGTTGAAAATAATTTTGTCGTCGATGCAGTAGCAATAGAAAAATGGTCGTTTAAGCCATAGATTTTTTCGCCCGTTTTTGAATCATAAACAGCAACAGAAACCATAGCATTTGAAAAATTAGTATTTTGAGCAATATCTGTTACTGTTTTCTCTAAGTTATTAACTTGAGCAAATGTAATATAATGGAGAAAAAAAAGAATTAAAGTAAGTATGTATTTTATATTCATTTAAAAGATATTTGATTTTTAGGAGATTAATTCCTTCATATTGTTGATGCAAAGTTATAAAACAATTAACTTTGTGCAGCCAAATATCCGCTAATGATAAGAATTTTACGAATTGTTAACCGTTTTAATATTGGCGGGCCCACTTATAATGCTACTTTTCTAACTCGTTACCTTTCAGATGAGTTTGAGACGTTATTAATTGGTGGACTCCCCGAAGAAGGGGAAGCAGACTCGTTGTATATCTTAAAAGAATACGGTGTTGATCCGCTATTGATTCCGGAGTTAAAGCGCACACCCAATTTTAAATCAGATTCAGAAGCTTATAAAAGAATAAAAAAGATAATCGAGGAATTTAAACCTGATATCGTTCATACTCACGCCGCAAAAGCTGGAGCTATAGGACGTAGAGCAGCAAAATCATGTAATGTTCCTGTTATTGTTCATACATTTCATGGACATGTATTTCACTCCTACTTTGGTAAATCAAAATCCTACATCTTTAAAATTATTGAAAGATACTTAGCGCATATATCAACAGGTATTGTTGCGATTAGTAATGAACAAAAGAATGAATTAGCTGGAGATTTTAATATCTGCAAGACAGATAAAATTCAAGTTATTCCTTTAGGTTTCGACTTAGAGAAATTTCATTTAAATGTTGCTATAAAAAGAGTTGAGACAAGATCTAAATATAATCTAACAGATAATCAAACAGCTATCGCTATCGTTGGCAGGTTGGCTCCCATTAAAAATCACACCTTCTTTTTAGATGTGGTAGAAGAAATCCTTCAAGCAGTTAACCCTTGCGGTGTGAAGTTTTTTATTGTTGGAGATGGAGAACAAAAAGAAATAATTGAAGAAAGAGTTACGCTAATTAACGAAAAGTATGAAAGCCAACCTATTCTTATGACTTCATGGATTAAAGATATTCCTTCCTTTAATGCAGGAATGGATATTATGTGTCTCACTTCTAAAAATGAAGGGACACCTGTTAGTCTAATAGAGGCCCAGGCAGCAGGAGTTCCCATAATTTCTACAAATGTAGGTGGTGTGAAAGATATTGTTGACGAGGGCAATACGGGATATATTGTTGAAAGTCAAAGTGCATTCGTTGAAAAATTGTTATTTTTGATTAAAAATAAAGAAATTCGAGAAAAAATGTCACAAAATGGTTGGAGTTACGTAAAGGATAAATTCCATTATACCCGTTTAGTGAAAGACACTGAAGCGTATTATCGAAAATTATTAAAAACAAAAGGTATAAAGTGCTAAAATACAAACATATACTATATATTCTAACCTTACTGATATCACTTAGTTCATGTGGAATTAACAGCGATATTATGTTTCGTTCACCCAAAGGAGATAATTCAAACAAGCAATCAAAATATTATGAAATCGTCAGCCCTGATTCATTACCACGTGAAAGAGAAGAGGATTATCGATTAACAATAGATGATAGAATAACTCTTACCGTTTCGCCAAATGACGGGAAGCAAATAATTGAAAGTGTAACAAGTACTAGTCAAAGCACAACTTCTGGAGGAAATGTTTTCAGGGGTATTGAATATACCATTAGAACAGATGGTTTTATTAACTTACCTCTTATAGGAGATGTTCGCTTAAATGGATTAACTATCAAACAAACGGAAGATACACTGAAAGCCCGATTTTCGGAATTTTATATTGATCCATTTATCATTGTGAAAGTCGTTAATAAGCGTGTGATTGTATTTCCTGGAGGCGGAGGTGATGCAAAAGTCGTTTATCTCAGTAACAACAACACGCGTTTGATGCAGGTTTTAGCAGAGGCAGGAGGCATTTCACAACGAGGAAAAGCGAAATCGATCAAATTAATGCGCTATGTAAATAATAAGCGAATGATTGTTCCTATAGATCTTTCTACATTAGATGGATTAGCGTATGCAGACATCATCGTACAAGGAAACGATTATATTTATGTAGAACCAAACCCAAGAGTGATGCGTGAAGCACTCCAACAAGCAACACCATTCTTCTCCTTTGTAACGTCGTTGTTATTATTTATCAATTACTTCAAATAAACTACTTTGAAAAACTACAGTCATATCAACAAAGAGTTTAACCCCCATATACTCAAAATAATTCTTAAACGCCATTGGTATTGGTTGATTATCATTCCTGCTATCTTCATTACCTTAGGTTTTCTCTACCTTAGATATACTAAACCTGTTTATGAGTCTAGTGCTGTCATCCAAATTCAAAATGACGATCAAGGAAAGCAGATCTTAGAAATTGAAAATATTAATAATACAAAGAGCATACTATCATCCAATATTGAACTTTTAAAATCCCCGGTTCTTCTTGAAAGTGCCATAAATAGGTTAAATCTCGATGTTTGTTTCTTTAATAAGGGAAATGTTATCACTAGTCAAATTTATGGTGGAAATTCACTTTTCTATAAAGATTTGACTATAAAAGATTCAGCAATTATTGAGAAAAAAATCAGTGTAACTTATAACAACAAAGATACTAAGAGTTTTTTTGCTCATTATGAGCTTTCTGGGAAGAAATATTCGTATCCATTTTCAATTGGAGAAAAATTAATTACGCCTCACTTTGAGTTAACATTAGATTGTAATAATGAATTTTTCGAACCTATCCGTGAGGGAAATATATACTTTGTTATTAAGAGTATAGGTTCACTAACAGCTCAATTTGGCCCGAACTTGAAAATTGTACCTGTCAATCAAGAAGCACAAACGATTGATATACGATTTGAATCTGATAATGCTAGCTTAGCACATGATGTTGTTAGCGCAATAGTCGAAGAGTTCTTTGTTTTTGATGAATTATTAAAGAAAAAAAGTGCTGAAAACGTCATTAATTTTTTAAATAATCAACTCGACTCATTATCGAAAGAGTTAAATATAGCCCGAGATAGTATCGTGTTTTTCCAACAAAGAAATAAATTAAATAACCCTGATAATGCTGCAGAACAATTAATTCAAAAATTAGATACCTTAGATGATAATCTTTTTCAGCTGAGTAATAGATTGTCTATTCTTAAGAGTATTAAATCAAGAATCAATTCAGTTATTAATGAAGGTCAGTTAGAAGTCATCTTGATTGAAATACAAAACGAAGAGTATGCTGGTACAATAGGAGGTCAAATAGGGGAGCTTAAAAAAATTATAGCAGACAGAGACCAATTATTAACACAAGTTCAAAAAAGCAATCCTGAAATAATTAACAAAGAAAAATTAATTCATCAAAAAATTAATGAGGTTAAAAAATCCATTGAGATTTTAGTGAGTAAACTAGAACGTTCCTATCAATTATCTAAAGACAAGAAAGCTTCATTAGAAGCAGATTATTTATTGATGCCTGAAAAGAAAATTGAATTTACACGATTGAAATCAACCGAGGAATTGTACGCTAAATACTATTCGATGTTGATGGAAAAGAAAACACAATATGCTATTTCAAACGCAGGTTATCAGCCAAGTAGTAGGGTCTTAAGTAAAGCGACCATAAATTCATCTCCTATAAAGCCAAACACAACAATGATTTATGCGTTGTGTGCTTTCTTAGGAATAGTAATTGGATTTATCATACTTGCAGTTAAATATGTTTTTTATAATGTAATAGATACAAAAAAAGATATTGAGCAACTCCTTCATGGAAAAGTAAATATTATTGGGGAAATTCCTCAGGTAACTATGAGCTCTGAACACTCATTGATAAAAGTGAAGAAGAATAAGGCTACACGATTATCGGAAATCCTAAGAAATCTTCGCTCAAATATTCAATTTATAAATTCTAATTACAAAACCATTTCTGTCTCTTCAACAGTTTCTGGAGAAGGAAAAACATTTGTTACTTTAAATCTTTCCGCTATTATTGCTCACTCTGGTAAAAAAGTAATTTTAATTGATTTGGATTTGCGGAAACCGAAAATTCATCTTGGGTTTAATACCACCAATATTACTGGTGTTTCAAATTATCTAGCCAATCAAAATACTTTAGATGAATGCATCAAACATACGGAAATAGAGAATTTGGATTTAATGACCGCAGGTACTATACCTCCAAATCCAAGTGAATTAATTTTAAAAGCCGAATTTGACAAGCTCATCGTTGAGTTAAGTCAACGCTATGATGTTATTATCATGGATACACCTCCAGTAGGAATTGTTTCAGATGGTATTCCTATTATGTCAAAAGTAGATGTTCCGATTTATGTTTTCAGAGCAGGGTATTCAAAACGAGAGTACACTATACAAACTAGTGAAATTATTCACTTATTAAAGCTAAAATCAATTAACGTTATTCTTAATGGCGTAAAAAACAATAGTGGGTCTATTTATGGCTCCTATGGAAGAAATAATTACTATGTGAAAAATTATTATATCGACGAAGAAGAATGAGTGTAGAAAAATTTGCAATAGAAGGACTGGCATTAATAACTGCAAGACATTTTGAAGATGAAAGAGGATATTTCTTTGAAAGTTATAATGAAAAACAATTAAATGAAATTTTAGGCACCAACCTTTCATTCGTACAAGACAATGTCTCTGTATCTAAAAAAGGTGTAGTCAGAGGATTGCATTTACAAGCCCCTCCTTTTGGACAAGGAAAATTAGTGCGTGTATTAAAAGGATCAGTTATTGATGTTGCTGTTGATATTCGTAAAAACTCACCCACATACGGTCAACATGTCGAAGTCCTCCTATCTGCAGAAAATGGTTGCCAATTCTGGATTCCAGAAGGATTTGCACATGGTTTCTCTGTGTTAGAAGAGGATACTATTTTCTCCTATAAATGTACAAATTACTACAATCCAGGTACTGAAATGGGAATCCGATTTGATGATCCAAAATTATCTATCGATTGGCAAGTCGCTAATAAAATTGTAAATAGTAAAGATAAGGATTTGCCATTTTTAGCTAATTTCGCATCTCCTTTTTAAAAGCAAGCAGAATCCACGATGGAAATACCTATCTTAATTAATTACGGCGGTTTCTTTTTAGCAGGAATTCTTATTGCTCTAATTGCTAATAAACTACTATTACAGTTCTCTACCACCTTAGGAATACGAAATAAAAATGACGTTTTGGTGCGATGGAGTAATCAATCCAAACCCTCTCTTGGTGGCGTCAGTTTTTTTATTGTTTTTTTCTTTACTTTTTTAGCGTATGCTATTTTTTACTCGGAAAGAGAAGATATTTTTTCGAATAAAGAATTTATCGGATTGTTACTTGGCGGTATCTTGTCTTTTGGAATGGGGCTCGCTGATGACGCCTATAACACGAAACCATTATTGAAATTATTCGCTCAAATTTCGTGTGGTCTAATCATTTCCTTCTTTGGTGTCAATATTGACTTAACATCATACGTAATTGTCAACCAAGCAATCACCGTTTTATGGGTGATAATTCTGATGAATTCCTTAAATATGTTGGACAACATGGATGGTATTACAGCAACAGTAGTAACATTCATTTTACTTTCGTGTTTGTCCATCAAATTCTATTTTGACGGCTATATCATTGATATTTGGGTTATTATATTAATTGCGCAAATTGGTGGATTAATCGGATTCCTCTACTACAACATTCATCCATCTAAGATTTTTATGGGTGATGCAGGCAGTCAGTTTATTGCCTTCTTTGTGGCATTTTATTCCGTGAAGTATCTTTGGAATGGCGCCACTCAATATTATGAAGCATCTCCTATAAATGGATTATTAATTTGTTTTGTTGCCTTTACACCTGCCTTCGCCGATACATTGACTGTTATTATCAATCGTTTGAGAAGAGGTCAGTCACCGATGGTTGGAGGAAAAGATCATACGACACACCATTTAGTATATGCCGGGTTAAAGGATTTACAGGTATGGTATGTATTTTTGGCAATATCTGCTATATCCTTTGTGATGAGTACTTTTATGTTTTTCTCAAAAGGCAATGCGGTGTATTATCCTTTTATAATTGGACCGATTTTCACAATTAGCGTGTTTGTCATTTTATTCACTATTACGCAGCGCTTTAAAAGTTCTAAAAAAGATTAATTCAAACAAATTAATTGGATTCGTTGCTATTTTTAATCCTATTTGTATATTTGCACACCAAAAGATTTTTTAAATCTTGGTCCTATAGCTCAGTTGGTTAGAGCACCTGACTCATAATCAGGTGGTCCTAGGTTCAAGTCCTAGTGGGACCACTTCTAAATCAAGCACTTACAGAAATGTAGGTGCTTTTTTATTTCAACTCAGCTTTCAAGTAGTCTTTTGTGTACGATTGCACTTTACTCTTAATCATCTTTTCAGGTGTTCCAGAAAATAATATTTCACCTCCTTTTCGTCCGCCTTCTGGACCGACATCTACTAAATAATCGGCCACCTTAATAATATCTAAATTATGTTCAATCACTAAAACAGTATTGCCTTCGTTTACCAATCGTTGCAGTACATCCAATAATACACGAATGTCTTCAAAATGCAAACCAGTAGACGGTTCATCTAATATGTAAAATGTTTTTCCAGTACTTTTCTTGGAAAGTTCTGTCGACAATTTAATACGTTGTGCTTCACCGCCCGAAAGTGTTGTGCTCGCTTGTCCCATTTTGATGTAGCCTAATCCAACAGAATCTAACGTCTGCACTATGCGATGAATACTCGGAATATTTTCGAAAAACTTAACCGCATCGGAAATAGGCATGTCCAACACATCACCGATAGATTTTCCACGATAACGAATCTCCAATGTTTCACGATTGTAACGTCTTCCATTACATTCATCGCAATTCACATAAACATCGGGCAAGAAGTTCATCTCGATTAATTTTACGCCTGCGCCTTTGCATGTTTCGCAACGTCCACCAACTACGTTGAATGAAAATCGTCCCGGTTTGTAACCTCTAATTTGGGATTCTGCCAGTTCGGAGTAAAGACTACGAATCTTATCAAAAACTTTCGTATACGTCGCTGGATTGGATCGCGGTGTGCGGCCAATTGGGGTTTGGTCAATTTCGATGACTTTATCAATGTGTTCTAATCCTTCAATTTTTTTGTACGGAAGCGGTTTCTTCACGCCATTATAAAAATAAGCGTTCAATATCGGGTACAACGTTTGATTGATGAGTGACGATTTTCCACTTCCTGAAACTCCAGTAATACACGTAAAAGTTCCCAAGGGAATTTCTAAGTTGACATTTTTTAAGTTGTTTCCCGTTGCACCAAAAAGTTTTAAAAACTGACCGTTTCCTTTTCGTCGTTCTGCTGGAATTTCAATTTTTAATTCACCTTTGAGATATTTAGTGGTCAATGAATCATTCGATTGCAATTCGCTAAACGTTCCGGCATTGATAATCTTGCCGCCATGAATTCCTGCTTTCGGACCAATGTCGACAATAAAATCTGCTTCTTCAATCATTTCACGGTCGTGTTCAACCACAATAATAGAATTGCCGGCATCGCGTAAATTTTTAAGTGATTGAATCAATTTAGAATTATCTCGTTGATGCAGTCCAATACTCGGTTCGTCTAAAATATACAGTACGTTCATCAATTCAGAACCTATTTGTGTCGCCAGTCGAATACGTTGTCCTTCTCCACCCGAAAGTGTTTTAGCCGAACGATTTAAACTCAAATAGTCCAATCCCACATTGACAATAAAGTTAATACGGCTCTTTATTTCTTTCAGAATTTCCTTGGCAATAATTTGTTGATCTTTCGATAAATGTTCTTCAACCGTTTCAAACCAATCTCTTAGTTCAACGGTATCCATTTCTGCCAGTTGACCAATGTGTTTGTCGTGTATTTTAAAATAAAGTGCTTCTTTCTTCAAGCGATACCCCTCACAATCGGGACACGTCACTACATTCATAAATGATTGCGCCCAACGCTGAATTACTGCCGATCCTTCATCTGCTTGACGCATAAGGAAATTGATGATTCCTTCAAACGTGAACACTTTTTTATTTAGGTTATTCTCCAAGTCTTCATTTCCATCAATTAATGCTTTTAGCACTTCTTCATCAATATCTTTGATTGGTGTCGTTAATTTAAAACCGTGATGACTCAAAAATTCATCGATTTTATCAAAAATCCAAGTGCGTTTGTATTCGCCTAACGGTAAAATGCCTCCAACTTTGATACTTTTAGAAGTGTCTGGAATAATTTTATCCATGGAAACTTCACTTACTTGACCGAGACCGTTACATGTCGGGCAAGCGCCATAAGGTGAATTGAATGAAAAAAGAAAAGGCTCAGGTTCAGGATAACTAATTCCTGTAGTGGGACACATCAATAAACGAGAAAAGTAATGTGTTTGATTCGTGTCAAAATCCATGACCATCATCGTCTTCTTTCCGTGTTTCATGGCTGTTTGAATACCTTCATACAACCGTTTTTTGGATTCGTCATTTGCCACTAAACGATCAATGACAATTTCAATATCGTGAATTTTATATCGGTCTAATTTCATGCCTGGCGTAATGTCCATCAATTCGCCATCCACACGCACTTTGGCAAATCCCATTTTTCGTATTTGCTCAAATAATTCACGGTAATGTCCTTTTCGTCCTTTGATTCTGGGTGCTAAAAGAACAATTTTATGATTCGCATATTTTTCTAAAATTAAATGGACAATCTGTTCATCCGAATATTTCACCATCGGTTCACCCGTTTCGTACGAATAGGCAGTACTTGCACGAGCGTAAAGAAGTCTTAAAAAGTCATAAATTTCTGTGATGGTTCCAACGGTAGAACGTGGAGAGCGCGAAACTGTTTTTTGCTCAATCGAAATAACGGGGCTTAATCCTTCAATTTTATCCACATCGGGACGTTCTAATCCACCTAAAAATTGACGTGCATAGGCAGAGAAAGTTTCAATATAACGACGTTGTCCTTCGGCAAATATCGTATCAAAAGCGAGAGAGGATTTACCCGAGCCTGATAATCCCGTAAAAACGACTAATTTATTTCGTGGAATTTTTAAATCGATATTTTTCAAATTATGTTCCCGTGCACCAAAAACTTCTATATATTGTTGTTCATCCTCCATTTCTTCTTTCATCTCCGACCCTTTTAATATCGCTTTTACAAAAATACAAACTAAAGATGGATTTTTTTATTTCGTAACTGAAGCCATAATATTTATATTTGCACTTCACTAACATTATCTAAATAAGAATGAAAGCATTTCGATTACACTACCTTTTATTATTCCTGATAAGTTTCCTGAGTGTTCCCGTGTTTGGTCAATACTATAATTTGTATGATGATGACTTTGAATCAAACCTCGGTTGGACATTTGAAAACGGAGCGAATAATAATCACTTCATTATCGGTGAATGTGCCACAAATTCATTTCCATCGTCTGGTAACGCTGCACTATATGTTGCGCCAATGACAGGGGTTGGAACGGATTGTTCACTTGGCTCACAATTGTCGTACGCCTACAAGCCCTCAGCAAGTGGAAAAGACACAATTATGGCATATCAAACTATCAACTACACAGGTTGTGGCGAAAACTTAGTGGTCACTTTTGACTATCGTTTTGCTCCTAACGACGCCAATGATGTAGCTTCGATCGTGTATCGCTTAAACACTACGTCTCCTTGGATAACATTGTCCGCATTAGGTGTTTCGAATAGTTGGTCTGGTGGTAGTTATGCCTTGCCAACGTCACTTAACAGCCAAAATTTTCAAATCGGATTCCGTTTTTCTTTTGACGACAACACCGTTGCTGGTTTGCCAATTGCAGTAGACAAATTTGTGGTAAAAGGATTGGATTTTGTTAAACCTACCATTACTTGCCCTGCAACATACGCTGCTATTTATGGCGATTCAAGTTGTTCAACTGTTCTTTTCGATTTAAAAGGATTAGTAACCGTGAATGATAACTGTACACCAATTGCTAATTTATCGATTTCTCAAAGTCCTGATATTGGAGAAGCAATTTCGAATAACGCGGTCATCACTTTTACCGTGAAAGATGCTGCAAGCAATCAAGAAACGTGTATGATGACGATTGAGTTAATTGATACGATTAAGCCGATTGTAAATTGTAATTATTCTACCACTATTACCACCAATAATTCTAGTTGTGATTATACACTTCCCGATTTAGAAGATCAAATAGTGACAATTACCGATAATTGCTCTACGTCTAGTTTTGTTATCTCTCAAAATCCAGCTATTGGAACAGCCATCACAGGCGCTCAAAATGTAACTATTTTCGTTGAAGATGAACAAGGAAATATTGGAACTTGTATTGTAAAAACAATTCCAACTGATACGATTGACCCCACGATTGTTTGTCCAAGTGACAAAACAATTAGCAATGGTACCTCTTGTGATTTCACGTTGCTAGACTACACACTTGAAGCAACAGTAGCAGATAATTGTAATCTGCTTCCAACCAATCAGTACCCGAGTGCTGGAGATATCGTTCATGCTGGAACAAATATCATCACATTAAAAGTTAGAGATGAGTCAGGTAATAATGCTGAGTGTTCATTTAATATTCACGTAATCGAAACGGAAGTGCCTGTTTTCACTGCATGTCCTACGAATATTAGCACTTGTGATTCATTGATTACTTTCCCTAATTTAGCAGCGACAGACAATTGTATCTACGGAATTTATAAAGTAGATAATACTGGATTAAATTCAGGTGATATTTTCCCTGTTGGAACGACAAATTTAAAGTATGAAGCACGAGATTCTTCTGGAAATATAGCAACATGTGCATTTACAGTAACTGTTTTCCCTTCTCCAGAAACCCCAACTTTTATCGAGAGCCCTGTTGAAGTTTGTAATCAAACATCTGCAACTATTGCTGTCGTTCCTTTGACATCAGGAACGGGACAATGGACGCTACCAAGTGGTTCCACTTTAACAATTGCAAATCCAACACAAGAATCTACGACTGTTTCTGGATTGACAACTGGTGATAATATAGTTATCTGGAAAACGTCTACACAACATTGTGGAGATACATCATCGACATTAATTATCAAAAATTATGCTTTGCCATCTCAAGCGTTAATAGCTAATGACACTTCGTATAAATGTAATCCTGGAGCGATTATTCTTTCCTCTCAGTTACCACTTGTTGGAACAGGGAAGTGGACGTGTGATAATCCGACTGTAACGATTACCAATTCAACAAATCACAACGCAACCATCAACACACTAGATGGCGGATGGTACACTTTCTATTATACTGTTTCAAATGGTACTTGTCCATCGACTAGTGACTCCATTAAGTTGTTTAGAATGGCAGCTCCTGAAATTTTAAACTTTCCTGATGACACTACCATCTGTGAAAAAGTAACACTTGATTTAATTGGATCTACTCCCTACGAAGGTGTAAATGCTGCATGGTATTTTGAACAAGGTAATGGTTCGTTTACCGATGAATCAAATCCATCTACGCAGTTAACCGATTTTAAATTAGGAACAAATGTTATTATCTATTCTTTCAGCAGCCCTTATTGTGGTGTTGTGAATGATACGTTGGTATTGACTTATAATAATTGTGATGGAAAAGAATTTGTTATTCCAACATTAATCACACCCAACCAAGATGGTAAAAATGATATGTTCGTGATCGACGGTTTGAACATTAAATATCCTGATTGTAAAGTCACTATTATCAACCGATGGGGAAGTGTCGTGTTTGAGTCCGAAGGATATTCTCAACCGTGGGAAGGAACACATAAAGGAAAAGCATTACCAGTTGGTACTTATTACTATGTCATCGATTTGAACAATGGTAGTGGCGAATTATTGAGAGGACCAATTAGTATCATTCGTTAATTTATTTAGATATGAAGAATTTTAAAATCATCTTATTAAGTGCATTAACGTTTGGCGTTACGTCTGCTATTGCACAACAAGAATTCCAATTTGGAAATTATACACACAATCCGTTTTTATTCAATCCAGCAGCTGGTGGTTTGACAGAGTTTTCACAAATTGATTTAGGATACCGCAATCAGCACATTAGCACAGATGGAAATCCTGTCACTATGTTTTTATCTGGTAGTACTTCTATTCGTTTTAAGGACAACAAACAAGCAGCTCAGGTATTTAATCCAGATGGTGAAATGATGTATGCGCCGCCATTGAATAGTGTTGGTAGCTACAAACATGTCATCGGTGGCCGTTTTATTAGTGACGGAATAGGACCTTTTCAAAAAACGGGAGTTATGGCATCTTATGCTGTTCATCTTCCTTTGACAAGCACAATTAATTTTGGTGCTGGTTTAGGTTTAGGCTGGAATAATATCGGAATCAATCCATCAAAGGTGGTTGTTTATACAGAAGCTGATGATGTATTACAAAGTTTTGGTTCACGTTGGAGTCAAAACAATTTAGATTTACAAGCTGGTTTAGTGGTGTATACTGAACGATTAACCGTTGGTGTTAGTGGAACACAACTACTCGGCAACAAATTTAACTTCAGTGACGCCTATTTTGTTAGTAAAATGAATAGCCATTGGATGGTTTACTCATCTTACAAATGGGACGTGGCGAATAATTTTGTTATCGAACCATTTGCGATGTTACGCGCTGTAAAGGGTGCGCCAATTAGTGCGGACTTAGGAGCAAATTTCCATTATAAGTATGTTTGGTTAGGGCTTCAATATAGAACATCTCGTTCATTCGTAGCATCTGTTGGATTGAACTTCTTGAAAAACTTATACGTTAGCTATGCTTTTGAATACAGTGCAAAATCTACTCGTATTTCTACCGCTGGAACACACGAAGTTCAGCTAGGTATTTACTTCGGTAAATCCAAAAAAGCGGCAGCGAGAGAAGCAGACAAAATTGCCCCACAAGAAAATTCAGACGTGATTGAAACAACAGAAGAATAAGAAATAATTGAAAAGATAGGAATCCCTTCGTCGAAAGATGAGGGGATTTTTTGTTTCTTACTTTCAAAAAAAGATGTGTAACAAGTGTTTAATTATAACGTTGTTCAAGAAATTAAAAAAACAATCTTTACCTTTGTTTCTCAAAATAAACTTATGAAAAAATCAATCTTTCTAATTGGTGCGTTCACTATTCTTACAATCACTGCTTGTAAAAAAGAGGATCCAACACCAATCACACCAGTTGAAGAATCTGGTCCTCGTCTTATTTTTCTATATGATTTTGACTCAACACAAGTACGCCTTGATGCTTTTGGCCAACCAGTCAATGTACCTACAGGTCACGGCGCTCAAAGTCCAAAAATGAATAGCATGACGGCACACTATATTGAATTAGCTCAAGGAGCTTACACGCCAGTTGGACAAGGATCTGTTATTTATCACGCGGAAGAAACAACACTTGGTGGTGCAACAGCCATTGTCTTTTCAAAAACTAAAATTGTTGGGAAAGGAGAAACATTTTTTTCCATTCCATTAAAAGATTTAACACCTGGAGAATATGAATACTTAAGAGTTTCAGTGGGATATCAGAATTTTGACGTGAAGTATTACTTAGACACCACTATTGCTATTCAGGGAATGCCTGACATGGTGATTCAACAAGAATATCCAGGTACAATTGCTAGTTTTATTGGTTTTAATTCATATATCACGAACTATAATATAAAAACAGAAACAATTTCTGTGAACGGTAATAGAAAGCAAGGCTATTGGGGATTTGAAACCAAAGCAAACATCCAAGGCTATCCTTTAAATTATACTTCTACTGGACAATCTCCTGCAGGTGCAACAACTGTTGTCAATCCAATTGCAGGAAGTTCACCGATTCCAGCTGGGTCTTGTTTGGTAACTGGTAAATTTGCCAATAACAAATTAGTAATCACTGGAAATGAAACCCAAGATATCATCATTAAAGTTTCTATGTCCACCAATAAAAGTTTTGAATGGGAAGACAACAACAATAATGGAAAGTGGGATGCAACAAAAGGTGAAGCAGTTGTTGATATGGGATTAAGAGGAATGATTCCGTATATTCAATAAATTATTCTTTAAAATGTAGAAAATTACGAATTGTATCCTATTTAATAAATTAAATATTTTTGGTTAGAGTTATTAAATTTATAGTTTCATTTTAATAAGTATTCTATTGTGTGCTTTGTTTTCTTCCAATCTAAACGCACAGTCAGACACCTTGAAATATAATGCAGGTGCAGCCGAAGGTGGCGGTACTACCGCAAGCGTTACACTAAATAATTTTTCTACTTGTCAAGAAGAGGTTTATTTAATCGGTGATGCGGGAATTTGGAATGGTTCTGTTTGGAGTAGTGGGACATTCGAAGTATTTGTAAATGGTACTTCAATTGGTACTTTCAGTCCACAAATTATAGATTTAACATCCTACATTCCGATAGTTTCCGTGCAATTAACATCTGCTGCAGCTACTTGGTACACAGCAAATGCACAAGTTGGGATTGTTTTGACTGCAGCAGCAAGCGGACCATCCGTTTCAAAAGCTTTTGAATGTATAGGAAATGTAGCCTCTCCATTATCTGCCACTTTTACTGTTTCTGGAGAAACCTTAAAATGGTATACGAGTGAAAATGGTGATAATTATTCAGCAACGGTTACGCCTAGCACTTCTAGTGTTGGCGTTACAAGTTATTGGGTGGCACAAGCTGACGCTAGTGGATGTGAAAGTAAACGCTCTCAAATAGATGTCACTGTTAACCAACCAACAATTGGTGATACAACTGCAACAGCTTGTGAATCTTTCACTTGATATGGTACAGATTATACGGCTTCAGGTACACCAACACATGTTTTAACTAATGCTGCAGGTTGTGATTCTATAATAACATTACATTAACGATTAATCAACCAACTACAAGTACAACGACTAAAACAGCATGTAATTCATTTACATAGAATGGAACTACGTTTACGACTAGTGGAACATACATTTTTACCACCACAAATGGGGCGGGTTCTGATTCTACTGCAACTTTAATATTAACAATTGGCACCCTTTCTGTTACAGCAAATGTGGTAAATTACGATAAGTTAGAAGCCGTTTCTTCAGGAACTAATTTAACATACCGTTGGGTTGATTGTAATCTAGATGCCTACATTGCTGGAGTAACTGGAGCAACATTCGATGTTCCTAAAATCGGAAAATATGCCGTTGAAGTTTCAAATGGTGTTTGTAAAACAATGTCATCTTGCGTATCCATGAATCATGCAGCTGTAAATGAAAATGAGGCACTAAATCTTGGTGTGAAAGTTTATCCAAATCCAACTTCTGGAATGGTAACAATTAAGTTGTCAGGTGCAGATCAAGTAAGCATTCACTTGTACGATGGAACTGGTAAATTATTCAAATCGTATACAGATTTTAATTCTGGAGAAAGCATTTCTTTAGAAGAATTTTCTACTGGTATTTACACACTATAAATCCAAACTGAAAATGAGGTTCAAATGGAACGTTTAATTAAAAACTAAGAGTCCCACTAATTTACATTATATTTTTTTTGCAGATTAATTTCTGAAATAGCTAAAATATAAAGTCTGTCATTAACTTTAAACAATCGTTTCCGGAAAACTGTAAAAATGAAAACTATACTTACAAACACCATATTCCTACTTTTCTCTTTTATTTCTTTCGGTAAACAACTTATATCTGGTGAATATAGTTTTGGATTGCGATTTGCCTACGACGAACAATCTTCTATGGTAACGGGTTATTTTGAAAACTATACCAGTTGGGACGAAGAGACAGAAAGTCCTCGGTTTTCTTGTATCTTTTATTTAGAAGGAGTTGTGGAAGAGAACAAAGCTAAAATTATCTCTTATTATCCAGGAACTATTGGAGGAGACACTATAAAAGGCACATTAAAAATCATCAACAACAAAACCATTAGCATACAACTTTCTGAAGAACACGGAGGCTGTTGGAATGTACAGCATTTTGTCGATGAACCAGTTAAATTTCAATCCGAAGATAGTATTCCTTGGTTTCAAATACGTTTTATAGACGCACCTAAAGCCTATTTCTATTCGACGAAATCAACCGGTAATCGACAGAAAGCATACGTTATCAAAAATGATAAAGTGTACGTTATAAAACAAGATAAAAATTGGGCACTTTGTGTGTTTTACGGTAAGAAAACAACCAAAGGTTGGATAAAAGTGAGTGATTTGAATAGATTATAAGAAGCAAGTAAGACCAACCATCCTAATTCCTTCTATTTCCAAAAAGCTTCTAGACAATATGTTATACACTAAATAGTGTTAAATTTTAATATTTTGTAAAAAAATACATAAAATTAACTAAAAAATCATAACTTTATAGCCCATTAGAAATGGAAATCAAAGTACTATCAAGAAAATGGCGGTACCGAAAAGCCTAAAGAGTAGGAAGTGAATAAATATTAAATTATTAAGCAATATGAAGACAATGAAATTTTTTACCATCGGATTATTATTTTTATCGTTGATGACGTTGACAGCATGCTTTAAAGAAGGCCCAAAAGGTGCAGATGGAGCAGACGGAAATGCAAATGTTATTGGAACCAACGAAGTAGTCATTTCAAATTGGACACAAACAGGATCTGTTTGGAGTGCAGGTATCTCTGTACCTTCTATTACTCAGGACATAGTAAATACTGGTGTAGTACAAGTATTTGTCAAATATGGTTCTCAATGGTGGGCTTTACCAGATATTAACGGTAACAACATGACGTATTTTGGTTATGAAGTTGGACATATCTCATTATTGAATTCAAATACAGATAATTCAACTCCTTCACATCCAGGCTCACCAACATTCAGAGTGGTAGCAATCAGTTCTAGCAATATTGCAGCGAACCCAGGAGTAGATTGGAAAGATTTCAAACAAGTAAAAGAAGTACTTGAATTAAAGGACTAATCTTAAATAATATTTTAGAAGGGCAGTAATTCTGCCCTTCTTCTGTTTACGACAATTATTACAAAAAACGTTAATTTTTAAAATGCAGATGCTATAAATCATCATTTTATCAGATAATTTATAAAATTGGTTTAAGTTTGATATAATATATTTTTAAAGAACACTACTCTATTTATCTTCACATCAAATCTCAAATGAAAAATCCCGCTATTTTCGTACTAATACTGTTTGTACTCTCTTCTTGCGTACGCATTTATTTTAAAGATCCGCAACCAAAAGGTGGCATTCTCTTAAAGGAATTTCCAAAGGAATTGTGTGGTGAATGGATGGAAAAAGGAGGTTTGTTAGTAGAAAAAGATGGCATTTCTTTTATCGAATTTGAAAAAGATACACTGAACAATACAGTTGACACCATTTATCAAAAAGCTTACTTAAGTGATAGCGTGAGCCTCTATAAAGCGAAAGACATTTATGTTTTAAACACCCGAAAACAAGGGCAACATTGGGAAATATTTGCTCTCTCAATTCAAAATAATGGCGATATTAATGTCTATCAAATAACCGAACCACAACTTTTCGCCAAAGACAAAAATCTACACCTAGAAGAAGCTCGATTCATGATTGACGAAAGAGATACCATCGTCCAAACGCTCCGACTCAAGTACGAAGGAACACAAAAACTCAAATCCGCGACGTTCTCTGGACAGATGGGTATCAAGACCGTGAAAAAAGCATTGAAACAAAAGGACCAATTACTGCTTATTTTAAAGAAAGATGGGAGTTTTGGGGAACCTGGAAAGGGGAAGTAGATTGTAAAAATTCATTATTAAAACGAAGTCCTTAAATTATTCATAAATCATTACTTTTACATACAATACGTATCAACATCTATACAAATAGTAAATACAATTCAACTTTTATATCCCCATGCAAACAACCGTAAAAGCCTTCGGAACTTTCGCTCCTGACAAAGACCTAGAAAAAATGACAATTCCGCGCAGAAGCGTATTACCAACTGACGTAGAAATCGAAATCCTGTATTGTGGTGTATGTCATTCCGATTTGCACACTGCCAAAAACGATTGGCGAGGAACCGTTTACCCAACTGTCCCAGGACACGAAATTGTAGGAAAAGTAACCGCTGTTGGTGCAGAAGTCACGAAATTTAAAGTCGGTGATTTTGCCGCTGTTGGTTGTTTGGTCGATTGTAATTGTCCGAATTGTAAGGAAGAACAATATTGTGAGAAAGGTTCTGTCGGAACGTATAATGGCAAAGATGTGTACCTGAACGGCGTGACCTATGGTGGCTATTCCGAAAAGATCGTAGTGAAGGAAAGTTTTGTATTGAAAGTTCCTGCTCATTTGGATTTAGCGGCTGTTTCACCCTTGCTTTGTGCTGGCATAACAACTTGGTCGCCTTTGCGCCATTGGAACGTTACCAAAGGCAGTAAAGTAGCGGTCGTTGGGTTGGGTGGTTTAGGCCACATGGCGATTAAATTAGCGAAAGGCTTGGGTGCAGAAGTAACTTTGTTTTCAAGAACGCCCAACAAAATCGAGGACGCCAAGAAACTAGGCGCTCATAATGTCGTTATTTCAACTGACGAAGCGCACATGAAAGAGACTGCAAATACATTTGAACTTATTATCGACACGGTTCCGTACACACATGATATCAATCCTTATATCAGTACTTTGGCAACTGGCGGAACGTTGGTGTTGGTTGGCTTCTTAGGTGAATTGCAACCGCCATTAAACACAACACCATTGGTATTACGCAGAAAATCAGTAGCTGGATCGTTAATCGGTGGTATCGAAGAAACACAAGAATTATTGGATTTTTGTGGCGAACACAATATTGTTTCAGACATTGAATTAATTAACATGCAAGATATCAATGAAGCGTATGAACGTATGCTAAAAAGTGATGTGAAATATCGTTTTGTGATTGATATGGCGTCGTTGAAGAAGGAGAAATAGCGATAATGTGTTTTACTAAATCAAAATCTCTAGAAAACCCCAAATCCGACGACGAGTTTTTTGCTTTCTTTTTTTGGCCGTCAAAAAAAGTAAGGAGAGAAAAGATTTTCACGTCCCTTGTAACTTCAAAAATGAAATCACTTCTCTATTAAACTCCATTGGTTGTTCTACATTCACCACATGACCACAGTTTTTTATAATGTGTAATTGCGCACTAGCATGCTTCGAAATCACTTCTTTAATCGCGGGTATAAAAAGATGATCTTGTTCGCCCATAATATAAAGTGTAGGAATATTAATATCGTTTAGTCTAAAAAATCGTAAAAGTGGATTGATTTCTGCGGTTAATCTATACCAACGTATGAATTCTTTTTGGTAAAGCTTCTTCGCTTCTCGCACAAATAACGACCGCGATTCTTTATGGCTCTTCTTAGGCATAATGATAAAAGCGAAGAGTTTATACAAAACAATATACGGCACTATCGTTTTAAAAACGTTTCCAAATCCCATTAAGAACTTGGAGCGTGTATTCAATTTCAATATAGCACCACCCATCACCATGCTTTGTACCAATCCTGGATTTCTTTCTGCTAAGTCTCGAATTAAAATCGTTCCCAACGAAATACCAATAAAGTGCGATTTTTTAATTTCCAAATGATTTAAAACTTCCAAAATATCGTTCGATATGACTTCAAAGGTGTAGTGTTGTTGGATAGTTTCCTTAAGAGTTTTGCTATTTCCATGTCCACGAAGATCTAACAACAAAATATTAAATTCACTTTTAAACGCTCTAATTTGTTGAAACCATATGGAACTACTTCCACCTGCACCATGCACAAATGTAACCCACTTCGTGGTGATGTCATTTCGAAAAACAGCGTAACTTAACATAGATTTCTGAAAAAGGCTAGTTTAGTAGAAAGCAGATAATACTGTCATAATTTTAACCAAAGATACGAGAAAGGAAGATACGATGATCTACTTCTGATTAATTCATAAAATGCTTTCATGAAACTTCGCTATTTAAAATAACTTATACGGGATAATAAACAATTTATATAATCGTGAGAAGCAATGAAAAAAGGAACAAATTTGATTTTCAATTTCTTCCAATAGACATGAATAAATGACTTTGCGATTACCTTTCACCTCTAATTAAGTCCTCATAAGTCCCTGAATATTTGAATTATGTAATTAAAAATGATAATAATACAACACTTTTTATGTAAATATGCCCCACCTTTGTGTCATACTAGAATATTTTATTTAAAAACTAATTATGCATATAAAAGTAAAAAAATAATGTCCTTACTTGGGCTAATAAACTTTACAATTTTTGCTTTATTAGTGAGCGGTTGTACATCATCTTCCGATAGGAAAGAAAACACTAAAGTTACATCGGAAAATGTAGCATATGATAAAAAAGCTCTAAGTGCTGGACAAATATCTTACAATAATGAATATGGGACATTCAAACGTCAAGTAGATAGTATAATCGTAGAGAATGAAAAGACTATTGCTAAATTAAAAGCAGGCGTCAACGGCAAAGAAAAAGAAGATAGAGAAAGAGCAAATCATTGGTTAAGAGTTTTAGAACAAAGAAATCAAGTGATTAAAAGACAAATTAGCAACTATGTTGCAAATGATTATGTTAATTGGGAACTCTACAAAGCAAAATATTCTAAAGACGTAGAAAATATACGAAAAGCGTTAGAAAGACTAACGAAAAATGGAACAAAATAAATTAAAAACGCAAACAAATGTTATCAGCAAGAACAAGAATTTAATAATGACAATATTCAAAAAAATATGTTAGGAATTGTGGAAGGTGTCGATTTCAACATCGGAAATTTTGTAATTGGTAGTAGGGATGGAATGAACCTACTTAAGAACCAAGGTGATGGTAGTTCTGACATCCCTTGATACAGAAATATTAGTGGTCAACTTACTCTAGGTTACAAATTTTTATAAGGTCCACTAGATATAAAAGCAATATATCACCCAAGATTCGATAGCTGAATCAATCGATTTTTCTATTTTTGATACGCTAAATCTTCCATTATGGAATACTCTTTTGCTTTTATCACACTCTTTATCGGGCTCGTCCTTTGGGTTTTTATCCGTGTTTTCAAAGGCACGAAAAAGGCAAGGAAGAATGAGGAAATCTTTCTATATAACTTAACAGAGAAAGATTTGCCTCCTGATCAAATTATATTCACCTCTCATACAAATAGCAAGAAATGTCTCAGTGTAAATCAAAAAAAAAGTAATTTTCACTTAAAAATGACAATAAGCTCTGGCTTTTTATCTGCGGGTTTTCATCTGGAATACTTGGCGGAGCATATGGTTTAAATGGGCCTCCACTCGTTATTTATGGGAAATTACGGGGTCACCTAAACATTTTAGGGCAACCTTACAGGCCTACTTTCTACCCTCAAGTCTAATTGGAAAGGCTGGATATTGGTATAAAGGACTTTGGAATTCGACCGTCAACTATTATTTTTTAAATGCTCTCTCAGTTATAATTCCTGCCATTTTTCTTGACAGATATCTCAACCATCGATTAAAAGAGGGAGCATTTATCAATTATGTGTATATCGGTATCATCAGCATTGGTATTCTTTTAATTGGTCATACATTATTTTGGTAGAAAAAATAATTCACTAACTTAGAATAATTTAACTTTCTCTTAATCAGTTAGTTTAATTTTGTTTAAAAGCTTATTCATACACTATTTTAACTATATTTGAAACGACTGACTTCATTGAAAGGATATTTATATACATACTGAAGATTGGAAGTGAAGACTTTTTTGTTTGATTTTAAAATACCAAAATGAAATACACTACTTATTTATTAGCTTTCTTATTCTCCCATCTTCTATTGGCAAACGACGGTTCTTACTTTGCAAGTGGAAATCAACTTATTCCCATCTTTGAAACGGATATTTCTGTAAAAAAAGAAATACTCGCCATTAAAAAAGTAAATAACAAACAAATAGAAGTCACAGTTTATTATGAGTTCTATAACCCAAAAGAAGCAAAGAAAATAACCGTCGGCTTTGAAGCATTCGCTCCTTCTGGAGATGTCGACGGCGCACCAATAAATGGAAAACATCCTTATATGCGCAACTTTACGGTGGTATTAAATAATGTAACACTTCCGTATAAAGTAGCTTATGTAAACGATAGTTTATACGCCCAAAATGGAAAAGTTAAATCGCTTAATTTGAATACTTTCGATGGTAACACAGAAGGAAACGATATCGATTTCTACTATGTGTATCATTTTGACGCAACATTTAATAATGGGCTAAATATTATTCAACATACCTACACGTACGATGTGTCTGGCGGTATCGATGTTAATTATTACTTTGATTATATTTTGACTGCTGCCAATCGATGGGGAAATAATCAAATTGATGACTTCACCCTAATTTTAGACATGGGCGAATTTGAAACATTTACCATCGACAAAAGCTTTTTTAATAACATGAATGAGTGGACAATTGATGGTATCGGAAAAGCCGAAAACATTATTGGTGAAGAAGGCTCTCTAACACCAAACGATGGTGTCAAATTCCACATACGGACAGGAACCGTGACCTTTAAAAAAATGAACTTTAAACCAGCAGGGGAAATAGCTATTTATACACTTAACTATTATCCTTATTTCGACGGAAATGACGTTGGATATCTCCCTTTTTCCAATTATCAACCGCTTTCATACATCGATTTTGAAATACAAGAAGGATTAGTATTAACTACTTTGCAAAAAAAAGTGCTGAAAAACCTTCCATTTGCTCGTCGAGGATATGTATTCCAAAATACTGATTTAAAGAAATATTTTGAAAATCTAGATTGGTACATGCCCGACCCAACCTATCTTCCCGTTGTTGAGAACTTAACTGCCGAGGAAAAAGAATGGATCCAAAAATGGAAGTAATTTACACGCATCATCATTAATTTATAACCATCCATTAACAATTAATCATTTCTAACCAATCATTAATCATTTTCTTTATCGTAATATTGCAATATAATAATATGGTTTATATGAAAAAGAAAGACTATTCCTCAGTGCAATTGGATATTGCTACACTCGCAAAAGCCTTAGGTCATCCTGCAAGAATTGCTATTATGGATTATTTAGCCAGTGTGAATACGTGTATCTGCGGTGATATTGTCAATGAATTACCATTGGCACAACCAACCGTTTCACAACATCTGAAAGAATTAAAAAACGCTGGATTAATTAAAGGAAGTATTGAGGGAAATGCCATTTGTTATTGTATCAATGAAGCTACCTTGGAGAAATTCAATAACTACATGAAACATATTACGACAAAGGTAATAGAGAAAAATAGATGCTGTTAATTTAAATATAGAAATATGGATACAAACGAAAAGATTAAAAAAATGGTAAAGCAAAAGTATAGTGAAATTGCTTTGCAAGATCAAGATACCAACGCTTCTTCCTGTTGTGGAAGTGGTGGGAGCAGTAAGGAAGTGTATAACATCATGAGTGATGAATACGATCATTTGAGTGGTTACGCTCCCGATGCGGATTTGAAATTAGGATGTGGTTTACCAACTAAATTTGCTAAAATAAAAGCGGGCGATACAGTTGTTGATTTGGGTAGTGGTGCCGGAAATGATTGCTTTGTCGCAAGACACGAGACGGGTGAATCAGGAAAAGTAATTGGTATCGATTTTACCGAAGCCATGATTGACAAAGCCAGAGCGAATGTTGAAAAATTAGGATACAACAATGTCGAGTTCAGACAGGGTGATATCGAGAAAATTCCGATTACTCCAAATACTGCAGATGTAGTCGTTAGTAACTGCGTGATGAATCTTGTTCCTGATAAACCGAAAGCATTTAGCGAAGTATATCGCATTTTGAAAACAGGCGGACATTTTAGTATTTCTGATATCGTTCTTACAGGGGATTTACCTAAGAAAATTAAAGATGCTGCCGAAATGTACGCCGGTTGTGTTGCAAGTGCAATTCAAAAGGAAGATTATTTACAAATCATAAAAGATGCAGGTTTTAAAAATTTAACGCTTCAAAAAGAAAAACCGATTATCGTTCCGAACGACATACTTGCAAACTATCTAAATGAGGAAGAAATCAAAGCATACAATGCTACTGACAATGTTATTTTCAGCATCACCGTATATGGGGAAAAAGAAGAAAGCTGTTGCGGTCCAAGTTGCTGCTAAGCCGTAAGATAAAAAATTCTTCTATCAGCCCAAAATGAATCTTTTGGGCTGATTTAATTCACCTATTCCACCAATATGACCAAGAAGTAAATAATAGTATTGTGCACTAAAAACAATTGTTGAAGTTCAGATAGCAGAAGGGTATTTAAAATTTTACGCAGGTGAAAAAGCGGCGATTTACAGTGCTGGCATTCGTGCGAAAGTCGTCAACCCAAAGGCAATTGCTTATACGCAAGAAAATAGAATTGACATTTCAAATTACACCTCAAACACGATTGAAGAGTATAATCATCTTGATTTCTACTTTGTAATAACTGTCTGTGATAACGCACTAGAAAGTTGTCTTATTGTCACTTCAAATGCAAAAAAATTTCATCATAATTTCCCTGATCCGGGAAAAGTAGTAGAAAGTGATGAAAAAGTGAAGAAAGCATTCAGCGACATTAGAGATCAAATCCACCAATATATCTAACAGTTTGTAGCAGAACACTTATAAATCAGTTGATAGAAAAAGACAAATAACAATAAATAATTCATACTGCATTGTTTAACCAAAACACTATCTTTGTGACTACATACTCCATTGTAAAATGGTAGTTGTAAATAATTAAAAAATAAACACCATGCATTTACTTTTAAATACTGCCATTTTAGTCGTCACCCTTTTATCTCCATTTGTAGCTGTTTATGCAGTGAAATTCATCTTAAAAGGAGAAATTAAAAAGCACCAAAGACTTCAGAAAATACTTTTTTGGACGTGTATGACTGCTGTGGTAGTCCTTGAAATGCAAATTCGTGCTTCTGGTGGTTCTGGGAGCCTTATTAAACATAGTAGCTATTATGGAACTGACATTTTTAAATACATTCTGACGGCCCACATTATTGGAGCGGTATTGACGTATATTATTTGGGCAATTACTATTCTTCTATCAAGCATCAAGTTTAAACAAAAGTATCATTTACCAGGAAGTTTTTCAAAAACGCACCGAAATCTAGGATATATTACCATAGTTGGATTGTTTTATACGGCCATAACCGCATTAATTGTATATATAATGACGTTTCTCCTCTAAAAAACATTTTTTTATCCGAGAGAAACTTAGTAAATTTGTAATTCATAATTTGAAATAAAAAAAATGAGTAATACGACAGAAAACCTAGCTTATAAAGTTAAGGACATCAGTTTAGCTGATTATGGAAGAATCGAGATTAAATTAGCTGAAGCTGAAATGCCAGGACTAATGGCCTTGCGTTCCGAATATGGTGCTTCAAAACCATTAAAAGGAGCTAGAATTGCAGGTTGTCTACACATGACTATTCAAACTGCCGTTTTAATTGAAACATTAGTAGAACTAGGAGCAGAGGTTACTTGGTCTTCTTGTAATATCTTTTCAACACAAGATCACGCAGCAGCAGCTATTGCAGCAGCAGGAATTCCAGTTTATGCTTGGAAAGGTATGACCGAAGAAGAATTTGATTGGTGTATTGAGCAAACTCTATTTGCATTTGAAGGAGGAAAAGCACTTAACATGATATTAGATGATGGTGGTGACTTGACAAATATGGTTTTTGACCGTTTTCCTGAATTAACAAAAGACATTAAAGGCTTGTCAGAAGAAACAACAACAGGTGTTCACCGTTTGTATGAACGTATGAAAAACGGAACATTGGTGATGCCTGCTATTAACGTAAATGACTCCGTAACAAAATCTAAATTCGATAACAAGTACGGATGTAAAGAGTCATTAGTGGATTCTATTCGTCGTGCAACAGACGTTATGATGGCTGGTAAAGTAGCCGTTGTATGTGGTTATGGTGATGTTGGAAAAGGTTCTGCAGCTTCTTTAAAAGGTGCTGGTGCACGAGTGATTGTAACAGAAATCGATCCTATCTGCGCACTACAAGCAGCGATGGATGGTTTTGAAGTTAGAAAATTAGACAACGTAGTTCACAATGTAGATATCGTTGTTACGACTACTGGAAATAAAGGAATCGTCGAAGGTCGTCACTTTGAGAAGATGAAAGACAAAACTATCGTTTGTAACATTGGACACTTCGACAACGAAATAGATATGGGTTGGTTGAATAAGAACTTTGGTGCATCTAAAGTAGAAGTGAAGCCACAAGTTGATATTTATACAGTTAACGGTAAAGAAGTGATTATTCTTGCAGAAGGACGTTTAGTAAACTTAGGTTGTGCGACAGGACACCCTTCTTTCGTAATGTCAAATTCATTCACGAACCAAACGTTAGCACAATTGGAACTTTGGAATAATTCAGATAATTACGAAAACAAAGTGTATATGCTTCCTAAACATTTAGATGAGAAAGTAGCACGTTTACACTTAGCTAAAATTGGAGTTGAACTAGAAGTTTTAACAGAAGAGCAAGCGAAGTATATTGATGTTCCTGTGGAAGGTCCTTACAAAGCAGAACACTACAGATATTAATAACCGAAATGGTATATTAAACAATACAAAAAAACCCGAAAGCTAAGCTTTCGGGTTTTTTTGTACTTATAAGATAGGTTGGGGTTTTTACTTTATCACTTTATTCAATTCAATGTAAAACTGTAAAGACTCATACGGCTGAATATCATAAGCATTTCTTTGTTGGTTGAAAATTCCTTTTTCTCCATACGCTAAATTATATGGAATATACAATTTATACTTCCCTCCTTCTTTCATCTTTTGCATCCCTATTTTCCATCCTGGAATAACTTGATCTAACTGAAAAGGATCGATTTGTTTGCCGCTTTGCAATTCATACGTGAAAGAATTTTCCATAGTATCACCAACAGCATTCACCAAAATATAATTGGCTTGTACCTTATCCGTTTCAATCGGAGACTTTCCTTTTCCTTCTTCAATCGTTTCGACGATTAATCCATCCACATTAATCGTGTTAGGTTTCTTCGCTGCCTCTGCTAATAGTTTAGCTCCATTTTTCTGGTTCAAATCTTCAATAAAGTTACGTATCAACTCCATTTGGTCTTGTCTTGAAATAATAGTGTCGGCTTTAGAAAGAGATGCACGAAATCCAGAAACAACCATTTTCTCATCAAAGAAATCAAGCCCTCCTTTCTTCTTCCAACTATTCTGAAAAATAACTCCTGACAGTTTTCCTAAACATTCACATCCTTCATCTACAAATTTCACATTGAAGTCACCTCCATTTTCTCCGTATAAACTTCGTAATGTAGTCTGACAATTTTCATCAAAAGCTTTTTCATCTTTCATTCCCACAGCAAATCCTTCTGCAATTTTATCCAAATTATACTTTTCGTAATGTGGATCTCCAGAATTTGCAATAGCATGACCATTGTCCGCACCAAAAGCAAAAGATAAACGATCTTTCTGAGTTTCCAACTTAATCGTTTGCTCTTCTTTTTTGGTATCCGTTTTACAAGCCGCAACAAGTACTGTCGCAACAAGTAGTAAAATTAACTTTCTCATTAAAGTACCTTTATTAGTTCAACATCAAAAATCAACGTCATGAATGGTTTTATTGGTCCTCCTGGATGTGGATGTGCTCCATACGCTAAATCCTCTGGAATATATAAACGATATTTTGCGCCTTCTGGCATCAGTTGCAACGCTTCTGTCCATCCTTTAATCACTTGATGAACACCAAATTTAGCCGGCTGTCCTCTCTCAACAGAACTATCAAAAACAGTTCCATCAGTTAAGGTTCCATGATAATGTACTTCTACCGTATCTGCTGCTGCTGGTTTTTTTCCACTTCCCTCTTCTACCACCTCATATTGTAATCCTGACGTCGTTGTTTTCACTTCTGGACGCTTTGCGTTTTCAGCTAAAAAAGCTGCACCTTCTTCTTTAATAGCAACAAATCGCTCTTCATTTAGGTTCTTCAAATACTCTTGAATTATTGCATCTGCCTGCTCTGGAGTAAATTTAGGTTGTGTTTTCTCAAAGACAACTTTCACTCCTTCAGAAAGCTCAGAAACATCTAGTCCTCCTAACTCTTGAGCGTTTAAACTTTCTCCTATACTCATCCCTACACAATAGGCAACATCTTTTGTCGTAAAATTCATATTATTTAATTTAAGTTGCGAAGATAAGAACTCTAAACCGAGTGGCTTACTATTACGATAATTTTTTATCTTTGTAAGCTAAATTTAAAAGTTTAACAGATGGCAACAACGGCAGATATTAAGAATGGTTTGTGTATTAATTACAATGGGAAATTATGCCAAATAGTTGAATTTCAGCATGTAAAACCAGGAAAAGGACCTGCTTTCGTACGAACTAAAATGCGTGTCATAGAAACGGGAAGAATTATTGAAAACACTTTTTCAGCAGGACATAAAATTGAACCAGTACGAATCGAAAATCGGGAGTATCAGTATTTATACCATGATGGTAACGACTATGTTTTCATGAATCAAGAGTCTTTTGAACAAGTTCCAATTCCTACAAAACTTATCGAAAAGCCAGAGTTTCTAATTGAAGGAATGACCTGTAATATCCTTTTTCACGCAGAAGAGGAATTGCCATTAGTCGTTGAAATGCCATTATTTATCATTTCTGAAGTTACATACACAGAGCCAGGAGTGAAAGGAGATACAGCAACAAACACCATGAAGCCTGCAACATTGGCTTGTGGAGCAGAAGTAAAAGTTCCGCTGTTCATCGATACGGGAGAAACAATTAAAGTAGACACACGCACGAATACATACATCGAACGCGTTAAAAATTAAATGAATTAACCGATATAAATCCTGGCGTTTGTCAGGATTTTTTTTGTGAAATAAATCAATGTTATGGAAAAATATTTTCTTCAATTAGACAATAACATTGACATTGCTTATCAATGGGTAGAACCGAAGATATTAAAAGAAGAAATCACACTCGTATTTCTTCACGAAGCATTAGGTTCTATATTACAATGGAAACGTTTTCCTCAACTCCTATGTGATTCTCTAGGCGTAAAGGGATTGGTTTATGAGCGTCAAGGATATGGATCTTCCTCTCCTCTAACAAAAAAGAGAGATAGTCATTACCTAGAAGAATATGCTGTCGAAGAAATGCCTCCAATCATCCAAAAGCTCCTTCCAAATTCAAAAATTATTCTCGTTGGCCATAGCGATGGAGGTAGTATTGCATTGATGTATGCCTCAAAGTTCCCACAAAATGTCGTGGGTGTTGTTACGATGGCGGCACACGTCATTGTAGAAGAAGAAACTATAAAAGGTATATACCCAGCTATAACAGCATATCAAGAAGGAAAGTTAGACGGCTTACAGAAATATCATGACAATAAAACAGATACTATTTTCAAAGCATGGTCAGAAACATGGCTAAGTGAAGAATATCAGCAGTGGAATATTTGTGATAAAATTCATCAAACAATTCCATCTCTTATCTTGCAAGGAGAAAAAGATGAATATGGAACAAAAAAGCAATTAGCATTAATTAAAGAACAAGTTCCAAATGCGCTCACCTTTCTCATTCCAAATATTCATCATCAACCTCATTTAGAGCAACCTGAAGAAGTCGCTGTATTAATTAAAAATTGGGTTTTAGAAAAAGGAATCATCTTATCAAAATAGCTTTTATACCTCTTCCAATATAGAAAGGTGCATTTTAATATGCATAAAAAATTATATACAAAACAAAAACGCCTCTATATTAAGAGGCGTTTTTCACTATAATTAGTTGCACTTATCGCGTTAGTGTAACATTACCTTTAAGTTCTTCTGTTTCACCGTACAAAGAAGTCACAAATAAGCGATAGACAAAAGTACCAGAATTCATTTCTTTTCCTTTATAAGTACCATCCCATCCATCATCGACATCATCGGTATAGAAAACAAGATTACCCCATCTATCAAAAACAGACATTTGAATTTTCACAAGACAACGTCCATGAACTTTAAAGTTATCATTTACACCATCTCCATTAGGTGAGAAAATAGATGGAACAAATATTTCACCACACTTTATTTTATAATTGACACATACAGAGTCTTGTAATGGACAAACGTCTGGAGCTAGAAGCGTCACCACATAACATGTTGCAGAGTCGGGCGTTGCAATTGGATTTGGACAGTCGTTACAACTTAAGTTATCAGAAGGACTCCAACTATATAGCACTCCTGGAATATAGGGAGACATCGTTACGTTTAGATTAGTTGATTCACCTTCCAAAACAGTGGACGATGAAGACGTTACGGTAGTAGTCGTTGACAATGGTGGATTTACTACGTATGTTACTACTGTTGGAACACTTGTACAACCATTGTACGTTCCTACAATTTGATAAGTAACAGAACCAGGTGTTGCACTATTTACTAACGTAATTTTATTGTCAATGGAGTTTCCAACACCACTAGTCGCGCCACTCGTACCATTATTGGTTCCCGTCCATTGTATAATTCCACCAGCTGGATTCGTATTAATATTAATCTTTAAACTATCTGTGTTACAAATAATAGCCCCATTTCTAGATTCTAAAAGAATATCAGGTCGTGGTTTTATAATAATCGTTTTAGTCGCATTCATAGCACATTGACCAGCATCTGGTGTAAATGTATAAGTCATACTTTGCGTATTATCAAAAGCAGGTGACCAAGCTCCAGTAAATCCATTTAGTGAAGGATTAGGTAGTGTAAAGTTAACACCTGAACATATAGAGTCTACTATAGCAAATGTAGAAGGAATCTGAGCATCAACATCAACCTGCATCGTTCCAGTGGTAGCACATTCACCAGCATCAGGTGTAAATGTATAGGTTGTCGTTTGGGTATTATCTTCCGCTGGCGACCATGTACCTTGAAATCCATTAGTAGAAGTAGTCGGTAACGTGAATGCTGTTCCTACGCAGATAGGTCCTGGATTTGTAAATGTTGGTGGTACAGGAGGGCCAACTACGACTTGCATCGTTGTTGAGATAGCACAAGTAGACCCAGTTGGTGTAAATGTGTACGTTGTTGTAACCGTATTATTTTCAGCAGGAGACCATGTTCCCGCAATTAAATTATTAGAAGTAGTCGGTAAAGTGAAAACCTCTCCTACACAAATAGGTCCTGGATTTGTAAATGTTGGTGTAACCTGAGCGTCAACCACGACTTGCATTGTTGCAGTGGTCGCACACACACCAGCTGAAGGTGTAAATGTATAGGTTGTGGTGGCTGTATTATTAACAGCTGGCGACCATGTTCCCGCATATCCGTTATTCGAAGTAGTAGGCAACGTAAGTGAAGCACCTGAACAAATAGGCCCTGGATTTGAGAATACTGGTGTTAATTTAGCATCCACGGTTACTTGAGAAGTACCACTACACGTACCATCTGTATAGGTTATTGTTGCTGAACCACCACTCACTCCAGTAATAACACCGCTACTACTTACAGTCGCGACTGCAGTATTACTAGAAGTCCAAGTTCCTCCAGTTGTGGCGGGAGTTAACGTAACCGTACTTCCGACACATATCGTGGGGTCAACAGGCGTCAATGCAATATTACAACCACATGTGGGTTCCACAAAGGTAGCCGTAGTAGAACAACCTAAATTTGACGTAAATTCGGCCGTGACGGTACAGTTTTGACCATTACCAGCTCCTCCTGGAAAAGAATACGTTAACGAAGATGAGGCAGTAGAACTTGAATTAAAAGGATAACTCTGAGTACCTCCACAAGAGGAAGTTACTGTTAATGTTCCTGTTGTCATCGTTGTCATATAGTCAATCGTACCTGAAACAGTTGTTCCTGTTCCTCCTGTACAAGTAGCCGCAGCCGTCATGTTACCAATTTGGCATGGTTGGGTAATAGCACAGTTCGTTGAACCAGTACCTCCTGTTTGAGAAAAAGAAAGATTACCAGATGAATTCGTATAATTTGTAATCAACACGATATAGTATTCTCCAGCTGTGGCAGCAGGAGGCGTAGATACGCCAGGCCCAGGACAACCACTACCTACTCCTCCAGACATTCCAAGTGCAAAGTCTTCTGTTGACGCACTAGAATAGCTAGATTGAATTGGAGGCGTACCGCCCATGATACTTGCACAACCTGCAGATGGATCAGTAAAAGGTCCCCAAGACGCAAAGTCAATATCCAATCCACCACCATCCATATGCAATTTAATTGACCCTGACTGATCGGCTTGCATATAATACCACGTAGGATTTGGTACTGCGTATAAACAACCATAATTAGGTCCTGCTGGAGCAGTTGTACTTACCGAGTTTGGAAATGATAAACTGGCAGTACCACAAAATGGAACTGCATTATTACAATCTGCGACCGGTTGAGCAAAAGTAGTATTGGAAAACGATAACTGTAACGCTACTATACTGACGAAGTAGAATAGCATATTCAAAATAGTTTTTTTTATAGCGATATTCATTATTAATCTTTTTTTAGTTAGGAAGTAATCGAATAAGGTAATTGTCTTTATTAATTCGATAGTAATCAGACGAACCATCTTTTTTAATTATCCAAAAATATTTTAACGGATTGAAATTATTAATATTAAAATCAGGTCCTTGGTCATAATCTATGTTAGAATTGTATTTACTCACAAGCATAAGTGTTGAAATTAACGGGTAATTTACTTTATTCATCTCTTCTTGAGAAACTTCGATTATTTGTATGCGATTTAAAAACTCCTTGTAGGATTGAAGGTGCTTCTTGGTAAGATATTGCTCTGCATCTTGATACACTTCTTTTGCTAATTCTTTCACTTTATCGTCAGAGAAATTCAACCTAATTTCTGTTTGGCTGAATGATAAAAATGAAAATGATAAAAACAGCATTATAATTAATATCTTCATAGTCAGATTGTTAGTAAAGTAATAAATTAAATATTAAAATAATATGTAAAATATTCCACTAATCTAACGTTTTTTTAGTTAACAAGGTTGCTTTGTGCTAATTTTTAATGTCATAATTTATGTTGTTTGTGAACGGTTCTTCCTACCTAATAAAGCCTCAGAAAAGTCAATTCCAAAAAACAATACCTTTACCATTTAATTTTCAACTGCATTTTCCTATTCAAATATTCATTGCACTTCGAAAAATGTTTATTCCCAAACCAGTAACCTCGATTGGCGCTTAATGGAGATGGATGTCCAGATTCTAATACTAAATGCTTCTGCTGATCTATCAATTTTACTTTTCCGCGAGCATAGCCTCCCCACAGTAAAAAGACACAATTTTCTTTCTCTTTTGAAATTATTTTTATAACCGCATCTGTAAACGTTTCCCAACCTTGCTTTTGATGGCTTCCCGCTTCATTTTCTCTAACCGTTAATGTCGCATTCAACAACAGAACACCTTGTTCAGCCCATCGAAATAAATCACCATCTGATGGAATAGCATTACCTATATCGGATTGAATTTCTTTGAAAATATTGATCAACGAAGGTGGAAATGGAATTCCTTTTTGAACGGAGAAACATAGACCATTTGCTTGACCTTTCCCATGATATGGATCTTGACCTATTATGACCACTTTTAGCTTTTCCCAAGAACAAGCATCGAAAGCTGCAAAAATATTTTCAAATGGCGGATAGCAAACATTTTGTATGTATTCGTTTTTCACAAATTTCGATAATTCAACAAAATAAGATTTTTGAAATTCAGCCTCCAAGTGTGGTTTCCAAGTATTGTTAATGATATTCTCCATCTATAAATTATCACATTTTTACAAGTCGAAAGTAAGAAAAAAGTATCTGTAAAATAGAACAATTCATGTTTTTAATCATTTTATCAAATTATTATGCAATAGCATGATATAAATCATTTTTTTAGCTTGAAATTGGCTGTTTCTTTGCTTTTTATAAAAAAAGCATGAAAACTCCTTTATTCTGTGATCATTGTAGTGATGAAGTTTTAAATCGGAATGTACATACATATGAAGGCAAAGCATTTTGTTGCAATGGTTGTATGGTTGTTTATCAATTATTGGAAGAGAATGGAATGGGTGCTTTTTACAAATTGGAAGAAAAATCAGGCGTTCGACCTAAAAATGTGCAAGAACACAAATACGATTTTTTAGAAGTCGAAGAGATTCGTGCTAAATTCATCGATTTTGAAGATGAAAATTACATCAAAATCACCTTATTTCTTCCCGAAATTCATTGCTCTAGTTGTATCTATTTATTGGAAAATTTACCACGTATATTACCTGCTGTAACTTCGTGTCAAGTAGCATTTATACAACGAGAGGCCTTGATAACTTTTCGCAAAAATGAATTAAAACTTTCGGAGTTAGCGTTGTTTCTAAATAAAATTGGCTACGCGCCTAACTTTGGAAATCGCAAAGAACAAAATAAAAAGTCGAATAAAATTTTTCTTTATAAACTAGGTCTTGCTGGATTTGCGTTCGGCAGTATCATGCTGTGGAGTTTTCCTGAATATCTCGGAATGGGCGATGTGGATGCGACTTTTCGAAATCTCACTTCCTATCTTTCTTTTTTCATATCTATCCCTGTTTTAGTCTTTTCAGCCAGTGATTATTTTATTTCTGCCTACAAAGCTGTTCGAAGTAAAGCATTGAATTTAGACGTTCCCATTACGATTGGAATTATAGCGCTTTATTTACAAAGTATGTATGCTATTTTCACCAATCAAGGTTCTGGATACATGGATTCATTTGCTGGATTTATCTTTTTTCTATTAATCGGAAAATGGTTCCAAAGTAGAACGTACGAATCCTTATCTTTTGAAAGAGATTACACTTCCTATTTTCCAGTAGCTATTACAAGAATCTCTGAAAGAAAGGAAGAAATTGTGGAGATAGAAAAGATAAAAGCAGGCGAAACTATCTTAATTCGCAACGAAGAGGTCATTCCTTGTGACAGTATTTTAGAAAGCGAAAAGGCGAAAATCGATTATAGCTTCGTGACGGGTGAATCGACTCCCATCTACAAAGTCAAAGGTGATTTTATTTATGCTGGTGGAAAATTACTCGGTCAAAAAGTGCACTTAAAAGCAGAGAAATCTTCTAACAGAAGTTTGCTCACACAACTCTGGAATGATGTTAAACTGGAGAAGTTCAAACCAACCCGTTACAAATTTCAAGATGTCGTCTCTAAATATTTTATTGGTGTTTTATTTGTCGTCGCTTCTTTATCTGCCATTGCTTGGTTGTTCATAGATCCAAGCCGCATTACCGAAATTATCGTGGCAGTATTAATTGTGGCGTGTCCTTGTGCACTCGCTTTATCTTCTCCTTTTACCTATGGGAATATCATGAAATTGATGGGGAGAAAAGGACTGTACTTGAAAAACACGATGATAATCGAGCGTATGGAAGAAATCACCGATATTGTGTTTGACAAAACAGGAACATTGACCGAAAGTATTCATTTACAAGTAAATCAGTTTGGCGACGAATTAAATCTGGAAGAAAAGAACAAGCTATTTTCGTTAGCAAATTCATCTACACATCCACTTTCAAGAGCAGTTGTTCAATTTTTTAAGTCCCAAAACATTTATGCCGATTTAGACATTTCACACTTTGAAGAAAATGCAGGTTTAGGATTAAAAGGAAAAATCGACGGAGAAGAAATAGTGTTGGGAAGTCATTCATTTATTTACGGTGAAAAAGTCATTTCTAACGAAACGGAAACCTATTTCAAAATTGGAACAAAAGCAGGAAAATTCACTTTTCATTCGGAATTACGTCCGGGAATAAAACAACTTATTGGTAATTTAAAAAACTATACGATTCATATTCTCTCCGGCGATAAAGACAAGGACAAAGAGTTAATGGAATCGATCGTTGGAAGTGCAAAAAATATTCATTTCAATCAATCGCCAAAAGACAAGTTGGAATATATTTTAGACTTACAGATTACCGGTAAAAAAGTATTAATGGTCGGTGATGGTTTAAATGATGCTGGTGCTTTAGGTTTATCAGACGTTGGAATTGCCGTTTCGGAAGATATTTTCCGCTTCACACCTTCATCTGACGCCATCATTCAAGCGAATAAACTGTACGAACTCAATACGTTCATGGAGTTAAGTCAATATGCGAAAAAAGCGTTGAAAATATGCTTAGGCTTCTCGTTAACCTACAATTTCATCGGGTTGATGTTTGCAACAATGGGCGCTTTGACTCCTTTAGTTGCAGCTATTATTATGCCATTGAGTTCAATTACAATTGTTGGATTGAGTACGTTTTTGGTGTATATGAAAAGTTATAAATAAGATTTAGTCTAATCCAAATCTATTTACATAGTTTACTCGGATTTTGAATTGGATTTGAAATTTCAATTCTTAATTTTTCTTTTACTTTTTGACCGTAAAAAAAGAAACAAAAACCTCATCGTCGTGATCTTTTTCGTCACCCAAGTCTTCCTTATTACTTGTAAAAATAAAACTCGCTATGACTCAAACAGTTATTTTTACGACAGCAGTTTACCTTCGGTGCTACTTCGTGGTCGTCGTTTGGGTCCCGACGAAAAAATCAATTCCTATCCTACATCGGAACAGGTTACGACATCCTAATCGCTCTTTGTCAATAAAACCTTCAATCACCTAAATATCAAATTTTTAAATTAGTTTTTTAAAAATCTTTTATTAATATAATCGATAATAAATAACACCTTGCTAATTCACTATTGAATGTGTATTACTTTGAGTTACGCTAGGTTGGTTTCCTAAAAACAGTTTTATCTTTGTTTATTCGTAATTCTCAACCATGAAAAAAATTGCAATCATCTGTGGTGGCTTTTCCTCCGAGTATGAAATTTCATTAAAAAGTGCCGCTACTATTTTGGCTAATTTTCCAAAGGAGTTTGATGCTTTCCTAATAGAATTAAATAAAGACGGTTGGACCGCAATTTATAACGAAAAACGCTACACTGTTGATCCTTGGACTTTGTCTTTCTCCACCGAAAATGGAACGGTAAAAACAGACGCAGCCATCATTTACATTCATGGAAATCCAGGAGAAAATGGACGTTTACCTGCATTATTTGAAATGCAAAACATTCCGTTTGTCAATTCTGGAGGATTGGCTTCTCACCTATCGTTTGACAAATGGTATTGCAACCAATTTTTAAACAACTTTGGAATTAAAGTAGCCAATTCATTATTTCTGAAAGACGAAAATCAATATACGTCAGACTTTATCATTGCTGAATTAGGACTTCCTTGTTTTGTAAAACCTACCGATTCTGGTTCTTCATATGGTATTTCAAAAGTGTCTAAAGAAGAAGAATTACTGCCAGCATTAAAAATGGCTTTTGCCGAAGGAAAAATGGTGGTAGTAGAGCGTTTCTTAAAGGGAACAGAAGTGACGTGTGCTGTTTACCAAACCAATGAAGGCATAAAAGTACTACCTTTGACCGAAATAGTGTCCGAAAATGACTTTTTTGACTACGGCGCTAAATACTTAGGTCAATCACAAGAAATTACGCCAGCGAGAGTAAGTGATGACATAAAAGCAAAAGTTCAAGCCGTTGCAAAAGAGGTGTATCAGTTGTTAAACTTGCGATCTATTGCTCGTGTCGATTTTATGGTCGTGAATGGTGAACCATTTGTGATTGAAGTCAACACGACACCTGGATTTTCGAACGCTAGTTTAGTTCCGCAAATGCTTGCATGCGAAGGAATTAAGATTGAAGACTTTTGGAGAGATATTGTTAATTTTGAATTGAATTTAAATTAAAACTATTATATGAACATTCTGATTACTGGTGGAGCTGGATTTATTGGATCTCATGTTGTTAGACGATTCGTCAAGAAATACCCGAACTACACCATTGTAAATTTCGACAAACTTACCTACGCAGGAAATATCCAAAATTTGGAAGACATCCAAGATGCATCTAATTACCACTTCGTAAAAGGCGATATTTGTTCAGCAGAAGAGGTTCAAAAAGCATTTGAAGATTACAACATTACCCATGTTATTCATTTAGCAGCAGAATCGCATGTCGATCGCTCGATTGATGGTCCAATGCCTTTTGCAATGACGAATGTTATCGGAACACTCAATTTATTAGAAGTGGCGCGTTCTAAATGGAAAATAGGTGAAGATCACGTTTTTCATCACGTTTCAACAGACGAGGTGTACGGAAGTTTAGGAAAAGAAGGATTGTTCCACGAAACCACTGCTTACGACCCAAGAAGTCCTTATTCGGCTTCAAAAGCGGCCTCTGATCATTTTGTGAATGCTTATTTTCACACGTATGGATTACCGATAAAATTATCCAACTGTTCCAATAACTACGGAAGTCATCATTTCCCTGAGAAGTTGATTCCTTTGATGATTTTGAACATTCTAAATAAGCAAGATTTACCCGTTTACGGAAAAGGCGAAAATATCCGCGATTGGTTGTGGGTTGAAGATCATGCTTCTGCCATTGATACTATTTTTCATAACGGAACTTTAGGTGAATCCTACAACATTGGAGGTTTAAACGAGTGGACAAATATCGACTTGGTCAATTACCTATGCGACTTGATGGACGAAAAACTCGACCGTCCAAAAGGAAATAGCAGAGAATTAATCCGTTTTGTAAAAGATCGCGCTGGTCACGATATGCGCTACGCCATCGATGCGACTAAAATAGAAACTGAATTAGGCTGGAAACCGTCCATTACTTTCGAGGAAGGTTTGTCGAAAACCGTAGATTGGTATTTAGAGAACCAAGGTTGGGTGAAGAATGTGACTTCGGGCGCTTATCAGGAGTATTACGATAAAATGTACGGTAAATAAGTGAACAGAATGAGGAAATAACGCTCTCATTCTCGCTCGGGCATTAATGTGGGTGAACAGAATAAAGAAAAAAAAGAGTGAAAAACCTCGCTATCGCTCTGTTTCTCACTCTTTTTTTGTACCCAGGGCGGGAATCGAACCCGCACTCCTCGCGGAACTGGATTTTGAATCCAGCGCGTCTACCAATTCCGCCACCTGGGCATTGAATTGGTCTGCAAAGATAAAAACTTTTTTTGATTGATTTTCGGATTTTATATTTTTTGAATAAAAATTCTTGAAATCAAGCTCAGTAGTCACATTTGATATTTAATTCTCCGTAAAATCGGCAATTAACACATCATATATTCGCGCAACTGGCAATCCCATCACATTGAAATAAGAGCCTTCAATAGAAGAAATCCCGGTGTAACCAATCCATTCTTGAATGCCATAACCGCCCGCTTTGTCAAATGGTTGGTATATGTCGATATAGTAATCAATTTGTTCGGTCGTTAGATTTTTAAACACCACTTTCGTGACATCTGAAAAAGAAATGGTTTTATCTTTGGATGTTAGACAAACGCCTGTAATTACTTCGTGTGTTTTACCCGATAGCATTCGCAACATTTCTTGCGCGTGAACTCTGTTCTTCGGTTTACCAAGAATTTGATTATCACAAACAACGACTGTATCAGAAGTAATAATAAGCTCATTTTCATTCATACTGGACAAATGTGCTTTTCCTTTCTCTCGAGCCAAATACTCGGCAACGGTATTTAATGGAATGTCATTTGGAAAGGTTTCATCAATTTCGATGGTGCGTACCTTAAATTCAATATCTAATCCTTCTAAAAGTTGTTTACGTCGAGGAGATTGAGAACCTAAAATGATTGTATAAGGTGTTTTCAACATATTTTAAGAATAAAAAAATCCCGACAATGCTATTATCGGGATTCATTGGGATTTTAAAATTATAAATCAAATTTGATTCCTTGTGCTAATGGCAAACTATCCGAATAATTAATGGTATTCGTTTGTCTTCTCATATACACTTTCCAAGCATCTGAACCAGACTCTCGGCCGCCACCTGTTTCTTTTTCACCTCCGAAAGCACCACCAATTTCGGCACCTGAAGTTCCAATATTCACATTAGCAATACCACAGTCAGAACCTGATGCAGAAAGGAATTTCTCCGCATCTTTTAAGTCGTTCGTCATAATAGCAGAAGATAATCCTTGTGGAACACCATTTTGAATTTCAATTGCCTCTTCAACACTTCCAGAGTATTTGATTAGGTATAAAATCGGTGCAAAAGTTTCCGTTTGAACGATATTGTATTCATTCTTCGCTTCAAAAATCGCTGGTTTCACATAACATCCTGAAGCATACGCATCTCCTGTTAAAACGCCACCTTCTACTACTGGGATACATCCTTCTGCTTTTGCTTTGTCTAAAGCCGCTAAATACGTGTCAACCGCCATTTTATCCATCAATGGACCAACGTGATTGTTAATATCTAATGGATCGCCAATTTTCAATTGTCCGTATGCTTTAACGATTGCGTCTCTAACTTTGTCGAAAATAGATTCATGAATGATTAATCGACGTGTTGTTGTACAACGTTGTCCACATGTTCCCACGGCACCAAAAACAGCTCCTGGAACGACCACTTTCAATTCTGCTGAAGGCGTAATGATAATCGCATTGTTTCCTCCTAACTCTAGTAAAGATCTTCCCAAACGTCTTGCAACGGCCTCTGAAACGGCCTTACCCATTCTAGTAGAACCTGTTGCAGAAATCAACGGAACACGTTTGTCATTCGATAATAGTTGACCAATTGACGCATCTCCAATCACTAAGTTTGAAATTCCCTCTGGTAAATTATTTTCCTTAAGGACGTTCGCAATGATATGTTGACAAGCAACGGCTGTAATCGGTGTTTTCTCTGATGGTTTCCACACACAAACGTCTCCACAAATCCAAGCTAAAGCGGTATTCCAAGACCAAACAGCCACAGGGAAGTTAAAAGCAGAAATAATTCCTACAATTCCCAATGGATGATATTGTTCGTACATTCTATGAATAGCTCGTTCTGAGTGCATCGTTAAACCATACAATTGACGCGATTGACCAACTGCAAAATCACAGATATCAATCATTTCTTGTACTTCTCCCCAACCTTCTTGAAGCGATTTACCCATTTCATACGACACTAATTTTCCTAAAGCGTCTTTATGTAAACGAAGTGCATCACCAAATTGGCGAACGATTTCTCCTCTTTTTGGAGCAGGAACGGTTTTCCAAACTTTATACGCTTCTTGCGCTTTAACGATTGCTTTGTTATAATCCTCTTCTGTTGCAGCAGTAACAGATGCAATCAATTTACCATCAACTGGTGAAAAAGACTCAATGACACTGCCTTTTGTTTTCAACCAATCACTTCCTGTACTAACGCCGTTTGAAAGAGCGGAAACATTCAACTCTTTTAAAATTTCAGCTATATTAAATTTACTCATGCTATATATTAAATTACAAATGATTTAATTGCAAATTACAAGTGAAATACGATTTTTACTTGCTTTACAAAAGTAATGATTTTTCTGGTTATTACGGTTGAAAATAGTTTCCTAAACTATAACAGTTGGAGATTTCATTGTAATGATCGGGCAATTTATTCATGGATTTTTTAAAGTCGTTATCCACATCTTTTGTTGCAAATTCAATCATATAAAAACACAAAGCCTTGAATTTCTTATTCTTCGTTTGTTCAAATGCTTTATGATAATATTTCTGCGCCAAATGATTGTTTCGATATTCATCTTCGTCCACGTAAGAAGGTTGGTCCCAATTAAAATTGGAGGTCGATTGAAAACGTCGCATCATCCATGAATTGCCATGTTGTGACATGTTGTAATAGCAATTCGCCACGATGAAACTGTAATAGGCATTTTTAGGGTTTTTGGGGTCATTGCTCTTATCAATATAATCGATTAAATGTTCTAATACAGAGAGTTTTGACAATCGGAAATCTTTTCGATCTGGAATAAAATCAGGTGTATTTTTGATGTCGTAAAATGGATTCGCATCAAAAATCCAATAGCCATAATCGTATTTATTTCGTTCCCATCGCTGATAATTTTTGTTCCAATATTCTTTTTTCGTAGATTGAAAAGCAGTTAAAGCTGCGGATAGATTATCTTCTCGGATATATTTCGTTCCCAATAAATCAGAAAGTAAATCCTTAGAAACTAGCAATTGCTTAAATATCATTTGATTGAACCCATCGTTTGGTACCTTTCCTAAATAATCTACAATTTGCTGCAATTGAGCGGCGCTATAGGTATAATCGATGTAGTCAAAGTAATTACTAAAGTAAAATAGATTTGAAGACTTCTTAGAATGATTTGCTCTCCACCACACATTATCATCATAATATTCGTCATAACTATATTCATAACTTCGTCCTGCCAACGAAATAATAGCGACAGCTTCTGGCAATTGATTTAGATATTCTAATTCACGACCAATGGCAAAAATAAACTTTCGGTCTTCTCGGTTTTTTTGAATCGTCGTTTGCACTTCTTTACTTATCACCACGTTTCCTATCTGCTGTTTGGCGATTTGTGCTAACGCTAGAACTTGTTCCACTTCTTTGTTCTCTTTCTGATTGGGATGTTGTTTCAGAAACGTTTGTCCTTGTTGAATACATTGTTCAAATGAACGCGTCATGAATAAGAGTTGTATTTCAACTAATTTCCAATTCTCTGGATTTTGAACGTTTTTCAATTTCACCTTTTGTACAAAATTCAAGAGTTCCTGAGCATACAATCTGTCTTTTTCTGAACGTTGACGAGCTGTGGTGGTATTAATTTTAGAATCCATTCTCCAATAATTAGTCTGCTCAGTCGAAGGCATATAATTGACATAGTAAGGAGTGAAAATCCAATCTTCCAATTTTTGTATTTCTCGGAATAGGAGAAGTTCAAGCAACTTTGATTTAGAATTGTATTGATAAATCTTCTGTAAATAGTCTAAATTCGGATCTAGCCGCTGAACAGAAGCAAAGATATAAGCATTCGCTCGGTCGTTATCATCTTTTGCTTTGTCTAATGCTTCTCGCAATGAAAACGAATCGTTAAAATGATAATAACAGATTTGGGCTTTTTGTCGAGAATTCACTAGTACATTGGCCTTATCCAAACTGTTACTTTCTTTTGAGAAACAATAAAAGTAAAGTCCCCAATAATAGAGAAAGTCTTTCGGTGAATGCGCAAAATTGCGATTGAAAGTAGTCCCAATTGCTTTATAATTTTGATTGTAATATTCCAATCGAATTTGTAAAAAAGCGTATCTGCGTTTTAAATCTTCATTCGTAACCGTTTTTAATTGGTTATCAATCTTAGCGATTAACTTTTTACGATTAATTGACATTAATTGAGGATTCTCTTGGCGCTCCCACGCATCATTTTCATAATCAACTGAATTGTACGGTTCACATTCTTTCGCCATTTTAAGATAGTCGAGAATATCCGTTCGTTTATTTTGAAACAAATAGCGAATAAACTCATTGGTCGATTGCGCATTAAAATCTGAATAGGATTGACTGTACAGAAAATTAGAAATGGCACTTTTACTTACCTTATTTCCTGCTAGTTTTTGCCAAGCATGGACATTTTCATCGTAATCTGATTCTTGAAAACTTAAAAAAAACTCATCCGAATTGTATAAAAAAGCAGCATATTCCGAAGGAACAGAAAGATACCTCGGTTGAAACAGTGAAAATCGAACAGATTTTCCATAAGGTTCAAACCAGCAGGCTGAAACCGAATAAATATTAATGCTGAAGCAAACGAGTGTAAATAGCAGTAATTTCTTCATCACTATATTTATTAAATGTGGAACTTTGGAAATCGAATAAACTCACTGTAACTTGCTTGTCTAACGGAACATATTTTCGAATTAAATCTAATGATTTAGCTAAAGTCTCTGGTTTTACCTCTTCAATTTTAATTCGATCACCGACCTTTACGTACGTTGAATTTCCAATAGAATGATCTTCTGTTACTTCATACCACATATCGTCCAACTTCTTTGTGAAATCGACAATGTCATTTTTATCCACATTCATTAATTGTGAAAACTGATTGTTATGATACAAAATTGCCCACGAGAAAACGGGTAAAGCGATATCCAAATGCAGTGGGTATTTCTCCTTATTGACTAAATACTTTTTCAATTCGTCGACTTCTAAAACAGAATTCCTCTTGGGATCCGAAAGTGGTGGAATTAAATTATAGCACATCAACATCGCTTTATCTACCGGTGGAACGCCCATTTTGTTCGGATAAGCATACGGATACAAACGCAAGGTGTAACTCAGCTTCTTCTTCGATAATTCTTTTATCTTTTTCAAGAGGTGGAAGTACTTATCTTTGGTTGATTCCGTCCAGTCACAATCAATCTGAATTTCATCGTAAGCGTAAGCTTTCTTTTCATCCCACCTATCAACGGTGTATTTGTTAATTAGAAAGACGATGTTATCTGCCAATTCATCTAAGGTCTTTTCAGTATTGTGCTTGAAGATTTCATTCTTTATAAAGATGGTAGGAACAATTTTTAATCCTTCCAATTCATAATAACTTGGACGATTTTTATTGTATGGGAAATTCCCTTCTATTTCATTATAATCGACCTCAAATAAACGATAATACACTTTTTGAATTTCAAGACTGTCCAATTTTGTACCATCTAAAGAACCTTGTTGCCAATAGTAAACCGCTTTTTCAATAGATTCAGGTGTTTTTTTTCCACAGCTGACTGCCAGAAATAAAAGAAGATAAATTAGATTTTTCATAATAGTGATAAAGTGACGATATTAAACAACCGTTATTCTAGAAGATAAATTAGATTCCTCCTAAGTTTACTCTCAATCTAAGACCACATTGCAAGTTTGCCGTTGGGTAGCTAATCATCACTTTTGGAGTGTTAATCGTATGGTCATAATACAACTGAATTGTAAACATCGAATTGATGGTATAATCTATCGTTGATTTAATAGACATAATTCGCTGACCTCCAGTTGCGTCATTCGTATTTTGATCCGTTTTACGTATAACGGTAATATTATCTCTTAAACTAAAGTCAACACGAATAATTAGTGGTTCTTCAATTGTTTTATTACGAATTTTAAAAGGCAATCTAACTTTTGGAATTTTATATCCTAAACCGAACACATATTCTTCTCCTCTAATTTCAGTTACTTGATTATTGGACAAGGCAAGGTTTTCATTTCTATCCTTCTTATATTCAAATTTCGTCAACAAGTCTTGTCCAAATAATTTCCATGTCGCATCCATTCCAATTAATGGAGAGAAGCGCTCTACAATAGAGACATTAGAAATGACATGGGAAGCATAGAAGTTATTATTCAAGTCGACTAATGAAGAGAATCCATCGGCATCTTGCTCCGCTTTTAAGTTCGTCTGTAAACCGCCGATTGTCACCGTGGAAGAATAGCTGTGTCTCAATACAAAGTTTCGTACCATCTTTTGTGCAAACTTCATCTTACTCAAACCATTATACGATATGTTCCAGTTTGGTAACGGAATATTACTCAGTGGATTTATTGTTCTACTATTTACTTTTCTGTCTGTATATGCGGCCAAGAAAGCACCAACAACCACTTCTTGTTGATTGTATCCATACCCTTGAGCGTAACCTTGTGAATTAACAGTTGTAGAGTTAGGATTAGCATCTCCTAACAGTCTTGAAACAGAAGCTCTGTTTTCCCGTAAAGCTTCGAAAGTAGCAGACGTATTATCTTTTCTAAATACACCAAAAGCACTTCCTAAAGAAACATTCGAATAGGTCAACGTCGATATTTGTGTTCTACTTTGACCTTCAAACTGTTGCGTTAAATCATTGTAACGATAGAATTCACTAGTTGCATTGGTGAAGTTTCTATTCATTGTTAGGTCAATAACTAAATCTTTAATCGGTTGAAGGTTTGCCTTAAGTTGATAATTTTGAGCATGCATTTGTGTGAATTGTTTATTCAACTCACTGTTTTTAACCAGCCAATTATTATCAGTTGCCACTTGTGCAACACTATACCCATTCCTTTTTCCTGTCAATGAATAAGGTTGCTGACCGAAAGCAAATCCAGCTAAACCGTTAGCAGTTCTGTTATTCAAACCAAGTATACTTGTTCCTTCACCAAATCCAGGTAATAAAGTACCATCCGTTACTGCGTACGTTCCAGATACATTTCGAATACTCATCACTGTTCTTGCAAAGAATGCTCCCACAGGATTCAATGGTTTTTGTTCTAATTCACGTAATTTTTGCTCTTTTTCCTGCTTTTTCTCGTGCTTCTTCACCTTTCTTTTCCATTGACGAAGTTCTTTCTTAGTCATCTCGTCCAAAGGCTTTGGTGGTTTCAACTCTATTTTCGCTGGTGTCGGTTGTTTTGTTGGAGTTCCCGTTGCAGACTTTCTTCCTCCTGCCGTTGTAGATCTAGTTGTTGTACTTCCTTTATCAGAGTTAAGTACTTTTTTGAAGTAAGGAATTTTATCATACAACTTGGTAAAGTTCATTTGAACGCTCGAATTAAAGACACGGCTATTTTGGATAGTATTTCCGTATCTCGATTGACCCAATGGTGCTCGTTGCCAATTATACGTTCCTGAATACTTGACATTTGCTTGAACAAAGTTAAGTGCTGGGATCTTATTGATTGGAATGTTGTATTGTAAACTATAATCTTGTAAGTAATTTGTCGTTTGACCAAGCGTCTTTAACTGTTTGGTGATAGTATCTCTAAAGACTCTGTAATTATCTGGGTCTAACTTTCTGTTGATACGTCCTTGGTTTTCATCAAATAACGAATTGTTTATTGCGTTAAAGGTGAATTTTAAGTTCTTTGTTAAGTCCCATCCTAGATAATACGTTCTATTCCAGAAAAATGATTTCACAAAAACAGGGTCGAATTCATAATCTGGAACAAGGTTATTTTTCACTTGTCTTTCATTATAATTTCGGACAATGTCATTGGTCACTGCTACTGTACTTGGCAGGTAATTAATGTTGAAATCTTTGATAAGATCCAGCCATTTCGTTTTTTGGAAAGCTTTTACATTTTTAAACGGTTCCCATGGCTTTGAAGAGAAAGAGTAATTATAATTCAGTCCACCTTTCCACGTCTTAGTGATATCGTATTTTATGTTAAAATCACGGTGAGTTGCTTCAGAATAGGAGTAATTAGCAACGAAGTTAGAAATGTTATAGAATCGATTCTTTGCCGTTGGGCTTTTTTCCTTTCGGACACCATTAAAGCTGTACGATTTACGCTCTGTAAAATCCTGACCATCTCTAGCTCTTTCCTTAAATTCAGCACGATCGTAATCACTTAATTTAATATCAGGGTTATACGGATCATATTCAGGATTAATAATACCTAAAGAGTACGAATAGAAGAAAGGTAAAGAAATCATAGCTCTTCTACCAAAGAACTGACCTAAAGCAACATTCGTATTAAAGTCAAAAGTGTATTGTTCATTCCGTTGACGTTCTAGAATACGGCTATCCACTTGCCCCCAATTCGTTCCTGAATAAGTACCTGCAAAATTAAAATTAGCAAAATCAGCTGCTTGAATTTGAAGTCTTGCAAGAGCAGCGGAACCACCTTTAGTATCAAAGTCAGTCAAACGCAATTCATTCACCCAAACTAACGCACATTTCTCCATGCCGTCATCTTGCCAGGTGTCATTGCTTGCTTTATTTGGATTACGAACACCTATCATAATAACTTTAAGGCCTTGTAAATTAGGACTACCTTTTATCTTCAACTTACGTGTAGGATCGTCTGGATATGGAATGCTATATTCAGAAGCATTCGTCAAGTTGGAATTTGGATCACCCGTTACTTTATTTCGTTGGTCTTTTAATTTTGTTAGGTATTCAAACTTGATTTCAACATTATTCGCTTCAGGCCAAATTTCATTTTCTCCATTTGCATACCAAGGTGTCACTTTCAAAGGCATTTCATATTCGTAATAATTTTCACTTTGATCGGTTCCTAAACGAACAAAAAGGGTCAAATCATCATCGTTCAAAGGGTTTTCATTGTTCAACTTCTCAGCATGAACAAACATCTTCAACTTCTTGTATGTGCGGACATTAAAAGTAGCATTCTTAAACGCTGCACGAGCATCTCCGTCTTTTAAACCACAAACTTCTAACGTCATTGACTGTTCGTTCATTTGACGCGTTTGAACTTGTGTTGGATCTAATTCACGCTGAATTCCTGGAGGAAGTTTATAATTAACAGGAATACGCTCCGCATTTTCTTCAAAGTTCAATGCGCTAATATTAAATAGTGTAGACGCCGGGTCGGTTATGACAGCTTCGCCTGGTGAATCTAAGGTCTTTTGATACTTACGCCATTCCGACCGAATCAATTCTAATTTTGCAAAACGCACCACTACTTCATCTTCATCGAATCCTTTTAAGAACATACGCATAAAACGAATCGAACGAAAGTCAGAAATTCCATTGACAATTTCAGAAGGTTCTTTTACTGGAATTTTATATTGAATATATCGTTCTACTTTTGTTGGAGAAACTTGAAAAGTTACCACACTCGCCACGTAGTTCTTTCCTACCACAGTGTCACCAGGTCCGATATGAACTTTGTATTGGAAGTAGTTCTCTGATTCTGAAACGTTATTGTCATTATTAAGGTCTTCTAAATCAGGGAAAGTAGTCGCTTGCATACTGTATCCTTTAGAAGTTACGGTATCTTTCGAGTTTCCTTCGACACCGTTATAATGCTTATAGCGTGCAATAATTGATTCTTGATTGGCATTATACGTATCATCTAAATAAAATCGGTAATCATCACTAGAAGGGTCATTCAGAATCTTATTTTTAGCCGTTTGTGACAAAGAAGAGCTATTCACCCAATTCACATAATTCAAATAGGCTTGTCTCTCTTGACTATTACTTCTTCCATCTAAACCAACATCTTGTAGCGCACGCGAATCAGGATCCGTGTCAAAAGCATTTACGATTGCCTGATTATTAGAAACAACTGCCCAACTAGTCGTGTCTAAATCTTGATTTGCCCCTGAAGCTGTTGGTAATCCATTCTCATACGATTTTCTTGAATCAGGAAGAATGTCTTCTGAAACATTACCTAAGTTAATGTATAAATAACCTCCTTCTTTCGTAGAATTTGGATTGGCTGCTAAAGCGTCATCATTGTATGGGTCTAAAATCCAGAATTGGATGTACTCAATATTTGCTTGCTCAAAGTCATTGGTAGTCAGTGAGCGCATGATTCCACCCCAACGATTTTTTGGATCTGTAAAACGTCCATCGTTATCTACATTTGTGGTGTCGTAATTATAGACTCCTCTTTCTTTAGGATAATACGCTAAATCTAAGAATTGAACCGTTGGAATATTCACATACGGAAGTTGTTGGTTTTTCCAGATTTCATTTTGATAGACCAAACGAACACGACTATCGGATGTTAAGCTTGGATTATTATCAAAATAGGAGGGTCTACGGTCACCCTTAGAATAAAATGCTTGATCAATTTGGTACCATGATAAGCGAGAAACATTAAATCGATTCGCAAGTCCTTTTTTTGATCCTTCTGGAAAAAGTATCGGCTGACCTTGAGGTGTAGATGCCATTTTCCATGCAGACATTTGCTTTAAGTCAATCGAACTTTGCGTCGCCTCAAAATCATCTACATAAGAAATACCCGCTTTTGTTATCGCTCTTGGTGAACCTGGAATTAAGTGTGCAAATTCTCCATAGAAGTTCATCGAGGATTTTGCCTTTGTTGAAATTATCGGTAACCAGTCCACTAATTTAGTCAAGAAGGGAAGATCTGTCTTATAACTAACATCGACACCCAAAACATTATTTCTAAACGGCTCCGACCCATAATCCACTTTTTGTGTCACAGGGCGCTCCATCATTTGCATCCATGTTCCTCCTAGGTTAAGCTTCTCATTGAATCGATAATTAAGGTGTGTTCCCACTAAAGACTTTGCTTGAAAACCAAAAACAGAATTACTTTCTATCGATATTTTAAGCGGCGTTCCTGATTCTAGAATTCCTGAATTTAAAATCTTAACACGTCCTAAATTATAATCCACGGAATAATCCACTCCCTCTGTTAACTGCATTCCGCCGGCAGTAACCTTCACGGCCCCTTCTGGAATATTTAATGCATTTAAGGCAATGTCAGAAGAGATAGAAGATTGATATTCTCCTTTCATCACAAAACGATTCTTACCTGTAATTAATTGGGCAGCTGTTTTGGTGGAGTCATACAATTCTGTGAACGCAATTTGATTTACGACTGTCGGAGGAAGATTCGCATCTAGTAACTTATTTTTCAGTGTATTTCCAAAAGGTTCAACTGTTGAAAAATAAATCCGCCCGTTTCTAGGATTAATAGTACCTCCTGTTTCAGATCGTGCACCGTTAAAAGCCATCGGAACAAAGTCAAACAATCCATCTGGGAAAGGTTGTTCGTTCACATTTATACGGTCCATCTCTAACAAGGTAACAATCTGCTTATCTTTAACAGCATCTTGAGGTATGTATGGAATTAAGAGTGAATTATCAGGATTGTTGTACAACAAATCCATTCTAAAGTTCTGCTTATCAATTTGGTAAGCACCAATAGAATAGACGTTTTTCATCATCAAATCCCACAACTTAATTTTAGGATTCGTCAATGTTGGCTTGATTAACTTTAGGAATAATGCTTCTTTTCCTGTTACACCATCCATCGAAAACTCACCCACTTGATACGTTTTACCACGATACGTGTATTCATAAGCAACTCCAAGCACTTCGTCATTATTCAAAGCAGTATTCAAGGATATAAAACCTAGCAATGAATTGTACGTATATTCAGATTCGTTCAATTTTCGTGCATTCTCCAATTTCTCGTAGTCGATAGCTTGAATGAAAGGACCTGGTTGCACAGATTGGTTGGCAAGAATAGCTGTAGATGATGAAAAATTTCGTAGTCCTGACTGACTAATTGCCCAATCATAAAGTCCATTTCCTTCATTGTCTGGAAATTTAGATTCCGTATATTGACCTGGATTTCCTTGGATATTTGTCGCTTTTGATTCTCCTAAATCGGTAAATGCAATTACGTTTCGAGTATCTTCAACTCTATTTGTTTTATTAGTGACCCAAACTTCAATACGCGTGATGTTGACTTCTGATCGTGGAATCGGTGTTTCTGACATAGCCGCATCGTATTCATCTCTAAAGTTTAAGTTTAAGAAATAGTGTTTGTTGGCTTCGTAATTATCTGCTGATATTTCAAATTGCTGCACTTGTGCTTTTCCAGACACCGTAATTTCCGACTTTTTACTTTTAGAAGAAGCAGCAATACCATCAATGGTTAATTTACCAAATTTCAATCTTGTATATGCCCCAAATAGCACTTGAGAACCTTGAATTAAGGTTGTGTTCAAAGGCATACTCACATTTCCTAACTCAATTTTTTGTAGAATTTGATCTTCATTTCCAGTATAGCCTAATTTGGTAATATTATCGAAGTCAAAAGCCGCTTGTGTATTATAGGTAAGGTTTAACTTAATTTTTGTTCCGATTTGTCCGACAACACTCAATTGAATTTGTTGTTGAAAATCGAAGCGTGTTGTTTTTCGTTGTTTTAAAGGAAGAATAGGATTGTCATATCGAGAGTGCATGACTCCTAGACCGATTTGAACCATTCCTTGAGGGCGAATAGAAATTTCATCGGAACCAAAGAATTCCTTGAATGTTCTTCCAGGAATTTTAAAAGAAGGCGCAAAACTTTTATTATTAGCGGCCGTTTGATCGTCAATTTTATCTTTCCAATTATCTTGAATTGACTTTTGTCGTTCGTATTCAATATATTCTTCCAATGTCATCATGGAAGGATTTCGGAAATTGATACCATCCCCTATTTTCTCTTTAAAAACATACGTTCCTGTAACAGGATCGTATTCTATCGTTTGATTAATAGAAGAAGGGTCGCCAAAATCGAAGCTTTGCTTTTTACTCTGGGTCGGATCCGTATTATTATTTATCGGAAACTTTAACGAGTCTGAAGTTACTTGCTCAAAAGCATAAAAAGGAAACAGCAAAACTATCACCCACAACCTTTTAAATAAGTTATATCCTATATCTATTTTCAAACTAAAGTATTTTTAAAGCTTCTTTTATAAGTATTTCAACAGGTTTAGTTCCATCGTCAATTTTGTCCATCACTTTATCAATAGCTTTACGATCAAAGCCTAATGAAAGCAATGCCGATAACGCATCAAATCGATTTGTATTGTTTGAAGAGGAAGAATTAGAGGTAGAAACATCCAATTTTAACATTTTATCTTTCAACTCAATTATTAATCGTTGAGCTGTTTTTGCACCAATTCCTTTAATCGATTGCATTGTTTTAAGGTCGTCCTGAACAATCGCATGTGCAATATCTACTGTTTTAAGGGACGATAGCATAATCATAGCAGTACTTGGTCCAACTCCAGAAACAGAAATGAGTAAGTTAAACACTTCTCTTTCTTCTTTTGTTGAAAATCCGTATAAAATCTGGGCGTCTTCTCGAACGATTAGTTGCGTAAAGATGAAGTGCGCATTTGACTTAACTAAGTCTTCGTAAGTATTCAATGAAATTTTAGCTTCATAGCCAACGCCCCCACAATTTACAACTGCAAGTGTCGGAGATAATTCAAAAAATTTACCTTCTAAAAAATGAATCATAGTTATCTAATCTGTGCATCAACAACAGCAATTTTTACCATATTTACTATTTCTCTAACTGTTGCAGCCATTTGAAGAACATGAACTGGTTTCTTCAATCCAACTAATATTGGTCCAACAGTGTCCGCCTCAGTAATCTCCTGTAATAACTTATAGGCTATATTACCAGATGATAAATTTGGAAAAATCAGAGTGTTTACTCTTTTATTTGCCAACAAAGAAAATGAGAATTTATCATTTAACAAATCTTTATTGAGTGCAAAATTAGCTTGAATTTCACCATCTACAATTAAAGAAGGATATTTCTGGTGTAAAATTTTCGTTGCTTTCGCCATTTTCTCAGCATCTTCACCACTTGATGACCCAAAGTTAGAATAACTTAATAACGCAATTTTAGGGTTTACTTTTAACTTTTCTATTGTTTTTGAAACGATATAAGTGATATCTGCTATTTCTTCTGCTGTAGGATTTGTATTAATGGTCGTATCCGCAAGAAAAAGTGGGCCATTTTTTGTAAACAATACGTATAGTCCAGCAATACGATTAACATCACCACTGGTACCTATAATTCTCAATGCTGGTTTCACTACATCAATATAGTTTCTAGTCAGTCCTGAAATCATACAATCTGCGTCTCCCATTTCGACCATCATTGCACCAAAATGGTTACGCTCACGCATTTGCTCTATGGCTTCATACTCTGTATATCCTTTACGTTTACGCTTTTCAAAAAATGCTTTTCCGTACAAAATACGATCTTTTTCTTCTCCTTTAGATTTCGGGTCAATGATAGTATAATCATGAATGTCAAGACTATACTCCTTAATCAGATGCTCTATTTTAGATTTATCTCCTAATAGAATTGGAATAGCAACTCCTTCATCACTGCATGTTTGAGCTGCTTTTAGAATTTTAATATTATCGGCTTCAGCAAACACCACCCGTTTAGGGTCGTTTTGAGCCATTAATGTAATATTTCTAATTATATAATTGTCGAGTCCAAGACGGTTCTTTAATTCCGTTTCGTATGCATTCCAATCTGTAATTTTATTTTGGGCAACACCTGATTCTATTGCTGCTTTTGCTACTGCAGGAGCAACATGATAAATTAAACGAGAATCCAATGGCTTTGGAATAAACTGATCTTTTCCAAAAGAAATATTTTTAGCTCCATAAGCACTTATCACTTCTTCTGGAATACTTTCTTTCGCCAAAGCCGCAATTGCTTTTACTGCTGCAAGCTTCATCTCTTCATTAATTTTGGTGGCGCGAACGTCTAAAGCTCCTCTAAAAATAAATGGAAACCCAAGAACGTTGTTCACCTGATTAGGATAATCAGAGCGACCTGTTGCCATATATACATCTGGCCTTGCTGCCATTGCATCTGGATACGATATTTCAGGGTTGGGGTTTGCTAAAGCAAAAACGATTGGGTCTTTTGCCATGGAACGAATCATATCTTTAGAAAGTTTGTTTGCAACTGACAATCCCAAAAACACATCCGAATTCACCATCGCTTCTTCAAGTGTCAATGATTTAGATCCATTTGAAAAGTAAACTTTTCGTTCATCTAAATCTTTTCTCCCTGTGTGTAGAAGCCCCTTACTGTCAAACATATAAATGTTCTTACGGTTAACTCCTAAAGCAACGTAAAGTGTTGCGCAAGAAATAGCCGCTGCGCCAGCTCCAGAAACAACAACTTTAACCTTCTCGATTTTTTTACCATTTAACTCTAAGCAATTCAATAAAGCTGCGGAAGAGATAATAGCTGTTCCATGTTGGTCATCGTGCATAACTGGAATATCCAACTCTTCTTTTAAACGTTTTTCTATATCAAAAGCTTCTGGTGCTTTAATATCTTCAAGGTTTATTCCTCCAAATGTTGGCGAAATAGCTTTTACTGCTTCTATAAATTTTTCAGGATCGTTTGCATCAATTTCAATATCGAAAACATCAATGTCAGCAAATATTTTAAAAAGTAACCCCTTTCCTTCCATTACTGGTTTAGAAGCGTGAGGCCCAATGCTCCCCAATCCTAAAACAGCTGTACCATTCGTAATAACAGCAACGAGATTTCCTTTAGCAGTATATTTGTATACGTCTGATTGATTTTCAGCGATTCTTAGGCACGGCTCGGCAACACCCGGAGAATAGGCAAGCCCGAGGTCTTTAATGGTCGAATATGGCTTTGTTGGTACAACTGCTATTTTTCCTGGTCTACCTTGTGCATGATAGTCTAAAGCTTCTTGTTTACGAATTTTAGCCATAATTATCTTAATTTGAGAGAACAAATTTAAAAATAAAAAGAGAAGAATAGAAAAAATGAGGCGTTTCTTATTGAATGGTTGATAACAATAATTATTTTAGCTTTTCTTATTAAATACCTATTAACTTAAAAGTTTAATGAAGCTTTGTATCTTTAAGCGCTCATTTTAAAGTAATCACATGAAAAAGAAATTATTTAGCTCAACGATTGTTTTAGTTGTATTCCTGCTAACAGGATGTGTTAGTGTTAAACAAACCACTATTACTAACAACGATTCAACCATTCCTTCCAGAGAATATTCCGTTCAGTCTGTCATGTGGCAACAGAATGCTAGCGAATACCGTGCGCTCTGCTATCAAGCGTTTAATACAGCAAAAATGCGATTGGATATTATTTTAGCAAACAATACATCACCTGAAAAGAAATTAGCCATTATTACCGATATCGATGAGACCGTCTTAGATAATAGTCCATATAATGCAAGACTGATTATCGATGAGGAAGAATATACGAGAGAAGAATGGGTTAACTGGGGAAACAAAATAAGCGCAAATGCAATTCCTGGAGCTAAAACATTTTTAAATTATGCACAAAGTAAGGGTGTTGAAATATTTTATATCTCCAATCGTTTTACAGAACAAAAAGAAACAACGATAGAAAACTTAAAAAAAGTAGGTTTTCCCTATGCTGACAGCGCTCACGTTTTCTTAATGCTAGACAACGAAGGAAGCTCTAAGCAAAAGCGCTTTGAAAACGTGGCTAAAAATTATACCGTTGTTTTATTCATGGGTGATAATCTAGGAGATTTTTCTGCTAATTTTAGTGTGAATTCAACGGATAAGAGAAATCAATTAACCGATGAAGTTCAAACCGACTTTGGTGTACAGTTCATCGTTTTACCGAATCCAATGTATGGCGATTGGGAGACAAAAGGAATATACCAAGGGCAACATAACTTAACTGAAAAACAGAAAAGAGCCATAAGAAAAGCTAGTTTAAAGTCTTACTAACATATTATCCTTTATACTTTAATTCCTTAATTGAATTAAAGAAGATAATTCCGTAACCAATAGCAAGCATTGCGTGAAATGGTACCATTCCAAGGTCTCCATATATTGTTCTATTAATTGCGGTAAAACCAAAGATTACCATGAAGACACCTTCGAAGATGGTTAGTAAGTTTATTTTCTTCTTGTCGTATTTATTACCTTGAAAGTCTGACTTTGTGTTAACGTTGAACTTTGGCGTTCTCACAAAAGAGGATTTAATACCAAAATAACCTTCCAAAACAGCAACTGTATTGTTCAAGGTAAGCCCCATAATAACCGTCAAATATCTGAAGAATGTCCATGTATATGAGAAGAATGTTTTCACTTTTTTCTCCGTCTTATAACGATAACCTACCCAATAATAATAAAACAGTAGAACTGTACTTATGATAAAGAAAGATCCAAATTGAATAATGTAATTTAAGTCTGCAAAACTATCTTTTACTTGCAACACAACTATACTTAACAATGACATGACCATTATAGATAAAAATACAGAGGAGTTGAAAAGATGAGAAAGTCCATGTAATTTATCCGAAAAGCGAACATCTTTAGCGAATAATAAACGTTTCCACATTTTCTTAAAACACTCTGTTCCCCCTTTCATCCAACGATGTTGCTGATTTTTCAAAGCAGAAACCGTAATAGGTAGTTCAGCAGGAGAAACAACATCTTCTAAGTACTTAAATTTCCATCCTTTCATTTGTGCACGGTAAGACAAGTCTAGATCCTCTGTCAAGGTATCGTGTTCCCAACCTCCAGCACTGTAAATCGTTTCTTTTCTCCAAATACCCGCGGTACCATTGAAATTAATGAAATGACCAGCAGCAGTTCTTCCTGTTTGTTCTACAGAAAAGTGACCATCTAAACCAAATCCTTGCAATTCAGTTAGCAATGAATAATCCTTATTGATATGTCCCCAACGGGTCTGAACCACACCAATGTTTGGATTTTCAAAATAAGGGATGGTTTTTTTCAAAAAGTCTTTATCTGGCATAAAGTCAGCATCAAAAATAGCAATAAACTCACCTTCTACCGCGCTCATTGCGGCATCAAGTGCTCCTGCTTTATAACCTGTTCTATCGATACGGTGAATGTGTTTAATGTTAATTCCTGTGGCTGCAATTTCAGCTACTTTGTTGGCGATTAAGTCTTTCGTCTCATCGGTAGAATCATCCAACACCTGAATTTCAAATTTATCACGAGGGTATTCGATTTTTGCCGTTTCTTCAATAATTCGCTCAGCCACATACATTTCATTATACATCGGTAACTGAATCGTTACTTTAGGCGCAAAGTGACCATCAAATTCAATAGCCTTTTCTGGACTCTTTTTCTTTTTGCTCCTTGCATAAGTTACAGCTAGAGAAAATTGTATAAGTGCATATAGGAAGATTAAAATCAAACATGCTGCATAGATTCCTAAAGCAATTCTAGCAACAAGGTGAGAAGTTGGGTGGTGATAAGATACGTTTCCCTCTTTATCTACTTTTCGTTCTACTTTTCCCCAATCAAACATCCAAGTAACATTCTTGGATAGTTCAAATTTCAAATTGGGAGTATGAGTCGGCGTTATCTCGAAGTTAAATTCTTTATAATGAAACTCTTGATTATCAACTGTTAATGTGTAATGACCATATGGGATATCCTTAAAAACAAAGTTCCCTTTTGAATCAGAAATGGCTTTTGCTGTAAAAACTTGAGCCGTGTCATTTAACGAAATTGTCATTGGCACATCTTTCATCCCTCGATGTGTACTCATACTAACAACCCTACCTTTTAAAGAAGGAGCGTTTTCGGCTATCAAGAAATTAGAAAAAACTGCTATAAACAGAAGTAAAAGAAGACCTTTTTTAATAGTCATTTTTCGTTAAGAATTAATAGAAATAAAGAACAAAGATAAATTGAAAATATTTGAAATCATGATAGTAGTAAAAAAAATGTTTTTATTGATAGATTTTTTCAATAATATTCTCAAAATCTGTGGTGAATGGTTGCTCTAAAAGAAGGAGCTTTTTAGTGCTTGAGTCTACGTAAAAAACACAGTTTGATTGCTTTAACAAATAGTCAATGTCGTGTGAAACAATAGCAATACCCATTTTCTTTTCACGGCTTAGCTCTTCTACTAAATTGAAAATACGTTTTTTATTATAATAATCTAGAAATGCAGTTGGCTCATCCAGTAATAAATAGTCTACTTCTTGCACTAACGATCTTCCAATGGATATAAGTTGCTGTTGACCATCGCTTAATTGATGCATAAATTTAAAACGTAAATTGTTAATCTCTAATAGTTGGATAACATCCTCTAGGCTATTTTTATCTTCTACATTAAAACCAGAAAATGGACTTCCGTATGGATAGCGACCCATTAACAAAAAATCTTCTACGGATGTAAAATTATTCAAGGTAACTTTGGAAGGAACATACGCAATTTTTTGAGCTAATTCTTTTTGTTTTAATTTTTGTTTTAAAATACTATCAATGATAATTCCCTCTGTTTTATCTTCAAAATTGATGATTGATTTTAAAAAAGTAGATTTTCCTGCCCCATTTTTACCAATTAGATAATAGACATTTCCTTTTTCTATGGAAAAATTATCCACTTCAAACAAAAAATGATTGTCAATACTTACTTTATAGTGGTTAAATTGAATCATTTTAGTTGTTTTAAGATTATCCAAATAATAAATGGAGCTCCAAAAAGTGCCGTCATTGAGTTGATGGGTAAAATAAAATAATTATCTAACAGTAAAATCAATCCATCACAAAGTAAAAGCAATGCAGGCCCAAAAATTAGACACCCCAACAGCAATTTCATACTGTTGGTTGTATTGAGCAGTATCCTCACCATATTAGGAACCGCAATCCCGATAAATGATATTGGCCCACAAAAAGCTGTAGTAACTGCCACCGCTATTGCTGTAATACCAATGATAAACCACCTTAGTCGTCGAATATTTACACCTAAGTGAGTAGCAAACTCTTCCCCTTGTGAATATACTGTCAGATCTTTACTAATGTATATTGAGAACAGAATAACAACCACGGCAGCAAAGGCAAACCAATACAATTCACTGCTATTCACTTGTTGTAATGAGCCCATTCCCCACAAAATAAAGTGTTTCAACCTCGCTTCTTGTGCATAAACTTGTAAAATATCAATAAAGGCAACCGTAAAACTGCTCAACATGATACCTACCAGTAATAAAGAAATTGACGATTTGACAAAGCGCATCGAGAAAATGAGTAGCAAGGTATAGATAAAGGCACCAATCAATGCAGATACAGACGTGCCTAGAGAGCCAACACCTAGAATAACAGCTAACGCAACTCCTAAGCTAGCTCCAGAGCTAATTCCGAGAATAGAAGGGCCTGCTAAAGGGTTCGAAAACAATATCTGTAACAGTAATCCAGAAACGGCAAGTAATAACCCACAAAACAATGTTGCTAGACTTCTTGGTATTCTTATCGAATGTAGAATAACATCATCACTGAAGAAGGATAAGTTCCACTCCCAAGCCATAAGATGCAGTAAGAAAAGGAATGTTAACAAACCCATTCCAAAGATAAGCCAATATCTACTTTTTGTGTTATTCAAATTATCTCACTTTATCGTAAAAATATAAATCCTTTGGTGTATCTGACGAAAAAATAGAATTTAAATCTTTCAGTAAAACATGAGGTTTAACTGGTGCTTCTTCAAAATACTTGATAGCATTCTTTGTAAAAGTATATATTCTATCCGTTTTAAAAGCGGTCATATTTTGATATCCTTCATAAGCTGATAGCAATTCTTTTTGGGTCGACTCAGCACTATTTATCCATATTGTTGCACCGGCGTAGTGTGAATATATCTGTTCAAAAGTAAAAGCTTTAGCTCCTGTAGATTGGTCGGCTTTAAGCACATAATCACCGCCTGCATCAGCAATAAACTTAGCCACGTAGGAATTTCCTCCGGGTAAATGCCAAACGTCCTGAAACATCGAATTAGCGAGTACTTTTGGTTTTATCAAAGAGGAAGAAGTCACTTCATTTTTAACCTTAAGATAATTGTTCTCAATCTCGTTAAAATCTTTTACTGCTTTATCATAACATCCAAAAACAACTCCGTATAGTTTTAACCATTCCGCTTTTCCAAGTGGATCTTGCTCTTTCCATTCTAAAAGAGGAATAGCAATAATATTCAACTGTTTTAACTTTTGGTCAATTGGATTTAGTTGAGCGGTAAAAAGGCTGTAAAACAAAAGGTTTACACCATCTCGATGAAGTTTCTCGGGATTAACCAATGAATAATCAATGTACTCTTTTAGTTTTCTATTATCTCTTAATAGTAGAAGTTCTGAATTGTAAATCGAGTTTAATTTTTCAACACCGACAACTGTTTTAAGCTCATTCAATACATCTAAATAACCTATCACTGATGAAGAAAAAACGGCAGTTCGGTATTTTATATTCTGTTCTTTAGAGAAAAAAAACGACGTGATTATTGATTTGTCCTCTGTACTAATGAGGTCAATTTTATACGTTTGATCATTTTCTGACAGTAAAAATGACGTGGCATATTTTAATGGAATACTATGAAAACTAATTTCAACACTTTTACTTTCGTGCGTTTCTTTACAAGAGTTAGATAAAAACAAAAATGATACAAATACGATAAGATATTGTAATTTCATAACGATATAATCTGACTTCAAAATAAGAATTTGACGCGTTTCAAAAGTACCATTAATTTTGGTCAATTAGAATATTCCTCATCTAAAAAGGTGTTTTAGTCATTCCTAAACAAGCTATAAGAAAAAAATAAAGCATAAAAAAAGGGTTGCTTTCGCAACCCTTTTTAATATTAAGAAGTGTTTATTATCTAATCACTAATTTCTTTGTAACTGTAGAACTGTTAGCGTTAATAACTACTTGGTATACACCAGCGTTAAAATCACTTGTATTTAATTCTACTTTATTGTTACCTGCTGTTTGATTAGCAAAAGTGTTTGTGTAAACAGTTCTTCCGCTTAAATCAACAACTGAAACTGTAACATTTCCGTCAAAAGCTGTATTGTAATCAATCACTGCAGCATCTTTAGCTGGGTTTGGATAGATGTTCACTTTTAAAGATTCGTTTAAGTTAGAAGTAGAAACTATACCAGGTGTAAAGTTCATACGTACCATTGGTGTTCCACCAGTACCTGCGATATACCACTGAGTAGTACTTCCTGAAGCATAATAAGCCAAAGAAGAACCTCTTAATGACTCACCAGAAAATCCTATAACCATATCATGAACATTCGCATCTGTGCTACCTGAACCATATGTTTCAACAGTTGCAATATAAGTTGCATCTTTGTATAATTGAACAGGCTCTTCAAATACTAAAGTAATCCATTTGTTATTATCAGTTGCGAAAATTCCGTAATTCTCTGTTCTTGCAAGAAGTGGATTATCACCTGCACCTTGATATTCACGAACAGCTCCATAAATTTCAGTTCCTACAGTACTCTTTGTATTACCAGAAGCATATAAGAAAATGTCAATACCTGTTACTTCAGCATCAGCATACATGTCAAAAACGTTTCCAACACGGTATTCTAAATTTTCGGTTTCGTAATCATATGAGTTAGGAGTTCCTCCTAAGTCTAATGCATAGATATCCCCTCCAAAGTCTAAAGCGAAAGAATAATTAGACGTGTCGTTTCCAGGCACCTCATCTGTTCCGTTAAAGTAAACACCGAAATCAGAAACTTTATAAGTTCCCAAATCTGTTAAATTAAAAGTGTGAACAATTGAATCCACTATGTAAGAAGCTAAAAGTGGATTTCCTGCAAGAGTATCAATACTTTCACCTGTTGGTGTTGTCATTTTTACATAACTCATTACATCAGTCAAAGTATCAATACCATTGTTTAATGCTGAGTTTAATACTGCTACTTGATGACCTTGTGCAGCTGGAACTTTAGAATATCTAACACCTTCTGAAGTTACTAATGGTTCTTGAAGTTTTAAATCAGCACTATAATTCTCTACAACTTCAATATCATCAATCATCCAACCCATAGCCAACCAAGCCATTGGAGTGGTTTCAGTACTATAACGTGATGTAAATTTAAAACGGAATTGAAGAGATGTTGTTGCAGCCGGAAGACCTGCTAAACCTAAGTTTGCTTCAGCTAATTCAGGATTTAGATATGCTTCTTGTGTTTTTCTGTCATTATTTGAGAAAACCTCAATCCAGTTATTACCATCTACTGATACTTCCATTGTCTGGCTATCATTAAATAACGCTCCGTATTGTAAGAAACGTACCGTTACATTTGGACTTGGCACAGAAATAATAGGAGATGTTGCCGTATAAATTACGTTTATAGGAGAATCTGCAGTTTGAGAAGATCCTGAGATAATAATCTTACCATTTACTACTTCTAAGAAATTACCACCCGAAGTAGATAGAATTTTCTTGGTAATAATATTATATTGGGTAGCCCAAGATCTAGTAGTCGTAACAGTATCCCAACCAGTGTTAGCTGCAGTTTGTCCTTGGTTATCAAAAACCCACCCATTTGCAAGTGTGAAATCTTCTGACCAAAGTACATCTCCACCAGCTTTTGCTGTGAAATTGTTGTTGTTATCCTTTGAGAAATTGTAATAACCTCCGATATTATCAATCGTTTTAATAGGTTTATTTTCAAAATTCAAAGAATGCTTATTTGATACTTGAGCAGATGCACCAAATGCAAATGTAATCCCGAGTACTAATAGTAAATTCTTTTTCATATTTATCTAATTTAAGTTATGAGTTACAAATATAGTCTAAAAAGTTTTGAAAAGAAAAAGTATTATACTGTTAATTGGGCATTTAACAATATTTTATTTCTTTATCAGCGTTTTATAACGGATAAAAATCCAAATTACAGCTACAGAAATAGCACCGTCGGCAATGTTCCAAACGGCAGGAAAAACCTCTTGTCCTCCTAAATATGGAACCCAATTTGGCCACGTAAAATTAAACTGAAACATATCCACAACGTTACCCATCAAAAATCCTTGGGGACGTACTTCTACTTTTCCAAAAAATTGACAGTCATGAAAAATCCCAGAACCTTCTTGGAAATTATAGTAATAACAAGGATCGAAGGTAAATATAAAATCATAAAACATGGAGTCCACTAAGTTGCCAAGTGCTCCACTTAATACCAGGCCTCCAACAATCACAAATTCAGTGCTGACACCTTCCTTGATTCTTTTTAAAATATAGAAAATGATAGTAACGATAGCTCCAATTCGTAAGAGGCTCAATGTTAACTTTGGCCAAATGCCAGCCCCAAATGTCGTCCCGAAGGCCATTCCTGGGTTTTCGACATAAACCATCCTGAACCATTCCCCGAAAATATTTATCGGTGTATTATCGAATGAGCTTTTTACCCAAATTTTGATAACTTGGTCTATTAATAAAACAAGGGCTACTAAAGCCCCTATTAGGATATAATGTTTCTTACGATTATTTGTTTTTAGCATTTTTTGCTTCAATACTTAATGTCGCATGAGGAACCAACTTCAATCTTTCTTTAGATATAAGTTTACCTGTTTCTCGACAAATTCCGTAGGTCTTATTTTCAATTCTGATGAGCGCCATTCTTAAGTTTTCAATAAACTTTTGCTGTCTTGCGCTTAATTGTGCCACCTCTTCTCTTGAAAGTGTCTCAGAACCATCTTCCATCATATTGAATGTACGGCCTGTATCGTCTGTTCCGTGATTGTTATTGGACAAGGAGTTTTTGAGTAAATCGTAGTCGTTTTGAGCACCTTGTAATTTATCCAAAATTAACTGCTTAAACTCCTCTAACTCTTGATCTGAATATCTCGTTTTTTCGGTTGACATAAGCTTATTATTTTAAAATGTTCGCAAATATAAATTAATTTTCCGTAGTTTCGTTTCACTATATTATAACGGGACTATTTTATTAATTGGCGATGAATATAAACAAAATTTTTTACCTAGGAACATGTTCTACTTGTAAAGAGATATTAAAATCAATTAAAGATCTTTCGGCATTTGAACTTATTGATATTAAAAAGCAAGCAATAACCCTTGAGGAACTAGATCAATTATACAATCAAACAGCTTCTTACGAAGCACTTTTCTCTAAAAAATCTAGGAATTATTCTACAGTCAAGGATACTGTCAAAAAAGATGAAGATTATAAAGATTTAATCCTAAGTGATTATACATTTTTTAAACGACCTGTGATTCAATTTGGGAACACGTTATTTATTGGAAATGACGCCAAGACAAAAGAAAATATTAGAAAAATATTAGGTTGAAATTTTAGTCACTAATCACTACTCTATCAATTAATTGATCTCCAAATGCATATGGAATGTAGGCTAAGGAAGGAACCTTTTTAGTAATCATCACATTGCCACGCTTCCCTTTTGTAATCGTCCCTACCTCATCTTGTAATTCTAACGCTTTAGCCGCATTAATAGTCATCGCGTTAAAAGCTTCTTCAGGAGTTAAGCGCATTTTGACACACGCCAAACTCCAAACTACCGACATGTTGGAATTGGGTGTCGTCCCAGGATTAAAATCAGATGCTAATGCGATGGGTAAATCAGCATTTATCATCTTTCGTGCATCGGCATATGGAATATTGATAAAGTGGGAACAGCCCGGTAAAAGTGTAGGGATACAATTCGTTCCTTTTAATTGTTCAATGTCATTATCACTAATCTCCTCTAAATGATCAACTGAAACGGCTCCTAATTCAATTGCTTTTTCAATTCCACCCAAAACACTAAATTGATTCACATGGACCTTTGGCTTCAATCCGTATTTTTTCCCGGCTAAAAGAATGCGTTCCATCTCTTCTACAGAGAAATAATTACGTTCACAGAAAACATCAATATAATCTGCTAAGTTTTCAGCTGCAATTTTCGGTAACATCTCATTTATTATCAAAGAAATATAGCCTTCGTGATTTTCTTTAAATTCTTTTGGAAAGGCATGTGCCCCCAAAAAAGTAGCTTTTATGGGAATCGTGAAATGATTTTTCAATCGTTTAATAACACGTAACATTTTTAATTCTGCTTCAACACTCAACCCATAACCTGATTTAATTTCCAATGCACCTGTTCCATACGCAATCATATTTTCTACACGTGATTTCGCTTCATCAAATAAGATATCCTCCGATTTTTCTTGCAAACGACGAACGGAATTTAAAATCCCTCCTCCTTTAAAGGCAATTTCTTCGTAGGTTAATCCGTTGATTCTGTCTACAAATTCTTCTTCTCTTGGTTGAGCAAAAACAGTGTGCGAGTGAGCGTCAACAAAAGTGGGTAAAACATATCTATCTGTTGCGTCAATTGTTTCAGTAATTAGTTCTTTAATTGGCGCTATGAAATCTTTCATTGAACCATAATTGGCTATTTTGCCATCTTGAAGAATTAAAAATGCGTTCTCAATGATGGGAAGATGCTTCATCATTTCACCTGACAAAAAAGATGGAAAATTTTCACCTACTTGAACGAGGCCTTTAATATTAATTATGTTAATTGTTGCCATTTATTCGATGTTGTGGGGCTAAATTACGATTTATAGTCCATGAATTAAAATACAATTTAAAAATAACAGTTGATTTATAATGCTTCAATATCAAATCAGTCAAGTGTAGTGATTTAATATAGAAAATGGCCTTCTAAAAAAAATGAATCTAAACAACGGTGTTTTTCATCATATATGACTTCATTTTAACATTATTATCAAAAAAAACCCCATATTTGAAAAATCTAAAAGCATATTATACTCCAAGTTAATGGAAGAAAATTATAAAGTAGGCGTCATTGGAGGAGGAAGTTGGGCAACGGCTTTGGTGAAAATATTATGCAATAATGTCACGGATTTAAATTGGTTTGTTCGGTCTGAAAGTTCGGTCAATTATATCAAAAAATACAAAAGCAATCCTAAATATCTTCAAGGAGTTGAATTAAAAACAGAAAAAATAAATGTTTCAGATGATTTGGCATGGGTCCTTAAGAATTCGAATGTTATCATCATTGCAACACCATCCGCTTTTTTAGTGAATCTATTCGAAAATATCGACATTACGCTCTTCAAAGATAAAATCATTTTTTCTGCTGTAAAAGGAATTATACCAGAATACTTATCGATTCCTGCCCGTTATTTTCACAAGTCTTTCGATGTCCCTTACTGTAATATTGGGATTATTTGCGGTCCATGTCACGCAGAAGAAGTCGCTTTAGAACGATTATCTTATTTAACTGTTGCATGTCAAGATGAATCAATAGCCGAAGATATGGCGGAAGTTTTAGCGTGTCGCTATATTAAAACAACCGTTTCTGATGATCTATTTGGAACAGAGTTAAGTGCCGTTCTTAAAAACGTTTATGCCATTGCTTCTGGAATATGCTCGGGTATAGGATATGGAGATAATTTTCAAGCAGTTTTGATTGCTAACGCAATACAAGAAATAGAAGACTTTATCGACGAGGTAAGCCCAATCCATAGGGACGTTAAATCAAGTGCATATTTAGGTGATTTACTGGTAACCGCTTATTCTCAGTTTTCCAGAAATAGAACCTTTGGTCACATGATTGGAAAAGGATATTCAGTCAAGTCTGCACAAATGGAAATGGACATGATTGCAGAAGGGTATTATGCCGTGAAAAGCATCATGGAAATCAACAAAAAATTTAACGTTGAAATGCCAATTGTTGAAGCCGTTTACAATATCCTCTACGAAAAAATATCTCCTATTATTGAAATTCGTATCTTGACTGACAAGCTCAGTTAAACTCTTAATTTCTTATTAATATCACCAATATTCCTAATTTAGAATCATTCTTGTTTACGGGTTTAGAAAATTCAATTTGTTTTAAATCAAATAGTTAGTTTATTAGTGGAATAGTATATTAAACACTAATATACCCATATTAAGGTTGTAAGTAATGAGGACTGTTGATTAGTTGTTAATAAGTTTTAATTTTGTGAGTGATTTTTTAAAGGAAAACTATGTCTTCAAATGTTGATTTTATTCCAATTATAGTACAGGCGATGGTCGCCGTTGTATTCTCTTTGGCTGTAATCTTTTTAGTACCAAAATTAGGCCCTAAATTACATTCTCGAAAGAAGGATATGAATTTTGAATGTGGACTTGAGTCTGTCGGTGACGCTCGTTTCCCTGTTCCTGTTCGATATTTTATGGTAGCTATCTTATTCGTGCTATTTGATGTAGAGGTTATTTTCTTCTACCCTTATGCCGTTAACTTCTCTGCACTGCAGTTAAGTGGTTTGTTTGCAGTTCTCATATTTGTTGGGTTTTTCTTTATTGGATTTATATATATCATTAAAAAAGGAGCATTAGAATGGCACAATTAGAAAATGATAAACCAGTAGATAGCATCAATTATGGAGGTGAATTCCAATTGACGATGTTGGATAAAGTAATTGGTGCAGCACGTGCTAATTCACTATGGCCATTGCCATTCGCAACTTCTTGTTGTGGAATTGCATACATGGCAACAATGGGTTCACATTATGATTTAGCCCGTTTTGGAATGGAAAGAATGTCTTTCTCTCCTCGTCAAGCGGATTTGTTAATTGTAGCTGGAACTATCTCAAAGAAATTAGCACCGATATTAAAACAAGTATATGAGCAAATGTCTGAGCCTAAATGGGTGATTTCAGTTGGTGCGTGTGCTTCTTCTGGTGGTTTTTTCGACACCTATAGCGTTTTACAAGGTATTGACCGTGTGATTCCTGTAGATGTTTATGTTCCTGGATGTCCACCGAGACCTGAACAAATATTAGATGGCGTCATGAATATCCAAAAATTAGTTCGTAATGAATCACTTCGTAGAAGATATTCAGAAGAGTATAAACATTTGTTGTCTAATTACAACATTGAAAACGATATCAAAGTCAAATGAGTCTAAGTAAAATTACAAACGAAGAGCTTTTATCCTTTTTGCAAACTGCATTTGGTGAAAGCATCTTGGAACATAATGAAGCTTTTGGCTTAATGAACGTTTATGTTCCCGCAACGAAAGCGAAGGAAGTGGTGAAATGGTTGAAAGAAAATGAAACCATTAAAATGGGTTATTTAACCAACATTGCCGCTATTCATTATCCAGATAATAAAGGAGCTGAATTAGAAGTAATCTATCAGTTACACAGCTTAACGAATAATGTTCGTTTACGTGTGAAATCGAAACTTTCCATTGAGCAACCAGAAATTGAAACAATTGTGGATGTTTTTGCAGGTGCCAATTGGATGGAAAGAGAAACATATGATTTCTTTGGAGTAATTTTTAAAGGACATCCGAATCTTAAAAAGATTTTGAATATGGAAGATCAAGATTACTTCCCAATGCGCAAAGAGTATCCTTTGGAAGATCGCACGAGAGAAGATAAAGATAACCGCTTTTTTGGAAGATGATTATGGAAGATATCAAAAAATACAACAATTCAGATATCGGAGCTAAGCGCGATACAATTGACGGCGAAACTGCTACCCTAAACTTAGGACCAACGCATCCAGCAACACACGGTATTTTTCAAAATATCTTGCAAATTGATGGTGAGACAGTGTTGTCTTCGGAACAAACAGTTGGTTACATCCATCGTGCTTTTGAGAAACTGGCAGAAAGAAGACCGTTTCATCAAATAACACCTATTACAGACCGTTTGAATTACTGTTCTGCTCCATTAAATAACATTGGTTGGCAAATGACCGTTGAGAAATTGGCGGGAATTGAAATTCCAAAGCGTGTTCAATATATGCGTGTTATCATCATGGAATTAGCACGTATCGCTGACCACCTTGTTTGTACATCCGTTATTGGAGTGGATTCGGGTGCCTTGACAGGTTTTACATGGGCATTTCAATTACGTGAGCAGATTTATGATATTTGGGAAGAAGTTTGCGGTTTACGTTTAACGACAAATATTGGTCGAATTGGTGGATTTGAAAGAGATTTCAATCCTGATTTTCATAAGAAGTTAACCGAATTCCTTAAAACATTTTCTAAGGCATTTGAAGAATACGATGCTTTGCTTTCTCGCAACAGAATTTTCATGGACAGAACCATCGGTGTAGGTCCTATTTCTGGTGAAAGAGCGCTAGAATATTCTTTTTCAGGCCCCAACTTAAGAGCGGCAGGTGTTGATTACGATGTTCGGGTGATGAATCCGTATAGTTCGTACGAAGATTTTGAATTTGATATTCCAGTAGGAACAGGAGGTGATACATACGATCGTTTCATGGTTCGTCAAGAAGAAACACGCCAGAGTTTAAGAATTATTAAACAGGCTTTTGAAAATTTACCTGAAGGACCATATCACGCAGACGTTCCTGAGTTTTATGTACCCCGAAAAGACGATGTTTATACCAAAATGGAATCATTAATCTATCAATTTAAGATTGTGATGGGTGAAACGCCGATTCCAGTTGGAGAAGTTTATCATAGTATTGAAGCTGGAAACGGTGAATTAGGATTCTATTTAACCAGTGATAGTGGTAGAACGCCGTACCGCTTACAATTTAGAAGACCATGTTTTATTTATTACCAAGCATATCCTGAAATGATTACCGGTCAAAGTATCTCTGATGCTATTGTGACATTGAGTAGTTTGAACGTAATCGCAGGAGAATTAGACGCATAAGTTATGTTTGTAACCAAAATTATACAGAAAGAACGCCCGGTTCTGAGTGAAAAAGCAAAAGCTGAAATTCAGAAAGTACTGGGGTATTATCCAGAAGACAAAGCTAAAAGTGCTATTCTTCGTATTTTACACATTGTAGAAGAAGAAGCAGACGGTTGGTTAAGTCCAGACACAATGGATATGGTAGCCGAAATGCTACAAATTGAACCAATTGAAGTCTACGAGGTGGCAACATTCTACACAATGTTCAATCTTCAACCTGTAGGGAAATACGTTTTTGAAGTGTGTCATACGGGACCTTGTATGCTTGTTGGAAGTGACAACATTCTGGATCACTTAGAAAAAAAACTAGGTATCAAGATTGGAGAAACGACTTCAGACGGTATGTTTACAATACAAACAACACAATGCCTAGGAGCATGTGGTTATGGACCGATGTTACAATGTGGTAAATATTATCACGAAAACTTGACTCCTGAAAAAGTGGATGAGTTAATCGAAGCTTGTAGAAGAGGAGAAGTTACAATTTAATGGGAGTTATGGGAAGCAAATTACTTTTAGAACATATAGACGTACCGGGAATTGAAACGTTTGAAGTATACCGCAAAAATGGCGGTTATCGTTCGGTAGAAAAAGCCTTAAAAACAATGTCTCCTGAAGAGGTTGTGGAAAAAGTTAAAAAATCTGGATTGAAAGGTCGTGGTGGAGCTGGTTTTCCAACAGGATTAAAATGGTCTTTTTTAGCTAAGCCTGAGGGCATTCCAAGACATTTAGTTTGCAATGCAGATGAGTCAGAACCAGGAACATTTAAAGATAGATACCTGATGCAATATATTCCTCACTTATTAATTGAGGGAATGATTGTTTCTAGTTATGCACTAGGTGCCAATTTATCATATATCTATATTCGTGGAGAGTATATCTTCGTGATGGATATTCTTGAAAAAGCAATTGCAGAAGCGTATGCGAATGGCTTTTTAGGAAAAAACATTTTAGGATCTGGTTACGACTTAGATTTAAGAGTTTCTCCAGGAGGAGGTGCATACATCTGTGGAGAAGAGACAGCATTACTTGAGTCCTTAGAAGGAAAAAGAGGGAATCCTCGTATCAAACCACCTTTCCCAGCTGTAAAAGGTTTATGGGGAAGACCAACCGTGGTCAATAACGTGGAGAGTTTGGCAACAGTTGTTCCTATTATCAATTTAGGAGCGGAAGAATATGGTAAATTTGGAACAGAACTAAGTAAAGGAACAAAATTAATTTCTGCATGTGGTAATTTAGAAAGACCCGGAGTGTATGAAATTGACATGAGCATGACGGTAGAGGAATTTATCTACGGAGATGATTGGTGTCGTGGTATCAAAAACGGAAAACAACTAAAGGCATTAATTCCTGGTGGTTCTTCCGTTCCTATTTTACCACCCCATTTGATTACGAAGACAGCCAAAGGAGAGACGCGTTACATGAGTTATGAATCTTTATCCGATGGTGGTTTCATCACAGGATCCATGTTAGGTTCAGGGGGATTTATCGTGTTTGATGAAGATCAGTGTATTGTGAAAAATACGTGGAATTTCTCTCGTTTCTATGCCCATGAGTCGTGTGGACAATGTACACCATGTCGCGAAGGAACGACTTGGATGGAAGAAGTACTCCACCGATTGGATCACGGTAAAGGTGATATGGAAGATATCGCTTTACTAGAAGATATAAATAAAAAAATCGAAGGGCACACCATTTGTCCATTAGGAGATGCCGCTGCATGGCCAGTTGCCGCAGCAATCAGACATTTCCGTGATGAGTTCGAATGGCATGCACTGAAACCCGAAGAAGCAATCAAAAGAAATTTTGGGATGCCTCGTAGTGTAATTGTTTAATAACAGATTAATTAAGAAGTTATGGTAAAAGTAACCATTGACGGAGTAGAGATAGAAGTAGAAGCAGGCACAAGTATCCTTGATGCAGCACGTCAAGCTGGAGGAGCAATTGTTCCACCTGCCATGTGCTACTATTCTTCATTAGAAGATAGCGGCGGTAGATGTCGTACTTGCTTGGTTGAAGTTTCTAAAGGTTCCGAAAGAGACCCTCGTCCTATGCCAAAACTTGTTGCTTCCTGTAGAACAGAGGTACAAGATGGTATGGAAATTAAAAATATTACCAGTGAAAAAGCGTTGGAAGGACGTAAAGGTGTCACTGAGTTTTTGTTAATCAATCACCCCTTGGATTGCCCTGTTTGTGACCAAGCTGGAGAGTGTGATTTACAAGACTTAAGCTTTGATCACGGTATTGAAGGAAGTCGTTTCCGTGAGGAGAAAAGAACCTTTGCCCCTATTGATATAGGTGACAAGATAAAGCTTCACATGAATCGTTGTATTTTATGCTATCGTTGTGTATTAGTTGCTAATCAATTGACAGACAAACGTGTTCATGGAATAATTCATAGAGGAATCGAAGCAGAAATATCGACTTACATTCAAGCAGCGGTTGACAATGATTTCTCTGGAAACATGATTGACGTTTGCCCTGTTGGTGCTTTAACCGACAAAACATTTCGTTTTAAATCACGTGTATGGTTCTTAAAACCGATGAATGCACATAGAGAGTGTTCTAAATGTTGCGGTAAAGCCTCCGTTTGGATGTTTGGAAATGAAATCTACCGTGTAACTGTTCGAAGAGATAAATACCACGAAGTAGAAGTCGTTGACGGAAAAGCTTCATGGATATGTAACGAATGTCGCTTTGAATCAAAAGATGTCTCTAAATGGACGATTGAAGGCCCTCGATTGATTGATAGACATTCCGTGATTTCTCAAAATCATTATACGTTACCGAATCCTTTGGATGAAAAGAATAAAATTGAAAACAACATTAAAAGTCTTGATTAATGGATACTGGATTATTAATTGAAAAAAGTATTCTTATCTTAATATTGTTTGGGCTTTCGCTTGGTATTGCAGCCTATCAAACATATTTTGAGAGAAAAGTAGCAGCTTGGATACAAGATCGTATTGGCCCAAACAGAGCTGGACCTTACGGAATATTGCAACCATTAGCAGATGGTGGAAAGCTTTTCTTTAAAGAAGACTTTATTCCTGCAAATGCCGATAAGTACTTGTTTATGATTGCCCCAGGTATTGCAATGACAGTTGCCTTAATGACATCCGCTGTAATTCCTTGGGGACCAGACATTCAAGCATTTGGAAGAACTGTAGTTTTACAAGTAACAGACGTTAATATTGGTATCCTATATATTATGGGGGTTACCTCTATCGGTGTGTATGGAATTATGATTGGAGCTTGGGCATCTAACAACAAATACTCTTTGTTCTCCGCTATTCGTGCTTCATCTCAAATGATTTCGTATGAATTAGCCATGGGATTAAGTGTTATTACCATTGTCTTAATGAGTGGTAGTTTAAGTATCAGAGAAATTGTAGATGCACAACACGGTTTTAATTGGAACATCTGGTATCAACCTGTGGGGTTTGTCGTGTTCTTCGTGTGTTCAATAGCTGAAACAAACAGAGCTCCTTTTGACATGGCAGAATGTGAAAGTGAATTAATTACAGGATATCACACAGAGTATGGGGCGATGAAAATGGGCTTCTTCCTTTTCGCAGAGTATGTTAACTTATTTATTGCTTCAACAGTAATCGCAGCATTTTTCTTAGGTGGATATAATTTCCCTGGGATGGATTACTTTAGTGGAAATATATTAGCGTTATTGTGTGTTGCTGTATTCTTTATTAAGATTGTCTTGGTTATTTTTACCTTTATGTGGATTAGATGGACATTACCAAGATTTAGATACGACCAATTAATGCGATTAGGATGGAAGAAATTAATTCCAATTGCCTTAATTAACTTGGTTATTACGGCTGTAGTAATTGCCTTTTACAAAGGTTGGTTTAACTAAAAGAAATTGAAGATAGGATTATGGAAAGTTTGACAAATAGAAAAAAAGAGGTATCCAAAAAAGAAATGACTTTTATGGAGAGCATCTATCTTCCTGCTGTTCTAAAAGGAATGAGTTTAACGTTGAAACATGTTTTCAAAAAACCGGTTACTTATAGATACCCGAAAGAATTACGTCCTATTGCTCCTGTTTATAGAGGAATGCACGTTTTAAAAAGAGATGAAGAAGGAAGAGAAAACTGTACTGCATGTGGATTGTGCGCAGTAGCTTGTCCTGCAGAGGCTATTACAATGGTGGCAGCTGAAAGAGAGCCAGGAGAAGAAAAACTATATAGAGAAGAAAAATATGCAGCAATATATGAAATCAATATGTTGCGTTGTATTTTCTGTGGTTTATGTGAAGAAGCGTGTCCAAAGGAAGCTATATTCTTGACAGACAGACTTGTTCCAACAGATTTTGAAAGAGAAGAGTTTATTTACGGAAAAGACAAATTAGTCGAGGATGTCAATCACCGTATTGATATTACAAAACGTCAAAACACTGGTAAAAGAGGAAAAAAATGAGTACAATAGAAATAATGGCTATAATATTAGGCGGTTTGACCATAGGGTCGGCGCTAATGGTGGTGATAAGCACACACCCTATTCGAAGTGTTTTGTTTCTGGTCGTAACGTTCTTTTTAATATCAGCAAACTATGTCATGTTAAATGCTCAATTTTTAGCGATTGTTAATGTCATCGTCTACACTGGAGCCATCATGGTATTATTCTTATTTGTATTGATGTTGCTGAACTTAAGTAAAGATAATGAACCAAAAACATCCGGACTGATGAAAATAGGTGCTGCCGTCGCTGGTGGAAGTCTATTTGTTGTATTATTTGCTGCATTAAAAGATGCAACATTTGCTACTATAGAGCACTCGGATAATTCAATAGGATTGGTGGAGCAGTTAGGTCTATTATTATTTAACAAATATGTATTACCTTTTGAAATCTCATCCATTCTATTTATCTCAGCTATGGTAGGAGCGGTATTATTGTCTAAAAAAGAAAATCAAGTTATTGACTAATGGAAGGAGTATTTTTAAATAACGGAGTTTCACTACAGTTCTATATCGTTCTTGCAACGATTATCTTCTGTATTGGAGTGTTTGGTGTGATTATCCGTAGAAACGCAATTATCATTTTAATGTGCGTTGAGTTGATGTTAAATGCAGTCAACATTCTAATGGTCGCTTTCTCTAGTTATCATGGAAAAGGAGACGCTCAAATTTTTGTCTTTTTCATCATGGTTGTTGCAGCGGCTGAAGCCGCAGTAGGGTTATCGATTCTAGTGTTGTTATACAGAAACAGCAAAACCGTAGATGTCGGATTGTTTAACAAACTAAAAAACTAAAAAATGGCAATTTATCAGATATTACCTTTATTGCTTTTATTTCCATTAATTGGTGCACTTATTAATGGTACAATAGGAAAAAGATTACCAGAGAAAATAATTGGTAGCATAGCGACTTTAATGACTGCTATTCCTTTTATTTTGGCTTTAGTTATTTTCTTCCAATTAGATGAACCAATAAAATCTGTTCTTTTTACAGCAATTGATTTAGGAACGCTACACTTAGATGTCTCACTTTATGCAGATAATCTTTCCATTTGGATGACACTAATTGTAACAGGTGTCGGAACATTGATTCACTTGTATTCTATCGGTTACATGTCAGGAGATAAAGGTTTCTATAAGTTTTTCACTTATTTAAATCTCTTTATATTCTCGATGCTTATCCTTGTTCTAGGAAGTAATTACTTTATGCTTTACTTCGGTTGGGAAGGTGTAGGAGTTTGTTCCTATTTATTGATTGGTTATTACTATGCGGATGAAAATGAAGGCCTAATGAATTCAAAGGCAGGAAGAAAATCATTTATCATGAACCGCGTAGGTGACTTAGGATTATTTATTGCTTTCGCATTAATTCTTGCAAATTTCGGTTCCTTAGAATACGATGTAGTTGGAATGAAAATGTTAGGAGGAGAAGCGCTTCCAAGTGTCTTTATTGTTTCCATGATTACATTGAGTTTATTTATTGGAGCAACGGGTAAATCGGCTCAAATTCCATTATTTACTTGGTTGCCAGATGCGATGGCAGGACCTACACCTGTATCTGCTTTAATTCACGCAGCAACAATGGTAACCGCTGGTATTTTCTTGATGGTCCGTTCTAATTTCTTACTAGAGTTTACGCCTGACATTAAGGATGTAATTCTATACGTAGGGTTAATTACTTCAATTGTGGCCGCCTTCATTGCTATGCGTCAAAACGATATTAAAAAGGTACTCGCCTACTCTACTGTTTCGCAGTTAGGATTAATATTCGTGGCCATCGGTTTAGGTGCTTATTCTGTTGCCATATTCCACGTGACCACTCACGCATTCTTTAAAGCTTTATTATTCTTAGGTGCAGGTAGCGTTATCCATGCAATGGATGGTGAACAAAGCATTCGTAAGATGGGTGGCTTGAAGGATAAAATAAAAATTACACACATTACGTTCTTATTAGCAACATTAGCTATTTCAGGGTTCCCACTATTTTCAGGATTCTTTTCTAAAGATGAAATTTTGGGAATTGCATTTGAGAAAAGTGTAGGTGTTTATATCGCATTAGCGATTAGTTCAGCGATGACAGCGCTTTATATGTTCCGTTTATACTTTGTCGTTTTCCACGGTTCATTTAGAGACACGAAAGATGTGGAGCACCATGTTCACGAATCTCCATTGAACATGACAATTCCATTGATGATTTTAGCTGTATTGTCTGTTATTGGTGGTATTTTTGATTTACCAGGAATTTTCTTGAAAGGAAATTTTACTCACTATCTAGATAAATTATTAGGAGCAAATGTATTAGGATTAGATCATCATCCAGCACATCCAGAATTTAATACGACGTTAGTATTATTGGCAGTAGCTATTATTATTGTTTTAGTCGTTCTATTCTTATCAAACACCATTTATAGGAAAAAAGGTGTAATTCCAAAAGCGGATGAACAATATACAGGATGGGAAAAGCTTTCCAATAAAAACATGTATTGGGATGAAGCGTACGATTTACTAATTGTAAAACCTATTGAAGGACTAAGCAAAACATTTTATGCGGTAATAGATACACTTATTATAGGAGGAATTGTTCAAGGAATAGCAAAAACAGTTAGTTTATCAGGCGATGTTGTTCGAAAATGGCAGAGTGGTAAAGTAAACGGCTATATCTTTTGGATGGTTTGCGGAATAATTGGATTTATAACATTTTTCTTACTTAAAATATAAGCACATTGGAACTACTAATAATACCATTAGCTTTTTCATTGGTGTCCTTAGTGACACCGAAAAACATACGTAAAATTGTTGCGTTAATTGGATCGTTAATTTCTGCAGCGATAGCGATTGGCTGTTGGGTTAATTTCCAACCCGACTCTTTCGTAGAACTTTTTTCAAATGAACACCATACGTTCTTCAGAATGTCCTATCGACTTGGCTATGACGGACTAAGTTTAGCCATGATTCTTCTGACAAATATTGTTACATTCCTCATTTTATTAGCCAACTATGAAAATAATACGGCTTCCAATAAGATGTTTAACGCAATGGTCTTCCTGATGCAATTTGCCTTAATAGGTTCATTTCTATCATTTGACTTAATCTTATTCTACATATTCTGGGAATTAGCCTTAATACCTGTTTTCTTATTAGCTTTCTGGTTTGGAGAAAAAGATCGTAAAAGAGTACTCATCACTTTCTTCATCTATACGTTTGTTGGATCTTTAGCAATGTTGTTCTCCATTTTCTACATCGGCACGTTATCAACTGGTTCGTTCGATTATCATTCGCTAATAGATATTCAAATGAATACCAAAACAGCGTTGACTGTTAGTTTAGGATTCCTTATTGCATTTGCAGTAAAGATGCCTTTATTCCCATTCCATACATGGCAACCAGAAACATACACCAAATCGCCAATGGCTGGTACCATGTTACTTTCAGCTTTGATGCTAAAAATGGCACTTTATGGTGTGTTAAGGTGGTTATTACCGTTAGCACCTGAGGCCTATCCACTATTTAAATACACGGTCATCATACTAGCAATGATTGGTGTTGTTTACGGTGCTCTTATCGCTATTAAGAAAGATGATCTGAAAAAAGTGTTTGCCTATGCTTCTATCAGTCACGTTGGTTTAATCGCTGCAGGAATGATGATATTAACCATCGATGCATTTTCAGGAGCTGTTATTCAAATGATAAATCACGCGATGGTATCAGTAGGGCTTTTCTTAGCGGCTGACATTATTGATAGACGATTAGGAAGACGCGATATTCCTTCACTTGGTGGAATTGCAGTAAGGGCGCCTAAATTTGCATTCTGGTTTGCTCTGATTGGATTTGCCTCTATCTCCATTCCATTTACAAGTGGTTTTATCGGGGAATTCTTATTGATTAAAGAAGTATTCTTGGATAAAGCGTGGATAGGAATTTTAGTAGGTACCAACTTAATATTAGGTTGTGTTTATATTTTCAGAGCCTACCAATTAAGTATGTTTGGCAAAGAAAGCTCTTTTAACTTCAATGATTTAACCATATCTGAAATAGCAACATTTGCTATATTATCGGTCATTATTGGTGTTTTAGGTGTTTACCCACAATTACTGTTTGATTTGGTGAAGCCAAGTCTTGAAACGATATTATCCATTATTAAAGACAGTTCAATTTAAAAAAGATGATTGCACTTATAACATTATTTATCACCGGAATTATAACATTGTTCATTGCGTTTACTCGTAAACCAATGCTAGTAGGAACAGTTGCAACAATCGGAATAATTGCCAGCTTATTCGGTTTGATATATGAATTCAAAGAAGGAATTCGTCTATTTCCACAATATCAAGGGTTAGAATTTGATATGACCGCAGTACTTTTTAGTACTGTTTGTATTCTGTTCACTTTATTATTAATCTGGAGTGGTTATAAACCATTAACTGAAAGTAAAGAGCACGCAGGAGATCATGTTGCACTTCTAATTTTTAGCTTGTGTGGAGCATTAATCATGACGTCGTATACTGACTTCTTTATGTTCTTCCTTGGATTGGAAATTCTATCCATACCAGTTTATGTATTAGCCGGAATGAAGAAAACAGATGTGTTAGGAAGTGAAGCTTCTCTGAAGTATTTCTTAACAGGCGCATTCTCTACAGGAATACTATTATTCGGTATTGCTTGGATTTATGGTGCTACAGGAAGTTTCTCCTTATTCGAAATTAAAACGATTATATTAAACAATGGCAATAATTCGAGCTTGTTATTTGTCGGTATTTTATTAGTACTCGCCTCTTTCTTATTTAAAATTGGTGCTGTTCCTTACCATTTCTGGAATCCAGATGTTTATTCAGGTTCTCCAATGACGATAATGGGATACATGGCGTCTGTAATTAAAATTGCTGGTTTTGCAGCTTTATTAAGACTTTTCACTGATACTTTCGATGTTGTTTCTAACATGTGGGTTCCTATCATAGTATTGGTAAGTGTCCTTTCGATGTTCTTAGGAAACTTATCTGCGATAAAGCAAGTTAGAATACGCCGACTATTAGCTTTTTCAAGTATTGCTCATGTTGGATATACATTACTAGCTGTCATGGCGTTTGATACAGTTGAATCTGCATCCTATCATTACAATGTTTATTACTATTTATTAGCGTATGGTTTCGCAACAATCGTTTTAGTAACGGCTGGTAATATCATAGATGATGACAAAGATTTAATCGAAAACTGGACTGGTATTGCTCGTAAAAATCCAATTCTAGGATTTTTTGTAATTATGGCATTCTTATCATTAGCAGGTGTTCCTCCATTGATGGGATTCTTTGGTAAGTATTTAGTGTTTACTCAAGCAATAGGCGAATACCCAATCATAGTAGGATTAGCGTTAGTAAACTCTGGAATTGCGATTTACTATTATTTAGCAGTTGTTATTAAGACACTTAAGAAACCGTATGAAGCACCTAAATTTGATAAATTTAATATAAGTGTGATGCAATGGGTGGTATTAGCGTTTTGTAGTGCAATGTTACTTCTTGGTGGATTTATATTGCCGTTATGGGCAAGGTAGGAATGACCGAAAGACAATAAAAAGTAATATATTTGAAACTAAATAGTTATAAAAATGAATTAAAAAAAGAATAGACATATAATATTGCGTTTAGCATTCTTGTAACCGAAAACGACCAAATTAAAAAAAGCATAACAGGGATTGAATAAACGCTCACGTAAAGGCGTGGGCTTTATCATTCTTGTTATGTGGGACTTGGTCGTTCCTCGGCTACGGATTGGTGAATGTCCCACGCTGATTTTTTATACCAATCCGTGTGGGAGTTTAAAAAACTTCCAATGAACAAAGACATAATAAACTTTTTACATTTCCGATATTTCATATATTCAGTTTGGTTCGACACCTCGTAATTTATCAGAATATTTTCTTGACGAATAACTATTCGGAAATTGTTACCTGTAAAAACAACAGAGGCGCAACTGAAAAGTCATACGAGTAGGATTAAACCAAATTTTAATAAAAATGAAATCATTTAACAAGTTATTTATTTTACTATCAATAATCGTCCTGTCATCGTGTGGCGGTAATTCAATCAAAGAAAAATCCATAAAAGTGTCTGATGTTGCTATATCAGGTGACGCAGAAGATTACATCAAAGTTGTGGACGGAGAATATACGTTAAAAGTAGTCGAAGATAAAGTTGTAATTGCCATTAAATTCGAGTTAATCGAGGAATGCGATTTGGATGGTGAGCCAGAATTAGGCAACATAAACTTAATACCATTAGACAAATCAGGTGCAGCAGTACCAGGTTTAGGGCTAGATTTTGGTCCAGCTACTATGAGTGATTACGACAAACTGAAAAACTTATTAAAAGGGGAAGTTGGAAAAACAGTTATTATTTCATTTGAATGGAGTTACTTTTCAGATACTGATATTCAAAATCGTATAATGACAGAAACGGAGAACTTTGAAATTACCAATGCTGATTTCACAGGTTCAGAAAGTTCATCAGATGATTCTGGCGATTATGATAACGAGGACGAAAGTTATTCCGCTTCAGGTGATGAAGATTGGGATGAAGTACTGAATAGTTATGAAAGTTATATTGACCAGTACATTAAATTAATGAAAAAAGCCCAAAAAGGTGATGCTTCTGCTATGACTGAATATGCAGAAATGATGGAAAAAGCAGCTGATTTATCTGAAAAAGTGGAAAATGCAGGAGATAATCTTTCTACAAGTCAACTTTCAAGATTCACCAAGCTTCAAGCTAAACTAGCGCAAGCTGCTATGGAAATGTAATAATTTCATTTGCAGTTTTAACATATAATTGAGGGTGGTGGAGACTACCCTCTTTTTTTAATTCATTTTTTAAAGTACTTAACTTTTCAAAATCCCAGCCCATAACACGGGTTTAGCTCCATGCCTTTAATCTTGCTTCGAAAAAACGATTTTTATGAAGAAAATAATATAACTTCGGAACAATAATTTATTTAAAAAGTCGGCACGGCGCCAAGCCCAATCCCGTTAATGTAGACAATTTACAATAAGGATCATTAACGGGTCATTATATTATTAAACACTGTAAAAAGCGCTCAAAAGGCGCTTTTTTTCGTAATTGTAGGTTTGTTAATATTCTTCATAAAAGAAGCTAGGAATGCTATTGAAAAATTTAGTTGAAATTTAAGAATATGAGATGTAGTCATACGGAAATTGAGACGGTTAATAAGTTGATCTTTCAGGACATAAATTGAAACTTGTAAAGCAAAGTTAAGAGGTGTGATAAATATTGAATATTTTCTATTTAAATTGACGCAAGTTTATTCATGGTTACCAACTTTTAAACCTGATACGGAAAGATTAGTACAAAAAAAACCTGCACTCAATTAAGAGTACAGGTGCAATTTTCAGTTGTAAAATATTTCGAATTAACGAACTACTCTTACGTTTACTGCGTTTAATCCTTTTGGACTTTCTTCAACTTCGTAAGTTACTTTGTCGTTTTCTTTAATCTTGTCTACTAAACCTGACATGTGTACAAAGATATCCTTTCCACCATCTGCGTCATTAATGAAACCAAATCCTTTAGTTTCATTGAAAAATTTTACTGTTCCTTCTTTCATTTTACTTATTATTTATTATTTATTTTATATAAAAATAGGGTTAGTCTACAAACGTGTAAGCCGTGCCTGATTTTCCAACTCTTCCGGTTCTTCCAACCCGGTGAATGTATGTATCGTAATCCTTCGGAGCTTGATAGTTAACTACCAATGAAACGTCGTTTACGTCTATTCCTCTAGCGGCAACATCTGTCGCCACTAAAATTCTAATATCACCTTTCTTAAACTTCTCGAGTGCATTCACTCTGTAATTCTGTGATTTATTACCATGAATCTGATCTGTCTTAATTCCTGAACTATTCAATTTCTTCGATAAACGATTAGCTAAATGCTTAGTTTCAGTAAATAAAATAACCTTATCATAATTACCTTGCTTCAATAAATCAAGTAAAAGTACATATTTATCTTGTCCCTCAAGCACTTTTATGATATCTTGTGTAACATTTTTTGAACTTTTATCACCAGAACTTATTTCAACAAGAAATGGGTTGGTCACAATTTCATTAATAATCTTCTGTTGTTTCAGATCTTTCGTAGCAGAAAACAGCAATGTTTGTCTACGATTTCTCATACCATTCGACAATTCACGAATATCATGAATAAAGCCCATGTCTAGCATTTTGTCAAACTCATCTAATACTAATACTTCAAATTTCTGTAATTTTAGACTACCTCGATTACTTAAATCAAGTAACCTTCCTGGTGTTCCAATAATAATATCAAAGTAATTATTCAAACTACGTACGTCTTTTTCAACGTTCGTACCACCAATGAAACAAGCCGCTCTAATTTTCAAATCTGTCGAAAACTTTTTGAATTCGTCATATACTTGAAGCGCTAGTTCTCTAGTAGGAACAATAATTAAAGATTGAAATTTCTTGTCGTCATTACGTAAAAGGTTTTCTAAAATAGGAATCAAGAAAGCACCTGTCTTACCAGTTCCAGTATTAGCGATACCAATAAGGTTCTCACCGTTCACTAATTTATCAAATGTTTTGTCTTGTATTTCAGTAGGAGAAGAAAAGCCCATTTTTAAAATATTCGCCTTTAGTTGTTGGTGAATATCCATATCTTCAAATCTTGTGTCTACTGTGATTGACTTCAATGATGGTGCTACAGCTTCCTGAATAAATAGCTCAGGGTTTAATGTAGACTTTTTATTGTTATTACTTTTTTTATGACTTGAAACCCTAATACTATTTAATTTTTTAGGATTACGTCTATTTGTGTCTTTTTGCATATTAATTTTCCTCACACATTTTAAATGTGCCTTGTTTTATGATTCTGAACTTTTCAGACTCATATGTTCAGACAGTTGTACTGTTTAAACGGTGTTTTTTAACCTTCATGTAAATAAAACTACTTACGCGGTAAAAAATAAATTTCGAAAATGTATGATGATAAAATTGTTGATGATAAAGAGGCTGTTTCCATTATTAAAATGTTTTCTCAGCATTTAAGGGATTTAATATTTCCTCTCTTTTGGGGTGTATTAAATTAATGTATTACTTTATTCAATGATCATTTTCGGCAGCCTTATTCTTATTTCTTACTTAAAAAACAACCTTCAATCTGCCATTGTCTGGTTATTTTACAAATAAATTATTGTTGTGAAGTTATTTTTATATCATTTCAACCTCTGAAACACACGTTATGTGCACTTCCAAACAATAAATTCACTTATTTGAATACAAAGGTATGT
>CAZDAR010000006.1:0-69712 GCA_964503665.1 uncultured Flavobacteriales bacterium
TGGCAATTACCGTATAAGAGGTCCCTGCTGTAGCACCAGTAATTACTCCACCTGCACCCACTGATGGGCCTGCTGGTGTAAATGTATAGGTATAAGTACCATTATAATTCGATACCGTACTTGATCCTGCTGCTGAACATGTTGCTAATGTTGTGGTAACAGTAGGCGCAACTGGTGTTGGCTTTATGGCTTGATTCGTAAATGAGTTACTAGCTGGAGAAGGACAACCTGATAATGTGGCAATTACCGTATAAGAGGTCCCTGCTGTAGCACCAGTAATTACTCCACCTGCGCCCACTGATGGGCCTGCTGGTGTAAATGTATAGGTATAAGTACCATTATAATTCGATACCGTACTTGATCCTGCTGCTGAACATGTTGCTAATGTTGTGGTAACAGTAGGCGCAACTGGTGTTGGCTTTATGGCTTGATTCGTAAATGAGTTACTAGCTGGAGAAGGACAACCTGATAATGTGGCAATTACCGTATAAGAGGTCCCTGCTGTAGCACCAGTAATTACTCCACCTGCACCCACTGATGGGCCTGCTGGTGTAAATGTATAGGTATAAGTACCATTATAATTCGATACCGTACTTGATCCTGCTGCTGAACATGTTGCTAATGTTGTGGTAACAGTAGGCGCAACTGGTGTTGGCTTTATGGGTTGTATTGTAAAAGGAGTGGTAGGAGATGTACACCCATTTAGTGTCATTGAAATAGTATAAGCCTGCCCTACAGTTGCATTTGAAATCACTCCTGTTGTAGTATTACCAACCGGACCAGTGGGTGAAAAGATAGGTGTTGAAGCACCAGTATAACTCGACAAATTACTTAATGTTGCTATACTTGGAGAAGAGCAAGTAGCTGGAGTAATAGTAATAACTGGCTTAACCGGCGTTGGTTTTTTAATATCAATTTCAAATTGACTAGACGATAACGACGTACAGCCACCTGTTGTCACTTTTACAGTATATTTTTGACCTGGTGTCATATTACTTATTACTCCTCCGGCACCAACAGTAGGGCCCGTTGGAGAAAAAGTAAAGGTTGGTGAAGGAAAACTACTATAATTAGAAATGGTCGCACCTCCATTTGCAGCACATGTTGCTGCTGATGTTGTTATAGTTGGAGTGGCTACAGTACAACACGTAGGAAGTGTTATTGTCCTAGTCCTCACACAACCTGGTTCAGCTGAAAAAACAGCAGTGATAACACAACTCTGCCCAAGCCCTGTTCCGCCACCAAACGAGTAATTCAATGAGGCTGAGCCTGAACTAAATGAGGAGGCCGGAAAAGTTTGTGACCCACCACATGAGCTACTAACAGTTAAACTTCCTGTAGTAGGGGCATCTGTAAAGGTTACATTTCCAGAAATGGTCGTATTTGCTCCAGAACAAGCTCCAGCACTAGCGGTTAGAGATGAGATATTACATGGATCAGGAACAACAATAGCACAAGACATCGCTCCTGCTCCTGGTTGTCCTGCATTCGTTTGCACCATATTAATATAACCAGATACATTATCATAGTTTGTAATAACTACCACATAAATTTTACCAGCTTGAGCTGCTGGAGGCGAGGTTGATCCAATAGAATTGGGAACGCCACTGTAACAAGATCCATTACTTCCACCAGAACCTCCAATTGATATATTTTCTGTGGAACTTGTAGAATAGGATGCTTGAATAGGAAGATTACCATTTGACACCCCACTACATGCTGAACCTAAATCATTATAAGGTCCCCACAAGGCAAAGTCAACATCTATTCCTGAACCACCTCCACCGGGGCTAGTTCCTTGTTTAATAGTAATGTTAATTTTACCTGCTTGATCCACTTTCATATAGTACCATGCAGCATTAGGAGAAGGTCCTAAACAACCAAAGTTAGTACCTGGGTTTTGCTGTTGAGCAGTAGGTTGTCCCGTTGTATTTGGAAAATTATATGAGCTACTTGAACATATTGGATCAGGATCACAAGGTCCAGTACCCTGTCCTAATACCGATATCTGACTTGATAATATAAAGAATAGTGTGATTAGGAGAGAGAATTTTTTCATTTTATTATTATTTTATTTTGTACTTGGGCATTAAATAGCTTATTTTTCAGTAGTATTTGGATCAATCACAATCATATAGTTTGTACCATATACTCGTAATATTTGCTTGCCTTTTCCATTGAAATTGAAAAAATATTTTAATGGATTAAACTTATTTGGATCAAAATTTTCTGCTGTATCGTAGTCAATTTCTGGATGATATTTACTTTTCAACATAATTGTTCCTAAAACTGGATAATCTTTTCCATCCCATTTTTTCACTTCGACTTTCTCCATTCTCTGGATATATATTTCTTTATGCGCATCAGTTATGTAGGATGTTCCACCATATACCTCTTCCATAAATGTTTCATAATTCTCAGAACTTATCTTTTGAGAAAAAGAGAAATTAAGACAACATGTCAAAATGAAGGTTATTAACAAATATTTTTTCATATTTTAAACATTATAGTGGTTTAAAAGAATTCATACTCTAAAGTGACAGGAAAATTAGTCAAAAGTTGTCTAAGATTATAGGATGAGAATATGAAAAACATTTCATTTAACAAATAAAACATTTATACATCTGATAATCAGTCGTTTATTAAAAAATGATTTTATTAACAATATTAGCTAAATAATCAAATATCGACATATACTAGTTTATGTTAAAATAATATTAATTCAAATCTTTAATGTGCTGTATTGTAAATCCTTTGTTTTTGTCTATACCTATACAATTATCTGCAAAAAGCTCTTTGAATTGACCAAAAAATAAAATATACATATCGACGTTAGAGTAAACTATTGAAAACCAAGATTTTATAAAAAAAGAGAGAAGCATTAAATACTTCTAATATCATGGTCATAAGTACAATGATATAGAAAAAATAATATTAAATTAAACTTGAGATTTTCACTAATAAATCTTAGCAAATCAAATATCCAAAGGAAATTCTCCTTTATCTAGCCACTCTAACCATTTTTCACGAGGAGCTAATGAATGAATAAACGCATCATTCGTTTGCTCTAAAACGCCCTTACTGACTTGCTTTGCTACATCAGCATCAAAGTTAGGCACTATGTCAAACATCAGGACTACTCTATCTTCATTTGTATTATTCCAAGTTTCATGTTCTTTACTGTCATCAAAAAACAAGACCTTTCCTTCTTCCCAATTTACAATTTTATCTTCTACGCGTAATTGAACATCGCCATTTGGTATAATTAAACCCAAATGTGCTCTTAAAACTTCATTTGTAAATCCTGTGTGAGGAAGAATATGTGTGTTTGCAGATAAAAGTGAAAATTCAGCTGTTACAATCGACGGTATGGATTTAATCAAATTAGCAGTGATGGGACAAGAATCCATATTGGGCAAATGATTAATACCGAAGAAACGAAAAGTATATGATTTCCAACCTTTTTGAACTGTCTTCACTAAATCAGGGCGCTCTTGCATCCATGTTGATTGATGAGGCGCTATCATTGGTTTATTCATAACAGCAACCAATTCCTCTCGAATAGAAGAAACGTTATCTTCAAAAATCTTCAAGACCGGAAAAGATGTTGTATTATATATCATGAATGACATTTTTAGTAATATTAGGTAAATATAAAAATTATTCAATTAATAAATTAAACTACTTAAATTTCAGATAATTTAGCAAAAATTTTATCTTTACCTGAAAGAAATGAAACATGAAAACACCTAAGATTTGGTTCTCTTTACTAGACCGATATGAATATCCAGGAAATGTGCCTGCCATTTATCCCAAAAATTATTTTGATTGGGAGAAAATATTTGAGGGTAAAAGAGATCTCATTTATGGTGAACTTAGGAATTATTTGGAAACAATAAATGGTCCTGTTGAATATTTCAATTACGAAGTAGTCAATAAACTAGGTGATTGGAAAACCGTTCCATTAATAAGCTGGGGAGTTCATTCTCACAAACATCAACGACATTTTCCAAAAACATACGATCTATTAAAACAGATTCCTGGATTAGTTACTATTTCATTTAGCGTTCTTGCTCCAAAATCCCATATCAAACCACATTATGGAGACACTAACGCGATGGTTCGCTGTCATTTTGGATTGGAAATTCCAGGAGAATTACCCGAAATTGGATTCCGTGTAAAAGACCAAAAACAAGCGTGGAAAGAAGGTGAGTTATTAATTTTCTGTGATGGATACGAACACGAGGCTTGGAATCAAACAGATCAGGAACGTATCATTCTTTTATTTGATGTTATTCTACCTGAATTTATGTCTGAAAAAAGAAAAATATGCGGAACAGTGTTGAGTTCACTATTCTTTCAAACCATCTTAATGCGTTTTAAACTAAAAGAACCATCTCGAAAAACTTTAAAAATCCTTACCTACTTTGCTCGAAACTCCGCCATTCTATTAACGCCCATTTATAATTTAATCGGAAAAATAAGATATCAACGAAAGCGTTTTTCAACCAACGGCAAGATGACTATAAATGGAACTAAAAAAGTGTAATATGAAGAATGTCTATTTTTACGATTCAAAAGAATTTGAATACACTCAACTATTAGAGGCTAATGTAGAAGTGATTCAGGAAGAACTACTTGCTATTTTACATCAAGATGCTACTAATTGGACGAGTGCGTATCCGAATTATCTTTCAAAAGATGCAACATGGAAAACCTTTGAATTCTTATTTTTCGGCATACATCATAAGGAAAATCAAAAATTATGTCCTAAAACTACAGCTATCTTAAACCAAATTCCTGAATTAATTACCGCTCAATTCTCTGTCTTACATCCACACTCTCATATATTGCCACACAAAGGATATAGTAAGTTACTTCTACGAAATCATTTACCTTTAATTGTGCCCGAAGGAAATCAATGTGGTATTAAAATTGAAAATGAAACCTATTATTGGCAAACGGGAAAATTAGTCGTTTTTGACGATAATTTCATACACGAAGCATGGAATAAATCCGATGAAATTCGAGTTGTTTTAATGTTTGATATTGCAAAACCAAACTGTGGTTATTCTGCATCCGAAATCTGCACCTATAAGATAGAGAACTTATCTGATGAAAATTTATTAAAAATAGCCGATAAATTAACTTGGAAGCAATGGCTCAATCAAGGTTATTTTAGTTTTTAAAAGATTACATCAAACTACCTCCAACTAAAAAGCCATCCCCAAAAGGATGGCTTTTCTATTCGTTAATTGATTTTATCCTAAGAAAGGGTAACGGTAATCTGTTGCTGGAACGAACGTTTCCTTAATCGTTCTCGCAGAAACCCAACGCAATAAATTCAATGATGAGCCTGCTTTGTCGTTTGTACCTGATCCTCTAGCTCCGCCAAAAGGCTGTTGACCTACAACAGCACCTGTTGGTTTATCATTGATGTAGAAATTGCCCGCTGCATTCGCCAATTTTTCAATCGCTAAATTAATCGCATAACGATCTTGTCCCATAATAGATCCTGTCAAAGCATACTCGGATGTTTCATCTAATAATGTCAATGTTTCTTCGTATTTATTTTCATCATATACGTAAATCGTCATAACTGGTCCAAAGATCTCTTCTACCATTGATTTGAACTTTGGATTGGTTGTTACAATAACAGTTGGTTCGATGAAGTAACCTACCGATTTATCATAGTTTCCTCCAACGATAATTTCTGCTTCACTACTATTCTTAGCGTAATCGATATAACTTGTGATACTATCAAATGCCTTCTCACTTATCACAGCATTCACAAAATTGGACGTGTCTTCTGGTGATCCCATTTTGAAAGAACTCACTTGTTTCACCAAGATAGACTTCACTTCTGGCCAAATATTCGTTGGAATATACGCTCTTGAAGCCGCTGAACATTTTTGTCCTTGGAATTCAAATGCACCACGCGCAATAGCTGTTGCTACTTCATCTGCATGAGCAGATTTGTGTACCATGATGAAATCTTTTCCACCTGTCTCTCCCACAATTCTTGGGTAACTCTTATAAATTTCAATATTGTTAGCGATTGTTTTCCATAATTGTCTAAACACCGCTGTCGATCCTGTGAAATGAATACCTGCAAACTCTCTGTGTGCAAACACTACATCACCAATAGTAGCTCCACCCGCAGTTACCATATTGATAACACCATCAGGCAACCCAGCTGCTTGGAAAATATCTATAATCACTTTCGCAGAATAGATTTGTGTTTCTGCTGGTTTCCAAACCACTACATTTCCCATTAAGGCAGCAGAACCAGGTAAATTCGCCGCAATAGACGTAAAGTTAAATGGCGTTAATGCAAAAACAAAGCCTTCTAAAGGACGATATTGTAGTCGATTCCAAATTCCAGGAGCAGACTCTGGTTGCTGTGTATAAATTTCAGCCATGTATTGCACATTGAATCGAAGGAAGTCAATCAACTCACATGCCGCATCAATTTCTGCTTGAAAAACATTTTTCGATTGTGCCAACATAGTTGCAGCATTTAATTTATCTCTATAAGGTCCTGCTAATAAGTCAGCCGCTTTAAGAAAAATAGATGCTCGTTCTTCCCACGCCATTGCTGACCACTTCTCTTTCGCTGCTAATGCCGCTTCAATCGCTGCTTCGACATGTTTCTTTTCACCTTTATTGTAATGCGCTATTACTCGCTTGTGATCATGCGGAGGCGTTAAGGCTATTTTATTATCTGAAAATACTTTATCAGCACCAATATACATTGGAATATTGATTGGTTCTTGATTTAACATATCCTTGTACGTCTGAATCAGACTTTCTCTTTCTTTAGAACCTGTAGCATAACTTCGAACTGGCTCATTCACAGCTACTGGAACTCTAACTACTGAATTTGACATAATTTTTTTTTATACAAAGCTACTAATAAACCTGCTTACTTTCGCCACTTTTTATCGCTTTCGAAAAGTAAAAGTTAAAACAATATCAATTCACAAACGATTTAATAGAACAAACTTCCTTGAATTCAAATTCCTCTACGCTATTTTAAATTAACCAAATTGATTTATTTATTTTGTACACAAATCGATTTCATGAAAACAATATTTATAACTGGAACAAGTAGAGGAATTGGATATGCGCTTTTACAGGAATTAAAAAAAGAGAATTCTGTATTCACTATTGGTCGCCAACAAAATGATTTTTATTTAGATCTATCAGCTATTGCGAAAGTAGAAGAGTTTCAATTTCCCAAAGTCAATACAAATGAAGTTGTTCTAATTAATAACGCTGGCATTCTAGGTGAAATTAAACGGTCATTTGAAAAGGAAAAGGAAGATGTACAAACAGTAATAAACATCAATACGATAGCACCGATTATTCTATGTACTTCATTTATAAAGAAGTTTGCCAATAAAAAACTAACCATCATAAACATTTCATCTGGAGCTGCAAGAAGAGCTATTCCTTCCTGGGCCAATTACTGTGCTAGTAAAGCAGCAATTGATCTGTTTTCTGAAACACTTCAACTAGAACTTATTGAAAAAAACATAAATGGGCGCGTATTTTCAATTGCACCTGGAGTAGTTGACACAAAAATGCAAGAGGAAATTAGAAATAGCAAAATATCGGATTTTTCGGTTGTTCAAAAATATATAGCTCTAAAAAAACAATTATTTTCACCAAATTTTGTAGCAAAAAAAATAAATTCATTAATTTATAGTGAAAATAAATTTGAGAAAGTATTACTACGAATAGAAGATATAGCGGGCATTTAACCATTCAATCAATAATAACTGGCGTTAAATAGAAATTAAAAAATACTTGGGAAAATCTATGTATATTGCATTTTATTTAAAGCCCAAAAAACATGAAACGAAGTATACTTATCCTAAAAGCTTCCATTTTTTCATTACTATTTGTTTTTGTCCCTTTCTTATTAAGCGCTCAAATAGACATTAGTAATACTAGAGAAGGAGAAAGTGTTGAATATTGTAAAACTCATAAGAAGATGAATGAGTTGATGCAAAATCCATCATTCTATCAGCAGTATTTATTGGATCAACAAGAGATGGCGAATGTGGAACAGCAAATGAAGGCTAATCCTCATAAAAGAACTATTTTATATATTCCTATTGTTTTTCACATACTTCATGAAGGTGGTTTGGAAAATATCTCTGATGAACAAATAATGGATCAATTAGAAATATTAAATAGAGATTACCGATTATTAAATGCAGATGCAAATAATGTTCAATTTGAATTTAACGCATCTAATCCAACCCATGTTGCACAGCCAGCAGACATTGAAATTCAATTTCGTTTAGCGACAAAGGCGCCAGATGGTACTTGCTTCAACGGTATAACAAGAACTTTTAGCTCTCTTACAAATGCACCTACAGGACAAACAGGTGGTTATCAACAAGTAGATGCTATTAAACAAGGAAACGATGTTTACAAAGGAGAATGGGCAGGAAATAAATACCTAAACGTTTTTATTGCTAAAGAAATTGGCGGTGCAGCAGGATATACGATGACACCGAACAATAGCCCTTGGGGTGGAGGAACAACCATGAAAAATGGTATTTGGATTTTACACAATTATGTTGGATCAATTGGCACAAGCGCTACTTATTCTTCTCGTGCATTAACACATGAGATTGGACACTGGTTGAACTTAAAACATACTTGGGGTTCTACAAATAATCCTGGATTGGCCTCGAATTGTGGTGATGATGACGATGTTAATGATACCCCAAACACAATTGGAGTAACTTCTTGTAAATTACAAGAAAATTCATGTGGCCCAAAAGCAAATGTGGAAAATTATATGGATTACTCGTATTGTTCAAAAATGTTTACAGAAGGACAAAGAGATCGTATGAGAGCTGCTTTAAACTCAGATGTTGGAGGTAGAAATAATATCATATCTGCTGCCAATTTAGTGGCTGTTGGTGCTGATGGAAATGCAGCACTTTGTAAGGCTGATTTTGAGGCATCACAAATGAAAGTTTGTAAAGGAACTACGATTACATTTACTGACATCTCATATAACAACGTTCAATCTAGATCGTGGACATTTGAAGGAGGGACACCAGCAACATCTACTGATAAGAGCCCACAAATCAAATATGACACACCTGGTGTTTATAAAGTAGTACTCGAAGTTTCGAATAGTTCTAATACGCTTACTGAAACAAAAACAAATTATATTGTCGTTCAAGGAGATGCTATATCATTACCATTTTATGAAGGATTTGAAAACTATAACACAACAAGTGATTTGAGTCAATATCAAATTATAAATGGTGACCCTAGTTCTAAAGCTTGGGAACTAACTTCAACGGCAGCTAATACAGGTAGTAAGTCATTATTCCTTAATAACTTCAAACAAACAGGTGATGTAGATGAGTTCCTTTCTCCTAGTATTGACTTATCAGGTGTTACTACTTCAAGCGGTGGCGTAACATTGTCATATAGATATGCTGTAGCCAAAAGATCTAACTCTCAAGCGTCTGAAACACTTAAATTACATATCACGAATAACTGTGGTGAGACTTACGTGTTGAGAAAAACATTAAATGGTACTACTTTCACTAAAACAGTAGAAACGACAGAATGGACTCCAGGAGCCGAAGATTGGAAAACAGTACACATTACAAATATTACAGCTTCTTATTTTGTAGATAACTTCCGTTTTAAATTCTCTTACGAGTCAAATGGTGGAAATAATCTATACATCGATGATATCAACCTTTACAGAGGATCACCATCTGATGAAATTGTTCTTGGAACTGACATAGCAACATCTAATATCAACGCAATGACTGTTTACCCAAATCCAGTAGATGCAGAATTAAATGTGTCATTTAGTACTATGAACGGTGGAAACTATAACGTACAAATAGTAGATGTTGTCGGAAAAGTAATTAATACTTATTCTATTCAAGCAAACGAAGGAATGAACGAAGTTTTAATTGGTACTGACCATCTAAGAAGTGGTACTTACTTCGTTAGAGTTTTTGACAACACATCTTCAAAAACATTAAAATTTGTAAAGTAATCACTTAGAATATCTTTCTAAAAGGAGGTCAAAATGATCTCCTTTTTTATTCTAAAATAATAGACAACAATATATGAACTCACAAAAGTATTCTTTTCTAAAGATAGTTTCTATCACTTTAATTATATTCCTCTCTACTAGAGTATATTCACAGATTGATTATAACAATGTAAGAGATGGCGAAAAGGTTGAATATTGTAAGCAACATAAAGTCTTGGCACAAAAGCTACAGAACCCACTCTACCAGCAGCAATATCTTAAAGATCAACATGAATTGCAAACTCTTGAGTTACAATTAAAAACAAATCCGAATCAAACTAGAGCTGTCTATTACATTCCAGTTGTTTTTCATGTGCTTCAAATTGGTGGAAATGAAAATATATCTGATGAACAAATTCATGATGCTATACGTGTTTTAAATAAAGATTATCGTTTGTTAAATACTGACGCAGCTAATGTTCAGCCTGAGTTTAACGCCTCTAATCCTAACCGTGTAGCTCAACCAGCCGATATTGAAATTGAATTTCGTTTAGCTACAAAAGCACCGGATGGAACATGTTTTGGTGGAATAACTAGAACATTTAGTTCAGCAACAAATGATGGTGATGGTGGCAACCAAGTAGACGCTATTAAACAAGGAAATGACGTCTATCGTGGAGAATGGCCAGGAAATGAATATCTAAATGTATTTGTTGTAAACAATGCAGACGGTGCAGCAGGTTATACCAATTATCCTTCTAATTGGGGCGGAGGAATAGCCATGACAAATGGAATTTGGATATTACACAATTATGTAGGTGCTATTGGAACGAGTGGAACACACACCTCTAGAGCATTAACACACGAAGTGGGACATTGGCTTAATCTACCGCATGTTTGGGGCTCTACAAATAACCCAGGTCTTCCTAATAACTGTAACTCAGATGATGGTGTTGATGACACTCCTAATACAATAGGTGTTAAAAACTGTAAACTAAATGAAAACAGTTGTGGTTCTAAAGCAAATGTTGAAAACTATATGGATTATTCATATTGTTCCAAAATGTTTACCGAAGGTCAAAGAGATAGGATGAGAGCAGCAATCATTTCTTCAGTTGGTGGAAGAAGTAATATTATTTCTGCTGCAAATTTAGCAGCCGTTGGTGCAGATGGAAACTTAAATCTTTGCCGAGCGGACTTTGATGCTTCAAATCATGTTGTCTGCCCGGGAACCGTTATTAGCTTTAAAGACAAATCAATTAATTACATACAATCTAGGTTATGGGAATTTGAAGGAGGAAGCCCTGCTACTTCTACAGATAAATATCCTGAGATAACTTACAATAATCCTGGAATATACAAAGTAACCTTAACCGTTTCTGATGGGACAACTTCATTAACGAAGATAGACACGAACTACATCGTTGTACAAGAGAACACCCTAAACCTCCCCTACTATGAAGGGTTTGAAAACTATAATAGTATTTCTGACATTACTAATTATCAGTTTTTTAATGGTGACACAGATTCTAAAACATGGGAGATTACTTCAAATGCATCCAACTCAGGGAACAAATCTATCTATGTTCAGAATTACAAACAAAATGGAGACGTAGATGCCTTCATTTCCCCTACTATTGATTTATCCAATGAATCTATTGAAAATGGAGGTGTCACTCTTTCTTTCAGATATGCGGCAGCTAAAAAGAAGAGCTCACAAATATCAGAAACCTTACAAGTGTTAATCTCTAACAACTGTGGTGAATCATATGTTTTAAGAAAGACGTTAAACGGTACGTTATTAACTTCTAACGTATCATCTTCAAATTGGACACCGACTGAATCAGATTGGAAAACAATTCACATGACAAATATTACTTCATCTTTTATGACCAATAATTTCCGCTTCAAATTCTCGTATGAATCAAATGGTGGAAATAACGTTTACATTGATGACATTAATCTTTATAGTGGAAATCCATCTGATGAAGTTGTTCTTGGTATCGGAGCACCAACATCGAACATCAATGCCATGAGTATTTATCCAAATCCAACAAATGCGGAATTACATGTATCGTTCAGCGCTATGAATAGTGGAAAATATAGTGTTCAGATAATAGATGTGGTGGGGGAAATTATTCACACGTATTTCATCCAGACAAATGAAGGAATGAACGAGGTATTAATCAACACTGATAACTTAATGAATGGTGCATATTTTATCAAAGTTGCTGATAATGTATCTGCTAAGACATTGAAATTTATAAAGCAATAAGGGAGATTTAGACATAATCTAAATTTTGTTCTTAGGAAGGGATAAAAGCAAAATTATTTATGACATAGATTCTAACTAGCAATTAATAATTTTGCTTAACTTTGTTATTCTAATGTATTTTTAAAAAAATGACACATTCTATTCGTCCAGGGGTTGCTACAGGTGACCAAGTTCAAGAAATATTCAAATTAGCAAAAGAGAAAAAATTTGCATTACCTGCTGCTAATGTTACGAGTTCTTCAACGGTAAACACTGTAATGGAGGCGGCTGCTAAATTTAATGCGCCCGTTATTATTCAATTCTCAAACGGAGGAGCACTTTACAATGCTGGGAAATCACTTTCAAATGAAAATGAACGTGCTGCGATTGCAGGAGCTATTACTGGCGCATTACATATTCACCAGTTAGCGGAACTATATGGAGCAACTGTTATTCTTCATACAGATCACGCAGCGAAGAAACTACTTCCTTGGATTGATGGTTTATTAGACGCGAGTGAAGAATACTTTGAACGTACTGGAAAGCCACTTTTTAGCTCTCATATGATTGATTTGTCAGAAGAGCCAATTGAAGAAAATATAGCGATTTGTAAAAAATACTTAGCGCGTATGAGCAAAATGGGCATGACACTAGAAATAGAATTAGGAATTACTGGAGGTGAAGAAGATGGTGTAGATAACACCAATGTGGATTCTTCTAAGCTATACACGCAACCAAAAGAGGTTGCCTATGCTTACGAAGAATTATCTAAAATAAGTCATCGCTTTACGATTGCTGCTGCATTTGGAAATGTTCATGGTGTCTACAAGCCTGGAAATGTAAAATTAACACCAATCATTTTAAAGAACTCTCAAGAATACGTTCAAAAGAAATTCAATACAGGCTACAATCCTATAGATTTTGTTTTCCACGGTGGGTCAGGTTCTTCACTAGAAGAAATTCGTGAGGCTATCGATTATGGAGTGGTAAAAATGAATATTGATACCGATTTGCAATTTGCCTACACCGAAGGTGTGAGAAACTATGTGTCATCTAATTTGGAGTATTTAAAAACACAAATAGGAAATCCTGAAGGAGGTGATTTACCCAATAAAAAATATTACGACCCTAGAAAATGGATGCGTGAAGGTGAAAAAACACTAGTTAAGCGTTTAGAACAAGCTTTCAGTGATTTAAACAATATCAATACATTATAATTACACATTAACCGAGTAATCTTATCGCTCGTAAAAAGAAGCAAAAATGGTTTGGTTTAAAAGAGAAAAAGAAGGAATTACAACTTCAACAAACGAGAAAAAAGAAATTCCAGAAGGTTTATGGCATAAATGTCCTAAGTGTAAAACCGTTTTTCCAGAAAATGAATTTGAAAAAAGCTTACACGTATGTGATAGATGTGGACATCATGAGCGCATAGGTTCCAAGGAATATTTTAACATCTTGTTTGACGATGGAAAATTCAAGGAGTTAGATGCAAATATTGTTTCTGGTGACCCTTTGAAGTTTTCTGACACAAAGGAATATACCGAACGTGTTAGTTCTACTATCAAAAAGACAGGTTTGAAGGATGCAGTAAGAACTGGCTACGGAAAGATAGATGCACAACCTCTTGTAATTGCTTGTATGGATTTTAGCTTTATTGGTGGTTCGCTAGGTTCAGTAGTTGGTGAAAAAATAGCTCGTGCTATTGATTATGCCATCAAGAAAAAAGCGCCCTTCATGATTATTTCAAAATCTGGAGGTGCCCGAATGATGGAAGCTGGTTTCTCATTAATGCAAATGGCAAAAGTAAGTGGGAAATTAGGACAATTATCAGAAAATAAATTACCGTATATTTCCTTATTAACCGACCCTACAACGGGTGGTGTAACAGCATCTTATGCGATGCTTGGTGATATTAACATCGCTGAGCCAAATGCATTAATCGCTTTCGCAGGACCGCGTGTAGTAAAAGAAACGATTGGTCGTGAATTGCCAGATGGTTTTCAAACGTCTGAATTCCTATTGGAGCATGGATTTTTAGATTATATAGTGGATAGACATAACTTGAAAAAAGAAATATCTCATTCTATAAAGATGTTTAATTCGTAAGAATTTGAGCATTACAAAATAGTATAACAAAAAAATCTTGCCCGATGGACAAGATTTTTTTTTGTTATACTCAATATAAATTAATGTTTTACCCACACTTGAACAAGCTTCACTAATGTATTAACTGCTTTCTGCATATCTTGAACAGAAACATATTCGTGCTTAGAGTGAATACCCATTTCTCCTGTAAAGATATTTGGACAAGGTAATCCCATAAACGATAAACGAGAACCATCTGTTCCTCCTCGGATTAACATTGGTCTTGGTGTTACGCCTGCCTCTTCCATTGCTTGAATAGCGTATTGCGTCACAAATGGAACACCATCTAATACATCTTTCATATTGCGATATTGCTCCGTTACTTCAAATTCAGAAGTAACTCCTGGATATTGCGTAACGACTTTATCAAGAATCGATTTCAATCGCGTTTCATATTCTTCTAATTTCGCTGTTATATGATCTCGGACAATAAAACTAACAGTCACTTTTTCCATGATTCCAGTAATAGAAGTTGGATGAACAAAACCTTCTCTATCTTCTGTCGTTTCTGGTGACCATTCGTTCTTAGGTAAAGCTGCTAAAAATTCTCCCGCCACTTTCATAGCGTTAACCATCTTTCCTTTCGCATAACCTGGGTGAGCAGAAACGCCGTGAATAGTTATCGTAACTGCATCCGCTGAGAATGTTTCATCTTCGATAGAACCTAATTCACCACCATCTAATGTATAACCATAGTCAGCGTTTAATTTCTTCATGTCCAGTTTCTCTACTCCACGACCTACTTCTTCGTCTGGCGTGAATAAGATACGAATATCACCATGCTCTATTTCAGTATGTTTAACGAGGTAGTTTGCCAAGTCCATAATGATTGCAACACCTGCTTTGTCATCCGCTCCTAATAGTGTCAATCCTGAAGCAGTGATAATATCATCTCCAATTCGCTCTTTTAAATATGGATGATTTTCTTTGGTAATTACTTGTGTCGTATCGTCTGGTAAAATGATTGGACTTCCATCCCATTTACGGTGAACAATTGGTTTCACATTCGTTCCACTGCAATCAGGAGCAGTGTCCATGTGAGAACAGAAACATATCGTTGGAATATCCGACTTTGAACTTGTGGATGGTATCGTTGCGAAAACATATCCCCACTCGTCCATATACGCATCATTTAATCCCATTTCTAACAATTCTTCTACTAAGACTTTTGCTAGATCTTTTTCTTTCATTGATGACGGGAATGTGGTAGAATTCGGGTCTGCTGTTGTATCTATTTGAACATATTTTTTAAATCGTTCTTCTACTGTGTAATTGTAATTTGTCATTGTATTTATATGTTTTAACGTTATTCTCTTCTTTATTAACTAGATTTCTTATACAAAAATAAAAAAAACGGTTTCAATATTTTTTGAAACCGTTTTTAAATTCTATATACCGTATATTTAATTGTTATTAAACGTCCAATTTAGCGTATTTAGCGTTCTTCTCGATAAATTCACGTCTTGGTGGAACCTCATCTCCCATTAACATAGAGAATACTTGATCCGCCTCAACTGCATTATCGATAGTTACTTGACGCAACGTTCTGTGTTCAGGATTCATGGTTGTATCCCATAATTGCTCGGCGTTCATCTCTCCCAAACCTTTGTACCTCTGAACGTTCACTGATGCTTCAGTACCTGAACCTTTCAATTCCATGATTAAACGAGCACGTTGGTCTTCATCCCAAGCGTATTCAGATTTACTTCCCTTCTTCACTTGATAAAGTGGTGGTGTTGCAATATAGATATAGCCATTTTCAATTAACTCCTTCATGTATCGGAAGAAAAATGTCAACATCAATGTTTGGATATGCGAACCATCCACGTCGGCATCACACATGATAATAATCTTATGATATCTAAGTTTTTCTAAATTTAACGCTTTGGAATCTTCTTCAGTTCCTACGCGAACTCCAAGAGCAGTGTATATATTCTTTATCTCTTCGTTTTCGAAGATTCTATGTTGCATTGCCTTTTCAACGTTCAAAATCTTACCTCTCAATGGCATAATTGCTTGAAAATGTCTATCGCGACCCTGTTTTGCAGTACCACCCGCAGAATCTCCCTCGACGAAGAATACTTCACAAGCAGCTGGATCTTTTTCAGAGCAATCCGCTAATTTACCTGGTAAACCAGAACCAGTAAGTACATTCTTACGTTGAACCATTTCTCTTGCCTTACGAGCTGCATGACGCGCACGAGCAGCAAGAATTACTTTTTCAACAATCATTCTTGCCTCTGTTGGATGCTCCTCTAAATAGATAGCTAACATCTCAGAAACAGATTGAGAAACAGGGGCAGTAACCTCTCTATTTCCTAATTTTGTTTTTGTTTGACCTTCAAATTGTGGCTCCTGTACTTTCACTGAAAGAACGGCGGTTAAACCTTCTCGGAAGTCATCACCATCAATTTCAATTTTCTCTTTGGCAAGAATTCCGCTATCAGTAGCATATTTCTTCAAGGTATTCGTTAATCCTCTTCTAAATCCTGAAAGGTGTGTTCCTCCTTCATGCGTATTGATGTTATTCACATACGCTAAAATATTTTCTGTATAAGAAGTATTGTAAGTCATGGCAACCTCAACAGGAACACCATCTTTTTCTCCTTCAAAATAAATAACATCATTGATTAGAGCCTCACGGTTACGGTCTAAATATTGTGCAAACTCTCTTAAACCTCCTTCTGAATGAAAAACATTTCTTTTTGGCTCTTCACCTTCCTCTAATTCTTCACGATTATCGGTTAATGTAATGGTGATACCTTTGTTTAGAAACGCTAATTCTCGCATTCTTGCTGCTAAAGTATCATAATTGTACTCTAACGAATCAAAGATAGTTCCATCAGGCTTAAAAGTAACAATCGTTCCAGTGTCGTTAGATACTCCAACCTCCTTAACATCGTAAAGTGGTTTACCAATAGAATACTCTTGTTGGAAGATTTTACCATCACGGTGAACTTCAGCTTTAAATTCAATTGAAAGTGCATTCACACAAGAAACACCTACACCGTGTAAACCTCCAGAAACTTTGTAAGTATCTTTATCAAATTTTCCACCAGCATGTAGTACGGTCATTACAACCTCTAAAGCTGACTTTTTCTCCCTTTCGTGCATGGCTGTTGGAATACCACGACCGTTATCTGCAACAGTAATTGTATTGCCTGGGTTAATAACTACCGATATAGTATCACAGTAGCCCCCCATTGCCTCATCGATAGAATTATCTACTACTTCATAAACGAGGTGATGTAACCCACGAACACCAACGTCTCCGATATACATCGCTGGCCTTTTACGAACTGCTTCAAGTCCTTCTAATACCTGAATATTACTGGCTGAATAGTCGCTGTTCTTATTTTCTGCACTCATGCTTTTAGATGAATTTGTTTGTTTAATTAGATAAGGGACAAATATACAACATTTTCGTGATAAATAAAATGAAAAATTGTCAAAAAAAATTTCATGAAATTACTCTTTGGAAAGCTATGTCAAAATGTAATTCAATAGCAATTATTACTTCTTAAATAATCTTCTGTTCATTTATACATTTAAACGTTATTCGTTCATTTCTAGAATTATAAATAACATTCCCTTTCTATAAAACAACAACACTTAATTCAATAAAAATGTCAGAATTTCTTACTTTTTTATATTTTTACCTACATTTGTCTTCTAAATTTTTTTAATCATGAAAAAACTAAGTCTACTATTACTACTACCTACATTCCTTTTTATTTTTTCCTGTAACAAAAAGTCAAGTGACCAATTAGAAACGATTGCAGCTAGTTATTTTGATACACAACCCGATATCATTGGATTTGGTAAGATTTCTATTGGTCAAATAAACGATTTGTCTAAAATTGAAAACATTCCTGTTTTTGGAAGTATGGTGAAAGGAGAATTGGTAAGTGTTAAATCATGTATTGATATTGATAACTATATTTATTTTGGTGTCGAAGGTAAAACGCAAGATGATATTTCTGCAACCGCATTTGCGACCGTTAAACATCTTGATTCTTTAAATAACTACTTAAAAGAAAGAGGATATACAGTTGAGAAAAAAAACAATTTAAACATTGCTGAAGAAGATGAATTAATTTTTATATTTGATAAAGACTTGATCGCTATAAAGGCAGGTAAAAATCAAGAAAAAGAAGCATTTGTTAAAACATTTAAAACCCTTAAAGATGGAAAAGGAGGTGCTAATAAAGACATTCTAAAAGCGCTTCAAAAGGAAGCCCCAATCGCCATTGCTTTATTTCCTAATAAAGCATACAATCTAAATCAAGATGATGAATTAAAAGCAGTCATGAGTGGTGATTTATACGATGGTATTTTACAGAGTATCGATATTCAATTCTTGAATGGTAAAATCGAATTAACGAATGAATTCATTGGTGAAAAAGATAAATTAGCAAAGTTGGATTTTATCAATCATTCGAAAGAAACGAAAGCATTTAAAATTTCAGGTAAAGATATTTTGACTTTAGCTCTAAATGTTGATTTTGAAAGAATTGAGAAAGAAAATAAGAAACTTTTTGACTTCTTCTTTTCTAAAATGAATGATGAAATGGATGCTTATGCAGAATTAGGAGTAAGAAAAACAAAAAATGATGAAATCATTGAAACAATAAATAAATTCTCTTCAAAAGATCATCCTTTAACAAACATTTCAAATGGTATTTTCTTTCTGACCGCTGATGCCAATAAAGAAAATGGAAAACCACCTCACATCAAATTTTATTTAGGTTCTAAAAATACTGAGTTAAAAAATTACTTGAGAGATTTAATTAAGTCTTGGGACAAGTTAGCGCAAATAACGATTACGAAAAACACGATAGAAGGTACTATTTATAAATCTCAAGAAGAAATTAACTACACCGAAAACTCTGGTGCTTCCGACAATGTATTTAAACTATATGTTGACATGGACTATGTGACTTCTATATTGCAAAAAAGTGATGAGAAAAGCGCAATATTTACACGTCCTTTAAAAGACATCGATATTTATTCGAAGGGAAATGTTAGTAAGCTAATTATTCACACAAAAGATCCAAATACAAATGCGTTAGAATACTTGGTGAAAGAGTATATGAAAATGGGGAACTAATCTTATGGTGAATGAATAAGGGATGATCGATAGAATCAATGGACGATACGAATAAGAGTTGGAAGGTGTTAACACCTAAAGAGGCAGAGGTAATCCTTCACAAAGGGACAGAATATCCTTATACGGGAGAATATGTCGCTCTTTTTAAAAAGGGAACTTACGTTTGTAAGCAATGCGAAACACCGCTCTATCGTTCAGAAGACAAGTTTCATTCTTCCTGTGGTTGGCCATCTTTTGATGACGAAATAGAAAACGCAGTGACAAAAACCATTGATTCAGATGGTCATAGAATAGAAATAACATGTGCCAATTGTGGTGGACATTTAGGCCATATATTTCAAGGTGAAGGATTTACACCTAAAGACACAAGACATTGTGTTAACTCTATTTCACTAAAGTTCGTCATGGATAGCGAATAAAATACTTCACACATTCCTTATTTTTTATACAAATTCAGTTCTAACCGTTTATAATAATTTTTAACCTTTTGACATTTCTTTAAATAGTTATCGCTAGAGATTTGTCATCTTTGTAAATTAAAGAAAAAAACAAGTTATATGAAGAAAATCATAAGCACATTAGCTATAATGGTTGGTATTTCAACGTTGAGCTTTGCACAAGAGCCAATTAAATATGTAGAATACGACCTTCCAAACGGCTTACATGTAATTTTACATGAAGACCATGACAATCCATTAACGGTTGTTTCTGTGATGTATCATGTTGGCTCTCAGAATGAGAAAACGGATAAAACAGGTTTCGCACACTTTTTTGAGCACTTACTTTTCGAAGGGTCTCAAAATATAGGTCGTGGTGAATACAGTCAGTTGGTAGAGAAAAACGGTGGAGCGTTAAACGCAAATACAACACCAGACAGAACCTATTATTTTGAAATCTTACCTTCAAACCAAACTGAATTAGGTCTTTGGTTAGAGTCAGAAAGAATGTTGCACGCTAAAGTAGATAGCGTTGGTATTGAAACACAAAGAAACGTCGTGAAAGAAGAAAGACGTATGCGTTTTGACAACCAACCTTATGGAACATTTATCGAAGAAGCATTTCAAAATGTATATGCTGGAACGAGTTACGGATGGTCTGTTATCGGAAGTATGGAACATTTATCCAATGCAGAAGAGGAAGATTACGTGAACTTCTACCAAACATTTTATGTGCCTTCAAATGCCGTACTTTCTATTTCTGGAGACTTTGATATCAAAGAAATAAAAGGATGGATTAATAAGTATTTCGGTTCAATACCTTCTGGTGAAGCAATTAATCTATACCGCAATTTCTTACGTTTGAATAACGTTCAGTTTAAAGAAAAATATGGTGTTGAAAAATCGATTTTTGACCAAAAAGATTTCTTTGCTTCTAAAAATGCAGAAGCCAAAAAATTGATAGCAAAATATAGCGCAATTCCTACAACAATTAAGCGTCCAACTAAAAATGATGCGAATTTGCCAAAGGCTATCGAAAAAACAATTTATGACAACGTAGATTTACCTGGTTTATTTATGGTGTACAAGTTACCAAACGAAAATCATCCTGACGCATACGCTTTACAATTAATGAACACTGTATTGGCAGGTTCAGAAAGTTCTAGAATTTACAAACAATTAGTAGAGAAAAAACAATTATCATCAGCTGCATTCTCTTTCCCTTACATGTTAGAAAACGCAGGTATGGATATTGTTGCTTCCATTTGCGCTAAAGGAAAAACAATTGAAGAGAATTTAGCCGCAATAGATGAAGAAATTGCTAAAATGCAAAATGAATTGATTTCTGACGAAGAATTGGAAAAAGTTAAGAATCAAATGGAAAAGCAATTCATCGAGCGTATTGGAAGTATTTCAAGTGTAGCAGAATTATTAGCTCAAAGTTATATGTATCAAGGTTCAACTGAATTAGTGAATACAGAATTGCAAAAATACATGAAAGTTACGAAAGAAGATATTCAGCGCGTTGCGCAAAAATACCTGACGAAAGATAACAGAGTTATTTTAAACTATTTACCAAAACAAGATTAATATTGAACGATTATGAAAAAATTGATTTTAATACTCGCAATAGTAGGAATTAGCACCATATCTTTTGGACAATTAGATCGCTCAATTCAACCTAAAGCAGCTCCCGCACCAGAACTTCAAATTAAAGACCCGCAAGTTTTTACCTTGAAAAATGGATTAAAAGTGATTCTTTCTGAGAATCATAAATTACCTACTGTGGCGGTTTATTTTAACTCTCCAAGTGATTACAGTGTGGAAGGTAAAAAAGCAGGTGTCAACAAAATGATGGGGGATTTAGTATTGGCTGGAACAGAAAAAAGAACAAAAGACCAATTTGATAATGAAAAAGATTTCATCGGTCTTTCTATTTATTCTAGTGCTAAGCAATTGTATATTCAAACTTTGAAAAAACATTTAGCTAAAGCAACCGATTTATTTACTGATGCTTTATACAATGCAACATTCCCTCAATCAGAAATCGATCGTGTTAAAACGAAGTATGAGTCTGATTTATTGTCTGGGAAATCTAATCCTACGTACATTGGACAAAATGTAATGAAAAAATTAGTGTATGGTGAAAATCATCCAATGGGTGAGATTTTAACAGAGGAAACATTAAAGAATATTACACGTGATGATATCGTTGCTGCTTATAAAAGAATGTACACGCCTGAAAAAGGTTATCTAACAATTGTTGGAGACATGACATTAGAAGAAGCGAAGAAATATGCGGAAGATAATTTCAGTAGCTGGACAGGTGAAGCGCCTTACACTGCTAATTTCGAAATCCCTAAAAACACACAAGGCAACAGAGTAATCTTTGTGAACAAGAAAGGAGCCGTTCAATCTAAGATATTTATCGCTACACCTTTGGATATAACAAAAGGAGACGTGAATGACTTACCGTTTAATGTAACCAATCAAATTTTAGGTGGAGCAGGATTCGGAACTCGTTTAATGCAGAATTTAAGAGAAGACAAAGCGTATACATACGGAGCATACTCTCAATATGCAACGAATGAATACGGAAGTTACTTTGTAGCTTCTGGGGATTTTAGAAATGCCGTTACTGATAGTGCTATCACACAATTTATCTACGAATTAAATCGTATTACAGAAGGAAAGGTTAGCGCGGATGAATTAGCACAAACTAAAGCAATGATGACAGGCCGTTTCGCACGCTCTTTGGAAGATGCTGAAACATATGCAGACTTCGCTTACAATATCTTTAAATACAATTTACCAGCAGATTATTACAAAACATATTTAAAGAAATTAGACGGTATTTCTGAAGATGATATTTTAGCAATTGCACAAAAATTCATCAATCCGAAGAAATTATTAATTATCGTTGTCGGAAATGAAGAAGTACTTGAAAGTTTAAAGCAATTCGATGCGGATGGAAATATCGAAAAGTTAGATGCTTACGGTGATCCTGTAAAAGAAATTCGTCCAGCGGATATTACAAAACAACAACTAGTTGAAAAGTACATTTTATTGAATACTAACTCTAAAACATTAGCTGAAGCGAAGAAAAAAGTAAAGAAAGTGAAATCAGTTGAGCAAGAAATCGCTATGACGACACCTCAAATTCCAATGCCTTTGACAATGAAGCAATATTTCCAAGCTCCTAACAAGTCAGCAATGTCTATTGAAGTACAAGGTATGCTGGTTCAACGTCAGTATTTCGATGGTAAAACGGGTGGTCAATTTGTAATGCAAGTTGGAACAACTGAATTGTCTGCTGATGAAATTGCTGAGAAAAATAAAACAGCTGGTTTATTTGAAGAGTTGAATTATGATGCAAATGGAATCGATTATGAATTGATAGGAATTGAAAACCATAATGGAGCAGATTACTATGTGATTCATCGTAAAAATCCAAAAGGAGAGTCATTTGATTATTACTCTTTAGACGGTCAAAAAGAAAAAACAGTTACCATCGTTACGGAAGACGAAAAAACGCAAGAAGTAACAAATACATATGGTGATTATAAAGATGTAGATGGTATTAAATTTCCACATAAAATGAATCTTATTACTGGCGAAATGGGACTTAACGGAGAAGTTAAGAGCATTAAAGTAAACCAGAAAATTGACGTTGCAGTTTTTAAAAAATAACTGAAATAATTTCCTGAAAGCCCAACTTAGGTTGGGCTTTCTCGTTTTAAAGATGATGGTAAATCTAAATTTCACTTTATCTTTGTACCAATCATAGTACACACATGAAAAGAATTGTCTTTATACTATTTTTCTGTTTTCTATCCTTTCAAAGTTTAGCTTCTCATATTATTGGGGGAGAAATGTACTATGATTACTTAGGGAATAATCAGTATAAAGTCTATATCGTTATTTACCGAGACTGTGCTTCTAGTGGTGCTGCGTTTGATGATCCGCTGGATCTTGCTATCTATAAAGACAACGGTGGTTTATTCCAAAAAATTAGTATTGCTGTACCTCCTTCAACAAAATTACCCATCAAGTTTGATAACCCTTGCGTTCAAACACCCAGTGGCTTTTGTAACGAGCGAGCAATTTATACGAAGATATTAACTTTACCACCAAGAAGCGGCGGTTATTATCTTAGTTATCAGCGCTGTTGTCGTACTCCTAATATTATTAATATTGTCACACCTGGAGATGTTGGACTGACATTAACCATACACATTCCAACGAACGCTAATAATCTAAATATTAATTCCAGCCCACGATTCACCAATTATCCACCTTTGGTTCTTTGTAATAATCAGACACTTAATTTTGACCATTCAGCTACCGAACCAGACGGAGATCAATTAGTGTACGACTTTTATGCTCCTTATGCTGGTGCTAGTAGTACCAATCCTCAACCACCACAAGCACCACCGCCACCTTATCAACAAATTATTTGGGCAAATGGTTTCTCCGCTGCCAATCCATTTGGCTCTGGCGCTACCATTTCAATAGACCCTAACACAGGTCATTTAATAGCTGCGCCATTTTTACAAGGTTATTTTGTAGTAGGAATACGAGTAAGAGAATACCGAAATGGTGTGTTACTGAGCACTGTTATCCGCGATTTTATCTTTCAAGTAATCAGTTGTAATGTAACACTTGATGCTATTATTGTTCCACAAGATCAATTACCTGGATTTATAGATGTCTGCCAAGGAACAGCGGTCAATTTCAAAAATAACAGCTATGGAGGCACTACCTATGAATGGGATTTTGGTGTTCCAGGAATAACCTCAGATGTGAGTTCACAATTTTCACCCTCATACAACTATCCAGCTCCGGGAGATTATACCGTTACTTTAATTGTCAATAAAGGAATGCCATGCAGCGATACATCTACACAAATTTTCAAAGTATACGAATCCTTGAATGTTGACTTTACGGGAGATGACTCGTTGTGTTTGAATGGAAATAGCTACGACTTTACAGGCACTTATTTAGGTCCTACTCCACCAACTTATACCTGGAGTTTTGGTCCCAATTCTACCGATCAATCCACTTTAATAACTGCTGAGAATGTTCATTTCAATACGGCTGGAAACCAAACAGTAGCACTTACTGCAACATTCAAAAGTTGCACAAAAACAAAGACCAAAACAATTTATGTTGTTCCGCAACCACAAGCTGATTTTGATATTATGCAGAATAGCGCTTGTGTTGGATTGACACAAAGTTTTACCAACAATTCTACTAATGCAACCAGCTACGATTGGACATTCGGAGATGGTAATTCAAGTAGCATAAAAGATCCTACTTACACCTATTCAATACCTGGAACCTACACTGTACAGTTGATTACAAGTACAGGAACTAATTGCATGGACACCACTAGTAAACAGGTCGTAATAAACGACTCATTAGAAGTAAATTTCACCTATAATGATTCTTTGTGTGTCTCCAATCCGAATACGCATTTTAAAAGTATCGTTTCAGGACCTAATAATTATTCGATGCTATGGAATTTCGGAAACAATGCTACTCCCAATTCTTCTACGCAGGATGAAGTCGATGTAACATATAGTCAAGCGGGGACATTCCCTGTTACACTAACCGTCAATCTAAGTAGTTGTTCGGTAACGAAAACAGATATGGTTACTGTTTTTAAAAACCCAACTATTAGTTTTACTTTTAAAGATAAATTATATTGTGATCCAGCAACGGTTGATTTTATCAATCAAAGTCAATCACAAACACCACTTAAATACTTTTGGGATTTAGGAAATGGTCAAACTTCCACCAAACAAAATGCAATGGGCACTTATACTGCATCAGGTATCTATTCCGTTAGTTTAACGATTATGTCATCCACTGGATGCACTGATACGATGACCTTAACGAAAGACAGCTTATTTAAAATATTCCCTTCTCCAACTGCTGGCTTTGCAATTTCTACAGATTCAGTAACTATCTGTGAGCCGAAAGTAGAATTCACCGATCAATCTATGAACGCCACAAAACATGTGTACTTTTTTGGTGATAGTGTTTTCAGAAGTTTCGATGCAAACCCAACGTATTATTATACGTCAAGCGGTGTCAAGTATCCGTATCAAATTGTCGAGAATGCATATGGTTGTAAAGATACCCTACGACAAATGATATATGTTGAACCATTTACTATTTTCATTCCCAATACATTTACACCAGAAGGAGACGGACTCAACGAATTGTTTAAAGCAATTCCAACACTTCCGACAGACAGCTGGAATTTTATGATCTTTGATAAATGGGGTGAATTAATCTATCAGGCTGCTGACCCTAATGAGACATGGGACGGAACCTACAAAGGAAAAGAAGTTCAAATCGGAACATATACCTATATTCTAGAAGTCATCTCTTGTGAAAATACGAACGCTGAAAAAATAATTAAAGGACATGTAAATGTTATTCGATGATGAATGTTTTTCAATCCTACTTATGCAATTGAAACAAAAATTCCAACCCGCCACTTTTTCTATTTTTAACGGTAATTTTTCCTTTGTGAAAAGCTACTGCATTTCGAACGATTGACAATCCTAATCCCGAACCACCACTTTCTCTAGTACGGCCTTCATTGACACGGTAAAAACGTTCAAATAAGCGATTCAAATGATGTTCGTCAGGTATACCTAAACCTGTATCATAAAAGGAGAAATAATAAAAATCAGCATCTTCATTATATAGACTAACATGAATTACGATGTTTTCTCCAGCATAACGCAAGGCATTTTCTGTCAAATTTCTAAACAACGAGTAAAGAAGATTGGTGTTTCCTTGAATAATCAAATCGGATGGGATTTTAGACTCAAACGTGCAATGTTTCAGTTTCAAACTTTCTGAAACATCGTCTTTCAATTTCAGTAATAACTGTGAAAGATTGACCTCATCTAATACAAACGAATTCGGAGCTTCTTCAATTTTAGCAATCAAACTCATATCGGTAATAATTTCGGATAACACTAACGATTGATTGAAAGCTTGTTGTGTGAAATGAATCTTTTGTTCTTCAGTAAGCGATGTTTGCTCCAAAATCGTCTCCAAATAACCTCTGATACTTGTAATAGGCGTACGAAGTTCGTGGGCAATATTTCCAGTCATTTCTTGTTTCAAAAGCTTTGTTTTTTCCTGCTTCGTAATATCACTTAAAATAACTTCAAAACTATTGTCGTTGAAACGATTTGCCCGGATGGAGAATGTTTTTCCGTGTTTACTAACCTGTGTTTCAAAATAATTACTGCTTTTTTCATTGATAAAATTTTGAATAGGCATGAATAATTTATCTGTTACAATAACAGCAGCATCACTCGTTGGTTCATCCGTCAGGCTATTCAGGTATTGGATAAAAAGACCGTTATAAAACTCTACTTTATTATCCGAAGATAGAAAGCAAATACCTTCTTCTGAAATCTGAATGTGTTGTAGCAATTTTTGTTTTTCTAAATGAATGCTTTTCTTGCTTTCTTTTAAATAATAATAGTTATCGGTAATTTTCGCTCCTATTTCACCCAATTCATCATTTGGAAAATGCAGCTTTTGGAGTTCATAATTATCCGGCTGTAAAACGAAATCGCGGAGTTGCTTAATCGATTTTCCAAAACGGAAAGTCACAAGGTGAATAATCAATAAAAAAGCGACAAAAAAAGCAATCATAAAATACAAGAACGCATTATCCGCTTTTAGAAAATGTTGCAATTGAATATTGTAGGGTAAAGCTACACGAATAAAGTGGTCATCAAATCGTTTGGCGTAATACAAGTATTCCTGATGATTGGTTTCAGAAGCTCGAATCTCGGATCCTTTTTTGTCGGTTAATGCTTTCTGAATTTCTAGTCTATCCAAGTGATTTTCCATCGAGGAAAAACTATCTACAATATTGTCGAAACGAACTTTTCCTTGATGATCAACGAGTGTTAAACGAATATTATTTGGCAAAATTTGTTGTAATTCTGCGATTTGATTGGTAAATACTTTATTACTGTTGGTCAGTTTATCATTGATAACATCGGTATAGACATCCAATCTTTCTTCCAGTGCTTGCGTTTTAAAGGTCTTTTCACGCGCTCGTTCAACGATAACAATACCAATCGTGAAGACCGTAAAAACGATACTGAAATAAAGAAATAGCCGTTGGCGATAATTTAATTTCATAAATCGTCAGCATTAAATCGATAGCCATAACCCGACCGGTTTGCAATCACATAAGCGTAGTTACCCAATTTTTTTCGCAGTCGAGTAACATGGACATCCACTGTTCGTTCGGTGATAAAAGGCGTTTCTTTCCATACTGTATCAATAATATTTTCTCGAGAAAAGACACTTTCAGGTTTTTGAGCAAGCATAGTAAGAATCTCAAATTCTGTTTTGGTCAGTGTGATACTTGCACCATCTATTATCACTTCTTTTGAGTTCAAATCAATCACAAAATGATTGAACACCAGCTTATTTTCAGTGATAACTTCAGGAATAGTTGCATTTCTCCTTTTTATTACAGCTTTCACGCGAGCAATGACTTCTTTGATTGAAAACGGCTTTGAAATATAGTCGTCTCCTCCAACGGAAAAGCCCGTTAGCATGTCATTTTCAGTATCATTTGCTGTTAGAAAAATAATAGGTGTGGTGTTGTTTTCTTTTCGAATCGTTTCTGCCATTTTGAAACCCGACATGCCACCCATCATGACATCTAGCAGAATCAAGTGAAAATCAGAGTAGTTTTTTTTTAGTGCTTCTTCTGCAGAATAAACAGATTCCACCTCAAAACCTTCATTTCTGAGGTTAAACTCTAGAACTTCAGCAATATTTTTGTCGTCATCAACGATTAATATTTTTTGTGGACCCATTTCTGTTCTTTGTTCAAAGGTAAATAATCTAGCAGATAAAATATGTAAAAAGATATTATTTCATTTTCATCATTCTGTTTTCCCTTTATGCTTTAAAACTTTTGCTTCTAGATAAAAAACAATTTCTTCGACTATATTTTTGCAGTGATCGCCAATTCGTTCCATATTTCTTAGCAAAATAGTCATCATCAAAATACAATGTGCTTCTTTTGGATGAACTTTCACATTATCAGTCAACTTGCGAATAGACTGATGATAAATCTCGTTCACTTCTTTGTCTTTTGATAAAATCTTTCCCGTATGTTGTGAACTTTCGTTGGTAAATGCCGCAAAACTATCGGTCATCATACTCAAAAGTGCATCAAACATTCGCTCAATTTCGAGTTGTTCTGTCACTGTAGTGTTGAATATCCCACAATTTTCTTCTTTCACATGACGTGCTATTCCCTTCGCATAATCACCTATTCTTTCTAAGGTAACGCTGATTTTCATAATGGATAACACTAACCTTAAATCAATGGCAACTGGACTATATAACGCGATATAATTTTCACAACTGTCATCTACTTTTAATTCAAAAGCATTCACTTTATTTTCCGTTTGAATCACTTCTGCTGCTAAATCCAAATCATTGTTTATAAATGAATGTTTCACTTTCTCTAATTGCGAAATCACCATTTTCCACATTTGATTTATTTCCTCTTTGATGAATTGTATTTCTTGTTCATTTTGTTTCATAATAATTGTCTTTTTTACTTCAATTAACTAAATCTACCTGTAATGTAGTTTTGCGTTTCTTCTTTTTCAGGGTTTAGAAACATTTTTTTTGTATCGCTAAATTCCACTAATTCTCCCATCATGAAAAATGCTGTTTTGTCACTGACCCTCGCTGCTTGTTGCATATTGTGCGTCACAATAACGAGTGTGTAGTCTTGCTTTAATTTCATGAATAAATCTTCCACCGTAGCGGTTGAAATTGGATCTAATGCCGAAGTAGGTTCGTCAAAAAGCAATACAGACGGTTTCATCGCAATTGCTCGGGCAATACACAAGCGCTGTTGCTGACCACCTGAAAGAAACGTTCCTTTTTTTGACAAAGCATCTTTTACTTCATTCCACAAGGCTACATTTGTGAGTGATTCTTCTACTACCTGCTCTTTTTCTGATTTAGTTAGTTTGATACCATTCAATTGATAACCTGCAACAACATTTTCAGCGATACTCAAATTAGGGAAAGGATTCGGTCGTTGAAAAACCATCCCTACTTTTTGTCTGACCAAAATAGGATGTGTCTTCATTATATCTTCGCCATTCAAAAGAATTTCTCCTTCCGACCGTGCATCGGGTAACAATTCATGCATACGATTGATTCCACGTAAAAAAGTCGTCTTTCCACAACCAGAAGGTCCCATGATGGCAGTTACCGTATTTTTGTTAATTTCCATGTTCACATTTTTCACCACTTGGTGCGTTCCAAAAAATGAACTGTAATTCACTGTTTTTATAATTGTATTTTCCATTTTCGAGTAAGTAATTTTGTCAATAAATTAAACGATAAGACCATTGCTAATAAAACGATAGAAGCTCCCCATGCTAAATCCTGCCATTCTGTATATGAGCTTGTTGCATAATTAAAAATCAATAAAGGCAAGGTTTGCATTGGTTTTCCAAGATTGGTCTCAATGAATGGGTTTCCAAATGCAGTGAAAAGTAAAGGTGCTGTTTCTCCCGCAACTCTAGCTACAGCCAACATGACACCTGAAAGAATACCACTAAATCCACATGGGATAATGATACGTAAAATTACACGATGTGATGGCATTCCCAATGCATAACCAGCTTCTTTTAGGCTATTGGGTAATAGTTTCAACGTTTCTTCCGTGGAACGAATGATAATGGGTAACATCATGATGGCTAAAGCAATACTTCCAGAAATAGCGGAGAAACCTCCTAAAGGTCGAACCAGCCAGAAATAGGCGATAATACCAATTACGATAGAAGGAATTCCTTGTAAAACATCGACACACATGCCGACCCAATAACTTAACTTTCCCGTTTTATTTTCACTTAGATAAACGCCAGTCAGAATTCCGATTGGCACTGCAATGATGGTCGCAAAAAAGAGAATAATAATCGTACCCAACAACGCATTGGCAATTCCTCCACCTATTTCTCCAACTGGTTTTGGAATGTTGACAAGAAAATCCCAATTGATAGCACCAATTCCAACCTTTACGATATAAATTAAGATAAATATCAGTGGAAGTACGGTAAGAAAAGCCAACAAATAGACGAGTAGTTGCATGCCTTTTGTTTTTGCCATTCGATATTGAAGTTTGTTGTTCATTATGTTTTTGTTGTTTTTTTAATTATTTTTTTACCAATAAAATTGATAACAAAAGTGACCAAGAAAAGGAAGAGTCCCATTTCAATTAAGGCCGATAAATAAAGTGGATGATCCGCTTCTGTAAATTCGTTTGCAATTACACTTGCCATAGTGTTTCCTGGAGAAAAAATACTGTCAGGAAGAAGGTTGGCATTACCAATTACCATCGTTACCGCCATTGTTTCACCTACAGCACGACCTAAGGATAAAAGGATTCCAGCAAATAATCCCGATTTAGAATAGGGCAGAATGACATTTCTCAATACTTCCCAACGCGTTGCTCCTAGCGCGTAACCACCTTCTTTTAAATCGGATGGCACCATTTTGATAATCGATGTTCCCAAGCTAGCGGCATACGGAATTATCATAATTGCCAAAACCAAAGCAGCGGAAAAGATACCTACACCATTTGGCATAATACCCATTTTTAGTTGAAACGTTCGAATAATTGGCACTAAAACGAAGAATCCCCAAAATCCAAAAATAACAGAAGGTACGGCAGCAATGAGTTCAATCGTACCTCTGAGAAAATTCGAAATCCATCCATTTGGGAAATACTCACCTAGAAAAATGGCAATGGCTACTGAAAATGGAATCGAAATCAATAAGGCAACTAAGGCCGTCAAGAGCGTTCCGACCAAAAAGGGATAAGCGCCAAATACATTCTGAACAGGATCCCATGTTTTTCCCTTGAAGAAATCAAATCCTAATGATTGAATAGACGGAAAAGCACCCCAAAAAAGTGTGATAAAAATACCCAAAACTAACATCACCATTAAAATTCCGCTCAATCGGATGGATCTTCTGAATACTTTTTCTCCTCTAATCATTCGGAGTGTTTTTCCTATTTTTTGCTCATTTACCATATTCCGTTAGCTTTATTTTTATAGAATAGCTTTACCTTTAAAAGTTGTTTTTTTCAAAATCTCAACAGCTCTTTGTACTGCAGCTTCTGAAAGTGGCGCATAATCTAGTGCAGCACTATATTGCTGTCCTTCATGAATCATCCAGTTAATTAATGTCACCAATTCTTTTGCCTTTGCTTCCGTGTTTTTGCCATAGCTTTGCTCTTGATAAATAATCACCCAAGAAAAACTTGAAATAGGATAACCATCAGCTGCATCGGTATCGGTTAAGGAAATCTTCGCATCTTCTGGAATGACAATATTGGCCGCAGCCGTCACGCTTTCAATACTTGGTTTTATATAATTTCCAGATTTATTTTGTACGGTAGCATACGGTCTATTATTTTGAATCGCATAAGCAAGCTCAATATAACCAATAGCTCCCGGCGTTTGTTTCTCAATTCCTGCCACACCTTCGTTGCCTTTGCCTCCTAATCCAACAGGCCAGTTCACCGCAGTTCCTGCTCCTACTTTATCTCTCCATTCGGTATTTACCTTCGAAAGATAGGTGGTGAAAATACTCGTCGTCCCACTTCCATCCGAACGATGAACAACTACTATTTTTTGGTTTGGTAAATTCACCCCTGGATTAATTGCTGCAAGTTTCGCATCATTCCAATTGGTAATTTTTCCTAAGAAAATCTCCGCAATCACCTCAGGAGTCATTTTAAGCGTTTTTTTAACAGTCGGTAAGTTATAACTCAAAACTACCGAACCGGCAGTGATGGGAATATGTAATACATTTCCTTTTGCTTCTTTTTCTTGTGCTTCATTCATCGGGGCATCGGTTGCGCCAAAATCAACTGTTTTATGTGTTAGTTGTGAAATTCCCGCTCCCGAACCAACGGATTGATAATTGATTTGCAAACCGGTATTTTTATGGTATTCATAAAACATTTTTGAGAAAAGCGGATTGTCAAAGGAACTTCCTGCACCGATAAGTGTTTTTATTTTTTGATTTGTGGAATCCGTATTTCCGTTTTGACTGCATGAAGTCATGCCAATTGTTACTAGCAATCCAAGTGCAATCATAACTGCTTGTTTTAAATTTTTTCTTCTCATTTTTTTTATTTTAATTGTTTTAAATCGAGTTAAATTCTTTTTTTATCATTTATTATTTTCCAAATACATAATAGAAAGTGAGGCGATAAACTATGTCATAATCTTTCCCTGCTCTACCAGTAATTCCATTATCTTGATTTTGATACCCATTGAACCAAACATTCGGCATAAAATGCACATTCTTTATAGGTGTAAAGTCTAAACCAGCTGTTAGGAAAAGCTCCTTTGTATTAGGATTGTAGTTTTTTGAAAGTCCTGTATAGTTAGAGTAACTTGATTTATCGTAATTTAAATAGGGGTTAAACACATCAGCTCTAGCAAAGAAACTTAGTTTATCACTGATTATTTTTCCTCTGACAAATACGGATACACCAAAGGAATTACCACTTAAGGTATCTTTTATGCCATTTTGCTCTGCTACAATATCTTTCTGACCATGATTCAAAAAGACTTCTGCGCCAACAGTAAATGATTTAGTTGTATAACCTACAAAAATCTTCATCATCGTTCTGGAATGATGGAAATTCTGACGCCAATCTACTTTTTCATAATCTGCGTACACATCCACCAAAAGTTTCTTATCTAGAAAATAGCCATACACATTTCCATAAAACTTTTTGAATCGATTGTTTTCTGCCAAAGCTCCTCGACCGTTTCCAACCATTGCGTTATAACCAAAACGTTCTTTTTTATCAAACTTTCCTTGTAATGTCACGCCAAAATCATACGACTGTGTTCTTCTGATATCTATGATGGTTCTCTCAATTGAGCGATACGACCAAAATTTTTCTGATGTCTTTGAAAATCCCGGCGTACCAGATTGTCCCACAACTAAATCTGTTCCTTTCCAAATATTTCTCCATCTGATGTTGGCATACTTTATAAAGAATGTCAGGTTTTTCTGTTGGTTCCAATCTTCAGCGGCAAGCAACACTTCTGTACTAAACTTCTTACTGATATTGAAATCGTAACCCAAATAAAGCCTCCGTAAAGCAAATGCATTATCACTTGTTTTTACATTTGTATATTGATTCGATCCACCTCTTCCTAAAGAATCGCTATGTCCTTTGTAGAAATAATCTCCAAAAGCATAACCCCAAATTCTTCCCGTCATCGGAACGTGCTCATTGAATAATGAATCAGAGGCGGTTAGATATTGTGCATCGGCTGTAAAGCTTGAAATTGATATAAGTAATACGAATAAAATGTTTCTCATCTATTTTGTTATTCTTTTAATTTGATACAAAAATAGGATGGAGATGTTACAGGCGTATTGAGCTATTATTACGATTTTGTTACATTTCTAAATTTGAAAAGCATAAATATCAATTAATCAACAATTTAAGTTTTAAGCAGGATATTCTATTATCTGCCTCCACCTTATTTAGTGTCTATTTTAAAATAATAATGTCATTAAAACTTAATTTTATTGTAACCAACTTTCATGAAAAAGTGAGTTCATTTGCAAAAAAAACATGGAAATTTTAATTTTAAGCTTTGCTGCATTATTCTCAATTATTAACCCACTTGGAACTGTTCCCATCTTTGTAGGATTAACGCAAAACAATACTCAAAAAGAAAAGCGCGTCATTGCTTTTTACACAGCTATTTATGTATTAGTCATTCTCTTACTTTCGTTTTATTTAGGCAAATACATCTTGCTTTTTTTTGGTATTAGTTTAGATGCTTTAAAGATTGCTGGAGGCTTAATTATTGCTTCTTCAGGATTTGCTTTATTAACAGGGAAATTTACAGAGCACAAGGGAATGAAACAAAGAGAGAAAGATGATGCTTTTAATCGTTCTGAAATCTCGTTAACACCATTAGCAATTCCAATGTTAGCTGGTCCTGGAACAATCAGTTTGTTAATCTCCTATCAGCAAGAATACGTTCTATTTTATGACAAAATATTTATTATAATAGCTGTAGTATTAGTGAGCGCAACTATTTATTTCATACTCAAAAGTGCACATTTCATTGTCAAATTTATGGGAGCTTCAGGTATTAATGCCTTATCAAGAATCATTGGTTTTATTGTTATTGCTATTGGAGTTCAATATGTTTTAGGTGTTGTAATAAAACTGTTTTAAATAATTAATGAAATTGTAATTCCTGCGTAACTGTTTCGTAATAAGATTGGGAGACTTTTGTATCATAAAGAAAAAAAACAAAAATTCATTATGATAAAAATCAGAAAATCAAGAATAATTCAAAAATACATGCCGGTTATTCTATTTTTATTTTTCACATTATTCTCTACTACTCTTTTGGGTCAAACAGGTGTAATCAGAGGAAATATTAGTGACTCCACATCGAAAGAGCCCTTAATTGGAGCAACCATTTTGATAGAAGGTTTGTCAATCGGAGCGATAAGCGATGATAATGGCGATTTTAGCATTAATCAAATTCCAATAGGCTCTTACCAACTGAAAAGTATTTATTTCTCCTATCAAACAGCTATTACGAATGCAGTAATAGTACGTTCAGGAGATACGACACACATAGCGATTGCATTGAGTCATGAAGAAAGCAATATCATCGAAGTTAAAGTTGTTGGGAGAATCAATCGTGAGTCTGAAACTGCACTTCTTATGGAGCAAAAAAAAGCGCTTATTTCAACACAAAGTATTGGTGCACAGGAATTGTCTCGAAAAGGAGTGGGAGATGCTGAGTCCGCTGTTGCCAAAGTATCAGGGGTTTCCAAACAAGACGGCGATAAAAACGTTTTTATTCGAGGGCTGGAAGATCGTTATAATGTGACGTTACTGAATGGTTTGCCTATTCCTTCGGAAGATCCTGAATATAAAAACATTGACCTTGAAATTTTTGGAACGGACATGATTCAAAATATCGGTATAAATAAAGTTTTTTCAGCACAAAACATCGGTGATGTCGGAGGTGCAAGCATCAATATCAATTCAAAGGAAATGATAAAAGAGTATGATCTTAGCGTGAATATCTCGACCGGAATTAATGCTTCAGTAATTGGAACAAAGTTTCAGAAACTTTCAGGCACGAATTACTTAGGTATTTCCAATGCCAAACGTCCTGTTTCTAATCAATTTGAGTTTGCTAATAAGCTCGATCCTTCTTTAATGAAATTACCACTTAATCAAAGTTATAAACTGTCAGGCGGAAAGCGTTTCAAATTTGGAAATAATGTATTGTCTGTTTTTGGTGTAGCGGCTCATAAAACCGCATTCTCATATACAGAAGGAATAGTTCGGAATACTAATACAGCAGGAATTATTTATCAAGACGAACAAGGAAGTCGCTATTCAAGTAAAATCGGTCAGTTGGGGCTTGCTAACGTGAAATATACGATAGGAAACAAACATTTTATCGCCTATAATTTCATGTTACTCCACTCAAACAGCCAATATATCGCTGAATATAGTGGTAAAGATGTGGAGAAATTTCAAGATAGCGAAGCAGGAATGGGTTATATGAGAAGACAACAAACGAACGATAATTTGCTTCTTACACATCAATTGTTATCCAAATGGAAATTGACAGAAAAATTAAATATTTCCGCCGATTTCTCCTACAATTCTATCAAAGGACTTGAACCTGACCGTAGGGAAAATTATCTTTCACAAAAAGATGATGGTACTTACGGATTAACGGGAAGTAATCGCCAGAAAAGATTTTTCTCGGAACTATTTCAAAAGGATTATTCCTCCAAAGTGATATTAGATTACAAACTGAAAGATGCATATAATAGCGATTTTTCCAAAATATCTATCGGATTTAATGGCTACCTTTCCAATACAGATTTTGAAGCTGTTGAATATAACTTTTCTGCCGCTCCAGGTTCGTATACCATAACTGATATTACATTGGATAATGTTTATAATTCATCTAGTTATCAGGAGGGTAGATTTAAAATGACGAAGGGCGTTCCCAATTCATACAATGTATCGAAAAATAGTTATTCCGCATTTGCAGAAGGTGTTTACCAATTGACAAAATCACTTGTAGGAAATGTCGGTTTCAGATTTGATTATGTGGATATGACAGTAGCGTATAATATCCTTGGCCGTATTGATACGAACATCATCGTGAAACCATATTATCTACCAAGTTTAAATCTGAAATACAACCTTAATGATAAAAACACACTTCGATTGGGTGTCAGTAAAACCTATACATTACCACAATCAAAAGAAATTTCTCCTTATCAATACGTAGATATCAGTTTTGCAAGTGAAGGAAATCCTAAGCTGCAACCTTCCGATAATTATAATTTCGATTTGAAATGGGATAATTACTTCAGTCACTCGGAAATTATTTCTGTTGCGCTATTTTACAAACGTATTATAAATCCTATTAGTCGTGTCTACAAAGGTAATTCGGCAGGATTACTCACCTACGATAACATCAGTAAACATGCCGATGTTCTTGGTATAGAACTAGAAACAAGAAAGAATTTACACATTCAGAACCATACCTCCGAAAGTGGTACCAATAAACTTTCATTGGGTTTAAATGTTTCGTATATCTTTTCCGAATTGAAACTGGAACTAGTAAATACTCCAGAAAGAAAAACAAGTTTGGCGGGCTCGTCACCGTTTATTGCGAATATGGACATAACCTATACTTACTCCAAAGATAAAAAGAGCCTGATGACTTCGCTTATTTATAATTATTTCAGCGATAAAATATACACCAATGGCACATTAGGATTTAAAGATGTTATGGAAAAAGGAAGATCGACGTTAGATTTCGTTTTTTCGTACAAATTCAATAGCAAATTAGGAATAAATATAAAGTCCGCAAACTTGTTGAATCCTTCTTTTACATTAGTCCGAGAAAGTAGTGTTACCAACGAAAAAATAATCCTTAGTCAATATAAAAAAGGAATGAACATCAGCCTGGGTATCAGTATTAATCTTTGATACACTTTTCAATAGATAAAAGTATTAACTAAAAATAAGATAGTAATGGAAAAATAATAAAAGGAAAATGGTTGTAACCATCAGCCATTGCAAATAGAAAAATAGAAGTGGTTTTAAAATCAAAGAAAAAACAAATAAACAATAATTTAAAATTAAATCAAAATGAAAACAATTAAAAATGTAACAAAAACAGCAACGGCTTTCTTAATGGCTTTAGTCCTTGTAGTAAGCTTAGTTTCTTGTAAAAAAGAAGGATGCACCGACAGTTCGGCTTTAAACTATAGTTCAAAAGCAAAAAAGGACAATGGTTCTTGTAAATATGCCGCAGGTGAAAATGATCTAGTTGGAAGTATTTCAGGCACAAGGACCTTAGATGCCAATATTATTTACACCATTACTGGACCTGTAATTGTTGAAGATGGTGGTGTTCTAGAAATCCCAGCGGGGACAATTATTAAAGCTAAAAAAGGGTTTAATAATTACATTCTCGTTTTACAAGGTGGTAAAATTTATGCAAACGGTACAGCACAAAACCCGATTACTATGACAGCTGATATTGACAATGCTGAATCAGGACATTGGGGAGGTTTGATTATCAACGGTAAAGCACCACTTTCAGATGGAACTATTGGAAGTACTGAAATTAGTTCGGCTTTCCAATATGGAGGTACAGACATTAATGATAATTCAGGCATCATCACCTATTTAACTTTGGCCTACACAGGTGCGCGTTCAAGTGCAGATGTTGAGCATAACGGCTTAACATTAAATGGTGTAGGTGCAGGAACGACAATTGAAAACGTTTATATTCTTCACGCTTCTGATGACGGAATCGAATTTTTCGGAGGTACTGTAAATGTTACAAACCTTTTAGTTGTGAATAGCGATGACGATATGTTTGACTTCACTCAAGGTTATGCAGGTACATTGGAAAATGCGTATGGAATTTGGGAAGTTGGTTATTCAAGCACAGAATCAGATCCAAGAGGAATGGAAGTGGATGGTAACTTAGACGGAAATTTCCCTACACAACTTGGACAATCCAATTTTACAGTAAAAAATGTAACATTTGACCTACGCTTGGTTCAAGCTACTGACGGCGATGTTTCGAATGTAACCAACAAAATGCAGGATGTTATTAAAATACGTAGAAGTGCGAAAGTAAATGTTATAAATGCACTTTTGAAAGGTTTAGGAACGGTTGTCGATTTAATTGATTTTAAAGATGGGAAAGGAGATGGAGACATTACATCAACGATTAGCCTAACGAACAATTTGACATCGGAACAAGTTTTAGGAAAACAAGTTAATCCTGAAACAGGATATGATAATGCCATCATTGAGTCTGGAAATACAGGATGTCCAACATCTATTTTCGCATGGACAAAGTATAATTTTTAATTGAAACAACGCTTTTAAAAGGGTTATAATTATCTTTTCATTGAACGTTTACTCCCTCCATTGGTTCATTTAACCAATGGAGTTTTTTTGTTTTAATGTCGATTTTCAAATTCGTTTGCTCTCGTCCATTAGATTCAAAATACTGCGTTTTGTGTTCTTTGGCTCTAAATAATTATACCCAAATAAAATCTTCGGAAATTTCAAACAAAAAATACAATTATAACAAATCCCGCTTTTTTCGCTTACCTTTGCAAGTTGAACTTATAAATCTATATGGAGAATATTCGTAATTTTTGCATCATTGCACATATTGACCACGGAAAGAGCACATTAGCCGACCGATTGTTACAATTTACAGGAACAATTTCAGATCGCGATATGCAAAATCAAGCTTTGGACGATATGGACTTGGAGCGTGAACGTGGTATAACGATTAAAAGCCACGCAATTCAAATGAATTACAAATATAAGGGAGAGGAATATGTATTAAATCTTATTGATACTCCCGGACACGTCGATTTTTCGTATGAAGTTTCTCGTTCTATTGCTGCGTGTGAAGGCGCTTTATTAATTGTAGACGCTACACAAGGTATTGAAGCTCAAACAATTTCAAATTTATATCTCGCTATCGAGCATGATTTAGAAATTATTCCGATATTGAATAAAATGGACTTGCCAAGTGCCATGCCAGAAGAAGTAACCGATCAGATTGTCGAATTAATTGGATGTGATCCTTCTGATGTAATTCCAGCATCCGGAAAAACTGGACTCGGTGTAGAAGATATTCTGACCGCTGTTATTGAACGTATTCATCCACCAACAGGTGATGTAGATGCGCCTTTGCAAGCGATGATTTTTGACTCTGTATATAATTCATTTAGAGGTGTTATCGCCTACTTCCGAGTAAGAAACGGTGTGATTCATGCAGGTGAAAAAGTGAAGTTCTTCAATACAGATAGAACCTACAATGCTGACGAAATTGGTATTTTAAAAATGGGATTGGTTTCCAAAAAAGAAGTAAGAGCTGGCGACGTTGGCTATATTATTTCAGGAATCAAACAAGCCAATGAAGTAAAGGTTGGAGATACAATTACCTCTGTTGCAAACCCATGCCAAACGCCTGTCAAAGGGTTTGAGGACGTTAAACCAATGGTTTTTGCAGGGATATATCCTGTTGAGACAGATGAGTACGAAGAGTTACGTTATTCCATGGAAAAACTGCAATTGAATGACTCCTCTTTGGTTTTTGAACCAGAGTCATCTGCTGCGTTAGGATTTGGTTTTCGATGTGGATTCTTAGGAATGTTACATATGGAAATCATTCAAGAGCGTTTAGAGCGTGAATTTAACATGACCGTTATTACTACCGTTCCAAACGTTTCTTACTACTGTTATATGGACAGAGAGCCAGATACAAGAATCATCATTAACAATCCTTCTGAACTTCCTGATCCTTCTGCTATTAACCGTATTGAAGAACCTTATATTAGAGCGCAAGTCATTACTAAATCTGAATATGTCGGATCGGTGATGAAATTATGTATCGATAAACGAGGTGAGTTAAAAAATCAAGTGTATCTGACCCAAGATCGCGTTGAAATAACTTTTGAAATGCCTTTAGCAGAAATAGTATTCGACTTTTATGATCGTTTAAAATCTATCTCCAGAGGATATGCTTCATTTGACTATCATCCAGTAGATTATAAACAATCAGATCTCATTAAAATGGATTTGATGTTAAACGGCGAGCCATTAGACGCTTTATCTGCATTAGTTCACAGAAGCAATGCGCATGATTTAGGAAAGAAAATTTGTGTCAAGTTGAAAGAATTAATTCCTAGGCAACAATTTGAAATACCAATTCAAGCAGCTATCGGAGCTAAGATTATCGCAAGAGAAACGATTAAAGCACTAAGGAAAGACGTTACTGCAAAATGTTATGGTGGTGATATCACTCGTAAACGTAAATTGTTAGAAAAACAAAAAGAAGGTAAAAAGCGTATGCGTCAAGTTGGTAGAGTAGAAGTTCCTCAGGAAGCATTTATGGCGGTATTGAAGTTGAATGATTAGAAAATTTGAATTCTAATCATTATCTTCCATTTTCGTTTTGTTAGCGGAATGGTAAAAAAAGTTTTTTCTCCAATTTCTACCGTATTTTTACAAATTCTTATATTAAATTATGAGTCAAAAGGAAAAACTTTGGAATAAAGACTTTATCATTGCTTGCTTGACATATTTTCTAATAGCGTGTGCATTTTTTCTCTTAATGCCAACGATACCTTTATACTTATCTGAAAAATTAAATGTAGAGCCTTCCAAAATTGGTATCGTTCTTTCATCCTATGCCATTGCATTACTTATCGTACGTCCATTCAGTGGTTTCTTGGTCGATGTTTATTCGCGAAAATCATTACTCCTCGTCGGTACAATGCTCTTCGTAGCTATATTTTTTGGCTATTACTTTGCTTTTACCGTTATATTTTTCATCATCCTTCGCTTTATTCACGGCTTGTTTTGGGGATTAACCGCTGTTTCAGCAAACACTGTTGCAATTGACATCATTCCATCCACACGAAGAGCTGAAGGTATTGGCTACTTTGGTGTCAACGGAAATATTGCCATGGCAATTGCGCCCTTCTTAGGAGTGAAATTATACTCTGGATATGGCTTTAATGCATTGATAACCGGTTCTATAATAATGGGTATTGCTTCTATTTTAACCGCTAGTTTTATCAAAGTACCAAAAAGAGAAAAGATCACTGAAAATCAACCGATATCTTTAGACCGATTTATATTAGTGAAAGGATTACCAATCATGGGAAACCAACTACTTCTATCTTTTGGCTGGGGAACCTTAGTTGCTTATGCTGTTTTATATGGTAAAGATATAGGTATTGAAAATGCAGGTGTGTTCTTTTTGTTTTTAGCTGCTGGTATTATTTCATCAAGGATAACATCAGGAAAATTGGTAGACAAAGGATATCTACACCAAATAATGGTGATAGCTATTTTCTTAATCGGTATGGGATTCATCGGTTTTGCAAAATTTCACAATGTATATTCCTACAACATTTGCGCCTTTATGATCGGCATTGGTTATGGAACACTTTTCCCTGCTTTACAAACCATTTACATCAATATGGCACCTGCTTCACAAAGAGGAACAGCCAACTCAACGTATTTAACAGGTTTTGATTTAGGTATAGGATTAGGAATGTTGATTGGAGCGTACTTAGGTGGAAAATACGGATTTGCAAACATGTACCTGATTACTGGATTAGGTTCATTTGTAGCCTTGTTGATTTACTGGTTTAACTCACGAAAAGTGTATGAAAAACATCGATTATCATAATCTTTGATAGAATTTTAAACGACATATAGTCAAAATTCATCCTCATATCATCTAAGTTTTATAACTTTATCCAATAGAAATAAATAACGTTTAAAAAGAGGCACCTTTGAAGAAAATTTATCTTGTTGAAGACGAACAGAACCTTGCTGATATTATCCGCTTGAATCTTGAGATGGAAGGATACTCTGTTGAACACACCACTAAAGGATCTTCTGCATTTAGTTTTGCATCTAATATTAATGAATTTGACTTGGTCATTCTAGATATTATGTTGCCAGAAGTTTCTGGAATTACAATTTGTAAAGAGATTCGGAAATTCTCTAATATTCCCGTACTTTTCCTTTCTGCAAAGGGAACTACCCAGGACCGTATCAACGGGTTGAAAGTGGGTGGAAATGATTATTTACCCAAACCATTCGACTTAGAAGAACTCTTATTAAAAGTACAAATTTTACTAAATGGTATCGATGTATTAAAACAAGAGTCGAAATTATTGAATTATATTATCAACAATAAAGAAATAAACTTTCTGACGTTTGAAATTACTGACTTGGCTACAAATGAACGAATAACGCTCTCTAAGCGGGAGATTGATTTATTGAAATTGTTTATCCACAACAAAGAAAGGGCCATCTCTAGAGATGAAATCTTAACCGAACTTTGGGATGCCAATCAGTATCCAACGACTCGAACAATTGATAATTATATTCTTACTTTTAGGAAAATATTTGAAACAGACCCCAAACACCCAGTATACTTCTACAGTATCCGAAGTGTAGGTTACCGATTTACAGATGGAAAATAAAAACAAACAACTTAGATATGATTCTGCCTATTTGCGAATGGCTACGGAATGGGGACAACTATCTCATTGTACTCGTAAAAGAGTCGGAGCACTAATTGTAAAAGATAATATGATTATCTCCGATGGATACAATGGTACGCCCGCAGGATTTGATAATTGTTGTGAAAATGATTCTGGTGAAACGCACTGGTATGTTCTTCATGCGGAAGCAAATGCCATCTTGAAAGTGGCGAAGTCAACCAATAATTGTGTGGGTGCTACACTTTATCTAACGCTTTCTCCTTGTAGAGATTGCAGTAAGCTAATCATACAAGCTGGAATCACACGATTAGTATTTATGAATACTTATAAAGATACTACTGGAGTCGATTTCTTAAGACAAGCGGGAATCATCGTTGAACAAATAGAAAAACCAATTAATGAATAAATTTAAATTTTTATATCCATTCCTATTAACGCTTTTCCTTGCTGGCGGAATTTTAATCGGTTTGAGAATAGCTCCTGGATATGTCGGTAATGTTAGTACCGGTAGTTACAACAAGATCCGTGACATCATACAGATTTTGGATAAAAAATACGTTGACACCGTTGATGCGGACAAGCTTTTTGAATCAACCATTCAGGAGCTATTACGTAAATTAGACCCTCATAGTTCTTACATCTCTAAAGAAGATTTACTAGCTGCTCAAGAACGGGTAGATGGCGTTTTCGGTGGAATTGGTGTACGCTTCTTCATGCTTCGAGACACCGTTTCAATCACTAATATTATTGAAAACTCTCCTTCATTGATTGCCGGACTTAAAGCGGGTGATAGAATCATCAAGGTCGAAGATAAAACCATTGCGGGCAAAAATCTTCCCAATGAAGAAATAATGAAACTTTTAAAAGGAGCTCCAAACACCATTGTGAATGTCACTATTCTTAGAAACGGTGCTTTATTAAAAAAAGAAATCAAACGTGGATTGATTCCATACAACTCTGTGTCAGCGTATTATATGGTAAATGATGACATAGGATATGTTAAAATCGATGAGTTTTCTAAAGCAACAGCTGACGAATTTAGAGATGCAGTAGGAGCATTAGAAGCTATTGGAATGAAAAAATTAGTCTTAGACTTAAGAAGTAACGGTGGTGGAGTGTTAGAGAGTGCTGTTAGAATAGTAGACGAGTTTTTACCAAATGGAAAGTTGATTGTCACCACGAAAGGTAAAAATTTCCCGAAAGAAGATATCTACGCGACCAATTATGGTATTATGGATAAAATGCCCGTGGTTGTTTTGATTAACGAAGGTTCTGCTTCTGCAAGTGAAATTGTAGCAGGTGCTTTACAAGATCAAGATCGTGCGACAATCATAGGAAGACGTTCTTTCGGAAAAGGATTAGTTCAACAAGATATTCCATTGAGTGATGGAAGTGACTTGCGATTAGTCGTAGCGCGCTATTACACGCCTTCTGGACGTTGCATTCAAAAACCATATTCTGGCAACTATGAAGATTACATGCATGAATACTACGATCGTTATGACGATGGTGAAGTTTATAGTGCTGATTCTGTAAAAATTGCTGACTCATTAAAATATTACACACCGAAAGGAAAAGTTGTTTATGGCGGTGGCGGGATCTATCCTGATGTATTTGTTCCCATAGATAGTACTAAAAACACATGGTACATTGCTGAGCTTTATTATAAAGGCGTATTTCAAGCATTCTCCTTTGATTTTGTGAAAGATAAACGCACGAAGTGGAAAAACATGTACGACTACAACAAGTCGTTTGTCGTAACGGACCAAATTATTAATCAGTTCAATACTTATATTACGAATAATTACGATATCGTTCATGATGTTTTAATTGGTAACAAACAAAACAGTATTCGTTTGAAGGAAATTTTAAAAGCAGAAATTGCCCGTCAACTTTGGGAAGAAAAAGCGTATTATTATATGAGTATCAAAACGGACAAGGAAGTCATGAAGTCCATTGAAATACTTTCTAAATAGTGAATTATGTCAATTGAAAATAGATTAGCTGAAATACTCAAAAATAGACCTGCCATTGCTATTGATAAAATGAATCCAACAATAACAAATGTTAAAGAGTGGAGTGCTCAAAAAGAAAATCAAGAAAATGAAGTCATATTAAAACAACTTTTCAATCTGATTGATTTGACTACTTTAGAAGGTAAGGATACAGATGAAAAAGTACAGTTCTTAGGACAAAAAGCGTTGGATTCAACTCATCTATTTCCTAATTTACCAACTGTCGCAGCACTTTGTGTTTACCCATCATTAGTAGCGATTGCTAAAAAAACGGTGCAAGATTCACCTATCCGAGTAACTTCTGTTGCAACCGGTTTTCCAAGTGGACAAATTCCATTGTTTTTGAAAGTAGAAGAAGTCAAATATGCTTTAGATCAAGGAGCTGACGAGATTGACATGGTTATTTCTAGAGGGAAATTTTTAAGTGGACATTATTCAGAAGTGTATGACGAAATCGTTGCCGTTAAAGCAGTTTGTGGTGCAAAAACTTTAAAAGTCATTCTTGAAACAGGAGAGTTAGACACACTAGAGAACATTCGATTAGCGAGTGATATAGCTATTGCTGCTGGAGCCGATTTTATTAAAACTTCCACTGGAAAAATTCCACAAGGTGCCTCATTGGAAGCTATCTACACAATGCTTCAAGCAATTAAAAGCCATTTTTCAAAAACGGGCAAAATAATTGGAATCAAACCTTCGGGTGGTATTTCTTCTGTCGAAGTTGCTTTACAGTACTACAAATTAGTAGAAATAGAACTTGGAGAATCATGGCTAAACAATAACCTATTTAGATTTGGTGCGAGTAGTCTTGCTGGAAAAGTATTACAAGCATTAACACATGATAATTCAGCAGGGAGTTACTTCAATTCAAGTTATTAATAATCATTCTTCTTTAAAGCAGTTTAACAAATCAACCAGCCTAATTTAGCTTTAAGGGCTTAGAAATCTTACCTTTGCCAAAAGAATTAATGCGATGTTAATAGAGATTAAAGATAAAATTGTTTCTTTAGAGCTTTTCAAAAAGAATTTCGTATGCGACTTAAATGCCTGCAAGGGAGCATGTTGTGTAGAAGGAGATGAAGGAGCACCATTGACTTTTGAAGAAGTCGATATTATCGAAGAAATTTTAGAAGATGTGAAACCGTACATGCGACCTGAGGGAATTGCAGAGGTAGAGAAGAACGGTGTTTTTTATATGGCCCCAAATAACGAACCAGTCACAACATTAGTAAACGGACAAGAATGTGCTTTTGTCTACTTCGATGAAAAGGGAATCACTAAATGCGCTATTGAAAAGGCTTATCTAGAAGGTAAAACAACTTTTAAAAAACCTATTTCCTGTCATTTGTATCCAATTAGAGAAAAGAAGTTTCATGATTTCATTGCACTCAATTACGACAAATGGTCGATTTGTGACCCAGCTTGTAAATTAGGTGATAATTTAAAAGTTCCTGTTTACAAATTCCTTAAAGAGCCTATTATTAGAGCTTACGGAGAAGACTTCTACAACGAAATGGAAATAATTAGTGAAGAAATAAAAAAGGTTGATTTATAAGCCAACCTTTTAATAAGTATATACGTCTTTATAGTGTAGATAAAATAATACTCATAAAATTATTAATCTACTTTGGTTTTATTTTTCTTTGCAGAAACGTGAAAAGGACTAATTAATTAAGTCCTTTTCACGTTTTTTATGTTTAATAAGTCCTAGCTTATCATTTGTAAATCTATTGGCACATTCTACATTATCTATTAAAATAACGCTAACTTTGTGTTTTAAAGGAAAAGAGTGAATTTGCAATCGAGAAAGTACGTTTCAATAGTCTTGTTTATTTGCGTTGGCTTAGTTTATTTAGCTAGGCTTTTTTACATGCAGGTTTTAGACGATAAATGGACACTAAGAGCACAAGAAATATCAGAAAAAAGAAAGCTGATTACTCCCTCCAGAGGACATGTTAGAGATCGAAACGAAAAAATTATAGTCAGCAACAAACCTTTCTATAATTTGATGATGATTGAAAAAGACATCAAAAACTTTGATACAACTGCATTTGCAAAATTAATAGGCTGGGAAACATGGCAAGTTTCTGAACGATTTAAACAAATACGTCTAGAACAAGGGTTTGATATCAATCCCAAAACTCGCAAGCGTGATTTGTCCCGATATCGAAAAGTACGTCCCTATGTTTTTTTGAAAGAGGTGACCATTGATGAAATGGCAAGAATAGCTCCTTATCTATATAAATTCCCTGGTTTCTTTGAAGATTTACAAAGTGTCCGCCAATACCCATATCCAAATGCTGCTAATATCTTAGGCTATATCAGCGAGGTCAATCAAGATGAACTTGATAGAGATACAATGAATTATTATCGTTCTGGTGACAACATTGGAAAAACAGGGATTGAGAAATATTATGAAGAAATCCTTCGAGGTACAAAAGGGGTGAATTACATCATCACCTCCGCTCAGAATAATGAATTACAACCATATGCAGATGGAATATACGATATTCAACCTGTTCAGGGAGAGAGTTTGAAATTAGGCCTCGATATTGAACTTCAAGCGTATGGAGAATTATTAATGCAAAATAAAAAAGGAACAATTGTCGCTATTGAACCTGCTACAGGTGAAATTTTAACCATGGTTAGTGCTCCTTCATTTGACCCCAATTTATTAGTCGGAAAGCGTGCTATTAATAAGAACTATCCAACGCTGATATTAGACAAGGATAAGCCTTTATTTCCAAGACCATTACAAGCTGAATATCCACCCGGTTCAATCTTTAAATTAGTACAATCTTTGGTGGCGCTTCAAGAAGGTAAAATCACAATTAATACAGGTTTTCCGTGTAACAAAAGTCTTGTAGGTTGTCACAGTCATCCCAATGCGATCAATATTATGGAAGCAGTTAAAATGTCATGTAACCCGTATTATTATCAAGCAGTCAGGAGAGTTATTCAACCAGAAATTAGGAAGAATGTTTTTGCAGATGCCGAACTTGGATTGGCAAAATGGGCGGACTATATGCATCTCTTTGGATTAGGAGAAAAATTACCTATTGATTTGCCTGGCGCTAGACCAGGTCTCATTCCCGACCCCAATTATTATGATAACTTATTTCCATCGAAGGCACATCCTTATGGACATCATCGTTGGGCTTTTTCAACGATTCGTTCAATTTCTATTGGTCAAGGCGAAGTCAAGGTTACACCTTTACAAATGGCAAATATTGCTGCAATAATTGCAAACCGAGGATGGTATTATGTTCCACATGTTGTGAAGTCTATTGGCAATAATGGACCTGAGGCTGTCTTTAAAGTGAAGCATCAAACAAACATTGAACCAAAATACTATGATGCAATCGTTGAAGGTATGAGACGTGTAGTAAATGAACCTGGAGGAACTGCTGGAAGAGCAAGGATTAAGGATATTGTCGTTTGTGGAAAAACAGGAACAGCGCAGAATCCTCAAGGAAAAGACCATGCCGTTTTCATCTGTTTTGCTCCATTGGATAATCCTAAAATTGCTGTCGCTGTCTTCGTAGAGAATGCTGGATTTGGTGGAACTTGGGGTGCACCAATAGCTCGATTAATCATCGAAAAATATTTAAATAAGAAAATCTCCGATAAAGAAATGGAAAAATATATCTTAGAGGCTAATCTAATGAAAGCTAAATAATGGATAAAAGAGACTCAGCATATCGAAATTCATCTTTATTTTATAAAATTGATTGGGTTGTTTTTTCCATCTATTTAATATTGATAGTTATTGGTATTGCGACCATTTATTCAACAGCGTATTCAAGTGAAAATCCTTCTTTATTTTCTTTTTCTGCTAAATATGGAAAGCAAATTGCTTGGGTAGGTGTATCTTTCTTTTTAGGCTTTCTTATCTTTTTAATTGATGCTTCAATTTATCAAAAATTCGCTTATTTTATCTATGGATTTTGTTTGATTTTATTGGTCATTGTACTTTTCATGCCTCCTGTCAATGGTGCCAGAGCATGGTTAGGAATTGGAACCCTTGGAATACAACCAGCTGAGTTTGCGAAAATAGGAACAGCTCTAGCACTCGCAAAGATGATTCCAACCCTCAACTTGAGAATACAAAATATATCTTCAGTCATCAAGGTGAATGCACTTATCATCATCCCGATGATTCTTATTATTTTACAGCCTGACGCAGGTTCTGTAGTTGTCTTCACGGCGTTTCTATTCGTATTATATAGAGAAGGTATCAGTTATGATCCCATCATCCTAAAAGTAATGAATTTTGTCGGTATTCGACATTTCAAAAGTACTTGGATTGGCAATCACTTTATTCCCTTACTTTTCTTTATTGTTGTCACATCAATGTTAACCTTATTAAAGAGTAGTGAGACCATTACATTTGATAACTTCCCGGGAATAGAATTACCAGGAGTATATGGTATTCTTTTCTTTTTCTTAGGACTATTAGTCTTAATGCTTCTTTTTACTTTCACTCTATTAAATAAGAAAGACCGTGGTCGCTTCACTTTAATATTTATCGTTAACTTTATAGTTGTCACTACAATAGTGATAAGTGTTGATAGCATGTTTCAAACAGTAAAACCACATCAAAAAGAGCGTATTGAATTATTTTTAGGATTACGAGAAGATCCAAACGGCGATGATTACAACCGCAATAGAGCGATGGCTGCAGTAGGTTCAGGTGGATTATATGGAAAAGGATACAAGCAAGCTAGTTTGTCTTCTACAGAGGCTAATCACGTTCCAGAATCAGAGACCGATTTTATATTTTGTCCATTATCAGAAGAATGGGGGTTTGTAGGCTCAGGTTTAGTCGTTATATTGTATAGTATACTATTTGTCCGAATTATATTTATTGCTGAACGACAGCGGTCTGCATTTACGCGTATTTATGCATACGCAGTAGCAACCATTCTATTCTATCATTTTGCTATTAACATCGGGATGGATATCGGTTTTGCTCCCGTTATTGGAATTCCTCTACCATTTGTGAGTTATGGTGGTTCCTCCATGATGTCCTTCTCGGTAATGCTTTTTGTTTTATTGAAGTTAGATAGCCAAAGGCTCGATTTCTTTTAATAGCAATACTTTAAAATACTTCTTATTAGGGAAATCTTAATCTAAAATGAATATGCTATTCATCTGCCTCTGGGGCAAGTCGTAAAACGATTCCGTTTATTTTCTCTGTAACTGGTATTTGACAACCTAATCGTGAAGAAGGTTTCACAAAAAAGGCTTGGTCCAACATATCTAATTCAGCGTCTGATTGTTCATCTAAAGGAGTATCTGATTCTAAATAACATTGACACGTTGCGCACATGGCCATACCTCCACACTCACCTTTGACAGGTAAATCATACGATTTACACAATTCCATGATGTTCATATTTATATCGGTAGGAGCAAGCAATTCATGTGCTTTACCTTCTCTATCTATAATTGTTACTGTTATATCCATGTCATAAAAAAAGGGCTGAAACAAAGTCTCAGCCCTCAAATTTAAATATTTATTTTAGAAATGCCATAAATCGTGTTCCCAAACTCTGATATCCTCAGTAATTTTGTTCGATTCAAGCAATGCATCAATTCCGTATCTAAACTCTTCAATCTTTCTGTCAAAGACATCCGATTGTTGATAGATAGTAGACGTAAACTGACGTTTCCAAAAGTAATCATCAAAACTCATCCATTGTGAATCATTCTTAGTGTTGTAAGTATAGTAATTGTTAAATACAAAACGACACTCAGGGAAATACAACCAGAACATATCTCTATACGTATTTGATTGTTTATCCAATACCACTGGAGCAATTGCAATGATTCTTACATCGAGAACAGAACGCTCTTTATCAAAAAACCAGTCTTCTTTGATATCGTATCTAACTATATCTTTAGAAGTAAAGTATTCGACCGGTCTTGGATAATATTGAATTTCTAATTCACCTGTAACAGGATTCTCTGCAATTAAAGGTTCGTCTGGATTTTCAGGATCCGGAATCGCTTCAAGAGCAATAGATTCATCAACAAAACCAAACATTTTATGTTCGATTAATAACTTATTGAAAGCTTCATCTTTTTCAAATGGAACAGAAGTATTTCTTCTAATCTCCAAAGGATACTTTAACTGATCGCCATCAGTAACAGATTGACGTAAAGGATTATATGGATAATAAACTGTTAAATTACCTTTGATGATATTTTCTCTAATAATAGTCCATAAACTGTAACGAGAAGCATTCTTAATCCAATTGACAGTACCTATTTCCATTCCTTCAGAAATCTGATCATAAGGAAAAAACAAGGTAAGGTTTTGCTTTTCACGTTTATCAATATATCTATGAATTCTTTTAGACCACATCATGTCAGCTTCACGTACAAATTCATATGGTATCATTCGTTTGGTTGGAATGATTTCTTTCATCACAACACCATCTATAACACCTTCAACAGGAACGTTCGTAGGTCCCCCGTTAATGTCTACTTGTGCATTTACAGAAAATGCAGCAAAAAGAGTTAAGATAATTAATTTACGTTTCATAATAAAAATGTTTATTGCATTGGATAAACTCCAGTAATTGTTCTAACAACACCGTCTGGCCCTTTTACTTTTGCATCAACAAAAACTTTCTTACCAGAAGAAGCTTGAATCAGTGTTTTTCTAGCTGATCCTAAATTCGTTCCTGAACCAGAGGATTTTCCATTGATTCCTTCAGCTCCCATATCCCATGATATAACTGCAAAATTAGCTTTCAATGGAATCTCTGGACCGTATCCAGCTGTAAGAACAGATGCATTTTTAGTAACTGGTTGTCCTTGTCCTTTACCATTAATAAATAATTGTGGGTCTGGTAAACGTTTCAAATCAAAAGTAAATGTCCCTAAGTTAGCTGTTTTACCAGTAACAGAACTCTTACCTGATACAGAAATTGTACCTGTTTTACCAGCACCTTGAGAAACTTTGGCAATGTATAAATCACCACTTTTCACTAAGGTAATACCACCACTAGCATTTAAAACTGTTTGGTCATAACCAGAAGCAACACCTTTTACCTTATTATCATACCCTTTGTACAATACCATTAATTCAGGTAGAGTCAAACTGGCAGAAGGCTTCATTACTTTAATTTCCTTCTTCCAAGGTAATGTTTTAGGTGAACCATCTTTCTTACGAATGGTTACTTCTCCTTGTAAACTCAAATCAGTAGCACCTGCTTTTAAACGAACATATCCTTTACCGTCATTAACTTCTGAAATCTTTTGACCATCATAAGTTACTTCTGGTTGGCGATCTGAATCGAAAGCAGCCATTAATACTTCAACAGTCAAAGAATCATTAGCATTAACTAAATCAGGACCATACGCCAAAGAAATTACTTTATTGAAAGAGTATTCACCTCCTCCAACTCTGCTTCTAATTCTAGAAATAACATTCGCACGAGCTGTTAAAATCTCGTTTTGTAAAGATGATAAAGCAGCAATTGCAGCAACCATTGGTGAGTGGTCAAATGTTTTACCAATCCAATGAATTTTCTCTTTATCTGCATTCATGACCATCTCATTTTTTGTCAACTTCATGTACAAATCAGATATTTCCTCTCTCTCATCTTTAGGAACATTTGATTTCTCAATTGCAGCCTTCACTTGCTTTTTCAAATCCTTTTGATCCTTAAACTGTGAAATTTTTGGATCTTTAAAAGAATATGCTGGAGCATTATCAGGTTTTGGCGACGATTCAATGAAGATTTTAGTGATATTACCTCTAAATTCAATCAATTGATTCCATAACTCTTTTCCTTTACGCTCTGGCTTCTTCAAGTTTGCATTAATACCTAAATGAAACATTGGAATATCAAAGTTATCCTTGTTGTCCAAGTTCATTAAGTCCATTCTTATAGGCTTAGTAGGCAACTTAGGGTTGTATGCTTTAAGAATAATAGAACTCTCTTTACCTACTGCTAAATCTGCACCTGCAGCCTTAAGAAGATCCAACTTTAAATCATCGATAAACTTAATTCTTTTTGCAACTTCAATGTCCACTTTATCGATCGCTTCTAGCATCAATTTAGCTTTCTTTGCTGCTTCAGGATTAGATTGATCAAAAGCTACTTCTCTTAACTCTTCTTTCTTTTCATTACCACGAGCAAATTCATTTTCATTTGAAATCTGCATGTTCTCTTCGATAGCAACGAAAGCATCTAGTATTGATTTGGAAACATTCAGCGCCAACATTGCTGTTAACACTAAATACATCATCCCAATCATCTTCTGTCTTGGGGTCTCTTTTCCTCCTGCCATTTTATAATATTTTAAAAATTAAATAAACTTATATAATGGCTAAAATTAACCTCTTGTAATTGTCATTGCTTTAAGCATGTTACCATAAACATTATTCAAATCTGTTAAATTCTTAGACAACAATGACATATTCTCTTTATAACGCTTGGTATCTTCTGCTGAATCAGAAAGATTTTTCATCATATCTACTACTTGAGACTGGAATTTCTCCGTTGCCTCTAAATGAGAAGATGAACCTTTCAATTGCAATTCATATACATTATTTAAAGCTGCTAAATTCTTAGAAACCTTCTGAATTTGTTCTCCAAAAGATTCTCCTTCTTTTGTGTTAGCTGTTAAGCCAGACAAAGATAAAGATGCTCTTTCATATGCTTCAGATAAAGAAGAAACTTTCTTAGACGCATCAGATAATGAACTAACATAAGAATCAGTAGCTGCCACTGCAGAAGTGACTCCTTTTAACTGTGCTGCATTTTCACCTAGTGATCTCATACCATCACCTAAACGCTCTAATAATGCACTATCGATTTTGGCTTCTTCAAGCATTTTATCCAATTCACCAGTAATACCAGTTCCTTTGGCTCCTCTCTTACCAGCTGGTAGATTCTCAAGATCAGCCTCTACTTCGTTACCAAGTGCTAATTCTGGATAAACTAACTCCCAATTTGGATCATTATGTAATGGTTCAAACGTTGAGAAGGCGAAAATAACTGCTTCAGTACCTAATCCAATCGGTAATAAATAATCAGATCCAGGGTAGTGCATGATTTTAAATAAGGCACCGATAATAACGATAGCTGCACCCCAACCATACAATTGTTGCATGAATTTCTTCCACTTGTTTGTTTCGAAAATAGACTTTTTTCTACTCATAATTTTACATTTTTGGTTTTAAATTATTACTTTGCTTTTGTTTATTATTCTTAGCGAAGTTCGATATCGCTTTGAATTTCTTCACCACCTTCTTTAGAGAAATCTTTACCTCCTCTACCAAGGTGAGTCATTACGTTTCTAAATCCTACATACGACTTTGCCGTATCTTGATATTCAAATGTTCTTGCTGAAGTCTGTAGATAATAACCGATATCTTTCCATGAACCTCCACGGATTACTTTACGCTTCATAGCATCTGTATCCCAATCCAATGCATCATAACGGTATTCAGTATTCAAATCATGAGAGAATTCATACATAGACTCATCAAAAGCAGTTTCACACCACTCTGCAACGTTTCCAGCCATACAGTACAATCCAAAACCATTAGGGTTGTAAGAATATGCTTTAACTGTGTGGAATCCACCATCTTCAAAATATCTACCTCTCATTGGTTTAAAGTTTCCTAAGAAACAACCAGAAGCATTTCTGATATATGGTCCACCCCAAGGGTATGGAGATAAAGGTAAGTCGCCACGTGCAGCTCTTTCCCACTCTGACTCAGTTGGTAAACGGAAATCATTCACAAACAATTCACCCATTTCAGTCAACCAACCATTTAATAATTGTGTTCTCCAAACAGAAAATGCTTTTGCTTGTACCCAAGTAACACCTACTAAAGGATAATTATCATAAGCTGGATGCCAGAAATACATATTTGACATTGGATCATGGAAAGAGTATGTAAAGTCTCTTACCCAACATAATGTATCTGGATAAACATTAATCACCTCATTAATAATAAATCTACTTCTATCTTGGTGTCCTCTAATAGCATTGTTCTGACCTTTTTTGTTTAAGAATCCGAAATCTTCATCTAATCCAATTGGATCACCATTAAAAGCATTGTTACCATCCAAAATCTCACGGTGACCATCTTCTTTAATTGCATCTGGTCCTTCGTATCCATTTCTAATAATATTCACTCTACCTCTTTTAGCAGCCTCTCTCCAGTCAATCCAAACGTATCTGAATTTAAGTTTTCTAGTGTCAATTTGTTTCTGACCATAGAATCTCTCTGACTGATTGTAATACATGTCAGCAAGAATTGGTATGAATGTAGGATCGTCATAACTAAATCTTTTATCCCAATTCAATGTGAAAGTAGACAAGTCTGGATTTGAAGAATTACGGAATTCTTCAGGAGCACCCATATCAGTTGTTACCATTTCGGCATCATCCTCTGAATAATAATCCTTAGTCCAATTCAAGAAATCAATTCTATCCTCTGCTTGTAAATCATCATTAGCGATTATTTTTTCTCTAGCAATAGAATCTCTCACCCAGAACACAAACTGGCGATACTCGTTGTTGGTTATCTCAGTTTGATCCATATAGAACGCCTGTACGGAAACTGTCTTTGTTCGTGTCTGCTGTAAAAACGGAACGTCTTCGTCATTTTCACCCATATTATAAGATCCTCCAGGAATGTACACCATTCCTAATGGAATCTCAGGCTGATAAGGCTTTCGACCAAGTACGCCAGTTAGATGACCTGTTCTTGAAGAACAAGCAACTAGCAAAACCACCAATAAACCAAAAATTACAATTTTCTTCATCTTAATAACTTTAATTGCTAATACTCAAATAAACATCAACGAATTCTACAGGTCAAGGTAATGTTCTTATAACGTCATTCAAGTTGTAAGGTTACAAAATATTTATTTTATTTTATAACCATCTAGGATTTCTATGGATAGTAGCAGGTGGTGGTGGAATGATATAACAATATCTTATTGCCACTTCATGCGTACCTCTAGAGATGTTACTCAACTTATTAATGGTGAGATCATAACTATAGCCTATCACAAAATTCTTAATTGGGATAATACCTACCATAACTGCTACAGCATCTGAAACACGATAGGTTAAACCTGCATAAAACCACTTATCATGAAGATAGCGAACGTTGATGTCTCCTGATAATTTCACAAAGTCAGTTCTCATCAATGCTTGAATATCTAACGATCTGTTTTCACCGAACAAATCGATAAACTTATATCCTCCTAAAATATTATAGTGTCTAAATGTTTTATAATCAACTGCCTTTAATTCAGATTGAGATAAGTGTGTGGATGAAATACCAGCAAACCATTTCCCTTGATTATGACGGAAGTAAATACCTGCATTTAAATCTACGTTTGTTGCAGAATTACTTGCTGGCAATGATGGGTCAGGAGTAGTTGTTGGTGGAACCCATGTTGGATCCATTCCAAAATTTACCATTCCAGCTCCTATACCTATTGAAAGAGTTCCTCCAGCTAAAGTAACTGGAATAGGATAGGAAACATTTAAAAGCAGATTGTTCTGTCTAGCAAATCCAATAGCATCATGGAAAAAAGAAAGACCTAAGTTAATAGGTAACCATCTTCCCATATTCGACTCTACATTAAATACAGCAGAATTTGGAGCTCCATTTACCTTGTCCCATTGATTTCTGTATATTAAAGTACCACAAATCCCAGGCTCCAATCCTGTCGATCCTGGATTGATTGTCATCTTATCATAAATAAAATGAGTCAGCAGTTTGTCCTGTTGAGCAAAAACAGAACTAGTTAATGTTAGTAAGACTAACAAGTTAAGTAAATTTTTCACCATAGAAAGTTTTTGTTTTGGTTTCAAAAATAAGTAAATAATCGTTTCATAAATCATTCAACTCGGCACTAAAGTATATATTTTTATTAATAATCGAAACTTTTTTGAAAAAATATTTTCGGAATAAACAATTTTATGTTGAAAATTTTATTGTTAATCTCTTTCTTTCATTGCAACGATTTGCGTTATCTATACGTCTACTATTATTATTTGTTTCATAAAAGCTTCTGAAATGTTTTCCACCACAAGTTCGGAATATCATTTCTCATAGCTTGTTCATAATCTTCATAATTACACGGCACAATAGTGTGTCGCTTGAAATCTAATTCTTTTTTCTTAGGATAAGGTACTTCCATCCACCATCTTTCAGACTTTTCACTCTTATAAAAAATAATTTCTTCTCCAATATCAACCATGTTTACAGTGAATTTCAAGTATCCCTTCAGTGAAGAAATAGGAAAATCACCATATCGTGCGCTATAACCATCAATAAAGTACCACATCATCTGAGCTATCAAATGATCAAATTGCTCTGAGGTAAGTCCAGAGAAGTAATTTGTGATAGTAAAACAAGAGGATCGGTCACTTATGCCTGCATATTTTGAAATTTGACAAGCCATTTCTGAAGCAATTCCATTTGGATTATCATAAAATGAGCACTTATCCCCCATATACTTCAATGCCTTCAAGTCAAATGAAATAATATCCGAATTTCGTATTAGTGGTTCCGCCTTTTTAAAATCGCCTACAAGCTCACCTAATCGACAATAATCAAAATACAGCTTATCTATCAGCTTGACATCAGAACTAGACATAAAAGGCTGCTGTGTTCCAATAAGTGAGTAATTAAATAGTGTGCAAGGGCGCGTTGTCAATATATGTGACAAATAATTTGAATCATCGATAGCGTCATCAGGATTTCCTAAATCCAAGCTAGAATCTACATTGGCAATATTGACGGTTTGTTCTAATTTTTGGTATCCTTGATAGATACCAAACATCAAATCTTGCGAGCCTCCTATTACTATAGGTAAGCAATTATTTTTTACCAATTCTGAAACAACAGCACTTATCGCATAATAGGTGTCTTCTACGCGTTCTCCTGGAAATATTGTTCCTAAATCATAAATAGGAAAGCTCCACGCTTCTGACGTCATCATCTTATAGAAATACGATCTGAAACGATTGGAAGACGTTATTACTGTTTCTGATTTATAATTCCGAAATTCTGGACAATCAAAAATAACAATACTGTTCTTTTCCACTGCTGGAAAATCCCCGCTATTCAAAATGACTTTAGCGCCAACAGCTTCTTCTGCTAGTTCATTATTTGAAACTTTAACGGGTTTAAAGTAAATAGATAGGTCTGCTAAGCTCATTTCTTTCTTCGTTTTGCCTTAGGTGATGCATCTTCCGCTTCAATAAGAGCTACAACTTCTTCGTATGTTAGCGCAGCAGGATCATTTTTAGCTGGTATCTTATAATTCTTTTTACCTTTCTTTATATATGGACCATAACGACCATTCAAAATTTGGATTGTTTTATCTTCTTTAAATTCTTGAATCAGTCTATTTGCATCTGCTACTTTTTTATCCAAGAACAATTGAATAGCAGTTTCTAAAGTGATAGACATTGGATCTTCCTCTTTCGGCATAGAAACAAATTCTTTTCCAACTTGAACATACGGCCCAAATCGACCAATGTTAGCGCGAACTTCTAAGCCGTCATGCTCTCCAAGAACTCTTGGTAACTTGAATAGTTCTAAAGCCTCTTCTAATGTGATTGTATTAATAGACTGTTCTTTTCTCAAAGCAGCAAATTGTGGCTTATCTTCTTCTGTTTCTCCTTCAATTTGAGCCAAAGGACCGTATCTTCCTATTTTAACAATTACCTTTCTTCCTGTCTTTGGATCAAGACCTAATTCCCTAGCGCCAGTTGCCTTTTCAGATGTTTCAATTGTATTCTCCACATTCTTATGAAAAGGATGATAGAATTCACCTATCATTTTCGTCCATTCTACAAGCCCATTTGCGATGTCGTCAAACTGTTTCTCCACATCCGCCGTGAAATTATAGTCCATAATGGTCACAAAATGTTCTACTAAAAAGTCATTTACAACAATACCTATATCGGTAGGGAATAATTTATTCTTTTCTTTTCCTGTAACTTCTGTTTTTACGATTTGAGTGACCTCTTGTTTTTTCAACTCTAAATAATCGTATTCTCTTTCGACACCTTCCAATTCTCTTTTCTCAACGTATCCCCTTTTTTGAATCGTTGATATGGTTGGAGCGTACGTTGAAGGTCGGCCAATTCCAAGTTCTTCTAGTTTTTTCACTAAAGCTGCCTCGACATAACGAGCTGGAGGTCGTGGAAAGCGTTGTGTTGCATATATTACGTCTCTATTCAACAATTCGCCTACTTCCACTTTAGGTAACAATGTTTTGTCAGTAGCATCTTCGTCATTTTCATCTAAGGAAGATTCTAAATACACTTTTAAGAATCCATCAAACTTAATTACCTCTCCTTTTGCAACAAACGTTTCTTTTATGGCGTCAGCACCAATTTTAATGGTGGTTCTTTCTAATTCAGCATGACTCATTTGTGATGCAATAGAGCGTTTCCATATCAGATCATATAGTTTTTCTTCTTCACTTGTTGCTGATATTGAATGAACAGAAAAGTCTGTCGGTCTAATTGCTTCGTGTGCTTCTTGGGCAGAGGCGCTTTTAGTCGTATATTTAGTCGGCTTCGAATATTCTTTTCCATAAGCCGAAATGATTTCATTTTTTGAACCCTCCATTGCAGTTTCTGAAAGATTGACGGAGTCAGTTCTCATATAAGTAATCTTACCCGCTTCGTATAGGCGTTGTGCCACCATCATGGTTCTAGAAACAGAGAATCCTAATTTTAACGATGCCTCTTGTTGAAGTGTAGAAGTTGTAAACGGACTAGAAGGTGATTTAGTAGCTGGTTTCTGAGTAATATCAAGCGCGGAAAAGTCAACATTTTTACATGATTCAAGAAATTCCCTTGCTTCCTTTACAGTTTTTAGATTCTCAGAAAGCTCTGCTTTAATTTTATCCTTTCCTTTAGCAAAAATACCATGTATCTTATAATAAGTATTCCCTTTAAATTTCTCAATTTCTCTTTCACGCTCAACAATTAATCGAACAGCAACAGATTGTACTCTTCCTGCTGAAAGACTTGGTTTTACTTTTCTCCATAAAACAGGTGATAATTCAAATCCAACCAACCTGTCCAAAACACGTCTTGCTTGTTGTGCATTTACCAATTCAATATCAATTTTTCGTGGATTTTCAATGGCTTTTAGAATAGCTGTTTTGGTAATCTCATTGAAAGTAATGCGCTTGGTTTCCTTCTTTTCTAAATTTAATGTTTCATATAAATGCCATGAAATAGCTTCTCCTTCACGGTCCTCATCCGTCGCTAGCCATACTGTATCAACACTTTTAACGAGTTTTTTTAGTTCCGCAACTATCGTTTTCTTATCTGGTGAAACCTCATAATTTGGTTTAAAATCGTTTTCTATGTCAATAGCCGTTCCTTTCTTAGACAAATCTCTGACATGCCCAAAACTCGATTTGACAATAAAGTCTTTCCCTAAATAATTTTCAATTGTTTTTGCTTTGGCTGGTGACTCGACTATTACAAGATTTTTTGACATCGAAGGAATATTAAAATGGTTTTAAAAAGAACAAAATAATAGAAATTAAAGCAATTTAAGGCTATTAGTTTGTGAAAATGTTTCGGATATCTACATAACAATCTGATAATTAGATTCTTAATAAAATATGTAAGTATCGAAAAAAAAGTTAGAATGAGAGATGTTTTACAATAATAAAGGAATGGTGACCAAAACTGGCTCATTATCTATTATTGGAATGTTCTATTTAGCGAGGAGGAAAATACTAGAAACAAAAAATCCCGACTAAACGGGACTTTGTGATTCCGACAGGATTCGAACCTGTGACCTACTGCTTAGAAGGCAGTTGCTCTATCCAGCTGAGCTACGGAACCTAATTCACTTCATTCTGCCTCTTCCGTAATTACTAGCTAGCTGGAGTATCCTACACAGTTGAGCTACGAATTACTATTAAATAAAAAAGGATGATTTCTCATCCTTGTCGGGGCGGCAGGATTCGAACCTGCGACCTCCTGGTCCCAAACCAGGCGCGATGACCGGACTACGCTACGCCCCGATTCCTTTGGGAGTGCAAATGTAATTATTAAATTTCAAATACACTACAAAAAATAACTTTTTTATTGCGGTGGGAGCGAGATTCGAACTCGCGGTACAGTTACCCGTACGACAGTTTAGCAAACTGTTGGTTTCAGCCACTCACCCATCCCACCTAATTCCAAAGGACGTGGCGCAAAAGTAATAAAAAATTCGTATCGTGTATATTAAATTATATCTTTTTTTATTTGTTAATAGATATTCAATGAAATGACTTTATTTAACATCATGAAAATGAAGAACATCCAATACACTTTTAAAAATTCTACTTTGGAATTCTTACTGGTAATTACCAATAATAAACCGAGTGTAGTTGTTAAAAACATACCATATAATCCAAATATTATAAAAGAAAGGATAGATAATAGTAACGCTCCTATCACTAATATATTACGGATTATATTCTTCTCTAATAATGCTATAAAGCACACTGTATTAGATACAATAATGAAGAATGATGCCATTTGGTAGTTTTTACTTTCATAATCAATGCTGGATGTAAAGAAACTCATGAAAAGAGCATCTTGAAAGAGGATTATTATTGCAGAAAACACAACCAACAAATTTCTCCAATCATACTTTTTTAATGTAATCACAATTGCAAAAGTCATAATCGCATTGACAATGACATTTAAAGGGTATATGAAAAACGGTTTGTTATCTATTACTAGATAAAGCCCATAAAACAGCATTGTTAAAATTGCTATTAAAAGAATTTTCAACTCCTTTTCCACTTATTTCTTATCTTTTATTCAACACTTCTTCTATGTACTTAAAAGTAGATAGAACTTCTGGCTTGCCATTTACAATCGCAATATCGTGTTCAAAATGAGCACTTGGTTGATTGTCGGCAGTAAGAATCGTCCAACCATCTTTTGCGGTAACTACTTTTTCTGTTCCCATATTTATCATCGGTTCAATAGCGATTACTAAACCTTCCTGCATTTTTTTACCAACTCCTCTTCTACCATAATTAGGAACTTGTGGTTCTTCATGCATTTTTCTACCTAATCCATGTCCTACCAAATCTCTAACTACTCCATAACCATTGAGTTCAGCGTGCTGTTGAATAGCGAATCCAATATCACCAATTCTATTTCCAGCCTTCGCTTGTGCAATGCCTAAATCTAAACATTCTTTTGTCACTTGTAACAATCTTTTGACTTCTGGAGAGACTTCTCCTACTTCAAAAGTATATGCGTGATCTCCATAAAAACCTTCAAATATTGAGCCACAATCTACAGATACAATATCACCATCTTTTAGTATTTTTCCTTTAGGATAACCGTGAACTACTTCTGCATTGACTGAAACGCACAATGTATTAGGAAAATCGTACATTCCTTTAAAACCAGGTAAAGCATTCTGACTTCTGATAAATTCTTCTGCCATCCCATCAAGCTTCAACATATCCGCTCCTGGTTTAATTTCTGTAGCAAGCATTCCTAATGTTTTACTCACTATTTGTGCTGCGTGACGTAATATTTCTATCTCTTCAGCAGTTTTATATATAATTTGGTCTCTATTAAAAAATTTACTCACGACATCAAGTTTTACAAATAAAAAAAAGAGTTGCTTCAATGAAACAACTCTTCAAAATTAAAAATTTTTATTGCACTTTATATTATGCTAACACTTCTTTCACTTTATCAGCTGCTTCTTGAAGTAATACTGCAGAATGTACATTCAATCCAGATTCATCAATAATCTTTTTTGCTTCTTCTGCATTCGTACCTTGAAGACGAACAATAATTGGAACAGGAATAGTACCCATAGCCTTGTATGCTTCAACAACTCCATTAGCTACACGGTCGCATCTTACAATACCTCCGAAGATATTAATCAAGATTGCTTTTACATTTGGATCTTTTAAGATAATTCCAAAAGCTTTTTTAACACGTTCAGCATCAGCTGTTCCACCAACATCTAAGAAGTTAGCAGGGTTACCACCTGATAATTTAATAATATCCATTGTTGCCATAGCTAGACCAGCACCATTTACCATACAAGCAACGTTACCATCTAACTTCACATAGTTCAAACCAGCCTCGCTCGCTTCCACATCTGTTGGATCTTCTTCTGATTTATCACGCATCTCTGCATAATCAGGGTGTCTAAACAAAGCGTTATCGTCTAAAGTCACTTTAGCGTCAACAGCAATAATTTTATCATCTGATGTTTTAAGAACAGGGTTAATTTCAAACATAGAAGCATCACAACCTTCATAAGCTGCGTAAAGAGCTGCAACAAATTTTGTCATTTGCTTGAATGCATTTCCTGATAATCCTAAGTTGAAAGCAATTTTTCTAGCTTGGAAACCTTGAAGACCAACTCTAGGATCAATTTCTTCTTTAAATATTAAATGAGGTGTGTGCTCTGCCACTGACTCAATATCCATTCCTCCTTCAGTAGAATACATGATGATATTTCTACCTTTCTCACGATTCATTAAAACAGACATATAAAACTCAGATGTCTCAGATTCGCCTGGATAGTAAACGTCTTCAGCAACAAGTACCTTATTGACTTTCTTTCCTTTTCCATTTGTTTGAGCAGTTGTTAGGTGACCGCCAAGGATTCCTTTCACTTTCTCTTCTAGTTGGTCAATTCCTTTTGCTAAGACAACACCGTGAGATCCTGTCTCCTCAACTGTTCCCTTACCACGACCTCCTGCGTGAATTTGAGCCTTAACAACGTACCAACTTGTACCTGTTTCTTCTGTTAATTTCTTTGCAGCTGCTACTGCATCTTCTACTTTGTCAACAACTACTCCACGTTGTATTGCAACTCCATAGCTATTTAAAATAGATTTTCCTTGATATTCGTGTAAGTTCATTCTGAAAATTTTGTGTGTAAATTTACAATGAATAAATCAAAAACAGGCATGAAATTCACTTTTTTATTAATTATTATTGGATTTTACTCTTAAAACAGTACTTTTATTGGAACTTTATTTTTAAAGTTGTTTTAAACATTAAATTACTATGAAAAAAAATTTACTTTTTTGCTTAATTCTAGCTTTTCCGCTTGTAATTAAAGCACAATGTAGCGAATCAACGAAAACAGAAATCTTACTGGTTGGTGATAGCTGGGCATTTTTTATGAATGTCGATGAAACCATTAATAATGTGTCCAAAGATTGGGGACATTCCAATGTTAAGTATTATACTAATTTAACATTAAGTGAGAATGGAGCCGAAACAGATGATTTCCTTAAACCTGCTAAAGTAGTAGAACTACAAAATCAATTATCGAGCTTAACTGATTTAAAAGTTGTTCATTTAAGTATCGGTGGAAATGACTTTTTGGGAGATTGGAATACTAGCTTCACTCAAAATGATGTGGATATTTTATATGAAGGTGTAGCAGAAAGATTGGATAGCATTATCGATATTATTCATCAATCACGACCAGATGTACAAGTGTTTTGGAGTGGATATGTGTATACCAATTTCAAAGAAGTTATTGAATCAACAATAGCGCCATTACAAAGCTCTCATCCTTTCTACAGTAGATGGCAATCAATGGGATTTCCAAATTTCCAAGAAATAAATACGGTACAGAATTACTTTCAAGCTAAAATAAAAAGCCGCTACGCAAGTGATCCCAAATTCACATATGTTCCTGCAAGTGCTTTGATGCAATACGCTTTTGGTCAACCGACCAACTTAGGTTCTGCTCCGGGTGGATCTTATCCCGCTTTTACAATTACTTTGCCTTATGGAAAAACAGATTATCCTTCCCCAAAAACAACGATGCGTGATTACGGTGTAACAAAAGATTGTTTCCACCTTTCTAAAAGTGGATTTGAAGCATTCGTTTGTTATCACTTTCAGAAGTTTTACCATAAATACTTAATGGATGATGCTTTTACAGTTGCTGATTTTGATTACACTGGTAGCGTTAGCAATAACGGAGTTACTGATGCTGATATCAAGGTGGGGAAAGATGGCACAAATGAATATGTAGGAATCATAAGCCTAGACAACACACATATCGCAGATACTTCCATAGCTAATTTAAGCCTTTATCTGAAAGTAAATGAAATTAACAATACTAATTTCCTTACTTCTGGAAATTTAGAAGTGGAAATAGTGAATGATAAATTTGGAAATTCTGCCACTTTAGAAGCAGAAGATTTTTCTAGTCCTGCTACTGCATCAGGAAATGTTTGTGTGTTTGGAAATGCGAAAGAAGGTAAATGGGTTCGTCTAGAGCTTCCATCTTCATTTCTATCGATTGTAAAACAATCCAATGCGCAAATTAGAATTAAGTACACAGGAACAGATAATGGTGTCGTTCATTTTTCAAATGTGAGTAACAGTGATGATTTTCAAGCCATTTTAAACATCGAATATGGATTAACAGCTGCAACAAACTCATTGGAAGATATTTCATTTGATGTTTACCCTAATCCAGCAATAGAAACATTAAATATTAGCTCCAATCAAACGATTGATCTTATCACTATTTATTCGATCGATGGAAAATTAATGGCTCAAGAGAGTAATCCTGCTGCTACTGTTTCTATTTCAACTTTGCCAAAAGGACTTTATTTCTTAAATATTCAATCTGGAAAAAACACTAAGAATTTAAAATTCATTAAGCAGTAATACAGCTCAAAGAATTAAGTTTCGATGGAACGGTCATTCTATTCTCTATAGGATGACCGTTTTTTTAACCTTATTATAAAGTGTAAATCGTTCATATACCTCCAGAAAAGTATAGATTTGCGCTTCAGATATTTTAAACCTTTAAATGAAGCGTTACATTGCCCCTTTACTCTTATTAAGTTTTGTTCTGATCGCTGAAGTAGTGAGTTACATTGCTTTTAAACGGCTTTTTAAAAACAGAAGGAAATTCAACATTCTTTGGTGGACGATTACCCTATCTCTTTACGTTGGATTTTTTGTAACCAGAGCCTTTGCTTCTAACTATATTCGAAATTGGTATGTCAATTTTTTCACGATTATCTTAGTAACAAAATTTACTACTTCATTATTTTTTCTGATTCTCGAGTTCATCCGAAATTCTAAGAAAGCGATCAAAAAACCCACAGTAGAGGTCGACTTATCGCGTCGAGCATTTAGTAGTAAGATGGCTCTTGGGCTAGCGTCAATTCCATTTTTCTCTATGCATTGGGGGTTGTTTCGAACCGCTTATAATTTTAAGATTCATGAATTGAACATCAAAATACCTCATCTTCCAAAAGCATTTAAAGGATTTAAAATCATTCAACTATCAGACATTCATACCGGAAGCTTACAAAATCATCATCAATTACAAAAAGCCATTGAATTAGCGATGGAACAAAAAGGAGACTTAATATGTTTTACGGGTGATCTGGTCAATAACCGAACAGATGAAGTCTATCCGTATATAGAAGATTTGCGAAAATTGAATGCGCCATACGGTGTGATAAGTATTATGGGAAATCACGATTATGGTGATTATGAAACTTGGGAAACGGATGAGGCAAAGGAAAAAAACCTGTTAGATATGCACGATGTTCATCATCAGTTGGGATGGAATCTGCTGTTAAACAAGCATGTATTCATTGAGAAAGAGGGGGAGAAAATTTTCTTTTTAGGAGTGGATAACTGGGGCGCCAACTTACATTTCCCGAAATATGGAAAACTAGATGAAGCCTACAAAGGATTATCAAAAGACGACATTAAAATATTACTTTCTCACGACCCTTCTCATTTTGACACCGAGGTTTCTGATAAATATAAGGATATTCAACTCACTCTTTCCGGACATACGCATGGTTTTCAGTTTGGCATTGAAATTCCTGGCTATGTGAAATGGAGTCCATCTCAATACATCTACAAACAATGGGCAGGATTATATCGTAAAGGGCATCAACAAGTGTATGTCAATCGCGGATTAGGCTGTTTAGGATATATGGGTAGAATTGGTATTCGACCGGAGATAACAGTAATTACATTAGTTTAACCAGAAACATATTAAAAACAAAAAAGACCGCCAATAATTGGCGGTCTTTTGAAATATAGTTTGACGTTCTTAATGTTTTGACAGATAATCTGCTACTCCATCAAATGACGCTGTCATTCCTTCGTCTCCTTTTTGCCAGTTAGCAGGACAAACTTCTCCATTCTCTTCGAAAAATTGTAAAGCATCGACCATTCTGATAGTGTCGTTTACGTTTCTTCCCAATGGAAGGTCATTGATTAATTGATGTACTACTTTTCCTTCTTTATCCATCAAGAAAAGACCTCTGTACGCAATCATTGGACCCGTAGCCATTAGATTTCCATCCATATCGTAATCGTACTCTCCTGCAAGAACACCATACGCTTCTGAAATTGTCTTAGTCGTATCTGCTACAATTGGATAAGTAACACCTTCAATTCCACCTTTATTTTTTGGAACACTTAACCATCCAAAGTGTGACTCTTCTGTATCTGTTGAACATGCAACAACTTTACAATTTCTCTTTTCAAATTCGCCTAATGCTGCTTGAAAAGCATGTAATTCAGAAGGGCAAACGAATGTGAAATCTTTTGGGTAAAAGAAGAAAACCACATAGTTCTTACCTACATACTGGTCTAACGAAAAGTCTTCCACGATTTCTCTTCCATTGACTACTGCTGCCGCTTTAAAAGACGGTGCTTTTTTTCCTACTAATGATGACATAATTTATTTTTCTATTTTATATATTATACTTTTCTATTATTTACTTAACCACGCATTAAACATCCACGTTGTTTTCTCTTTTTCACCGATTAAACCGCTCATAAATGCTGCTGTTCCTTCATCGTTCTCTTCACCAGCAAGTACAAATATTTCGCGTTCTAATTTAATTAAAGTCTGTTGCGCTTCTACGATATATTTCATTCCATCACGACCATCGGAGATGTAACTATTCTCCTTAATCACACTATTTTTAATATAATCAGAAAAAGTATGTAATGGTTTAGCTTCGTATGTTAAAATACGTTCTGCTAAATCATCAATTACAACTTGTGCGCGAGTGTACAGTTCCTCATATTTTAAATGTAACTCAAAAAAGTAAGAACCTTTAATATTCCAGTGTAAAGCACGTAAATTTTGGTAATGTATTTCGTATGTTGCTAAAAGCTCATTTAAGCGGCTAACTATTGTTTTTTCGTATTTTTCCATAATATTCAACTTTATACAAATTTACGAATTATATCGATTAAATAAAAATTATTAGCGCCTTCAATCCTTAAGAATATCCTAAATAATATTTAATTAACTGATTGAATAACTTAACTATAGTGAATTTCACTTTCCTCTACTAAATTATCACTTCGAAAACGTAAGAATAACTGCATCAATGCCACCACATCTTTTTCACAATACACCTTAATTCGCTCTAAATCATTTTCTTCGTAATATACACGCGCCACATCAGCTCCTGAAATATCATCTTTGGGTGTAGGGATATTAAAGATATGACATAATAGCGCTAATGAAGTATAGGCTTTATAATCTCCAAATTTCCACAATTCCATTGTATCGAGATGTGCTATTTCCCAAGGCTTCTTTCCAGCAATATCTAATATCTCGGGTAATTTGATGCCATTCACCAACATTCTTCTACACATATATGGAAAGTCAAACTCTTTCGCATTATGACCACATAAGATTTGAAATTCTTCAGAATGATCTTCTAAAAGAGCTTTAAATTGTTTTAGAAGCGTAAATTCATCATCGTGATAAAATGATTTTAAACGCAATTGACGACCTGTAGATGTGTCCCTAACAAACCCAACTGAAATACAGACTATTTTGCCAAATTCAGAATAAATACCAGCACGTTCATATTGGCCTATCGTTTCGGGTTCATCTGGATTGATTTTTAATTTTAGGTTGATAAATTTCTTCAATTCATCATCGACATCTTTGTATTTAGGATAAATAGGTAC
>CAZDAR010000007.1:0-60888 GCA_964503665.1 uncultured Flavobacteriales bacterium
GAACCCCCGACCTGCTGATTACAAATCAGCTGCTCTAGCCAACTGAGCTACACCGGCAACACTTTAAAATGTTAATACTTATTACTTGAAAGAACTTACCTTTCGAATAAGGTGATGCAAAGATAATGTCTTTTTTTATATCTGCAACATCTGACTAAAAAAAATTTAAAAAAAATATGGTGCGCATTGAATGCACACCATATTTAAATACTCATTTAAGACTATTCAATCTCTCACTTTTTCTTTATGCTTCATGATTTGCTTCCTTAACGCCTCAGTAGACAGGTCAATAGCCTCTTCGAAAGATTTACATTGCTTCTCTGCGAAAAGTTCTAATTTTGGAATCATTATTTTAATCCCGGCATATTTATTTTCTTTCTCAGAGCTTTTGTCTGCCTTTAAAAATACTTCACATGATATAATCTGATCAAAGAACAAGTTTAGTTTAGAAACTTTTTCTTCAATATAATCTACTAGCTTTTTGTCAATTGTAAAATTAACTGCATTTGTTTTAATTTCCATCGTTCTTAATTTTTTCGCCCTCTTGGGTGGGCTTGTGAATAAATGTTTTTTAATTGACCAAACGTATTATGGGTATATACTTGAGTTGCTCGCAAATCAACATGTCCCAATAACGACTTTATTGCCTCAATTCCTGCGCCATTATTCAGCAAATGCGTTGCGAAAGTATGACGAAGCACATGTGGACTTTTCTTTTCTACGTTTGTCAGCATACCAAGGTAATAATTTATTTTTCGATACACAAATTTTGGGTATAATTTATTGCCGTCGTCTTTTAAAAATAGATTTTGGCATTTTACCTCCAGCATATTTCGATCAATTATATACAACTGAATAGAACGCATCAAGTCTGTTGATATAGGCAAGATTCGTTCTTTGTTACGCTTACCCAAAACTCGAATAGTAGCATTCTGTACATCAGAAATTTTGAGCTCTATCAATTCAGACAATCGGACACCCGTCTGATAAAAAAGCTCTATCATTAGCTGATCTCTTTTATCATTAAATGATGAAGCATGAAACAAATCGGTTAACTTTTGAGGCTCTATATCTCCTTCCTGAATAAAAGTCGGAAGTCTTTTGGGCTGCTTTAGTAAAAATGTTTTGGATAATGGATTTTTCTCAATCTGATGATTTTTCTCCAACCACTTGTAAAAAGTTCTAAGTGAGGATATTTTTCGATTAATACTTGTATTGGTTAAACTCTCTTCTTTTAAAAAATGAATAAATGAACGAACGGTCTGATGACTTACTTCTACTAGCGATAAAGGGTTCGTGAAGTTTTGAAATTCAGTGACATCATTTTGATAAGCAACAATTGTGTGGGCAGAGTATCTTTTTTCAACTTGCAGGTAATTCAAAAAATCAGAAATTAAAAAAGGAGTCATATAGACTCCTTACGCAAAACTATCTTAATTTGTTACAATTAATCGTTTAATGATTGCATTTTATATTTGTATGCAGATCTAATTTTTTCTTGACGTCCTACGATAGAAGGTTTAGTGAATTCCTTTCTTCTTCTAAGTTCCTTCATTACATTCGTTTTATCGAATTTTTTCTTGTACTTCTTAAGAGCTCTTTCGATATTCTCTCCTTCTTTTACTGGTATAATCAACATATCGTTATTTTTTTAATTCTATTTTTGAGATTGCAAATGTAAGTGTTTTTTCTTATTAACAAGCGTTATTTCAAAATTTCTCTTGAAATAACTAATTTTTGTATTTCTGATGTTCCCTCACCAATTGTACACAGTTTAGCATCACGATAGAATTTTTCAACAGGGAAATCTTTTGTATATCCGTATCCTCCAAAAATCTGAACTGCATCATTCGCTACTTCGCAAGCAATTTCAGAAGCATAATACTTTGCTATCGCCGATTCCTTAGTCATTGGTAAATGATTGTTTTTCAAATAGGCAGATTGATACAATAATAATTCTGCTGCTTCAATTTTAGTCGCCATATCGGCTAATTTGAATCCAATCGCTTGGTGCTGTGCAATTGGTTTTCCAAACTGCTCGCGCTCTTTTGCATATTTCAATGAAGCTTCATAAGCTCCTTTAGCAATTCCTAAAGCTAAGGCACCAATTGAAATTCTTCCTCCATCTAAAATTTGCATGGCTTGACTAAATCCTTTTCCTACTTCTCCAATAAGGTTCTCAGCAGGAACACGACAATTATCAAATATCAATTCTGTCGTCTCTGATGCTCGCATACCAAGCTTATTTTCTTTCTTACCAGCATTAAATCCTGGTGTTCCTCTTTCAATAATAAAAGCAGACATACCTCTTGAGTCACCCTTCTCACCTGTTCTTGCAATTACAACAGCTACATCTCCAGACTTACCGTGTGTGATAAAGTTTTTTGACCCATTTAAAACGTAGAAATCTCCATCTTTAACAGCTGTTGTGTGCATTCCTCCTGCATCAGAACCTGTGCCTGTTTCGGTTAATCCCCATGCACCAATCCATTCTCCAGTTGCTAACTTTGGTAGGTATTTTTTCTTCTGAGCTTCAGAACCATGATAATAAATATGTCCTGTACAAAGTGAATTATGTGCTGCAACCGACAAACCAATAGAACCACATACCTTCGCTATTTCAGAAACAACAACAATATATTCCTCGTAACCAAAACCAGAGCCACCATATTCTTCAGGAATATAAACGCCCATCAATCCTAACTCTCCTAATTTCTTAAAAACTGGAACTGGGAATTCTTGTGTTTCGTCCCATTCCATGAAGTAAGGTCTGATTTCTTTTTCAGCAAAGTCACGAACCATCTTCGCTATCATTTCTAAATTTTCACCTCTTGCAAAGTCCATAATATATTCTAAAGATTTAATGTAATTTTGTTCTAATAACGCGCTAAATTATAAATATTTTTTGAAACTGTCCTCAATTTGTCGACTCCTTTCAAAAATTTCAACTCAATTAAAAAGTTAAATCCAGCTATTTCACCTTCACACTTTTTAATTAATTCTCCAGCAGCTGTAGCTGAGCCTCCTGTCGCTAATAAATCGTCATGAATTAACACTTTATCTCCCTTAGAAATGGCATCGGTATGAATTTCAATTTCGGCAGTTCCATATTCCAAGTCGTAAGCATGTGAGATTTTATTATACGGTAGTTTTCCCTTCTTACGAATTAAGACAAATGGCTTGTTTAAACGCATTGCTAAAGCATATCCGAATAAAAACCCTCTACTTTCAATACCCGCAATCTTATCAATTTCCTGGTTTTCATAATAGTCCACCAAGTTATCAAGTACTTCATTCGATAAATCTGGGTTCATCATCAATGTTGAAATGTCTTTAAATACGATTCCTGGTTTTGGGAAATCGACAACATCTCGTATCGTTTCTTTTAATTTATCTTCTAGTGTCATCTTTTATTTTATTATTAAATAGGGTTCTATTCGTTTATAAATGGAATCGTTCATTAAAACGGATTCTTTAATCTCTTTGACTTTTGTGTAACGTACTTTTTGTTCTCTTATTTTAATAATGGAATTAGCTAAATTCCAATCATTGATATACGGATGATTCTTTAATCTTCTAGTGTCAACTGTATTTAAATCAATTTTTTGAATATCATTTTTGTTAATTAGAATATAGGGTTTTATTGAGTGAAGTTTTTCTTGATCAAATTTATAAACCTCTAATAATTGATTGACATTAATATATCCTCCTAATCGTTCACGATATTCTATAATCTTATCCGCAAAGAAATTTCCTATTCCTTTTAATTTCATCATTTCTTTTTTAGATGCCCGATTCAAATCGACTGCTAAATTAGGAGCAAATGCTTTATCTGGAAAACTTAATGAATCTTTAATAGCAGAAAAGAAGTCTTCATTTTCAAAAATAAAGCATTTTAGAAGATCTTTTTCAGAATCAAATCCATATTTATTGAAATTCAAAATTGTCTGTGCTTGTTTCTCTGACAAGCCTAGTCTCATCCAATCTTTTAATTCATATTTATTGGGGTCAAATTTTGAAGGTGGTGTTTTATACTGCTTTTTTATTTTATTAGTTTGATTATCATGATACTTCTTGATTCGTTTTTTGACGGCCACTTTTTCCTTTTCAGGTAATTGATGCATGCGTTCTGTTAGCGAAAACTTAGTGGTTGGAGTGTAATAAAAATAGATTCGAGGGATTAAGACGATGAGTAAGAAACATACCGTGAATGCAACAATTGCGAGTCTTGATCTTTTTGAAAACTTATCCATCAAAATTAAACTGTCTCCTTTATTGGGTTAAAATACAAATACTACTTCAACGTTTACTTTACTAATTCTTTTAACGTCTCTTCGATTGTTTTGGGGTCATATCCTAATTCATTTCTCGATTTTGATAAATCAAACCCTGTTCTCGGAGGTCGTTTCGCTGGTTGATTAAGTGTTGAGGAATCAATTTCTGTTACATTATCCATCGGTTGACCCAGGAATTTAGCGACTCTTTCCACAATTTCATAAATGGATAATAGTTCAGGTCCACATAAATGAAAAATACCAGTTTTATCTCTGCGGCAAATCTCTAAACATCCCCAAGCTAAATCATCGGCCCACGTCGGCATTCTAAATTGATCATTGATGATATTCATCGGTTGTTGTTTTCCTAAAGCATCAATTGCCCACAAAATAATATTCGTTCGTGATAAATTATTAGCCGTTCCATACACGATAATTGTGCGTGCTATAGACCAATTTTTATAAGCATCATTCAATAGTAGTTTCTCCGCATTCACTTTAGATTGTGCATAAACACTCAGCGGGTTTACCTCATCTGTCTCTTTGTACATTCCTCGTTTTCCATCAAACACAAAGTCAGTTGATAACAATTCGAAATGTGCTTTATATTGTTTCGAAGCGTTAAAAAGGTAGGAAGTAGCATCCACGTTTACGAGTTGGCATTCTTCGGGATTTAATTCGCAATAATCCACGTTTGTTATAGCGGCTGTATGAATTACATGTGTTGGATAAAATGACTGAAAAACAGCATTTATTTCTAACTTATTGCAAATATCCATCGGTATATAACGCTCAGAAGGGCAATCTGAATTGCGGTTTACTCCTTTAGATGTAGCAATAAATTCAATGTTATTTTTGATACACTGCTTGACGATTTTTTGTCCAAGTAGGCCGTTAGAACCGGTAATTAATAATCTCATTAGTCTAGATAAATTTCCCAAATAGATGAACTTTTTCTTTTTTGGAGCTTAAACATGTGCTTATTTTCAAGAATCCAAGCCATTGGTAAGTAGATTAAAAGTGGAGAGCCTAATGTGACAAATGAAGCATAGATAAATCCTAGTCTTACTTTAGAAATATTGACACCTGACTTTCGCGCTATCCAACTACATACACCGTACGACTTTAATTCAAAGAAAAAATTAATCTTCACCACTAAGCTTCGTATTTCTTTCGCAATTTTATTCATAAGAGTTGTTTGCCAATTTTACACACCAAACATTTTGTAAAAGTACATTTTTGATTCTTTAATTCCAATAGTGCCTGTGTGTCAAAAGCATTTTTGGGTTGAATCCCTAATGATTTCCATTTTTGAATAATGGCATTTTTCTCTGGAGGCAAATGTATCAATAGGTCAATTGCTCTGTCTTTAAACTCATATCGACCTGTTTCTTCGGCAAACCACCAATAGAAAAGTACGACGCCATTAATTAAAAATAAATCAACTTGCATTGCGGACATAACCTTTCCAACAACGAGTGTCTTCTTGACACGCATCCAGTCATCCACTTTCATTTGGTACAAATCAATTTCATTCATCAATCGGTATGCCTTTACTAATTGTGACAATCGTTCGTTTGGTGAAGCCTTGGCATAAAAGCCTTTCGTTTTCCACTGAATCTTTAGCATGTCAGATAGTTGATGTTTCGTTTTTAAAAGTTCCCATTCTTCTTCTAAAAGGTACGGAATTTTTAATCCAGACAATCCAAAAAGTAAGGCTTCCTCTCGCGAACTGCATTTTGACAAATAAGGATAAGACAAAACGAACAACTGTTCAAAAAACCATGTATTGGATTTGTTACCAAAAGACTTAAAAAAAAGTAAGTTAAATATCGCTTGATAATCATATTCATAGATCACCTTCTGCGTAAAAATCATGCTAATTTTGCGATTTAATCTGTCAATCAAGGAATTTTCTAGCTCATTTATAATGGTTAATGGGTGACACGAACGCAAACTTTTTTCACATGGAATCCATTGCTTTTTAAATTGTTCATTTTGAGTGTAGGGAATTATTTCAACTGTTTTGATAATTTCGTTTTTAGAATTGAAAACTTGTTTATCATTTTCATGAACGACATGTAAAATGACATTATCATAATGGGGGTCAAATTGATGACCATGCTTGTTCCAATCGGAAGATTTAACGTGTATTTCTACATTTCCACACCACAATAAATTACCAATCTTCACTTTTGCACCGATAAAATCTGGACCATTCTCAAAAGCATTGTACTCACCAAAATCAATTATTTGGATGTCACTATCTACCCGTTTTAAAGCTCTGAAGTCGATGTTTTTGTGTTCCCACCATTCATGTATAACTTGTTCTTTCATCTTATTTATCTGAAAATCGAGTAGTTAAGATACAAATAAATAGAAGATATTACAAAAGAAATTAGCTGTTTTTTTTGTACAAATAATTTACGATTAATTATACAATATTGATAAATTAAAGATTTATTTCTCCATTGTTAGTCAATTATCCCTTATTTAAAATAAATTTGCTGTTCAGACGTTTGGAAAACTACATTTTGTAAGATTCATGAATTTTAAACAGTTAGGAATATTTTTAATTGTCAGTATTTTTATTGCTGGTTGCTCTGCTGATAAGAATACTTTTATTAATCGAGTATACCACGGTACTACTGCCAAATACAATGGATTGTATAATGCCAATGAGTTATTATACACTTCGTTGAAAAGCTATAAGGAAAATAAAAAGGAGGATTTTTTCAATATTCTCCCTTTAACACAAGTTCCGAGTGAAGAAGAAGTAATGGCACTTTATCCAGCAATTGATACGGCAATCTCAAAATGTAAGCGTGTTATTTCGCTACACAGTATGCCTTCTATTGATAAACCCTCTAAGAAAAAAGCAGAACACAATCGTTGGATTGACGAAAATTATATTGTCATTGGAAGAGCCATGTACTTTCGTCGTGACTTTGATGAATCCATTAAGAATTTTGAATTTGTTCGTAAGTTCTTCAAAGATGATCCCTCTAATTATTATGCGACGCTTTGGATTGCTCGAAATCAATTACAATTAGGAGAAGTTGGTAAGGCAAAAGTTAATCTAGATTTATTAGATGCTGCGGTTTCCAAAACGGAGGAGCAGGCAGAAGAAGCTAAAAAAGGTAGTAAATCGAGTAGCAAGAAAAAAACATCCGCTCGTCTAAGAAAGATTAAAAAGGCGAAAGAAAAAAGAGATAAAGAGAAAGAGGAGAAAAAGGGACTTCTTTTCGTTCCATTCCCTGAGAAATTGAAATTCGACTTGAACATAACGAAAGGAGAATACTATATTGCTAAGAAAGATTACGAACAAGCAATTATCTATCTTGAAGAGTCTTTAAAATATGGTAAAAAGAAAGAGCTTGGTCGTGTTCGATTCGTCATTGGTCAATTGTACGAAAAACAGAAAAATGATGCTAAAGCAGCAGAAAATTATACCGCTGTTTTAAAGTACAACACCACCTTTGAAGTCAATTTTACGGCTCGAATGAATAGGGCGATGACTGGTGGAAACGAGAAGATTAAAAAAGAACTTCATAAGATGTCGCGTGATGCGAAAAACTTTGAGTACCGCGACCAAATATTCTATGCTTTGGCTGAAATAGATATGCGTGCAAATAATCGAGAAAATGCACTGAAAAATTATAATAAATCTATATTTTATTCTATCAGTAACAATCGGCAAAAGGGAAGAACTTACGAGCGTTTAGCGGATATTAACTACACCGATAAAAATTACATTCAAGCACAACGTTACTACGATAGTTGTGCAAAGCTCGTAAATGATCAATATCCCAATTATGAAGAGATTGTTAAAAAAGCAGAGAAGTTAAAAAAACTGGTACAATCTATTGAAATAGCCGAATACGAGGATAGTGTTCAACGCATTGCTAAGATGAGTCCTGAAGAACAGCTGAAATTTGCTGAAAACCTCATCAAGAAGATGAAAGAAGACGCTGAGAAGCAAAAAAACTTAGTGCTTCAACGCCAAAAGGAATTAACTACAACTGGTGCCATTACAAGCAATAGCTTGAGTGGAAGTAAAAATTATTTCACCAATCAAAAATTAAAGTCACAGGGATTTGAAGATTTCCGTAAGCAATGGGGATATCGACAAAACGAAGACGATTGGAGGCGATCTGACAAAATGGTAATTGCCACTTTTGAGGAGATAAGAGAAGGTGATGATTCTACTGAAGTAAAGTCGTCAGGGATTGTTGTGAAAGAAACAGGACCTACTCCTGAAGAATTACTAGTAAATATTCCTTCAACTGATAGTGCCCTAGATGAATCAAACAAGCGATATGTCGAAGCACGTTATGACGCAGGTATGATTTACAAAGAACAGTTAAATGAAAACGGACTAGCAACCCAACAATTTCAATATGTTATCGATAAAAATTACGAGAGTGATTTTAACCCAATGTCATCCTTTCAGTTATATAAAATATATGAAGATAGTGATCCATCAATTGCTAGTAATCAACGCAATTACATCCTGACGAATTATCCAAAATCGGATTATGCAGCATATCTAAATGACCCCGATTTCTTTGTGAAGAGAAAGAAAGTGGAAGCGATTTACGAACAAGAATACCTTCGCTATTTAGATCGCTATAACCGAGGATTGTATTATGCAGTTTTAGGAAAGGCAGAAGATGTTATAACAAATGAAAAAGACAATAAATATCGTTCTAAATACATGATTATTAAAGCACTTTGCTTAGGTCAAATGAACGATGACAAAACATTGCTAATCCCTATACTAGAACAGGTTAAAGAAGAGTATCCCTCAACTTCTGAAGCGACGAAGGCAGATGAAATGTTAAACATAATTAAGAATGGTTATTCTAAAAATGAAACCATAGACTTCTCAAAGAAAAACACCTTTAAATATACAGAGGATGGTGATTTTTGGTTTGTTATTGAGATGGATAAAGAAGCTGAAAATAAGATTTTTACCTATAAAAATAAGGTGACTGATTTTAACGCGCGATTCTTTAGTAAACTTCATTTAACAACGGAAACAAAATTAATGGGTGACAAAAATGTCATCACGGTTAAGACGACCAACTTCAAAGACGCAAAAGCATATATCACTAAGTTTAAATCATCTCAATCAACTCTTGGTGATGTAAGTAAATTCACCATTTTCTATATCTCTAAAGAGAATATTATTAAGCTATTTGAAAATGGAAAAATAGATAGCTACTTAGACTTCTTCTTCGAGAAATATTAAACAGTATGGCTAAGAAAAATAACTTTTTTCGCTTTAGTAGCATGGGCGTACAAATGGGCGCTATTATCGGGTTATTTACCTGGTTAGGAAGCTATATTGACAAAAAACAAGGTAACGAAACTCAAGGTTGGACACTTGGACTTGCCCTATTTGGGGTTTTAAGTGCCATGTACTTAATAATAAAAGAAATCAAAAAAATGAGCGATGAATAAGAAAAAGACCATACTATTTTTAATGATTTCGCTGTTTATATTCACCTTTCATATCATATTAATCGCTTTAAACATTCTAAAAGGCACACTAACCACCGCTTTTGTTATAGACGGCATACTTGCATTTTTTGTGTTGGTTAGCATGCGTATACTCTACACGCATGACAAAAATGAAGACACTCTTGCACAACGTTATTTAATTGTAACAACACTACAATTTATTGGATTTTTGAGTGGGGTTTTAGGAATGGTTTATGGTAGAATTCCAGATGTAAAATACTGGACTTTTTCGGCTCTTATTATTTTCCTTCTAATTCTCTTTACTCAAACGATCTTCCTCCTTCAATCGATTACCTCTAATTCCAGCAAAGAGACCAAAAAAGAAAGCAACTAACGAAGCTCCTGTCTGAGTTTCTAACGTATCTTCATTTAGAAAAGAAACAACTAAAATGAGTAAAATCAGATAGGTGTAAAAGACTGTTGGCACTTCCCGAAAAGTATAGATTAGAAACAATAGAAACAAAGCTAACCCTATTAATCCATAGCTCACCATAATGGATAAAAACTGTTGATGTGATTGCCTTCTATTTTCTTGGGTTAACTTAGAATGTGTTTTTTCATAATATTTATTAAATGATGACCTAGCATCACCTGCACCTACACCAATTAATGCGTTTTCTCTACTAATAGAAAGTCCCGCTTTCCAATACTCCATTCGTTGTAAAAAAGTATATCCATTTGGGTCACTACCTTGATAAGACATTTCATCTGCTAATGACTGTAAACGCGATTTGAATGAACGATTATCTTGTAAATAAGAAACATATCCCTTCTCTATTTTACGAATATCTTGATTGGTCAGTTGAGCAACTCCTTCAGCATCTTTTACCAATCCTTTTGAAGCCATGTATCGAATTAAATTCCACAAATTTATTTGACCATTTCTAGCCACACTATCTAAACTTACATTCGATCTTTTTACCCACTCCTCCTCTAATTCTTGAATTTGAATATTTACTGCTACAGGATGGCCATTTTCAAAAATAGTATTCGATGTATCACTCCAATAGGGATTTCCTTTTTTGGAAACCGTCAATAACTCAATTGTTGGTCGTGTAAAAATGTCACTAATAAAGATAAAGGTGGCACATAGGAAAGCTAATGAGAGAACTCCTGAAGTAATCCAGAAATAGGTTTTATTCTTAACCAATCGGTAAATAAAGTAGCACACCATAAAGAAAACAGCAATCGCAAGTGAGATGTAACCACTTATTACTTCTGAGAGAAGTGTATAGTAAATTAAAAAAAGGACATTTATCAAGAAGATATATCTCCAAAATGACGTGGATTTAAGAAAAAAGTAAAAACTTAAGACAGCAGCAATTACCACCATAATTGACAAGCGAATGTGTGAAATAAACAAACTCATTTGGCGCATATCATAGCTGTAGTAGTCTGTCTGTCTCGCATATCCAATTATGTTAATTAAAACCGTTAAACTTACCGCTATTAAAAAACTTTTCAATAGAACATTAAGTCCAAATTCTGATTGAACAGGATGAAGTAGAAAGATAAAGAAAAGAATATAGAAAGGTAAGGTTAAGTTAATGAATTGAACCCCTTGATTAAGATCGTTCGACCATATTAAACTTAGAAGTATCCATAGAAAAAAAACAACTAAAAATCGAAAACTCTTTTTAACGATGAATGTTTCTTTAAACGTCGATAACGAAGTGAAAAAAAGCGATATTAAGCCTAATAAAAGAGTTGCGATAGATAAACCAATCTTATTTAATGGTAGAAACACAGCAATAGCAGCATACAAAAAAATGTAAATTCTCTGTAGCCATACATCGCTGATGAACTTATTAAGCATTCTATTAAATTACTCTTGATTAAATTTAAAACGAAGATATTGGAAAATATTGTTACTCTTCTTCTAGAAAAGTAACAATATTCTAATTTACATCAATTCACTTGACTTAATTTCAACATGTTCGTTTTTCCATTATCCTCAATCGGAATAGAAGCAATATTGATTATCAAATCACCTTCCTGGATTAATCCTTTCTTTTTAAGAATGTATTTTATATCTGCAATGGTATGATCGGTACTTACTTTAGAATCATAATAGAAGGCTCTAACGCCCCAAACTAGATTCAATTGAGTCAATATACTACGATTGCTAGTAAAGATAAATACGGGTGATTTAGGACGTTGTGAAGCGACTTTATAAGCAGTGTATCCAGAGTAAGACATTCCGATGATCGCATCCGCTTCAACACGCTGTGCTAATCGACATGCATTAAAACAGATAGAATCAGAAATAAATCGTGCTGTTGCTTTAACAGGTGTCATCTCTTTATTATAAATACCTTCAAAAGATTCTATTTCATAAATGATATCAGCCATCGCTTTGATTACTTGTACAGGATATTGACCGACAGATGTTTCACCCGAAAGCATCACCGCATCAGCTCCGTCCATTACAGCATTTGCAACGTCGTTCACTTCTGCTCTGGTAGGTGAAATATTGGTAATCATACTTTCCATCATTTGCGTAGCAACAATAACGGGTTTGGCTTGCTGTACACATTTTTGAATCAACATCTTTTGAATCAAAGGCACACTTTGGAAAGGAATTTCAACACCCAAGTCTCCTCGAGCAACCATTACAGCGTCAGTCTCACGAATAATTTCATTAATATCTTCTAGTGCCTCAGGTTTTTCAATTTTCGCAACTACCTTAGCCGTAGATTGTACGTTTCTAATCAAGTATTTTAATTCAATAATATCTCTAGCAGATCGTACAAAAGATAATCCAATCCAATCAATATCTTGTGTTAGAATAAAATCTAAATCTTTTCGGTCTTTTTCAGTCAATGACGGAATAGAGATTTTAGTATTTGGAAGATTAACACCTTTTTTAGAAGACAAAATCCCTCCATGAACGACTTTGACTCTAAATTCTTTAGCGCCATCTGTATCAACTACTTCTAATTCCAATTTACCATCATCTAATAAGATTCTATCACCTGCTTTTACTTCAGAAGGTAATTGTTTATAGTTGATGCTAAATTTTTTCGCATTACCTACCATCTCTTTAGTAGTAATAAGGATTTCACTACCATCCTCAATCTCAACACCATTATTTTCCATTTCGCCACAACGAATCTTAGGTCCTTGTAAATCGGCTAAAATGGCAACATTCAATCCCATTTCTGCGTTTAATTCACGAATCGTTTTTATAACCGCTTCGTACACCTCATATTCTCCATGTGAAAAATTAAGACGACAAACATTCAATCCTTCAATAAACATCTGTCTCAATACTTCTTTATCGGTAGATGCAGGCCCGATAGTCGCCACGATTTTTGTTTTTTTCATTTATTCAAATATTATATTTCTTACTGACGAATATTCATTTGGATCAAAAATATACGAAGCAAGAACAGTTTTATTCATTTTTCTTAATGCGTCATTTATTTTCTCTATTTCATACACTTGATTATTGACAAAAAAGAGAAAGTTGTCTATCTGTTGCAACTCAGGAATTAGCAGAGATCCGTTATGCTTATTCTTTATTAAGTAAATAGACAGAAAGTCTTCTTCTTGACTTTGAAAGTAATACGGAAATGAAGCAACATTGTTTTTCTTGGAAAACACTTCAAAGTTAGTATTTGATAATTCCAATTCAAAATTAAGGGTTTTATTAAAGTCCCAAACTAATTTATATGCAGGAACATGAGAGCTTATTCCAATCAATTCGAAAGTCGCCACATCTTCTTCTTCTACTAAAAATTTATGAGCTTTAACTTTAGCCATTCCACTAAATTACATATTTTATCAAAGTTACATAGAATCCTTGAGTCATTCATCACTTTTTAGATAAATATCTGAGTCATTCAACCTATATTAAAATGCACATTTTATTTCTAGGAAAGAAAAACGCCCTATTTAAAAATAGAGCGTTTTACATATTTAGTTTTATTTTATTACCATTTGTCAGGGTCTGCTAATTGCAAATCTCTTCTGTATTTTTCAGGAATTTCTTCACTTCCTCCAATTAAGCTACCCGGAATCATCGTGTAAAATATTTCCTCATACGATTTAGTAGAGTATGAAGTTACTCTTCTATAAATTAGATCTCGTGTCACTTGTTCGCCACTTTGTAGTCCAGCAGCAGCTAGTAATTCTGCATATGATCGAACTGTTTCACTATGGAAATTAGCTACCCTTACTTTCTTTAAAGCAACATCTAATCCAGCAACTAACTGAGGGTCTTGAGTAGTTATACCAGTAGGACAACGGTTAGTATTACACAACAAGGCTTGAATACAGCCCAGTGATAACATCATTCCACGTGCGCTATAAATAGCGTCTGCTCCTAAGGCCATTGCTTTCATCATTCCAAAACCGTTCATCACCTTACCAGAACCAATTACCTTAATATGCTCACGGATTCCAAATCCAACAAGCATGTTTTCTACAAAAGCCAAAGCATCTAAGAAAGGAGCTCCAACAAAATTGGTAAACTCTTGTGGTGCCGCCCCTGTTCCACCTTCACCTCCGTCAACGGCGATAAAGTCTGGATAAATATCTAATTCAATCATGGCTTTACAAATAGCCATAAATTCTCTTTTCACTCCAATACAAAGTTTAAACCCAACTGGCTTACCACCTGACTCATCCCGCAACAATTGAATGAATTGAATCATTTCTCTTGGCGTATGAAAAGCAGAGTGATGCGGCGGTGAAGCAACCTTAGTGTGTGGCTTTACGTGACGTATTGCGGCAATTTCTTCAGAATTCTTAGAAGCTGGTAAAATACCCCCATGTCCTGGTTTTGCTCCTTGAGAGAGCTTCAACTCAATCATTTTTACTTCCGGTCGTTGTGCATTGGCGCGGTATTTTTCAACACTGAAATTACCTTCTTCGGTTCTAGCACCAAAATACCCTGTTCCAATTTGCCAAATTAAATCACCTCCATATTTCAAATGATATGGTGAAATACCTCCCTCTCCTGTGTTATGAGCAAATCCACCAATTTTAGCTCCTGCATTTAATGCTTCTACGGCTGCTTTAGATAAAGCTCCAAAACTCATTGCACTAACGTTTAAAACACTACAGCTATAAGGTTGTTTACAGCCTTTATTTCCAACTAGAATACGAGGACTTTTATCGATTTCATCAAAATCATACGAATTGATACTATGCATCATCCATTCGTATCCTTCTTTATAAACATCATATTGTGTTCCAAAGGGAATTGTATCCATCTGCTTCTTTGCACGCTGATAAACAGTACTTCTATCAATACGATTGATAGGTGTTCCATCTGTATCACTTTCGATAAAGTATTGATACATTTTTGGACGCAATTCTTCCATCAACCAACGCAATCTACCAAGCATTGGATAATTTCGCATTACAGTATGTTTCCGTTGGAAAAAGTCATAATACCCCATTAATATAGGGATTAATAAAATTCCTAGGACGTACCACCATCCATTCCAAGTGAAATAAGCTGTTAATGATAATATAGCAACTGTTAAAACACTCCAAATAACAAATCCTTTTCTTTTCAAAACTTTTTAATTTGAAATTACGGGTCGAAATTAGAATTTATATATCACATTTAAAACTATCTATTCATAAAAAAGTATAAAAATCATTCAATCTTGTTATTAAGAACGTTTCTAAATATCCAACTTGTTTTAATTCGTGTTGAATATCAACTAATTAAACAAAATTAACATCAAAATATGTGTGTCTTGAAAAGGTCATTGAGAATAATCTTGGGAATAAAAACGGATGTGAATCTTTGCCATTTTAGTATTTCTACTGAATAGTAAAAGTCAATAGATATGAATAATCATCATGTCGGTTTCTCAAAAACACTTTTGTTGCTATTTTTGTCATTCAAAGAATCAAATCAGTAGGTTTACTAATTTTGGAGAAAGTTAAGGAGCGATGAAATATTTAATAGTTGGTTTGGGGAATCCGGGAAACGAATACGAAAATACCCGTCACAATATCGGATTCAAAGTGGTAGAGTCAATGGCGAAAGAAGCAGGAGAGCATTTTTCCATAGGGCGTCATGCCGAAGTAGCTGTTATTAAGCACAAAGGACGTACACTTATATTAATTAAACCAACGACCTATATGAATCTTAGCGGTAAGGCAGTGCAGTATTACTTACAAAGTGAAAAGATACCCTTAGAAAACCTATTTGTTGTAGTGGACGATTTAGCGTTACCATTTGGAAAGCTACGTATGAGACCAAAAGGAAGTGATGGCGGACACAATGGACTGAAAGATATTCAAGCCACTTTAAACACTGATAAATATACACGATTACGCTTCGGTGTAGGAAGCGAATTTAACAAAGGGAGTCAAGTCAACTATGTATTAGGTGAATGGTCTCCAGAAGAGAAAGAAATACTAGAGGAGCGAATAAAAGTTGCTGCTGATTTTATAAAAAGCTGTACTGCTATTGGAACAGATAGAGCAATGAGCTTGATGAATAATAAGTAAGTCCATCAAAAGATACTCTCCCTAAAAATACAACCAGCTTCCTTGTACATCATCTTTTGTGAAGATAATAGCTGGGAATGGTATTTTAATCATATTAAAAGGACTTAACAATACCTTCGGCCATTTTCGCTTGAAGTGAAATTTGGACACATCAATATCTAAAGAGAAAACCCATTGTCGCCGTGCCTGAAAAATTTCATTTCCGACAGCATAAGTATTATCATAGCCGTGAATTTTCGCATCAACACTATATCCTATCGAAAAGCACAGCCATTTTGGAAGCGATTCATCTCGAGAGAACGCAAAGGGTGAAAAACTAATCCAGTAGGTTTGTCCATTATAATCTTTAAGAAGCTGCTCCGCAATGTTAGCTCCTAAAGTGTTAGGGCGATATTTCGCATATTTACTCGGCGAAAAAGAGAACTTAGGTTTGAATATCTGTTCTTGAAAAGCAAGTTCTTGTCCTAAAAAAAGTGCTGTTCCAGCAGCATTCGCTCCTACATCTGACCATGAAAAGCCCCATTGAGAATTAGTGGCATCTAAAAACTCCAATGTCAGCTGATAGCCGAAGCCAACACCAGCACCAATAAAGCTACTTACATTTCGATCTAATCCAGACCAGCGAAATGTGCCCGCAATTTTGTCTGAAATTTGATAGGCTGTAAAAAAATGTCCCATCTTATCCATCTGCATCCATTCTTTTGAATCGTCAAAAAGATGAAATTTACTCTTTGGATATTCATTGTACCACACATAGTGTAAACCGATCATACTTGTTGTCCAGCCAACACCGATAGCGGAAGAAACAACTATTAATCGAGGTTTATGTAGCGAATCGGCATTCTCAAAAAAATTTTGGGAATACGCAGAACGTACTCCCAAAAAATTTAAAAAAATAAATACAATTAATAACCTAGACACGGTTCATGTGATTTTAATTTTCAGCATATTTCAATATACTGATTCTTTATAAACCTATTTTGCCAAAATCTTAAACTCTGTTCTTCTGTTCTCTTGGTGCGCTGCTTCTTTTTCTTTCGTCGTTTTCATCGTAGCTATTTGTGCATCCGTAACAATCGGTCTTTCTGAAGCATAACCAGCAGACTGAAGTCTATCTCTTGAAATACCAGCATTTACTAAGTAATCAACCACTGCTTTCGCTCTGTTAATTGACAACTCTTTATTCAAGGCTACAGAACCTCTAGAGTCCGTGTGTCCTGAAAGTTCAATTTTAAGATTTGGATTGTCATTCATCAACTTAATCAATCGTTCCAATTCTGATTTAGACTCAGGACGAAGTGAATATTTATTTAAGTCGAAGAAGATATTTTTAAGTACGATAGACTCACCCACTTCAATTTTCTTCATATAAACATCTTTTTTATACTCCGTATAATCGGATCCTTTAGGAATGTCGAAGTTCTCGGAATGAAAAAGATAACCATCCGCTTTTACTGCAATACCGTAGTTCTTTCCAGCAGGAAGTGTTAACATGTAGCGGCCATTTACCTTATCTGACTCAAATTCAGCTAAAAGCTCTCCTGAATCATTATCGTAGAGTTCAATTTTTGCAAACAACGGTAATTTTGTTTTATCGTCATAAATTGTTCCTTTCAATAATGCTAGTTCTCCACGATCATTTTTAATGATTGGCTCAATCGTTTTTTCTTGCTTAATAATATCCATTCCAGCAAGAAGCATTTCCTCCGCATTTAGTAACGGTTGTTTTGGCTCTCCTAAGAAGGTGATTTTATATAAATCTTTTTCACCAAAACCATCTTTACGGAAAGAAGTCATATATCCAAATCTACCACTCGCAGTCATGGTGAAGAAAATATCATCATCTGGTGTATTTACAGGAAGTCCAATGTTAATAGGGTCTGAGAAATTCCCCTTTTCATCCATTCTTGTGTAGAAAATATCGTAGCCTCCTACTGAGTTGTGTCCTTTTGATGAAAAGTAGAATGTCTTACCATCAGGGTGAACAAAAATACCATCTTCGTCATAAGATGAATTTATATTATCTGGAAGACGCACTAGATTATCCCATTTCAACTTTTCTGAATCCCAAGTTACATAGTAAATATCACGATCTCCAGGAGCTCCTTTCATACTTCCATCTTTTGGTCTATTCGATACAAAATAAAGTCTTTTACCATCATTACTATACCAAGCAGAAGATTCGTGATAAGGAGAACAAATTATTTTATCCGTTTTTTTAGGTTTGCTCCAAGCATCACCTGTACGAATACTTTCATAAATATTTCCATCTCCGTTATCATCAATATAGACCAACATCTTTTGTCCATCAGGACTAAGTGCAACTGTTGCGTCATGTCCTTTCGTATTGATTGGTGCACCAACATTCTGGGCAGACGACCATGACTTTCCATCTTTTTGTGCAAAATAAATATCTTCAAAATAACCACTATTGGATTCATCGAAACTTCCTCCTGTTGTGGTATTTCTTCTAGAAGTAAAATAGATTTCAGAACCATCTGCATTCATAATCATACTGTATTCAGGATACTCTGTGTTGATATTATTTCCAAGATTATCGATAAATACTCTAATCGGCTTCTTTTCCAATGTTCTTCCTGATTCACACTCTTTCAATCGTTTATCGGTAACATTTACTAAATCAGCATTTGCATTTTTATTACCACGGCCTTCAGTTAGGTATTGCTTATAGAATTTAATCGCATCATCCCAATTACTGTTCAACTGATAACTTTGTGCTAAATAATATTTAATGTCAGCAGAAACCGTCTTGTCTAAACTATAGGCTTTATTAAAATAATCGAATGACCGTGTACGGAAGTTCGTATTCAGGTAGCAAATTCCTAATTTGAAATTCAAAGTGGAATTATTTGGATTGATCTTATAAGCGCCTTCATAACTAGTAAGTGCATTCTTATAGTCTGCGAATGGTAGTGCATAAAAATACTTATCGCCTTCTTTTAAATATTTCAAGGCTTCTTTTAAGTTTTCTTTATCTTCTTTAAATGCCGTTTTATCAAAAGGTGTATCAGTTTGTGCTAAAGATGACAACACAACAAACATCGTTAGTAAGAATGGTATAATTTTTTTCATAATCTTCTTATTTTAAAAGTTGTTACATTCACTATTTGCATAATATGAACTGGCAGTTTCCACACCTAGCTCAACTGCTCTCAACCAATCTTCACAAGCTTTTTCTTCTTGATGAAGCATTTCCTTAGCTATACCTCTGTTGTAAAAAGCATATCCGTAATCAGGATTTAACTTAATAGCAAAGTCACACTGTTTAACAGCTTCCTCCCATTTCTCCATCTTAATATAAGCAGATGCTTTATTATTAAACGCAAACGCATAATCTGGCTTAAGCTTGATAACCTTATCAAAATCGGCAATAGCTCCTTCAAAATCACCATTCTCTAGTTTAGCATATCCACGATTGTTATATGCGATATAAAAATCATTATCAATCGCAATTGCATTTGTAAATGCATCGATCGCAAGGGTATATTTTTTCTGATTTCGATAGGTAGTGCCAAGATTATTATAGGCCATTCTGAATTTCTTATCTTTACTAATTGCAAGCTTATAACTTTCTACAGCTTTATCTAACTCATTTAATTCTTTATAAGCGCTCCCTTTATCATTATATGCATATGCAAAATCAGGATCGATTTTAATGATACGGTCTAAATCGACAATGGCTTCTTTGTAATTCTCTAAAAGAAAGTTAGCTAAAGCACGTTGATAATAATACTTAATTTCAGAATCGTTTACCTCGATTGCTTTTCCTAGCGCATCTATTGCATTCTGATATTCAGCGTCATTAAAATAAATGATTGCTTTCTCAAAATAAGCTTGTGAATTAGTTGAATCCATTTCAACCACCATGGAGAAATCCTTAAATGCCTTCTCTCTGTCTTTTAATGCAGCGTAACTCATTCCTCTATTTAAGTAGGCTTGAGGGAAGTCGGCATATATTTCGATGGCCGTACTAAATTTTGAAATAGCTTGTTGATAATCCTTCTCCATAAAGGAAGAAACACCTTCATTATAGGCAGCTTCTGCTTCAGCTGGCATTTGTTGCGCTTTGATTTCTTGTAATTCTTTTTCAGAAAGAACTTTAACATCTGTATTTTGTGCCTTTAGTCCATAAAAGGTAAAAAAAGAGACACATACAAGGGTGAGTATTTTTTTCATAAGGAAGAAAATAAATTTGTATTAGATGGTAAATATATCATTTAATCTTTATTCTCAGACGAAAAAAAGCTTAATTTATAAACTTTCGTTAACAAACTCTTTCTTTCTTGTTTCATCTTATCCAATTGAGAAGCTAACCTTTGATGAGACTTGATGTTTTGGTATGTTCTCCAACTATTGTAGGAAATCAGTCCAAATAATGGGATGATTAAATAATAAGCTAGAGAGAGTATCCATGCCTTATCTTCAAATCCTACACAAAGCGGTTTAATGACTAAATAATGCAGCGCAATAACTAATGGAATGTTCCAAATTCCTATTGCTGCCATGCCCAATGTTAGTTTTACTGAACCCCAAAAAACACGTCTTTTGAAGGACTTTTCAACAAATTTCTTTACAAGCTTATATGGTAAATAATTGTGAATTCGACCTAATAGATTAAAAGGTGATAATACGATTAGTTGCAACCATTTCCATCCTATATTTTCTTTATTTTCTGCAGATTCATAAACAATAGTATCCTTAATTTTCAAAGATTTTAAATGATCGAAATATTTTTCTAATTCATCTTTTAACGCTAAAAGCTCTTTGTCTTGCAAATTTTGCTGATTTATCCATTTGGCAAAAGCTGTTGAGTTTTCCCAACGCTGAAGAAGCGAAATTGATTCATCTTTATCAAAAGGATCCATACCGATACGTGTTAATCTCGTAACATATTCATGGAAAAAGACCCAATCAGAATTTTCTACATATGTTAGCTGATTTTGCAAATCAAGTTCTAGTCTGTCTGTTATGTCAGCGATTACTTTATTTGGAGCCTTTAAATATTCATCCTTAAAGTCATTCAAACAAATAGATGAACCATTACTAATAACAATTTCACTTCCTATAATATTGGGATTTTCGTAATTAATACCAACTGTTGCTACATAAATATTTTTCGTCCAGTCTAATGATTCCAATGAATCAAATCCAATTCTCACTGCTCCCTTTTTCAAAGGTTTTAATCTTCTGACAAACACATCATCCGTAAATCCTTCTCCAAATATTAGAAGATTACGGCCACCTTTTAAAATGGAAGAGCATTGTTGAAAAACCTCCTTATTCTTCGCTTTGGTATCTACTCCATCTTGTTGGCGGTAAATCGGTAACATATGTGCTGCCCAAAGAATAGGCTTCATGAATGTAGTGAAAACATCGGATCGTGTCATAAAGAAAACGATAGGTCGCATTTGAGTAGCAATTATTAACGGATCCATAAAGGAGGCTGCGTGATTACTGACATATATTGTTCTATTCAAACGTTTTTTGGGATTTCTTATGACTTTTATTCTTTTATAAAAAATACGTAAAGAATAATTAAGGGTGACGAATAAAAATAAATATAAAATGCGCATAACAAATTTTTCAATTCTGTAAAATTAAAGGTTTTTTAGAGATTGTCGATTATTGTCACTTTGGAATGATTTATTTTTTGCTACTTTTACCTTATAAAGAACAAATAGCAAGTTATGTACGGAAAATTTAAAAATCATCTTTCTGACGATTTAAAAAGATTAGAAGAAGAAGGAATCTATAAAAATGAACGAATTATTGTAACGCCTCAAGGCCCTAAAGTAAAAGTAGATAGTGGTGAAGAAGTAATCATCATGTGTGCTAATAATTACTTGGGATTATCTTCTCACCCTAAAGTAATTGAAGGAGCAAAGAAAGCGTTAGACAGTCATGGATATGGAATGTCCTCCGTTCGATTTATATGCGGAACACAAGATATTCACAAGACATTAGAACAAAAGATAGCTGATTTTTACGGAACAGAAGATACGATTTTATATGCTGCTGCTTTCGACGCAAACGGTGGCGTATTTGAACCACTATTTTCGGAAGAAGATGCAATTATATCAGACGAATTAAACCATGCTTCCATTATTGACGGTGTTCGTTTATGTAAAGCACAACGTTATCGTTATAAGCATTCTGATATGAATGACTTAGAAGAACAACTTAAAAAAGCACAAGCACAACGTTTTCGAGTGATTGTAACAGATGGTGTTTTCTCTATGGATGGTGATATTGCAAAATTAGACGAAATCGTTGCATTAGCAGAAAAATATGATGCGTTAGTAATGTCAGACGAAAGTCATGCTGCTGGTTTTATTGGTAAAACGGGACGTGGCGTTCCCCAATATTGTGGCGTTGATGGAAAAGTGGATATCATCACAGGAACATTAGGGAAAGCATTAGGCGGAGCAATGGGAGGCTATACAACTGGCCGTAAAGAAATCATCGCTATGTTACGTCAGAAATCAAGACCTTACTTGTTTTCAAACTCTTTATCACCCGTTATTGTTGGTGCTTCTATTAAAGTATTTGATTTATTGAGTTCAACAACTGAACTGAGAGATAAATTGGAAGCTAACACTCATTATTTTAAAGAGAAAGTAGTTGCAGCAGGTTTTGACATCACACCTGGAGACTCTCCAATTGTTCCAATTATGTTATACGATGCCGCTCTTTCTCAAAAATTTGCAAATCGATTATTGGAAGAAGGTGTTTACGCGACTGGTTTCTTTTTCCCAGTTGTGCCTAAAGGAAAAGCACGAATAAGAACACAAATTTCAGCTGCTCATAGCTTTGAAGATTTAGATAAAGCAGCAAATGCCTTTATTAAGGTCGGAAAAGAATTGGGTGTAATACGTTGATTATTAATAAATAATTGGTGAACCACATGTCTTTTATGTTGTAAACTCAATATTTTTAATGTAACTTTATATAATAGACGTTTAAGATTTTCTTATGGCACTAAAACAATACCTCAGTCAGAAACTAGAGCAACGCTTAAGTCCTCAGCAAATTCAATTAATGAAGTTGTTGCAAATTCCTACTATGGAATTAGATCAGCGCATTAAGCAAGAAATAGAAGAAAATCCAGCTCTAGAAGAGGGTAAGGATGAAATAGACGAAACCTATGATGAAAAACCATCCGAAGAATATGAAGATAATGCCAACACTGAAAATGAGCGCGAAGACTTTGACTTGTCCGACTATATGGATGACGACACTCCGGACTATAAAACACAAGCAAATAACCACAGTAAAGACGATGAAGAACGCGTAATTCCTTATAGTGGCGAACAAACTTTTCAAGATAAATTACTAGATCAACTTTACACATTAGGTCTTGATGACACTCAGTTTATTATTGCAACAACAATAATTGGAAATTTTGATGAGTCAGGTTATTTAAATCGTGAAGTCGAGGCAATTGTTGATGACTTAGCTTTTATGATGAACCTAACCGTTACTGAAAAACAAGTCGAAGATGTTCTTTCATTAATTCAAGAACTCGATCCAGCAGGGATTGGTGCACGTGATTTAAGAGAGTGTTTGTTATTGCAAATAAATCGTAAGCAAGATGGCGACATCACAAAATATACAGCCAAGAAGATTTTAGAAAATCATTTCGAGGAATTTACAAAGAAGCATTACGACAAAATTCAAAAGAAATTAGAAATTGAAGACAATGATTTAAAAGATGCTATCAATGAGATCATCAAGTTAAATCCAAAACCAGGTGGCGCAAGTAAGACTAATTCAAAATCGATGATTCAAATCATTCCTGACTTTTATGTCAATGAGTTTGATGGGAAATTAGAGATTACAATCAATGGACGCAACGCCCCTGATTTACGAGTAAGTAAAGGTTATGAAGTGATGCTTCGAAATTATGCGGAAGGTGCGAAAACATCTAAAACAGATAAAGAGGCCTTGCAGTTTGTGAAACAGAAATTAGATGGTGCAAAATGGTTTATCGATGCCATAAGACAGCGTCAAAACACGCTTTTATCCACAATGGAAGCGATTGTGAGATATCAACACGATTTTTTCTTAACTGGGGATGAGACTAACCTAAAACCCATGATTTTAAAAGACATATCCACGATGATTGATTTGGATATTTCTACCGTTTCCAGAGTAGCCAACAGCAAGTTTGTTCAAACCAATTTCGGTGTGTTCTCATTAAAGTATTTTTTCTCGGAGTCGCTTTCTACTGATTCAGGGGAAGAAGTTTCCACGCGTGAAGTCAAGAAAATTTTATCAGAAGCTATTGAAGCGGAAGACAAATTGAAACCGTTGACAGATGATCGATTAGCAAAATTATTGAATGAAAAAGGATACAATATTGCGCGACGTACCATTGCAAAATATAGAGAACAATTAAACATACCTGTTGCCCGCTTAAGGAAAGAACTTTAAAATGAAACTATTTTATCAATTTGTTTCGTGGGCATTTGTTCCACTCATGATGCCAATTTATACACTATTGGTCTTATTTAACGTGGAGACTACTAGTAGAAATGCAGTAGATATGAAAGACAATTTATTCTTGATGTCCTCATCACTACAATGGATTATTCTATCCATCTTTTTTATTTTAACTTTTTTAGCTCCTGCTTTTTCATTACTCCTGTTAAAGCGAAATAATAAAATAAAGTCTTTTGAGTTGGATTACCGAGAGGAGCGTACTGTTCCAATTTTAATAACTGGTTTTTATTCACTCTTACTTTCATTCGTTCTATTCAAACAACTTTCTCCACAGTATTTTTCCGTTATATTTCATTCGCTAGCAGTTTTAAGTTTTGTAAGTACCCTTTTTGCATTCGTTATTACCTTATATTCAAAAATTAGTATTCATGCAATGGGAGCTAGTTTGTCAACGGGGTCAATTATATATTGCTATATCCATTTTTACATTCCAAACATCTACGTCCTAATTGCCGTAATTTTAACAGGAGGATTAATAATGACTTCTCGTTATGTTTTAAACAAACATACTATCTCACAATTAGTTGGTGGATATGCACTTGGACTAATTCTTTCACTTGCAACATTTCCAATTGTTAATTATTTAGTGTAATTTCGCACTCAAAATCAATAAAAAAAGTATGAGAAAAGTAATTTTAATTTTAATTATATCTATCGCTGTTGGTTCGTGTAACCTTCTTCAAAAAGCAAAAAGTAATGGTGTAAATCTTTACACTATACAACAAGACAAAGAACTTGGTGCGCAAGTAGCGCAAGAAATTGCCAATAATCCAACTGAATATCCCATTGTAGATTCAGTGTCCAACGTTGCTTTGTATGCGTATGTTTACAAAATCAGAAATAAAATTTTAAACTCGGGAAAAGTGGCACATAAAGATGATTTTCAATGGAGAGTTCAAATTATAAATAATGATACTGTACTAAATGCATTTTGTACACCAGGCGGTTACATTTATGTATACACGGGTATTATGAAGTATCTTGATTCAGAAGATGAATTAGCTGGTGTTTTAGGGCATGAGATTGCGCATGCTGACTTAAGACATTCTACGCGCCAAATGACAGCAATGTACGGAGTTGATATGTTGGTAAGTGCTATTTCAGGTGATAAAGAGGCGTTGAAGAACATTACCGAAAGTTTAATCAGTTTGAAATTCTCTAGAAATCATGAATCAGAAGCGGATATGAAATCAGTGGAATATCTATGTCCAACAGATTATAACGCCAATGGTGGTGCAAAATTCTTTGAAAAGATTAGCGCTGCAGGAGGTGGTAAAACAATTGAATTTTTAAGTACTCACCCAAGTCCAGATAAGCGTATCGAAAGTTATTATAACAAAAAGACAGAATTAGGTTGTACTGGGAATAAAGATTATCAAAAAGAGTATGCCAACATGAAAAAATTGTTAAGTAACATCAGCACTGGTGGAATTAGATTAGACGGCATTATAAACACCAGAAAACCATAAAAAATGATCTTATATATTGACGATAACAAACATATCGATACATCTGTATTTTATGATGCGTCAATACAACTAACAAATACTTCGGAAAATCCACGTGCTTGGTACGTGGATTTTCCCATTATTGAGCCTATAAGAGCCGATGGTTACGTCGGTTCTGTAGCAGAAGGTGGATCGGTCAATTTCAGAAATATTTCATTTACACCACATGGTCATGGCACGCATATTGAATGTTTAGGACACGTCACAGAGAAAGTGTATTCTGTCAATCAGCTATTCAAAGATTACTTTATAAAAGCAAAATTGATTACGATTGCTCCAAAAAACATTTTTAATAACGACTTTGGTCAAGAGGATTTTGTAATTCTAAAACAACAACTAGAAGATGCTTTAGATTCTTCGATAGAATGCTTAATGATTCGAACATTACCCAATACAGAAGACAAAAAACACAGAAATTACTCCAATACTAATTTCCCCTATTTAGATAAAGAGTGTGTCGAATTTCTCGACAGAATGGATGTAAAACATCTCGTGGTGGATCTACCGTCTGTTGATAGAGAAGTGGATAATGGTGTATTAGATTTTCATAACGCTTTTTGGAAAACCAATACTGCTACACCGCGATTTGATCGAACAATTACCGAATTTGCCTATTTTGCTGACGAAGTTAAAGACGGCGAATATCTTGTTAATATGCAAACAGCACCTATCGAGAATGACGCAACACTTTGTCGGCCTCTATTATTTTCAATATTGAGCTAATTTCGATAGTAAGTAAACTACCAAATACCTCTATTATTCAACAACCAAGATATAATTATTCTTTTTTCCCTTACCGATAAGTACAAATTTATCATTTATCAAATCGGAAGTGGAAATTTGATATTCTTCCGTGACTTTCTCCTTATTCACTGATACTGCATTCGCCTTTAACTCACGGCGCGCTTCACCATTCGACGCTAAGAATCCTGTTTTAGAAGCAAGTACATCAATCATAGAAATTCCAGCAGAAATATCTTCTTTAGATATAATTGCTTGAGGAACACCATCAAAAACTTCCAAAAACTGAGCGTTGGTTAATTTTTTTAAATCTTCTGAAGTAGATTTTCCGAATAAAATAGTAGAAGCTACAATGGCATTTTCCAAATCTTCTTTAGAGTGAACAAAAGTAGTCACTTCTTCAGCTAATCGTTTTTGTAAAACTCTTAGATGAGGCGCATCTTTATGTTCAGAAATGAGAGAGTCAATTTCGGATTTATCTAGAAATGTGTAAATTTTAATGTAACGTTCTGCGTCTTCATCTGCTGTATTTAACCAAAATTGGTAGAATTTATAAGGAGATGTTCTGTCTGCATCTAGCCAAATATTTCCACCTTCGCTTTTACCGAATTTTGTTCCATCCGCCTTTGTGATTAATGGACACGTCATCGCAAATGCCTTTGCATTTTCACCGCCCATTCGACGAATTAATTCTGTCCCTGTGGTAATGTTTCCCCACTGATCTGAACCACCTAATTGTAACAAAACATTATTGTTTTTCCATAAATGGTAGAAATCATATCCTTGAATTAACTGATACGTAAATTCAGTAAAAGACATTCCATCGCCCTCGCCTGTAAGCCGTTTTTTGACAGAATCCTTTGCCATCATATAATTAACCGTGATACGCTTTCCAATGTCTCTAGCAAAGGCAATAAAAGAGAAGTCTTTCATCCAATCGTAGTTGTTTACTAAAACTGGAGCATTTGGAGTTGTTGCGTTAAAATCTAAAAAACGAGAAAGTACCCGCTTGATACCAGCAACATTTTTATCTAACGTTGCTTCATCTAATAAATTCCTGTCGGAGGATTTTCCAGACGGATCACCTATCATACCAGTAGCTCCACCAACCAATGCATACGGTTTGTGTCCAGCTTTCTGAAGGTGAACCAACAAAATGATGGGCACCAAACTACCAATATGTAATGAATCTGCTGTTGGATCAAACCCAATATAAGCTGCTGTGGATTCGGCTAAAAGTTGTTCTTCTGTTCCAGGCATCAAGTCTTGCACCATACCTCTCCATCTCAATTCCTCCACTAAATTTTTCGACATTCTAATTATTTGGTTAATGCTTTAAATACTTTTTCTAAACTTCTTTCTTCGAGTCGCATCGTTAATACTAGCACACTGTTCTTTTGAGCAAATTGAGCAATTTCTTTTCGTAAATCGGTTTTTGTATTGGTTTCAATAAGCCACGTATTTTCAATTACGTGACGTGCATTGGTGACTGTAGGTATTTTAGCTATTTGACTTTTAGAAACAGGTTGGTCAAATTCTACATACACCACTTGTTGTTGATTTTCATGCTGTAAGTTAGCGGCAATATCATCTGCTACAATTGTTCCATTTTTGATAATAATTACACGGTCACAAATAGCCTCTACTTCTTGCATAATATGCGTAGAAAGCATTACGGTTTTTGATTTTCCAATGTTTTTAATCAGTTCTCTAATTTCAACTAACTGATTAGGGTCTAATCCAGAAGTCGGTTCGTCTAAAATCAATACTTCCGGGTCGTGAATAATCGCCTGAGCCAAACCAACACGTTGGCGATATCCTTTGGATAACATACCTATTTTTTTATTCTGTTCGACTTGTAATCCAACCGTTTCAATCATTTCATCGATACGACTTTTGACATTTTTTACCTTATAAATTTTCGCTACAAATTCTAAATATTCACGCACATACATATCCAAATAAAGTGGATTGTGCTCAGGTAGATAACCAATTAGATTGCGTGTGTCTAATGAATCAACGTCCACACTTAAATCACATACTTTAATTTCACCAGAAGACACAGGGATAAAACCCGTAATCATTTTCATTGTGGTTGATTTCCCAGCACCGTTAGGTCCTAAAAAACCAACTACTTCTCCTTTATTTACCGAGAAACTAACATTGTTTACAGCTGCTTGTTCGCCATAAAACTTAGTTACATTTTTTAATACAATGGACATATCAAGTGTTTGAAAAGCAAAGATAGGAAAAGTAAAACTATTTTTTATTGATTATCAATTCTGTATGTATTAAAAAAGTGCTATTTAAACATGAATGTGTTCATACAACACTACCATCAGTAAATAGAATGCAACAAAAAACCACCTGCAATTCCTCACAGATGGTTTCAAACAACAAACGATTTTGTTATTCTTGAATCTCAAATACATCTAAAGCATTTGTTTTTCCAAGAATGTCTTTGATTTTTTTCTCTAATTCATCCATCAGTTCTTTGTTGTCTTTAATCAGTTGCTTAACGGCATCTCGACCTTGTCCGAGTTTGGTATCCTCATAGGAGAACCAAGATCCGCTTTTCTTAACGATATTCATTTCTACCGCAAGGTCTAATATTTCACCTACTTTCGATATTCCTTCGCCATACATAATATCAAACTCTGCTCTTTTAAATGGAGGTGCCACTTTGTTTTTAACCACCTTCACTTTAATGTTATTACCAATTACTTCATCACCATCCTTAATTTGAGAGGATCTTCTAATATCAATTCGAATAGAAGAATAGAACTTAAGGGCATTTCCACCTGTCGTTGTTTCCGGATTACCGAACATCACACCAATTTTATCACGTAACTGATTAATAAAAATACACGTACAGCCCGCCTTTGAAATGGACCCTGTTAATTTTCGAAGTGCTTTAGACATCAAACGTGCGTGAAGTCCCATTTGAGAATCACCCATTTCACCTTCAATTTCTGCTTTTGGCGTCAACGCTGCAACTGAGTCGATAACGACTAAGTCAACCGCTCCTGAACGAATAATATTATCCGCAATTTCTAATGCCTGCTCACCATTGTCAGGTTGTGAAATCAATAAGTCTTTTACATTAACACCTAACTTTTGCGCATAAAATTGATCAAATGCGTGTTCTGCATCAATAAAAGCAGCAATACCACCTTGCTTTTGACATTCTGCAATAGCATGTATCGCTAAGGTTGTTTTACCAGAAGATTCTGGTCCATATATTTCTACAATTCGCCCTTTTGGATAACCGTTTACTCCTAACGCAAGGTCTAAGGTTAAAGACCCTGAAGGAATTACTTCCATTTCTTCTATCGGAGCATCACCTAAACGCATAATAGTTCCTTTACCATATGCTTTATCTAGTTTCTCCATTGTAAGCTGTAATGCTTTTAATTTTTCTACGTTTACTTCTTTCGTTGCCATAATCGTTTATTGTTTGTTTATAGTGCAAAATTATACCCATAGAACGTAATCTATTTACGTTCTACTTGTTATTTTTATAAATGTCTAAAATTTCTTGTGCGTGATTTTTTGTATTTGGTTTACGAATGATTTCAATAATCTCATTTTTCTCATTCATTACAAATGTCGTACGATGAATACCATTATATGTTTTTCCCATGAATTTTTTCTGTCCATATACACCGAATAAATCAATGATTTTTCTCTCAGGATCAGAAACAATATCAAAATTAAGTTCTTTTTTTGAATGAAAACGCTCATGAGAGCTGACACTATCGGCACTAATACCAATGACGGTTATTCCTTCACGTTCTAATGCTTGCTCACCATCGCGAATACTACATGCTTGTGCAGTACATCCAGGAGTGGAATCTTTAGGGTAAAAATAAATAACGTATTTTTTTCCTACTAAATTAGTCGTGTCAATTTCCTTTCCAAATTGATTTAGTCCTTTAAATAATGGCGCTTTTTCGCCGAGAGATAAATGAAACATTTGTTGCTTTTTTTATCAAATGTACAAATATTTTCTGTTATTCCAAAAAAATAATCAAAAAAATGACGAATTAATAATCAAAAGCGCTTTGCTAAGTAAAGTATTTACTTAAAAAAAGATTAAATTTTTAAAATTATCGTAATAGATGGAAAAAACCATGTCCTTCAAAAACCTCATCTTTCAAATCGGTCATTTTATACTTATAAAAGTACACACCATCAGTAGCGTTATCACCGTTCCATCTGTCAGTTGGCAACTCCAACTTCATCATTAAATCACCCCAACGGTTGAAAATCTCCACATAATATGTCTTAGCGTTTTCAACATCGATAAAGTACAAATCGTTCTTGCCATCGTTATTGGGTGTAAATACATTAGGAGTTACTATTTTAATCTCAGGGAAAGCAATCACGGTAATTGTCAATTTAGCCGTGTCTGCACATAAATTATTATCAGCAACGAGTACGACTTCATATTCTCCAGCGGAAGTATAGCTTGTACTAATACTTGCATCACTAGACGAACTCGTTTGACCATTTCCAAAATTCCACGAGTAATTAGTCGCATTAGAAGACATGTTAGTAAAGATCAAATCCAACGGTTCAAATCCTGCTGTGGTCGATGACTGTATAGCCGCATTTGGTAAAGGCAAAACAGTTACCGTAATTGTCTTTGTATCAGAACAACCATTTGCACTAGTCGTAGTCACTGAATAAGTAGTTGTTGAAGAAGGCGACGCTACGACGTTTGCATCGGTTGTGGAGCTTAAATTACTACTTGGACTCCACGTGTAATTATCAGAACCACTAACAGTAAGTGAAGTTGATTCTCCTTTGCAAATAGAAACACTTGGACTCACATTTATTGTTGGAGAAAGTAATTTCGCATCATTTTGAAATGATAAACTTGATGAAGAAGAACATGCGCCTGAAGAAGCAATGACTGTATAGTTCGTTCCATTGGTCATTCCACTAATAGTTCCTCCTACTCCTACCGTTGGTGTAGTAGGTGTAAAGGTATACGTTAAAGTAACGTCATAATTTGAAATAGTACTCACACCAGCCTCTGAACAACTAGCAGGAGTCGTGACAATTGTTGGCACGCTCGGAATCACCAACTGACTGTTTATTGTAAACGGACTACTTGATTCAGAGGAACATCCTCCACTAATGGCCGTTACCGTATAACTTTGACCATCTGTACCTCCTGAAATAACTCCTCCTGCACCAATTGTTGGTCCTAACGGAGTGAATGTGTAGGTGTGGCTATTGTCATAATTAGAGATAGTATGCGTTGCTGCTGCCGTGCAAGTTGCAGCCGTTGTAGTTATCGTTGGTTGAGCAACAGATGTCACAGTATTCATTGTCACCTCAGAAGAATTGTCAGATGTACAACCAATACTATTCGTTACTGACCAAGAATAAGTAATTCCTTGTGTTAAACCTGAGATTGTATAAGTAGTCCCTGTGCCTGTAATCGTTGATTGATTGGGATTTTGTGTAATCGCCCATTGACCTGTTGCAGGAAGTCCATCAAGCGTAACAGCTCCTGTTGGTGAACTACAGGTTGTCTGCGCAACAGCTGAAATGACTGGGGCAGTAATATCCACTTCGATTATTTCAATAACTACACGTCCATTTTTTCCGGAGGCATTGGTTTGACCACCAACACCATATTGGCCTCTATTATATTCAAAGTTTTGATTTCCTGCTTGCCCATTGGTCGCGTTTCCAGATGTTGATGAAGCATTTGCCATAGTGCCCAAAAAAGATGAGCCACCACCACCGCCACCGCCTTGGTTTTTGTCACAAGCGCCACCGCCACCGCCGTAATAACCGCCACCACCACCGCCGCCTTCTCTTTTATTACTACTTGAATTTTGGCTTCCACCATTACCACCTTGAAATAACATCCCTGATGTAGGAGCAGTACCTTGCCCAGAGCCTCCAGCTCCACCGCCAACTTGAGTACCTCCTTTTCCTCCTCTACTACCATTTGTTGTTACCGAATGATATCCATCTGTTCCAATCAAACCTCCGCCAGCACCACCATATCCACCTCTATCTCCACTACCAGATGTTTCACCACCACCTCCTCCACCACCGGCTGTGCCTAATTCTGTCAACATTCTTTTAATTGCTGAACGTCCACCACCATTCCCCGTATAGTTTGAACCATTTGAAGAAAGAATACTTCCACCACCAATACCACCACCACCATAAGGTGATGCAGAAGCTGGAAAAGTTCCACCAGCTCCTACGATAACAGTCAAGTTTTCATTAGGCGTCACCACAATTTCACCTGTCGTATAACCACCTCCTCCACCAAGAGTCGTATATTGTTTAATAGCATCACCACCGCCACCGCCAGCACCCCAAATATGCACTCTTATTTTTGTAGCACATGGAGGAACAATATAGGCTTGATCTGCACCAGTATAATCAAATATAGCAACAGCAACCGTTACATTTCCAAGCATTGTTTTGGTACAACTAGTCGACTGAACAGCTTCTACCGTAAAGATACCAGCGCTTTGATTTCCAAACGAAATCGGCCCTCCAGTACCTGCTATTGGCGAACCAACATTCACACCATTCTTCTTCAACTGATAACTTATTCCCACATCTGACCCACTCAAACCAACAGAGGCATTCGGCATATCTGGATCGCCTCCAGTAACAGTATAGGCGGTCATTCCACTAAGATTACTTATTAACAAAGTATAGTCTTCAATTTGTCCATAAGAGACAGAAGAACAAGAACCTGAGTCGTAGCTACTAAAGTTTTTAATAATACGCATTCTAACGGACGGTGCTACATCACACGATGGAACAATGATACTTTTTGTCACTGTTTTACTGTCAGTTCCATTCGAATTAATAATCGTCCCTACATCAATACTTTCTCCTACATCAAAGAAATCGCCATCTCCATTCCAGTCGATATAAGCCCTAAAATAACACGTATTATTACCTGAAGTATTTCCTTTTAAAGTTAACGTATAACTCGTACCTGCTGTGACATTTCCCGTTATAGCAGAAAAATCTTGAAAACCAGGTGTGCCAGAGCTTGCTGTCGAATTATTTATTCCTGCAAAATCAACCAATGTGATCGGTTCTACCGTATTTGTAACGCTCACAGGACAGTATGTTTGACTGTAAATGAAAGAAGTAAATAAAATAAAAAGGAGGGTAAATGTATTTGTATTTTTCATAAAAAGTGTAGAAAAGTAATTGTGATTTATTATTTTAATAGTTAGGTATTTTAGTTATAATCCTATTCCAAACATATATAAAAAAACCAACAATTAACGAATCAAAAATAACGAATGAACAAATCAAGTCATTATTCGAATAATCGGTACAAATTGAAAAAAATAAAAAAGTCAAAATGTTCAGATGTTAGTTTGTCAAGTGTCTCTTTCCCGTTTATCACATCACAGATATAGGCATCCGGAAAATCATTCTTTAAGAAAGAAACAACTTGTAAAAATATAACGGATGTTATTTTTTAATCTGTAAATATTATCTTTTTTGAGCATCCAATTCATATACTTGCTTTCCTTTTATTTTCTCCGTTCTTTCTTCAATTGTCTGCAACCCAATACCTTTTGTTTTATTGAGTCGGGAATTGTCATTAGAAACAGTTCCATTGTCTTTATATTCAAAAACAATCTGCTTATCCTCCTTATACAGACTAACCTTAATCGCTTTATCATTCGTGTGCTTCAGTGTATTATTGATACACTCTTGTAAAATTCTATACAAGTGATTTTTTTCTTCTAAGGTTAAAGCATTTTCTAACGAATGACTAATAATAACATAGAATGATATTTTCATAATCTGTTGATTGATTGATCTTATCTAAAATAGTTACGAGTTTCTCCTCTGCAGCCTTTGAATTGACTTGTTGTGAAAGTATTGCTTTCTTTATTTCACTGGAATAATAAATACTATTATCCTCTATTGAAAGCGCAATTATTTGAGAGTTATTATAATTTTCCGTTGCTTTATTCGAATTTCCAGAATAAAAATAAAAATTACCTAATCTATTCCATAATAAGGCTTTTCTTCAAGCATTGTTTTGTAAAAGTGGTTCTATTTTTTTGATAGCGGTAAATACGTTGGCAGAATCCAAATAAGTACTTCGCTTTATGAGTGCTAAGGTTTGTTCAAACAATGCAGAATCACTTTCTTTTTGTTGAGAGAATCCCAAAAAAGAGCTGAAAATAAGAAGTGTAAACAGTATTTTATAAATTATTCTAATCATAGCAAGGTGATGGTCAAAATGAATAAAACGTTGTTAAAGTACTTATTTTTAAATCAAAATAGTAGATGAGCAAAAGAATTCTAATGCGCATTCGGCTTATACATTGATTTTGTTGCACTAAAAACATTCCTAAAGTCTGCGATTAATTGTACTATTAATTTTTAATTCATACTTTTGAGACGTTCAAGTAAAAGAACATTAAACATTAGAATATTATTCCATGAAAACCGTACAATTTAGAGAAGCGTTAAGAGAAGCGATGTCTGAGGAGATGCGCCGTGACGAATCCGTATTTTTATTAGGTGAAGAAGTTGCTGAGTACAATGGTGCTTACAAAGTTTCCCAAGGGATGCTAGCTGAGTTCGGTGAAAAACGAATTATCGATACTCCTATCGCAGAATTAGGGTTTACAGGAATTGCTGTAGGTGCGTCCATGAATGGATTGCGTCCTATTGTAGAATTCATGACGTGGAACTTTGCCATTCTTGCTGCTGACCAAATCATCAACAGTGCGGCGAAAATGTTACAAATGTCTGGAGGACAATACCACTGCCCAATTGTTTTTCGTGGTGGAAATGGACAAGCAGGACAATTAGGTGCTACACACTCTCAAAGTTTCGAATCATTTTACGCGCATTTCCCAGGATTGAAAGTGGTAACACCTTCCACTCCTTACGATGCAAAAGGTCTTTTAAAAGCGGCTATCCGTGATGAGGATCCTGTTGTTTTCTTGGAATCTGAAAAAATGTATGGCGATAAAGGAGAAATTCCTGAAGGAGAATATATTATTCCAATCGGTGTTGCCGATATAAAGCGTAAAGGTACAGATGTGACGATTGTTACATTTGGTAAAATCATCAAACTAGCACACGAAGCAGCAGAATATCTAGAGAAAGAAGGAATATCCGTTGAAATCATTGACCTTCGTTCATTACGTCCAATTGACTACGGAACAGTGGTAGAATCTATTAAAAAGACCAATCGTTGTGTTGTTTTAGAAGAATCTTGGCCATTAGCCTCTATTTCTTCGGAGATTGCTTACCATTTACAGCGTTATGCATTTGATTATTTGGATGCACCCGTTATGCGATTGACACAAACCGATACACCTTTTGCTTTTTCACCTACTTTGATTGATGCAGCACTTCCTAAAGTGGAGCACATCGTGAAAGCTGTGAAGCAAGTGATGTATCGTGCGTAAGCTAAGAAGTTAATTTCACGGCGTAAAAGCATCAATAATATGTTCTAATTTGTAGATTCCATCTGGTTTGAATATTATGGAAATCACATCAAAACGTACGTTTTTATCATTATCTTCTTGGATAATATATTGATTGGCGGCTTTTATCAATTGCAGTTGCTTTCTTCGTGTAACCGCTTCATACGGCTCTCCATACTCTGTTGTATTTCGAGTTTTAACTTCTACAAATATAAGTGTATCTATTGTCTCAAAAATGAGGTCAATTTCTAAGTGTTGAAAACGATAATTAGCTGCTAAGAATTTGTATGCTTTCTTCTCTAAGAATTCACGAGCAATTGCTTCCCCCTTTTTTCCTAACTCAATATGATTGAACATACTTAGAGTTTTGGAACTAGATTATGTTGTTTTTCACGACCGTATTCAAAGTCTTTTTGCTTTGTTACTTTCCCTCTCTTATCAAAGATTTTCATCGTACCATGCTTCACTCCTTCTTTATATTGGGTTTCGTTGATTATATTTCCACGCTGGTCATATTGACGCATGTAACCGCTTAACTTCCCATCTTTGTATTGTGACAAGACTCCAACTATTTTACCACCAGGATAATAAGCCAACCACGTTCCTTCTTTTTTATCATTTTTATAATTTCCCTCTTCCGTCTTCTTAAAATCTTTAGGTGAATAGGCAACATACAACCCTTCTTTCACACTTTTAAACGTAACTTGTCCCTTCATAGGACCGTATTTCATTTTTGACTTCGTTTTCTTTACCTTATACGTCTCTATGGTTTTCACGCCTCCTTTATCGAAATATTCGGTCCAAGTCTTGTTTTTCATCCCCTCTTTATACTCTCCAGATACAGTTATTTTTCCCGCTTGATTATAGGAAATCCACAATCCATTTAGTTTGCCTTTTTTAAACGTGGCTTTATTCTTAACAACGCCGTTATCCCAATAATTTAACCATTCGCCTTCTTCTAAGCCGGCTACGTAGTTTCCATCCATCAACAGCTCCCCATCTTCATACCATGTTTTCCAATTACCATCTTTTTCGTCTTCTTTGAAGGTGCCCGTTTTGAATTTTGCTCCGTTCTTATAGAAATAATTCCAAGTACCGTCCTTTTTATCTTTCTTGAATTGAGCTGTATAAGAAACTCTCCCATCTGGATAAAAATAGGTCCAATCGCCATCTTGTAAATCATCTAGAAACGTTCCTCTCATATCTAAAGAGCCATTGATGGCATACCAAATCCACTGCCTATTTTTTAAACCTTCTTTATAGTATCCGGTCGTTCTTAATTGTCCGTTATCATAATAAGTCTGATAAAGTCCATTTAATTTATTGTTCTCATAGTGAGCAAGCCTTTCTAATTTGCCATTATAAAAAAACTGTTTCCATTCACCAGATTTCAGTCCTTGATTGTAACTTCCTGAGACAGCTGTATCACCTGATATCTTATATTCGACAAACGGACCGTCTGGCAAACCATTTTTAAAATGATACACTTCTTTGACGTGATTATCAAGATAGCGATTTATCATCTCACCATTTCCATCAACGACCGTCTGAACGGAATCTGGATTCCAGAAAGCTTGAACATACCGAGTCGTGTCAATGTATTCTTCCGTCATCTTAGGCTTCCCGTCCATATAAAAGCTCTTCCAAAAACCAAATTTTTGATCATTTTTATATGTCCCTTCTAATACTAAAACACCATTCTCAGACCATTCACGGTAAATACTATCTTGCACATCTAAAACAAAATAACCTTCCTGTTTTTTCTTTCCATTTGGATTATAAAGCATCACTTGACCGTGAAGTTGACCTTTGTAATAATTTCGAACTTCTTCTATTTTTCCTTCCTTACTATAATATTTCCATTCTCCATGTTCAATCGTAGTTTCCCCCAAATCATCTTTATAATAAGACCCTGTTGAAAGTAGTTTTGTCTTTTTAAAATCATAATAATTCTTGATAGGTCGTGTCAGATTTCTTTTTTGAACCTCTTGAGAAAAACAAGTTAACTGAAACAAAAGAATGAATATAAAGAATATAAGACGCATAAATTATGGATTAATGGAGATAATAATGAAATTCAAAATTAGTAATTATTAAAATGTGACAAAGTGAACAATACCTTGTATAAAAAAGACAACACCAAATCCAATAAGAATAAAGCTAATAAAGCGCGATACACTTTGAAGGAGTTTTGGTGTTACGAAAGGACGTAGTTTTTTGGCGGCAAAAACTTTGAAAACATCCATTGAAAAGAAAGTGAAAAGAATGACTGTCAAATAAATAATAATTGGATCAACAACTGGCATATCCTCTATTTTTTGAATACCAACGGTAATAACAGTCAACCAATAGATTATAATCATTGGATTGGCGAAATTCCATAGAAATCCTTTTATAAATAATATAAGGTATTCACGATTATCAGCTACACCAAAATAATTCATTTCAATACCTGTTTCTGTCTCTAGAACAACTGGTACTTTCTTTTTTAAGGTTAGTACACCAAATACAGCAAAGATACCACCTCCAAAAATCTTTAAAAGAAAAATATGCGATCCACTTAATAAAGCGGAAACTTCATGATAAAATAAATACGCAATCATGATGTAAATCAAATCGCTGAATAAAACTCCAGCATCAAAACTTAAAGCCGCACGGATGCCTTTATGAATGCTTGTCTCAATTAATAAAAAAAAGGATGGCCCTAGCATAAAGCTCAAGATAAATCCTGTTAAAAGTCCTTTAAAAATAATAAATTCCAATCTGCAATATTTTCAGAAATAAGTTAAAAAGACGATTAAGGTAAAAATGTTTCCTGTAACCACCAAATTTTAGTAGCAATTTATAGTGGATTTTTTATTTTGACTTTATACGACTCACTTTTTTGTACTTTTGAACTGGATAAATTAGGCATGACATTTTTCATGAAATAGGTTCTTTTTTAAAAAATAATAGTATGTATATCATTCACCCTACATTAAAGGAATTTAAGTCGCAAATTGTTGACATAGAAAACAATCCAGATCAGTGGGAATACTTTGGTGACAAACCTTGTATTATTGAATTTTCCGCTACTTGGTCTACACAAAGTACAGAGATGGCGCCCAAATTGGAAGAACTAGCAGAAGAGTACCATAACAAAATCTATATTTATCGTGTAGATATCGAACAAGAAGAAGCGATTTTTAAAGCCTTTGATGTTGAAATCATCCCTACATTTCTCTTTTGCCCTCTTCAAGAGGCACCACAAAAAGCGGTTGGAGTATTTAGTAAGTCAACGTTGAAAGAAGGTATTGAAGAAATCTTATTGTGCCAAAAGACATAAGTTGTTAATAGAGGAATACTTATAATTTAAGCAGCAATCTGCTTTTTCAACTTGAATTTTTCGTACCCTGCTTTTGGTTAAGTAGTCATATAACAGGACATTAATTTTAAGTATTCTATAGATTTCTGATTTTTATTTCTCCTGCTTAAAGATTACTGAAATTATTAATTACTTTTGTCCAAGTATTTTTTTTACTAAAAGCAAGATTGTATGAAGACTGCGTCAGCAAATAAAAAATTAGAAGAAATTATCGCTAAAGTAGAATCCAAAGGAATTCTAGCAAAAGGTTTAGTGGATGATTTAAAATCATTGAGAGAATTAGCGCTAAAAGAACAAGATCCATTAGTGGTAAAAGTTTTGCGATTGACATACGAATACCTTAGTGAGCGCGAGACTTTTGATGTCAGCGCACAATTTGAAGAAGATGAGGATGGCGAGTACGCAATTGAGGTAGAAGAGAAAGACAATTTATTGTATCTTTTAAACTTATTGAAAAAAGCAGATCACAAAATAAATCGTGAAGAAATAAAAGATTATCGTACAGCATTAAAACAAGAATTATACTAAATTTTAGTAGTTGTATTTTAAAAAGCGGGAACTGATTGGTTCTCGCTTTTTGTTTTTAAAAGAAATCCATTATTTTTGTGTAAAATTATTTTTATGGGAAGAGCATTTGAATATAGAAGAGCGGCAAAAGAGAAGCGCTGGGGAAAGATGTCCAGAATATTTCCTCGCTTAGGAAAAGCAATAACATTAGCGGCAAAAGAAGGTGGTGGTGACCCCGAGACAAACGCTCGTCTGCGTACTGCTATTCAAAATGCTAAGGCACAAAACATGCCTAAAGACAATATTGAGAATGCCATTAAGCGTGCGACACATAAAGATATGGCTGACTTTACCGAGATTTTTTACGAAGGTAAAGGACCTCACGGTGTGTTAGTATATATTGAATGTGCTACTGATAATTCAACACGAACAATTGCCAACTTAAAATCCTACTTTAATAAAGTCAACGGTGCTATTGTTCCAAACGGACAATTAGAATTTATGTTTGACAGAAAAGCCGTTTTCGAAGTTACAGCAACAGATAATGTAGATGTCGAAAGTTTAGAACTTGAATTAATTGATGCGGGCTTAGAAGAAATTGATGCTTCCGATGAAAACATTACTATATTCGGTGATTACACCGCTTTTGGCACACTTCAAACTGCTTTGGATGGTATCGAGGGCATTGAGATCACAAAGTCTAGCTTACAGCGTTATCCAACAACTCCTATCGAATTAACAGAAGAACAAATGGTGGATGTCGATAAGTTAATGGAGAAAATCGAAGACGATGATGATGTTCAGCAAGTATTCACCAATATCGGGTAATTAAACTATTCACTTTGTTTTAATAAAGTGCTGATGGGAAAACTTCAAGTCAACTTATTCAACGTTTGTCTTTTGTAAGAACAAGAGAAAAATAATAAAGACCACTGTTGTGGATGCAACTGTGCTTAATAAAATGCGCAATGATGTGAAAATAAATTCATCTAACGCAAAGCTTTCCAAGATGAAAAACCATAGGTTATGCATTAAGACAAGCGTCAATAGTAGAATGAAGAAACGCATTTTTGACGAATACTTATTATTGACATCGTTTCCTCGAATATAATCTTCATTGGGAGCAATCAATTTAAACAACGATGGACGGATATACGCCGCAAAAACCATTGCAGAAGCGTGTAATCCGTATGTGCTCATAAAAATATCAATGATACTGCCAACTAGAAAGACAATAAGTAATGTCTGCACTAAATTCATTCGGAAGGGAAGGACCATAATGAATAATGGACTTATCATGATGCACGTTCCAAGGCCAAGCTCTATTCGGTTGAAAATAAGCACTTGGCTGAACACAATTAATAAAGCCCCTATAATATATCTAAATAAGTAAATCATTTTTGCCTTTCCTCCTCAGTAAGTGATTCATCTAATTTAACAAACTCTTGCTTTTTATTATTTTTAATTATATAAACATTGGTCAAGCGTCTGAAATCTTCTTCATACCAGATATCAATGTTCCACATAGACTTCGCTCCATCTCGCTTAAAACTAGAAATCTTACCGACATAAAGACCTTCTGGAAAAACACCACTAGCACCTCTTGTGACTACTCGCGACCATTTCTCTAAAGTGATGTCACTAGAAATACCATCTATCTGCCCTCTTCTTGGTTGAATACCATCCCAGTTTAACAAACCATAGGCACCATTTTTCTCCACTTTTACATCAATATATATCTTTGCGGAAAGCACACTTTTCACTAAACAGTAACTTTTAGACACGCTGTGCACAACACCTACGATTGCCTTGTCTGTAAACACACCCATTCCCTCTTTGATGCCATCATCGGAGCCTCTATTTAGGGTGATATAGTTATTGCGCTTATTATAAGTAGAATAAATTATTTGTGCTGGAATATACTTTAAAGTATTATCTCCAATAAGAGTGTCTCTAAATTGGATGGTGTCCATAATAATCTTTAAACGATCTATTTCTTCCCGTAACTTTTGATTCTCTTCTTGAAGTTCTTTATTGGCGAAAGGTGTATTGATAAATTGTGTGAGTTCATTGCTTTTTTCTAAAATCGCACCAGTAATAGAATTTGTCGATGTTATAAACTTTACATGAGGAGTGTTATAATTACTTACATACAAATAAATAGCGATTATCTGTAAGGCTGCAAATAGCATAAATAACTGAAATTTCTTTAAAAAAGCAATTAAATCCTTCATTATATTCAAAAACAAAGTCCTGAAAATTCAGGACTTTAGGCAAAATTAAACTATTTTTTTAATCTTTTATCAAGAATTGAAATCTCTCAATGTTTTTCAATGCTATTGATGTTCCTCTCGCTACTGCCCTAAGTGGTTCTTCAGCAATATGAACTGGAAGTTTTGTCTTGGAAGAAATTCGTTTATCCAAACCTCTTAACATTGAACCTCCTCCTGCTAGGTAAATACCTGTTCGGTAGATGTCTGCGGATAACTCGGGAGGCGTCATTTCTAACGCACTTAAGATAGCTTCCTCAATTTTAGAAATTGCTTTATCAAGTGCATGCGCAATCTCCACATAGGAAACGATAATTTCTTTTGGAATTCCTGACATCAAGTCACGTCCACGAACAGCGAAATCTGGTGGTGGATTATCTAATTCAGGAATCGCAGCACCCACTTCGATTTTTAATTGTTCTGCTGTACGCTCACCAATTAATATATTGTGTTGACGGCGCATATATTCTTCAATTTCTCGCGTGAAATCATCTCCCGCCACACGGATAGATTTATCTGCTATAATTCCTCCTAGTGCAATAACGGCAATTTCAGAAGTACCTCCACCTATATCAATAATCATATTTCCCATAGGTTCTTCTACGTCAATACCGATACCGATTGCAGCAGCCATTGGCTCATGAATCATATAGACTTCTTTAGCTCCAGCATGCTCACAAGAATCTCGCACTGCTCTTTTTTCCACTTCTGTAATTCCAGACGGAATACAAACAACCATTTTAAGTGTGGGTGTAAACAGCGTTCTTCCAGGGTTAATCATCTTGATCATCCCTCTAATCATGGCTTCTGCACTTTGAAAATCAGCAATAACCCCATTTTGAAGCGGTCGAATCGTCTCGATTAACTTATGGGTTTTTCCGTGCATCTGTTGCGCTTTTTTACCAATCGCAACGATTGCCCCAGTCTGAATGTCTTTTGCAACGATTGAAGGTTCGTCAACAACTACCTTATCATTCATGATAATAAGCGTATTTGCTGTTCCTAAATCAATTGCAATTTCTTGTTGTAAAAAACTAAATAATCCCATTCTTTATGATTCCGCTCTCTAAATTAACCTTTGTTCTTCAGTTGTGGCAGTTAATATTACACTTTATATTCGTAAAACTGTGTTTTTTGTTTCAAAAAACCAAATAAAATATCGATTAATGTTTAAAATGCCTATTTCCAGTGAAAATCATAGCCATCTGGTTATTATTGCAATATTCTATTGACAACTTATCTTTTATCGAACCTCCTGGCTGAATAACGGTGTCTATTCCTTCCAAATGGGCGATTTCTACACAATCAGGAAATGGAAAGAAAGCATCAGATGCCATGACCGCTCCTTTTAAATCAAAATTGAAGCTTTTTGCTTTATGTATTGCTTGATTTAAAGCATCAACACGAGATGTTTGTCCGGTTCCACTTGCTAACAGTTGATTTCCTTTGACTAAAACAATCGTATTTGACTTGGTGTGCTTCACTAATTTATTTGCAAAAATTAAATCTTCTATTTGAGCATCCGTTGGTTGAGCTGTAGTTACAGAGGTGAAATTATCTTTTGACTCTACTAAAATATCTTTGTCTTGCTCTAAAACGCCGTTCAAAATAGTTCTGAATTGTCTCACTTGTGTAGGATATTTCTTCAAAATAAGAATGATTCTATTTTTCTTAGATTGCAACAACTCAATTGCTTCAGAATCAAATGAAGGTGCAATAATTACTTCGCAAAACAAATCATTTGCTAATTCAGCCGTTGCCAAATCAATATTCTTGTTTGCTATTAAAATACCTCCGAAAGCAGAAACAGGATCCGCTGCCAATGCTGCTCTGTATGCTTCTTTCATTGTGGGGCGAGTTGCCATTCCGCAAGCATTATTATGTTTTAAGATGGCAAAAGTGGGTGCTTCATCTCTAAAGTCGAACATCAAATTAACGGCTGCATCAACATCCAATAAGTTATTGTACGAAAGTTCTTTTCCGTGTAATTTCTCAAAAATAGCATCTAAATCACCATGAAAAAATCCTTTTTGATGTGGATTCTCTCCATAACGCAATATTTGACTGCTCATGATACTTTGCTTGAAAGCTTGTTCTTCATCATCTTTCGCAAAATACTTGTAAATCATTCCGTCATAATGAGAACTGACATTGAATGCTTCTTTGGCAAAACATTGACGATCTACTAATGTCGTTATAACATCATTTGATTTTTCGAAAATTGTTAATAAAGAGCTGTATTGATCTTGAGAAGGAATAATTACTACATCCTGATAATTCTTTGCAGCTGCACGAATCAAGGCGATTCCACCAATGTCAATTTTCTCTATAATCGCATCATGATCTGCTCCTGATTGAACTGTTTTTTCAAATGGATACAAATCAACTATCACTAAATCAATAGAAGGAATTTCAAACTCTGCAATTTGGCTTTGATCCTCAGCTAAATTTCTACGATTTAAAATTCCGCCAAAAACTTTAGGGTGTAATGTTTTCACTCTTCCTCCCAAAATAGAAGGATAAGAAGTCAAGTCTTCTACTCGTTCAACTGGAACGCCTAATTCTTCAATAAATGCTTGTGTTCCTCCTGTAGAGTAAATTGTTACACCTGCCTTTTGAAGATGTTGAATGATTGGCTCTAATCCCGATTTATCAAAAACCGATATCAAAGCACTTTTAATTTTTACGTTTCCCATATTAAAGTTGTAAGAAGAGTTGTTTCGCATTACTTGTAAATAATTTAACCGCGATGGCTAATAATATAATTCCGAATACTTTTTTCAAGATAGCCATTCCACCGACACCTAGTATTCTTTCTATTTGTTTAGATAAAATCAATACGACATAGACCACTGCCATATTAAGGATAATAGCAATGATAATATTAATCGCCGCAAACTCAGCTCTTAAGGCAACGATAGTTGTCATACTTCCTGCTCCAGCAATTAACGGAAAAGCTAGTGGTACAATACTCGCTGTTTTTCCAGTTGCTTCATCTCTGAAAATTTTCACACCTAAAATCATTTCTAAACTCATGGCGAATAAAATAAATGAACCAGCAACCGCAAACGACTGAATATCAACACCTAATATCATTAAGATCGATTCTCCTAAAACTAAAAAAGAGACCAAAATCAAGAGTGCCACAATCGACGTGAAAAGTGGATGAATATTACCTGTTTTCTGTTTCAAATTAATAATAATCGGAATGGTACCAATTATATCAATTACAGCAAAGAGAACCATTCCTGCTTTGAATGTTTCAAAAAAATCAAATGAAGAAAAAAAGTTTCCCATTTTATATAATAATCTAATTATTTAGTATTGTTTTTTCTATAATTACAGGGAAATAAGAATGTTCTAACACTTGAACAGCTTTTTGTATTTCCTCTGGAGACGCACATTTTTCAATCGATGTATATATTTGAGCGATGAACATTCCACGGTCATATACTTCATTCACAAAATGGACGGTAATCCCAGATTGTTTGTCTTTATTGTCAAAAATTGCGCGATGAACATTCATACCATACATTCCTTTACCGCCATAATTTGGCAGTATAGCAGGATGAATATTTATAATACGATTCGGGAATAATTGAATTAATTTTAGTGGGATTAGCTTAAGATAGCCTGCCAAAACAATATAATCAAAATTCTTTTGACAGCTCTCAAAGAACGCATCATCGTTTGACATTTCCAATGTAGAAACAAGTTCTACTAAATCACCAACAGCTTCATCGTATTGTAAAGGCGTATCAAAATTATTTGACACTATTTTAGTTACTTCAATATGAGTATGTTCCTTAAAAAAACAAGCTATTTTTTTAGCATTTGATCCTGCTCCAGAAATAAAAATACCAATACGCATTTTTTTCATGGCGCAAAGATAATGGAGAAATAGGGAATAAAAAAATGATTTCGTATGTAATTAAATAAAAAGACGAAAACTTATTTCTATTCCAGTTTTAGAAATAAAAAAAAGGTCTTACATATGTAAGACCTTTTTTTAAATTTTATTACTTCTTAGAAGTGGAAAGTCAAGTTTAAACGACCGATAGGACCGAATAAAGGATTAACAATTGAGTTATCAACACCAAAAGATGCAGACTTATTTCCTTCACTTGTAATTGTCTCAACAGTTTGATCTGTTGCTCCAGCTCTTAAACCAACAGTTTCAGAAGTTATTGTTGATTTTCCGTTCATCGTCATACCGATTCCCCATCCTAATTCTCCACCAATGGATAATTTAGGGATGATGAAATACTCAGCACCGATAAATGCTCTAACTCCTAATGAGAAACCAACACCTGATTTGTTAGTAAGTTCACGCGTATTTCTTGCGAAACCTTGTCCGTCAACTGTATTACCTATGTTAGTACCGAAGTCGTCAGCAGCATCTACAACAACAGGAATAGTAGCTGTACTTTCAGTTAAACCATTTCCATAAGTGTACTTTGAAGAAGAAGAAGAAACCATGAATCCGAACTCAGCTCCATAGAAACCTTGTAAACGTGTATTTCCTTTTCTTTTCTCTAAACCAATAGATAAACCAACGTTTGTACTACCTTGTTTTGCTTTATTTTCTACTTCTGTTGCAATTTCTGGCCATGGATTAGTTGTTGGCGCAGCTTCTGCTCTATTTCCAACCATTACCGTTTGGCTACTACTAGAAAAACCAAGACGAATACCTCCACGCAATGCCATATCAGCTGTATGAAAATATTTTCCATTGATAGCAAAACTTGGATTATTTGGTGTCCAGATATTTCCTGCGTGATTATTGTCTGCAGTTTTTCCGAAAATATTTCCAATGTAATCTAATAAAGGAACTGCATCAATACCAATTGCCCAATCTCCAGCCTCTGGTAAATAATTTTCTCCTTTTTTAGAAGTCAAATCTTGTGCGAAAATAGAAGAAGCTCCTAAGATAATCGCAATGCTCAAAATTGTTTTTCTCATAATTGAATAATTTAAATATTTTGCAAGTATAATAATTAATGTTAAATTAAAAACAATAATTTTATAATTTAACATTCATAAGAATAGTCACAATCAGACATCACACTGGTTATCAACAATTGTAAAGTCGTTTATTAATACACTTATTTGATTTAATGTTAGAAAATTAGAACTGAATTCGACAAATGCAGTATTCAAATTAAAGCTTTAAAAACTAACAAAAACAACTAACAGTCAAGTGATTATAAAGAAAAGAAATTAATTGAAACTACTGAAATAGATGAATTAAAATAGGAAACAAAAGAATTATTCAAAATGATTACGAATAAAAGAAAACTCAAATAAAAACCAAATAACTAGTCTATTTTTAAAGAGAAAATAAAATCAATATTTTAAGGCTAAATATGCTATTTATTTAAAAACAACCATCTTAAAGTACATCTTTTCCGATGTCTTTACGAAAATAAGCATCTTCAAATTCGATGTTTTCAATAGCTTTATACGATCTTTCAACAGCAACATCAAGCGTTTTTCCAAGAGATGTAACTGCTAAAACTCTACCACCAGCTGATAACACGGCGGGTCCGTCAGATTTTGTTCCTGCATGAAACACAAGACTATCCGTTGGGAGGTTCAATCCGTAAATCTGCTTTCCCTTTTTGTACGCTTCAGGATACCCTCCTGAAACCATCATTACAGTGGCAGCACTGCGTTCATCAAATTGAATATCACGTTCAGAGAGCGTTCCTGTTGCAACACCTTCAAATAAATCTAAAAGATCCGATTTAATACGGGGAATCACTACCTCTGTTTCTGGATCACCCATTCGGCAATTATATTCAATAACATATGGGTCACCTTTGACATTGATTAGTCCAAAGAACACGAACCCTTTGTAAATCAAGTTATCTTCTTTCAAACCATGAATAGTCGGTTTTATAACTTGTGTTTCAATTTTATCTAAAAACACAGGATTCGCAAAAGGCACAGGAGATACAGCTCCCATTCCACCTGTGTTTAGTCCTTTATCTCCTTCGCCAATTCGTTTATAATCTTTAGCTTCTGGTAAAATTTTGTAGGACTCTCCGTCTGTAATCACAAAACAAGATAATTCTATTCCTTTTAAAAATTGTTCAATAACCACTTTTGAGCTTGCTTCACCAAACTTTTCATCGGCTAACATCTCTAAGAGTTCTTTTTTAGCCTCTGCTAGCGTGTCTAAAATCAACACTCCTTTTCCTGCAGCCAATCCATCCGCTTTCAAAACGTAAGGAGGTTTCAACTTTTCTAAAAATTTAAACCCTTCATCGATGGTGTCTTTTGTAAAAGTTGCATATTTAGCAGTTGGAATATTATGTTTAAGCATAAACTTCTTAGCAAAATCTTTACTTCCCTCCAATTGTGCAGCTTCTTTAGAAGGTCCGATAACGGAAACTCCTGATAATTCTGTGTCATTAGAAAAGTAATCGTATATTCCTTTTACCAATGGTTCTTCTGGACCAACAATCACATATCCAATCTCATTCTCTAAAACAAACGTCTTTATAGCTTTAAAGTCTGTTGGATTAAGTGGAACATTGGTACCTACTTGTTTCGTCCCAGCATTTCCTGGAGCAATGAACAACTTATTTAACATGGAGCTTTTCGCCATCTTCCACGCTAAAGCATGTTCTCTACCACCTGAACCAAGTAAAAGTACCCTCATATTAAAGTTTTATATGTTTTTTAGTATCGATTCTATAATTAATCGTCCGTCTTTATTTCCTAAAGCAGCGTCTGCTGCTCTTTCAGGATGAGGCATCATTCCAAAGACATTTCTCCCCTTATTACAAATTCCTGCAATATTATTGATTGAACCATTTGGATTAAATTCATCTCCTAACCGCCCTTCTTCTGAACAATATCTAAAAATCACTTGATCGTTATCCAAAATACTTTTACGGGTATCTTCAGGAGCGAAAAAGCGGCCTTCACCGTGAGCAATTGGAATTTTGTATGCTCTACCTCCATCTAGTTCTTTAGTAATAACTGTACTGTTATTAGCTGGTTTTATATGTACGTTTTTGCAAATAAATTTCTGATTGTTATTATGCAATAAAGCGCCTTCTAAAAGCCCACTTTCTGTCAAAATCTGAAATCCATTACAGATTCCTATAACATAGCCCCCTTTGTTGGCATGTCTAACGACTTCGTTCATAATTGGTGATAACTTTGCTATTGCACCTGAACGCAAGTAATCACCAAAAGAAAATCCACCAGGTAGCACAATAAATTCTGCTCCTTGTAAATCGGTATCTTTATGCCAAAGGTTTACAACTTCTTGTTTTAAGATATCTCTCAAAACATAAATCATATCCTCATCGCAATTTGATCCGGGAAATGTTACAACTCCAAACTTCATGAAAATTTCAATTAAACTTTTACAAAAGTAGCAATAAAGAACCAATAAAGAAATTGAGTTTACTGCTAAGTGAAGAAAAATTTAAGAAATGAGAAAATAAAGATGGAATAAAATACGATTAATTGAAGGAATTTATTTTTTTTCTTCAACAATACAATGGCAAATAGAGTAGCCAAAAGAATAACGATTGTATGAATCAACCGTATGTCTTCAAAAAAAAAATAATAATATGACGAAGAAACGGCACTAATGGTCGTTAAAATAACAAGCCCAAACGTATACCTCTTTAGATGAAGACTTAATGTTGTCACTACAAGATTTACAGTCGTTATCGCGACAAGAAATGTTATTAATAAAATAATTAAATCGAAAAAATAATTGAGTGGTATTAGAGAAACATTATCCGTCCAATTCCTAACAATATATGAAAAAGGTATTTTAAAGAGATAAAAGTAGAGGCCTATAAAAAGTTGAGGAACCAACCATCCAGCTATATACAGTAATAATTCTCGCGTTTTATAGGCTTTTAAAAGAAGACTTAAGAGGTAAAATAGAGGTAATGTGAAATAAAAAACAGGGAAAAAGGAGGCACCTACACCTAGTAGAAACCCCATATTGAAGTATATTTCTAAATGCTGTTTATTAATCGTAATTCGAGATAATAAAAACAGCGCTAAAATTAAAAATAGATGAAAGATTAAAGCACCGTCAAAAACGCTAAGTTCACGTGTGTTGGTGAGTAATATAATATAAATAAAACCAGGTAAAAGCGTACTTCGCTCATAATAGTTTAACTTATTAAATACCCAATTCAGTAGTATTGCGTTGACAAAAATAAATCCACTACACAAAAGAATATTAACAAAAGAGCTTATTTGAACATTCCCCCACAGACCAAGATAAAAGGTATTATCACTCTCGAATGTATACAGTCCTTCTTGAAAAGTTGTATGTAATAATACATAAAGAATGATTAAACTTGGAAAGAGCAAAAGGCTGACAAGATTAATTTGGGAAAATACTCTAAACATATATCCTTTTTTAAATTCGTTTTAACTTCTTCTTTCAATGCACAGCAGTTCTATTGTGGAATCAATCTTCTTTTTTTCTGACAGTACGTTGTTCGATACGTTTTTCATAATCTTTTCCTTGAAAAATACGTTGAACAAAAATACCTGGTGTGTGAATTTGATTTGGGTCTAATGATCCTGCTGGAACTAACTCTTCTACTTCTGCAACTGTTACTCTACCAGCCATTGCCATCATCGGGTTGAAATTTCGAGCAGTTGCTCTGTAAACCAAATTCCCTTCTGTATCTCCTTTCCAAGCTTTAACGATTGAAAAGTCGGACGTTAATGCTTCTTCTAAAATATGAGGTTTGCCATTATAAACACGTACTTCTTTTCCTTCAGCTACTTCTGTTCCATAACCCGTTGGTGTATAAAACGCAGGAATTCCTGCTCCACCTGCTCTACATTTTTCAGCTAACGTTCCTTGTGGAGTCAAAATAACTTCTAACTCACCACTTAACATTTGCCGCTCAAATTCTGCATTTTCTCCTACATATGAACTAATCATCGTTTTAATCTGCTTCTTCTGTAGCAAAAGACCTAAACCAAAGTCATCTACTCCTGCATTATTTGAAATACACGTTAAATTTTTAACGTCCATCTTCACTAACTGCGCAATGGAATTTTCAGGAATACCACATAGTCCAAATCCTCCGACCATCAAAGTCGCTCCGTCTTTTACTCCTTTTAGCGCCTCTTCCGCATTTTTAACTACTTTATTCATCTGTGAAATCTTATTTATATTGTAAACTCGCTTGTTTCGCCTTCTTTGTTTGTGTCGTCTGTTTCTGGTGAGCAACTAAACTCACTTTCATCGTAATGTGCTGGCTTGACAAAATCTCCTTCAGTTAATTTTAACGCAGGATTAGCATACGCTTTCTGCATGTAGTATCCATAAATTGGCAAAGCCATTCGAGCTCCTTGACCCCATAACATACTTCTAAAACGAATGGCTCTTTCTTCCCCACCTACCCAAACGCCTGTTACTAGATTAGGTGTTAAGCCCATGAACCAACCATCTGAATTGCCTTGTGTGGTTCCTGTTTTTCCTGCTGTTGGATATTTAATTCCGCCCCAATTATAATAGGACCCTCTTATACTACCCGCAGTTCCACCTTCGACAACAGAACGCATCATGCTCAAGGTGGCAAATGCTACATTTTCATTTAATGCTTCATTTACTACAGGACGTGCATTATAAATCACATTCCCATTTCTATCTTCAATACGAAGTATCGTTGTTGGTTCAATATAAATTCCGTTATTCACAAAAGTAGCTTGTGCAGCAACCAACTCATACAAAGATAAATCCATCGTTCCTAAACACATTGCTGGAACAACGTCTGCAGGATTTAAGTGAATTCCCATGGCTTGTAAAACTTTATCTACCGTTGGAGGTCCAGCTTTTGCACCCATCGATTGCATAATTGCCACTGTAATATTGTTCATCGAGTTTTGCAATCCTCGGCGAACAGTTACTGGTTTGCCATCCGTTTTACCATCCGAATTTCTGGGACACCATTGACCATCAGGATGACCTTTGGAATCGAATTTATCGACACAATGTTGAATATTTGGGAATGTCGTACAGGGTGTTATCACGCCCATCGTCATTCCTGATGCATAAATAAATGGTTTTATTGTTGAACCTACTTGTCGTTTTCCAAGACGCACATGATCATATGCGAAATGTTCCATATCATAGCCACCAACCCACGCTTTCACGAACCCAGTTCCAGGTTCAATACTTAACAATCCACTGCGTAAAAATGCTTTGTAATAACGAATGGAATCATAAGGTGTCATCGTGGTATCTATTTTCCCTTTCCATGAGAAAACTTCCATTTCTGTCGGTTCATGGAAGGTCTTCAATATTTCTTTTTCAGACAATCCTGCAAGTTTAAGCGTTCTATAACGATCGCTTACTCTCATCGCAGAATTCATGATTTTATCAATTTGATCTCTTTTAATGTCATTGGCAAAAGGATAAAACTTTGTAGTCTTATTGTTTTTATCGAAAGCAGGCTGTAAATTTTCTCGAAGATGTCTTTCTACAGCTGATTCTGCATATTGCTGTAAATCAACATTAATTGTTGTATAAATTTTTAATCCATCGTTATAAATATTCCAAGGGGTACCATCTTTCTTTTTATAAATTAAGTTCCCTTTCTCATCCTTTTTAGAAAATAACTGAGCGACTTCTAAACGTATAGATTCTCTAAAATAGGGCGCGATACCTCCTTTGAAATCCACACTTTTATAATCTGTCGTAATAGGAATTTGAATTAAAGAATCATATTCTTCTTTGGTAATTTTAACATTTAAGGCTTCGTTATTTTTCTTGCTATTTCTATACCACTGAAAAAGCACTTGATTTCTTCGAGAGACCGTTCTCAAACTATCTTTTTCTCGTGCTTGACTAATGTCTTCTTTAGGTACTCTCTCAACAGCAACACCTGTTCTATTTGCAAGTATCTGTTTATAATTTCGTTTCGTGAAGCTATATGGATTGTATAAACTAGGATTCTTACACATACCAACAAGAACCGCCGACTCTTCCATTTTTAAATCCTTAGCGGACTTATTGAAGTATACTCTAGCTGCATTCTCTATCCCAACAGCATTGTACAAAAAGTCAAATTGATTGAGATACATCGTAATAATTTCTTCTTTCGTATAACGTTCTTCCAAACGTGTTGCCGTAATATTTTCCTGCGCTTTTTCATCCACACGTCCCATTAATCGGCTCAACTTACTAGGGACAGGAGCGTGCATTCCTTTGGAACGTTGGTCTTCTTCTTTTTCACGTTGTTTAAGAGTATAAAGCAACTTAGCCAACTGCTGACTAATTGTTGAACCACCACCAGCACCTCCCATCTTTACGATGGCGCGACCTAATGATTTAAAATCAACTCCAGAGTGCTCATTAAAGCGCTCATCTTCTGTGGAAATAAGTGCAGAGGTAATAAAGGGAGAAATATCTTTGTATTTAACCGTTGTTCTGTTGATTTGCCAATAACGTCCTAGTTCCGTTTTCCCATCGTCAGAAAGAACAATTGACGCCTGTAGTTCTGGAGGGTTTTCAAGCATTTCAAGAGAAGGTAAATCTTCTTCAGATTGAGCCGCTAATAAAACAACAATTAATAGCATTGGTGATAACCCAAACAACCAAAATAAAACCTTTATGAAAGTAGTATTTGGCTTTTTAGTTTTCTTTTGCTTTGAACTTTTATCTTTTTTTTCACTCACAGTCTGAACAATTTAAAACTCTCAAATTTAATTAATTTTTTGATTTTTTACTACTCCAAGATATTTACGCCTCTAAATAAGTATTTGAAACAGGATCAAGTCGTTATATATTAGCTATTTATGCTAAAAAATGTTTTATTCAACAAATAGAATAGTAGTTAAATTCCGTGTTCTATTTGACGCGTTCTTTCATATAAAATCATTCCGGTAGCAACTCCTACATTCAGAGAAGCAATCTTCCCTAGCATAGGAATTCTAGCAGCAATATCAGCAATCTTTAAAATATCTGATGTGATACCGTCTTCCTCTGAACCCATGACAATAGCTACCATTCCTCTTAAATTCACTTCATACAAAGGCGTCGCTGTTTTCTCCGTACACGCAACAATACGTAATCCACTTTGTTGAGCATAAAATAAATCGTCTTTGAAGTTGTTCGATTTACAAACAGGAACGCGGTTTAATGCACCTGCTGAAGTTTTAATAGCATCTGCTGTTACTTGCACTGATCCTTTTGCTGGAATGATAATCGCTGTTACTCCCTGACATTCAGCCGTTCTTGCAATAGCTCCAAAATTACGTACGTCGGTCAATCGGTCTAAAAATAAAAAGCAAGGTCTCCCTCCTTCTTCCACAGCAGCGTCAATCATAGTGCGTAAGTCATGGTAAGCAATGGGTGCCATGAAAGCGATAACTCCTTGATGATTTTGAGTCGTCAATCGGTCTAATTTCTCATGAGGTACATATTGGAGATTGTAATCTTTACCTGCTAAAGCTTCTTTTAGTTCATAGAAAAGTTCCTTATCCAATCCTTTTTGGATAAGAATTTTATTAATCTCTCTTCCAGCACTAACAGCTTCTAAGACGGCTCTAATACCGAAAACTAAAGACGTATCGGATGCTTTTTCTCTTTTAAAATGAGAAGAATTCCTATCCTTTTGAAAATGATTTTTTTCCATGTTGCAAAAGTAGGATAAAATAAGAATATATGGACCCCACCATTACTTTAAATATTGATAGTTAACGTGTTTAATTTTGTCTATTGTTTGTTTTCAAAAAAAGTAATACTTTTAGTATCTTGTGTCAAGATTATTAAAAATGATAAAGTAAATCAATTTTAATCCATATTTTTAATCTTTTCTTACCATTTGTTCGCATATTTGAAATCCTTAAAAATCTATTTAAACCAGAAAGATGAATTACACAGAAGCTTTTGAAGAACTACAAGCCATTATTAGTGAAATTGAAGAAGGAACTATCACCGTTGATGAATTATCCATTAAGGTAAAAAGAGCAGGTGAGTTGCTTCGAATTTGCAAGGAGGTATTGACTTCGACAGAAAAAGATGTCACTGCCATATTGAAAGAATTAGAAGAAGAATAACTTCATCTCTTTATTTATTCTTAAATTCGTGGCGATGAGTTCAGAAGTAGAAAAATATAATCGTAGAGGATTGCAAACGAGCTATGTATCAACTGTTGTTGGTATCTCGTTAGTCTTATTCCTCATTGGTATTGTTTTGGGAGGTATTTTTGGTTTGGAAAATGTTCAAAATCAAGCGAAAGAAGATCTTCAAGCGAATATTTTCTTTAAAATTAGTTTGAATGAAACAGACATTAAACAAATATCAGAAGAGCTTAAAACATGGAAAGAGTTTCGAGAAGTAACTTACGTTTCTCCTAGTAGAGCTTTAGAGGAATTTAGTAAAACGACTGAAGATGCGAAAGAAATTGAAGCTATTTTCGAAGGAGAAAACTTATTTCCACCAAATATTTCATTCCGACCTTTAAAGGAATTTGCCAATAAAAAGGGAATGGAAGAGTTAAAGCAAACGATTATCGAAAAATACCCGGAAGAAGTTGAAAGCGTCAACTATGACAAGGCGAGCGTAGATAATGTCAATCTGCAGTTCAAACAATTCACGTATTTAATCGTATTGGTTGGGTTCTTTCTGTTGATTATAGCCTTTGCTATGATTAACAACACTATTCGTTTATCCCTATATTCTAAAAGATTCACCATCAAAACAATGCAATTAGTGGGTGCAAGATCAAAGTTTATCCGTAAACCATTTTTGTGGCAAGCAGTAGTACAAGGGATTGTTTCTTCAACAATTGGAATGGCGCTTTTAATGACTTTATATTATTCCATCGACAAAGGACTAGACATTGATTTGAATTTTAGTTTCGTCTCTTTTCTAATTGTTTTCGGAATACTGATACTATTTGGTGTAATAATGACATGGATTTTTACGTTGTTTGCATTGAATAAATTTATGAAAATGAAATTGGACGACTTATATTAATGATGATTATGAAAGATAAAAAAATAGCAAAAAATACTTTAGGAGAATTTAAATTCTCTAAGCAAAATTACACCTTACTTTTCATTGGATTAGCCATCAATATCTTAGGTTTTATATTGATGATTGGTGGTGGTTCAGAAGATCACAACATCTTCAAAGAAGACGAATTGTTTAGTTTTAGACGTATTACTTTAGCGCCATTTGTTATCATTATTGGCTATATTGTTATCGGTTATGCTATCATGAAAAATCCAAATAAAAAAAGTCTAGCACGAAATAGATGAATTTTATACACGCAATAATTCTGGCCATCATTGAAGGTCTAACAGAGTTTTTACCTGTTTCTTCAACAGGACACATGATTATCGGTTCGTCATTAATGGGAATAGCAGAAGATGATTTTACCAAATTATTTACAATCGTTATTCAATTAGGCGCCATATTATCAGTAGTCGTTATCTATTTTAAACGCTTCTTCCAATCTGTTAACTTTTACATCAAACTATTCGTCGCATTTTTGCCGGCAGCTTTTTTTGGTATATTATTCAGTGATTATATTGATGATCTTTTAGAAAGCCCAGTCACAGTTGCTGTTTCGTTAGTTATCGGTGGAGTGATCTTACTTTTCGTGGACAAATGGTTCAACGACCCTATAATTGATGATGAGAAAGAAATTAACTTATTGACTGCATTAAAAATTGGATTCTTTCAATGTATTGCCATGATTCCTGGTGTTTCACGCTCTGCAGCATCTATCGTTGGTGGTATGTCACAGCGATTATCAAGAAGTGCTGCGGCAGAATTTTCGTTCTTCTTAGCCGTACCAACAATGTTTGGTGCAACAGCGAAGAAAATGCTCGATTATTTTAAAGACGGTAATAGTTTTACAGGAGAACAAATCAATTTGTTAATCGTTGGAAATATTGTTGCTTTCATCGTTGCTTTTTTAGCGATAAAAGGATTCATTAATTATGTTTCTAAAAGAGGATTTAAAATCTTTGGTATCTACCGAATTATTATTGGATTAGCCATCTTACTATTAATTTTAGCAGGTGTTGACTTGAAAGTAGTTTAAGATGAGTTTAGATTTTCAAGCAGGAGAAATCCTTTTAGTAGATAAGCCTTACCGTTGGACTTCGTTCGATGTGGTCAACAAACTTCGTTGGAATTTAAAACAGAAATACGGCCTCAAAAACTTTAAGGTGGGACATGCTGGGACGTTGGATCCACTAGCTACAGGTTTATTGATTATTTGTACAGGAAAGGCTACTAAAAAGATTCCGGACTTTGTCATGGATGATAAAATTTATACGGGAACTTTTCTATTAGGAAAAACAACTCCTTGTTTTGATTTAGAAAAACCATTCGACGATATTGTTTATGAAACAGCTCACATCACGGAAGAAATGTTACAAGAAACGGTACGATCTTTCATGGGACAGCAAGAACAACTTCCGCCTATTTTTTCCGCAAAGAAAGTAGATGGAAAGCGAGCGTATGATAGTGCTAGAGAGGGAAAAGAAGTTATTCTAAAACCGAATACTATCGAAATAAAAGCATTCACAATAAACACGGATAAATTCCCAGAAATTAGCTTTTACATTCATTGTACAAAAGGAACTTACATTCGTTCTATCGCCAATGATTTTGGCAAGAAACTTAATTCTGGTGCAACCTTAACCTCTTTACACCGTGTTCAATCGGGTATTTATTCGATTGAAAATGCGAAAAGTGTGGATGAGTGGATTGAGATTATAAATAGACCCGAGTAAATTTCATTAATTATTCAGATACCGCATTGTTCTTATAATTTTCGATTAACAAAATTGATTAATTAACTATCATTCTGCTACTGAAACCCCTATTACTTGGATTGCTTTCTTAATTGGAATAGCAAACCCGACACCTTCAATCCCCTTACCTACCATCTTTTTCTGTATAATTCCGATAATTTCTCCTTTACTATTCAATAACGGACCACCACTGTTTCCTGGACTTACCGACATATCTAATTGGATGTATGTTTGATTTTCAATTAATCGTTTACCGCTAATCATGCCTTTTGAGATACTTTGTCCTAATTCTATTTCTACAGGTGTTCCGATGGTATAGGCTTCTTCACCAAGATTAACTTCATCTAAAGAAATAGGTACTGCTTTGAAATTATTTCCTTCAATCTTAAGTAAAGCTACATCTGCATCAAAGTCAGAACGAACCAGTTTTGCGGTTAATTCAATCCCATTTTCAAATTTGATAATAATCGAATTTGTTCCATCTACGACATGATTTGCTGTAAGAATATATCCTCTTGGGTCAATAATTGCTCCACTACCATGTCCACCATCCGTAATGATAGTAACACAAGAAGGAGCCACAGCTTTGATTAGCTCACCAAAGTTATTGTATATCTGTGGTCGGGTAGTTAATAGAACAAGGTTTTGTTTAACAGAATCAATTTGGTCATTTTTTAAAATTAAATAGGAGTCTTCTGTATTTTTGATGAGCTCATCTAATTTCCCATTTCTTAAAAAGTCAATGAGTGAATTCTCAAATGCTGTTAAATTATCAGCACTAATTCCATTATTTGATCTTGTATGAGAAATTCCTTTGTTTGAATATTTTAAGACAATTTTTCCGGTTGATTTATCCATAACTTGCCATTCAATTCCCATTATTAAAGAACTCGTAATTCGTCCAACATTTAATTTCTTTATTTTTTCTCCTACAACAAAATTCACCTGATAGCTTAAAATTTGTGCTCCTATAATATAACGAGGTAATTGCTTTCTTGCATTCTGTTGATTAAATAACGACACACCTGTTGTTGTTCTTGTTGGAATTCCAGAACGCATGATTATATCATAAAACTTACGATCAAAAGACTCTGAACCTGTTTTAACTGTTCCTTCCCACTTAACAGGCTCAGAGCGTCCGTCAGCGTATAAATAGGTGCCGATTTGTTGATTATTATCAAAGTTGGCAATTATTTTATCAAAGGCAACAAAAACAGAAGTTGAATCAAACTTATAATAAGGAATATCTGGTTTTAAAGTAATACGCGCATATTTATCAAAAGTGGAGGGTTTCTCCGTTAGTGAATCTGACCAAGAAATATAACCATCCTCTTTGACAGAAAAGAGTATCTTTTTATCTTTCGCGGTCTTTTTCCAATAATAGTCAGCAAGGTATGGAGTATAGCCTACTTTTTCACCATTTATATAAACGGCAGCGGAATCAGGTTCAGAAATGAATGTATATCTAAATTGACCAAATACAGTCGGTAATTGGATAAATAAAGCACCTATTATTAGTAGTAAAATCTTATTCATAGCACTAAATTAAAATTCGTTTAAAAGAAATAGCCAAACCCTAAATTCATATTGAAAACACCTTTCACCTGACTTAACTGACTTTTTAAATTGACTTGCGAATGGTCATGCAAATAACTATCCCATTGGAAAGGTACTCTATGATTAAAGCTCGTCTTGTTGAATATATAGATATTTGCTCCCATATTGAAATTTAAAAAGAAGTGTTTCCCTATACGGGGAGCAATTCCAACAGAAAAACCTGGTGATACTTCCATGTATTTTATTTCATCATCATAATCTGCTTTTTTAATCGCATACTTCGCTCCCATTGGAGGGACTGAGTCTCTATAAAAAACAAAACTTTCTGTAAATTTAAAAACAGATACCTTAACATCAACATAAGAGTTAACGCGGGTATCAAAGAAAAAGCGGGCGAAAATAGAAATTCGTGGTGATTCCTTAAAGGAGTAATCATATTTTGACGGCCTATATTCAGGCGTATAAGCATCTTCAAAATTGAAAAATGTCCCCTGTTTAAAGCTGAATTTACTACTTTGTACTACTGGAATACTTGCTTCAATACCAATTCCGAGATACCGCTTAACTCTTATGACTCCCGACAATCGAACGCTCATATTTGTATAACTAGTATAAGTAGATCCAAAGCTTGAGTATATGGGTAATGTGTTAAATCCTAACCCTGTTTCAAGATAGGTGAATTGGCTGAATAATGTTTTCTGAAAGCCAAAGAAAACTACTAGAAAAGTAAAAATTAAAATTATTCTCTTTTTAATCATAACATATTTGTTAAGGCATTATAAATATATATAATTTCTACTCAAAATCAAAATTCTCAAAAACAAAAAAATCCCGTTGTAAATACAACGGGATTTTCTTAAAAGAGGCATCGACTTACTCTCCCATCCATAAATGGAC
>CAZDAR010000008.1:0-59291 GCA_964503665.1 uncultured Flavobacteriales bacterium
CTTCGTATATGATATCTAAGGCTTTGACTTCTTTGGAAAGCTGTTGTAAACGCAACAATAGCGGATTCTCTTCTACCGCTAACCCTTGCAACATATGCGACAAAATAGGCTCACATTTTCCTTTGCAACAAGAATAAAAAAGACCGTGTTTAAGAATTTCAGAACGGGGCGATTGTCCCCACCAAAATTCAGCTAAAGCAATTGGTTTTAAATCATTTTTATAGGCATACTGAAATAACTTCGGTGCAGCACACTCACCTGCTCCTGCTGGTGGCAAAACACCTAATGTTTGGGTGAAAAGTTGATCTAAATCTTTCTCTTGGTGATGCGCATTCAAAAAGCGAAACTCTTGAAAAATTTTCAATTGAAGTTTACACGATAGCGCCGAGCGTTTTTCTTTTAATTGGTTGAAATCACTTTCTAATAATTCGATACTTTTCTTTAAATCGACTATTTCCTGTAATTTATATTTTTTATACCGTTTAAACTGAATGTTCTTAGTTGCGCTTTGTTGGTCAATTTCTTTTAGTTGCTCCTTATCCGTTATTTGCAAGCGTAATTCATCGCGTTTTTGTTTCGATATTTTCAACGCTTGACGTCCATTTTCTATTTCATCTTCAATAGACTCAATTTGTGCTAAAATTTTCGACATTTCTTTTTTTAATTCACCTCGTTCCTCAATTGCTAGAATTTCAAGATTTACCTCCGTGATTTCTTTAGCTTCCGTAAGGTAAAAACTATCGGGATGAAGAATGTCGTACACCGACGGAACGAAATAATCGTAGGTATTTGTTTCACCCAACTTTCCAGAGAAACCAGCTAAAAAACCTACTTCTCCTTGTTGATTTTCACATACTAAAACACCAAACATCTTTCCAGGTGCTGATTTCTCATTCGCTGGATCGACAACAAAATGTTGAAGTATTTCTGGCGATTCAGAGATATACTTTTTCAACACATCAGATGCTTGAATTGCAATTGGATGCGGTGAATAATTGAACGGATACTTTATTTTATTAGGTAGGTCAATTTTAGTGTCAGACGTTGGTAGTAAATGAAATTTATTCATTGAAATGGTATTTTTAGACACATTTTATAGCGTTCTTTTAAGCAATTGTTTTTTATTTAGAACAAATGTATCCCTTTTTAGTATTGCTTGAATTGTATTTTTTCATAATTTCGTGAAAAAATAGCACGTGCACAAAAGTATTGTAATTATCCCAACCTATAATGAAAAAGATAATGTGGAGCGAATCATCCAACAAGTACTTACTTATGCTACGCCATTTGACATTCTTGTTGTAGACGACAATTCACCTGATGGCACTGCTACAATTGTAGAAAAATTACAAGAAACCTATCCTGACCGTATATTTTTAGAGAAAAGAGCGGGAAAACTCGGTCTCGGAACAGCATATATTCACGGTTTCAAATGGTCATTAAAAAATAATTACGACTACATTTTTGAAATGGATTGCGATTTTTCTCACAATCCAGATGATTTGGAACGCTTGTTACATCCTTTGATAGATGGAAAATATCAATTGAGCATTGGTTCCAGATATTGTTCCGGTGGAAAAATTCAAAACTGGCCTGTAAGCAGAGTTTTACTTTCTTACTTCGCATCAATTTACGTTCGCCTAATTCTGTGGATGAATATAAAAGATACGACTGCGGGTTTCATGTGCTATCACAAAGATGTTTTAGCATCCATTGATTTTGAAAAAGTACACTTTAAAGGTTATGCATTTCAAATCTGTATGAAATATGCCGCTTTGAAAAATGGTTTTAAACTGATAGAAGTTCCGATTACTTTCAAGGACCGACAATTTGGTGAATCAAAAATGAGCACAGGAATATTTAAAGAAGCACTTATTGGTGTTTGGCAAATGCGTAAAATAAAATTCAAATGATGATATTATTTAAAAATGCTTGCGTCGTTACTGACGGTAAACAAACGATTAAAGATGTGCTCGTGAAAAACGAACGTATTGAAAAAATTGCAAACAACATTACAGCAGACGAACATACAACGGTTTACGATTTGAATGGCGATTTCCTTTTGCCTGGTGCAATCGACGACCAAGTACATTTCAGAGAACCAGGATTGACACATAAAGCTAACATCAAAACGGAATCGTATGCAGCTGTTGCGGGCGGAATCACCACGTATATGGAAATGCCAAATACCAATCCACGCGCTGTTACACAGGAATTGTTAGAAGATAAATACAAGATTGCGTCAGAAAATTCAGCGGCGAATTATTCCTTCTTCATGGGAACTACCAATGACAACTACGATGAAGTCATGCGAACAGACCTTAGAAATGTTTGTGGTGTGAAAGTTTTCATGGGTTCATCTACTGGTGATATGTTGGTAGATAGCGAACAAACATTAGCGAAATTATTTGCCAACGTAGAAACATTAATCGCGACACATTGCGAAGACGAAGCGACCATTAAAGCGAATTTAGAAAAAGCAAAAGCAACCTACGGAACGAATATTCCACTTTCACAACATCCTATTATTCGCTCAGTTGAAGGCTGTTATTTGTCTTCTTCTTTAGCTATTCGATTGGCTAAAAAATACGGAACCAGATTACACGTACTTCATATCTCAACGGCGAAAGAAATTGAATTATTCGACAATACTATTTCACTAGAAAAGAAGCATATTACAGCAGAAGCGTGTGTACATCACCTTTGGTTTAGCGATCAAGATTATTTAGAGAAAGGGAACTTCATAAAGTGGAATCCGGCAGTTAAAACAGCAAATGACAGAGAGGCAATATGGCAAGGTTTATTAGACAATCATATTGACGTGATTGCAACGGACCACGCTCCACATACAATTGAAGAAAAATCTCAATCTTATTTAGACGCTCCTTCTGGTGGACCGCTGGTTCAACATGCACTTTTGGCGATGTTAGATAAATATGTAGAAGGAAAAATCAGTATCGAACGAGTAGTGGAGAAAATGGCACATGCGCCTGCCGTTTGCTTTAAAATAAATGACCGAGGTTATATCCGTGAAGGTTATTATGCCGATTTAGTCATCGTGAAAAAGAAAGATTACACCGTTACGAAAGATAACATTCTATATAAATGTGGTTGGTCACCGTTTGAAGGACATACGTTTCATTATTCTGTAGACAAAACGTTCATCAATGGAAATTTAGCCTATTCGAAAGATGAAAAAATCGACCAGAAATTCGGACAACGAATAACATTCAATAGATGATGAAAGTAGGAATCGTTTTTTCACTCTGTCTTTTCTTGTTGAGCTGTAACGAATCAAAAATCAGTACGCCTGTCCCTGACGACGTAATTCCAGTAGACACAATGATTATGGTGATGAGTGACGTGGCTGTTATGGAAAATGTCATTCAACGAGATTTTCCACACCTTGTTCGCCAAACTGAAATTGTCAAAAATTCAGGAGATACCATTCTTAAAAGTTATTCCCTAAATTTTAATCGTTACAATCGTTCGTTGGATTATTATACGTTTTATGCAGATACAATGATTTACATTTACAACAAAATGTCAGATAGAATGACCAATCAATTAAATGACTTGGATAAGTAAGGGATGTGATTTCAATACAACATCCCTAAAATAGCTAACTACTGATTAATTCTACTAAATTTCATCAAAAAAAGTCGTTTTCTTCCATTTCTTTTGTAAGTTTGGTAAAAAAAATTTCTATGAGGTCAGAAGTTTTAATCCACGACGTAAAACTTATTACACAATACGGCATCGAGTTTGTCAAAAAGAAGCTCATCCATTTAGCGCCGAATCAATTAAACTGGTCACCTACAGCAAGTTCATGGAATATTTCTGAAATTTTAGCACATTTAAATGCGTACACTGTTTTTTACAATGCCTCATTAACCGACCGATTAAATACTACACGGCATAATACACCTACTGAGTCCTTTATTTCTTCTCCATTAGGAAAGTCCGCATGGAAAAGTATGAAATTAGGAAAAGAGCACAACATTAAGCGAAAATTTAAATCACCTAAAAATTTCAATCCGCGGCTTGAGACAAGTCTTTTAAGTGAACATCTTGTTGACGATTACATTCAATTACAGAATGATTTTCAATTAATTGTGGAAAAAACGAAAAATTTCAACTTGAGAAAAGTAAAAACGGTGATTTCTATTAGCAAAATCGTTAAACTTCGATTAGGGGACGTTTTACTTTTTATCGCTTATCACAATGAACGTCATATTCATCAGATATTGAATATTCTACAACATAAGAATTTCCCAGCTAAAAGCTATGACTAAATCATATCTCTTTTGTCGTGTTGCCTGCGCTCCTGTTCGTAAGGAAGCAAATGACAGCTCTGAGATGGTCACTCAATTTCTATTTGGTGAAACTGCTGAAATAATTCAAACTACTGAAAAATGGTTGGAAGTAAAGTCATTAGAAGACGGTTACATCGGTTTTGTCGATCCAAAACAATTTATTCTCATTTCTGAAATTGAAAAAGAAAATTGGTTGATTGGTCGCTCTCGCTATTTTCATCCAGTCACGTTAAATACACCGAGAGAAAAAATGCCATTGCCAACTGGTTGTTTTGTGAAAGATAATTTTGCTATCAACAATCAACTCTACGCTATTGTAGCGAAAGAACAACCTTTCAGCGATTTGAAAAGCTACGCCGCAAGTTTTCTAAATGTTCCATATTTATGGGGCGGACGTTCCAATTTCGGTATTGATTGCTCTGGGTTTACCCAACAAGTGATGCGGTTCAAAAAAATCGAACTTCCACGAGATGCTTCTCAACAAATCCATTTTGGAAAATCCATTCCATTTGAAGAGCGAGAAGTCGGCGATATTGCTTTCTTTCACAATGCTTCGGGTAAAATTACACATGTTGGGATTTTACTGGAGAACAACAAAATTATTCATGCTTCTGGCTTTGTAAAAATGGATACGTTGACGCAAGAAGGAATTATTTGTCATGAAACGCAACGATTAACGCATCCTCTGAATTGCGTGAAAAGAATCGATTAAAAATATTTGATACCTTTGTCAATTATCATTTTACAAAACGCTTTCTAACAATATCATGGCTTTATCTCCTTCTGAAATAAATAAACGACTTTACGAAAAACTGTACGACTATCTTTCCCCGAACAAACAAAAGTTGTTCGAGCATTATGCTTCTGAAAGAACGAATTACATCACCGTTGTGTTGGAGAATGTTTATCAAGAGCATAATGCGAGTGCAGTTGTTCGTTCGTGTGATTGTTTAGGTATTCAGAATTTACACGTCGTGGAACAGCGAAATGAATATAAAGTTCAAACAGAAATAGCATTAGGCGCAAGTAATTGGGTCAATATTCACAATTATAGCGACCTGAAAAATACCACGACAAATTGTTTAAAAGCACTCAAAAAACAAGGCTATAAAATCGTTGCAACGACGCCACACGACAATAGTCAATCGATTTTTGAAATAGATCTTTCTCAACCTATTGCTTTTGTTTTTGGAACGGAAAAGGAAGGAATTAGTCAAGAAGTGTTAGAAGAAGCAGACGAAACCACCTTCATTCCGATGTATGGATTTACGGAGAGTTTCAATATTTCCGTTTCGGTAGCCATTGTTTTAAGTGCTATCAGACGACGATTAGAGGAAAGTTCAATTTGTTGGAGATTGGATGAAGATGAACAAATTATCGCTAAAATAGAATGGACAAAACAGCTTTTAAACGGTGGTGAATACATGTGTAAACGATTCATCGAAGACATCGTCAACGAAGCGGCTCTAAAATGAAAATTACTGATTTCAAAAAAATAGCAACACTGCCTTCTCACAAACGTAAATTTGGAGAAACGCATATTGTACAACATGAAATCACCCAAGAAAAAGGTGTCTTAAAACTGATTCAAAAAGATGGACTTTCAGAAACCATGCTTTCGCGATTGCGCTTAGAATCAACACTTTCATTTGAAGAAAAAGGATTGCCCGAAATTTTATGTGTTTTTGAAAACGACCACTACTTTTCATTTGTCAAACGGTATCAAGAAGGCATTCTCTGGAAAGAATATGTCGACCAACTTTCAGATAAAGACTTTTTCAGACATCTTCCAAAAGCTATTTCACAACTCATTGAATTACTGCATATTGTTCATCAAAAAGGATATATTCATGGAGATGTAAAACCGTCTAACATTTTGATAAATGCAACGTCTCCTGATGAATTTCAACTTGCATTAATTGATTTTGGATTGAGTTTCCCAATAGGAACTTCTTCCGATTCGAAACTATCATTTCCGCTTGGTTATGCTGCTCCCGAATTGATTTTGGGGCAGTTAGAGATAGCCAATGAAACCACCGATTTTTATTCCTTGGGAATTACTATTTATAATATTATCACAGGAAGCATTCCGTTAGCACACGTCAATCCTGAAATTTTCGTCAATCTACAATTAACACATCCGATTCCAGAAAACTCCAACATACCGAAATCAGTTTTCACTTTACTCGATAAAATGATGGCTAAAGCTATGTTTCCTTTACCTCCCAATCGACTTTCCAAGGAAAGAGTCAATGCGTTATTACTCGCAGGAATGGAAAAAAGAGAAAATTACGAAACGTTAGTAAAAGAATGGCATACTTTGGTAATCACAAAAAAATGGTTCAGATATCAATAGATTTAAAAAGAATTATTTTACTGGAAAAATGATTTTTCTAAAGCCCAATCCAAAGTTAAAATTCAAACGACTACCAAAAGAACTATATCCTTGTGCGGCAATTTGATTCGTAGCTAATTGAAGGAAGTCGTATTCTAAATTGGCATCAAAATAGAATGTACCAAAATTAAAATCATATTTCATTCCACCGCTAACGCCAAAACCAAGATTAAATATGTTGCCTTTTCCGTTTAAATCATCTGTTGCCCCATAAATTTGATATTTAGTCTTATCAAAACTTTGGACTCTATTTTTTATGGTATTAAAACTAAGCATAATCGTAGAACCGCCATAGAGTGAGAAGCCATAATCAATCGGATTGATAATATAACCACGTCGACCAAACTCAAGACCAAAAGAACTGTAATTAGTAAACCCAGATAAATTAATGGAGGGAGGATCTACATTCATTTCAATAGCATCTGCTACATATTGATCTACTATAGTCAATTTTTGAGGGAAGAAAAATGAAATTTTACCATAATACGAGTTTTTCTCATTCACAGGTTTTTCTAATAATAATTGTACACCAGGAAAATTCTTTTCAGACCCAAAAGGAATTTGATACGCTAAATTTCCTCCCACAATAAATTGTGCATTTGCATTTACAGCCACTATAAAAGCAATAAATAATATAATTTTTTTAATCATTTTCGAGCCATTTTTGACGTGTTTTTTAATTGTTTCTCATAGATAGAACAACTTTTATCATGCGCTCCATCTAAAATTCCAGTGCTCATTAAAAACTCATTTACTATTTCATTACCAACGAATTTAAACCTTTTTTTGAAAAGTTTAACCCAATCAGGTAAATCTTTAACATTTTGTAAATACAACCAATTATTAAACGTTCCAAATTCTTTTTGAATTTCTATAATTTGTTGTGCATTATAAATTACAGAACGTATTTTTAAGATGTTTCGTATGATGCTTTGGTTGGCTAATAATTGATTTATCTTATCTTCTTGATAATTAGCAATTTTCTCAATCGAAAAATGATCAAAAGCAATACGAAAATGAGATTCTTTTTGGAGGATAGTATTCCACGATAATCCCGCTTGAAAAATCTCTAAAATAAACCGGCCAAACAATTCATTATCATCCGAAATTGGAAATCCATAGTGATGGTCATGATAAATTTTATGTATATCTTCGTTGGGTAAATCTTTACAAAAATCACAATAACTCATATCTAAACTAATTTTATGGCAGTCTACAAATTTAATGGTTTTATTCCAGTTGTGAAAGCATCAAGTTTTATTCATCCACAAGCAGCAGTAACGGGAAACGTCATTATTGGCGAAAACGTTTATATTGGACCAGGCGCTGCTATCCGAGGAGATTGGGGAAAAATCATTATTGAAGACGGTTGTAATGTACAAGAAAATTGTACGATTCACATGTTTCCAGGAACAACGACTATTTTACGTAAATCAGCTCATATTGGTCATGGTGCGATTATTCACGGTGGTATCATCGGTGAAAATTGCCTCATCGGAATGAATGCAGTAATTATGGACGACGTCGTTATGGAAGAAGAGTGTATTATTGGAGCGCTGACATTTGTCCCTGCTAAAATGCATATTCCTAGTAGAAGTTTGGTTGTGGGTAATCCTGCCAGAATAATCAAACAAGTTAGTGATGAAATGATGGCTTGGAAAACCAAAGGAACACAATTGTACCAATCTTTACCGAAAGAATTATATGAAACACTAAAAGTTGTCGAGCCTTTACGAGAAGAAGAAGCGAATCGTCCGTTACAAGAAAAGATGTTTACCACATGGGAGCAAATAAAAAACGCTGATTAATTTAAAAATGATAGATGCAAATAGCGTATAACTTGTATCTTTATTGCCATATAGTTTAAACCAATGAAATCCCTTTTATTTTCTGTATTTTTACTTCTTAATTTTTTGGCATTTAGCCAAGATTCTATCCTATTTTCAGGCTACGTCTATGATAAGAATACGAATGAAAGTATCGATTTTGCACAGGTATCCATTCTAGAGTTAAATCAATTTGTGTACACCAATGAAAAAGGGGCTTTTAAAATCACACTTCCTACTGGAGAATATCACATCAAAATTGTTTTAGCCAATTACGAAGAGATTAAAAGTAAAATCAAATTTGAAACATCACTATCGAAAGACTTTTACCTCAAAAAAATAATTGATTTTGAACAATTAGAAGAAGTCCGAATCAGTGCTAAAAAAGGGCAAAACGTTACTTCTTCGAAAATTGGAGTTTTGGAATTAGATGTCAAAGATATTAAAACTTTACCGGCGTTTATGGGTGAAGTGGACATCATAAAAGTAGCTCAATCCTTGCCAGGAGTTTCTTCTGTCAGTGAGGGAAGTCAAGGGTTTTACGTACGTGGCGGTGGTCCCGATCAAAATTTGGTTTTACTAGACGACGCGCAGATTTACAACGCCTCTCACCTATTTGGCTTTTTCTCCGTCTTCAATGCGGATGCCATCACTTCAATGGATTTGATGAAAGGTGGAATGACAGCCGATTATGGCGGTCGTATATCTTCTTTAATGCGAATTAAAATGCGGGAAGGAGATTTGCAGAAGTATCATATCAATGGCGGTATTGGTCTCATTTCTTCTCGTCTTGAAGTAGACGGGCCTATACAAAAAGGGAAAAGCTCTTTTATGGTTTCTGCTAGAAGAACCTACATCGATGTATTATTGAAACCATTTATCAATAAGAAATCATCCTTAAGTGGTTTGGGATATTACTTTTTTGATTTTAATGCTAAATTAAACTTTAGACTTTCCAAAAAAGACAACTTATACATCAGTTCCTACATTGGAAAAGATCGTTTCAAATACGGTTCCACTGGAAGTGATATGAATATTCTGATGCCTTGGGGAAATACGATGGCAAACATTCGCTGGAACCATCTATTTAGCTCCAAACACATCATGGATATATCCACCTTTTACACAGGATATGATATCAACTTCACCGCTGGTATTGATACTTATAAAGTGGCGATGGGTACCGGGATCAAAGACCTTGGAGGACGTGTAAACTTCACATTTCTACCTTCCATTCACCACCGTATTCGTTATGGATTAGATTATACATTCCATCAATTTACACCTGCAAGTGTCAATATAGATCAAGATAATGTTCAGTTAGATACTGGAAAGCAACAACGTTTAAATACGCATGAAACTGCTTTTTTCATTGCTGATGATTGGGATATAACGGAAAAGTGGCGTTTAAATATTGGTCTTCGTTATAGTATGTTTCATTTCGTAGGTCCATTTGACAGATATGTCAAAGAGCCATTAAAGCCTGACAGTATTGTAAGCTATTCAAGAGGTGATTTGATTAAGTTTTATCACGGACTTGAACCACGGATTTCGACACGAATTTTGTTAAACAAAACCAGTTCAATAAAAGCAGGTTTTTCCGTCAATTATCAATATCTTCACATTGCTTCGTTAACGTCTGTTTCCTTTCCAAGCGACATTTGGCTACCTGCATCGGAGAAAATTAAACCGCAATCGGGGTGGCAAGCAACAATTGGTTATTTCAAAGATTTTTTCGATGGTAAATACGAATCATCCATAGAGGTTTATTACAAAGGAATGAACAACTTGGTTGAATTTGCGAATGGTTCTATGCCAACCGATAATGTCAACGACAATGTCGACAATCAATTAGTGGTTGGGAAAGGGAGAAGCTATGGAATCGAATTCTTCTTCAAAAAAGTAAGTGGTAAATTTACCGGTTGGGTTGGTTATACATTGGCTAAATCAGATCGTATATTTCCTGATATTCAAGACACACCTTTCCCAGCTAAATACGACAGAAGGCACGACCTTAACCTTGTACTAAGCTATAGACTTTCCGATCGTTGGACCTTCTCTGCAAACTTTGTGTATGCTACAGGAAATACACTCACAATGCCTTCTAGCTGGTATATTTTTAATCAAGATGTAATCATGGAGTATGGCGGTAGAAATTCGACTCGAATGCCCGATTATCACCGACTGGACATATCTGCCACTTGGTTTGATAAACCATACAAGAAAAAAACAAAAATCGTAGACGGAGAAGAAATTAAAGTGATGAGAAAATTACGAAATAGTGTTAATTTCTCTATTTACAACGTTTATAACAGAGCAAATCCCTATTTTTTATACCTTTCTGTCAAAGGTGATTTAACAAGTGATAAGTTTGCAATGACAGTTAAACAAGTTTCTTTATTCCCAATTTTACCTAGTGTCACATGGAATTTCGAATTTTAAAAATAGTAGTTGGTGTATTCCTGATGATGATGTTTACCACTTCATGCACCAAAGCCGTTAAAGTAAAAATCCCCGGCTATGAAGAGAAAATAGTCATCGAGGGTTCTATAGAAACGGATGGTTTTCCATTTGTACTGATTTCAAAGAATAAAAATGTGTATGCGCCTACTTCTCAAGCGGAAATGTTAGGTAGTTATCTTTCTGGAGCGAAAGTGTGGGTTTCTGATGGAACAACGACCATTCAACTAACAGAAATATGCACCAATAATCTACCTGCTGGAATGGATACAACTATCGCTAGCTTCCTTGGATTACCCGTTGAACTACTCCATCAAATTACGATTTGTGGTTATGTCGGTTTGGATGGAAGTTTCAAAGGTGAGGTAGGAAAAACATATAGCTTAAAAGTAGAATTTGAAGGTGAAACTTACGAAGCAGCTTCCACTATTTTAAATCCTATTCCAATTTCGAATTCCTACTGGAAAGAAGAAGAGAAATACCCAGACTACGGTTATACATATCATGTGCTTCAAGATCCAGCAGTGGAAAGGAATGCGTATCTATTTGAAGTCAAACGACTCAATGTGGATTCCACAGGAGAAGCGAAAGACAAGCGATATTTCAAACCTTATGTGGCTTATTTTGACGATGAATTCTTCAATGGTATTTCATTTGAATTTTTCATGGATAACTCTGCTACTTACGAGGATGAAACAATTGACAAAAAGTTCCGAGGCCTTTTTCATCGAGGAGATACTTTGGATCTTAAATTCTCCAATTATGAGCATTCAAATTTTCGATTTTTAAATGCTATTCTACAACAGAAACTTTCAGGTGGAAGTCCATTTTCTTTACCAACAAATGCCGTAGGTAATATCTCAAATGGTGGATTGGGTATATGGCTTGCGTTATCTCCGAGTTACTCAGTAATGGTGTGTGAATAATGAATAACTATTTAAAAATTACGCCAATTCTGATAACACCAACCAACGATTTGTCTGACTTTCAATGTTTTCCACTATTTGTGTCAATTCATCTCCAACTTTCATCAAGTCATCATTCGACAAATTACCAGAAGAAAGTTTGATAGTCAACTGCTCTTTTTTTGATTCTAAAAGTTCCAGTTCTTTTTCGATTTTTTCAAACTCCATCTTTTCCTTGTAGGTCAATTTCTTTTTTTCTTCAACGGGCTTCTCTTCTTTCTTGACAACGACTACTGGTTCTGGCTTACGATTTCTTTCATCTCGTTGCGCTTTCTGTAATTGCTCGCGGTAATCTGAATAGTTTCCTACAACATCTTTTATTTTTCCGTTCCCTTCAAAAACAAAAAGGTGATCTACCATTTTATCCATGAAATAACGGTCGTGAGAAACAATAATCAAACATCCTGGATAAGCTCGTAAATAATCTTCCAATACCGACATCACAAAAATATCGAGGTCGTTCGTAGGTTCATCCAGAATCAAGAAGTTTGGATTTCCCATTAAAACAGTTAAAAGTTTCAAACGTCTTTTTTCACCTCCACTCAATTTATACACATAATTAAAGTGCATGTGACGCGGGAAAAGAAAACGTTCTAACAATTGCGCGGCAGAAAGCTCTTTCCCTTTTTCTAACGGAATAAATTCGGCAATATCGCGAATAACTTCGATGACTTTTTTATTTTCATCTACTTTAATAATATCTTGATTGTAATAACCAAAAACAATAGTATCACCAATAATAACTTTTCCACTATCTACTGGTTCAATTTGTTGAATCATATTTAAGAAAGTGGACTTCCCTACTCCATTACTTCCAACTATACCAAGGCGTTCCTGACGTTGAAAGTTGTAAGAGAAATCAGTAATAATTTTCTTATCACCGTAATTCTTTCCAATTTTATGTAATTCAACTACCTTGTTGCCAAGGCGTTCCATTTTTATTGGAATATCCAATTCGTCTTCATCGAGACGTTGTGAAGCTACTTTTTTAACATCTTCGAAATTTTCGATACGTGCTTTTTGTTTCGTTCCACGTGCTTTCGGTTGACGACGAATCCAATCTAACTCTTTCTTAAACGTATTTTTTGCTTTATCAATCGTCGCTTGTGTTTGCTCTTGACGTTCCGCTTTTTTCTCTAAATAGTAAGAGAAATTGCCTTTGTATTTGTAAATGGTTTCATCTGCTAATTCAAAGATCATATCACAAATAACTTCTAAGAAATAACGGTCGTGCGTCACCATTAATATGGTTGATTTTGACTTGGATAAATATTCCTCCAACCACTCAATCATATCTAAATCCAAGTGATTCGTTGGCTCATCAAGAATAAGAAAATCAGCTTCCGAAATCAGTACTTTTGCTAAATTAATTCGTTTTTTTTGTCCTCCTGACAAACTACCCACTTTTTGGTATTTATCATCGAGTTTTAAAATACTCAAAATTTGATTCACCTTCACTTCCAAGTCCCATACGTGCATGTCTGTCATCATCGAAATAGCGTCATTGAGACGTGTTTCATCATTTAGATGTTGTGCTTCGTTGTACTCTTTTAGAATCTCAAATTGTTTGGTTGGTTGCTCAAAAATAATTTCTGCAATCGTTTTCTCTGGATCAAAATTTTCCATTTGCTCCATGAAAGCCACATGGATTTCATTCCGATACACAATTCGACCTTCGTCAATAGACTCTAAACCCATTAAACAACGTAACAAAGTAGTTTTGCCACTACCATTTTTTGCTACAATAGCAGCTTTTTGACCCAATTCGATACCGAAAGTCAAATCTTTAAACAATACTTTATCACCAAAAGATTTGGTAACGGTTTCAACGGAAAGATAATTCATTGGAAAATGTGCTTTTAGCGAATACGGTCAACGGAGTCGATTAATTTTTTGTCTTTTTTAATTCCGTATATGCCTAATAAATAAAAAAGATAGCCTAACGCTAATAGATAAGTCCCTAATTCAAAGTGTGCTTTATGTTCTAAAACGGTTGGATTCTCGGTTAAAGAATTTCCGATGAAATAAGTCAAAATAATAATCAACAAAAATACTAAATAAAGAAAGGATCCAATTCTTGCAAATGATAGTTGATTACGTATATTTCTAAAGGAAATAACAACAAATAATGTCCATAGTACTAATACGATAGAACCAATAAAAAAGTACTTCGGAGTAGCATCAGCCAATTCGTCCCCAATAGTTTGTGTTATTAATTGATTCGAACGAAGAAGATACGAAATATCATTCCCTTCAAACGACACTATAGGTGCTCCAGCTGAAAAGTAAACCAAAATAATAACTACTAGTAAAAAATAAACGGTCTGAATTCGTTGAATCATAAAACTATTTTACGCAAATATAGAATTTCTTTAGATACAAAATCAACTCTTTTAAATAGGAATGAATAGAATTTGTACATTCTCGCTTTAATTTACAATTGGAACACAATAAATTTTATTATTTCGCAAATAATAAATAAATTCGCACTCTAACTTATATAATCTATTCTATTTAATGTTTAAACGTTTTTCTCTATATGTAACTTGTCTATTTTCTTTCTTTATATCTTTTTCTCTTTTTAGTCAAGGATTTAACAATACATGGTATTTTGGAACGAAAGCAGGTATAACATTTACCACAAATCCTCCTACTGCATTAACAGATGGTCAATTAATTACAAGTGAAGGGTGTGGAACGATTTCCAACTCAAATGGTGATTTATTGTTTTATACGGATGGAAGAACAATTTGGAACAAAAATCATGGAACAATGGTTAATGGAACTGGTTTAAAAGGGGACGCATCAGCTGCACAATCATCTATTATTTTACCAAAACCAGGAAGTGGAAGTTTGTTTTATGTTATCACCGTTGGTGTTACTCAAAATTCATCTGGTGGAATGCATTTTTCTATTGTGGATATGTCTTTGAATGGTGGCTTAGGAGAGGTTATCACAAAAAACAGTCCAATTAACACCAATTTGGTGGAGAAAGTAACCGCCATAAAACATTCCAATGGTGTCTATTATTGGATCATCGGGCATGATAGAAGTAGTGCTAAATACTATGCTTATTTAGTGGATTGTAGCGGAATTAATCTTACACCTGTTATCTCTGACCTAACCTCAGTTGGCGGTATCGCTGCAGATACTTGGGGGTATATCGCCGCTTCTCCTGATGCTAAAAAAATTGCTTTTGCGGCTCAAGTTCTTGGCGTTGAATTAGCAGACTTCGATAACTCTACAGGTGTTTTCTCAAATCCAATACAACTTGGACAACTTTCAGACCCATCAATAACGCAAGGTAATTATGGCGTCTCATTTTCACCTAACGGAAAAGTTTTATATGCTTCAAGTATTACCAGTTGGGGATTATTCCAATGGGATTTAACTGCATCTAATATTCCCGCATCTAAGTTTAGAGTTGGTGATTTAGATGGTGGAGGAGGTTCTAAACCTGCCTATCGAGGAGGAGCCCTTATGTTAGGTCCTGATAATAAAATTTACACGTGTGAAACAGGAAAGAGTTCACTTGGAGTCATTCATAACCCTAACACATTAGGAGCAGGTTGTAACCTTCAAAAAAATGCTATTCCTTTAGGTACTGGTACGTGTAGACTAGGTTTACCAACCATTATACAGCCTTTTCTTGAACCTCCTGTGATTACCGTTAATCCGATTAATTTCTGTGAGGGAAACTCAGCTACATTTGATTATAATGGTTTTGATGTCTCGGTTCTCGACTCTATTAAATGGGTTTTTGATGACCCTGGAAGTGGTGTCAACAACTCGAGTAATCTTATTTCTACAAGTCATTTATTTAATACGGGAGGAACTTATAATATACAATTTATTCGTTTTTTAAATTGCTTTACAGATACGGTTATAAAAACAATCAATGTAGATAAAACTCCTGTCATACCAACGAGTATAAGCTATTCTCCAAGTACTGCTATTTGTTCAGGAACGACTATTACACTTACAGCAAATGGCGGTACCAACCCGGGAGTTTCTGAATATGTTTGGGGAACTACATCCGGCGGAAGTGATTTAGGGTCAACCACAACGAATAAATTACAATTTCCCATTCAAGATACTACTACTTTTTATGTCTCTGTATCAGACAACGGAACATGTCTCGGAGGCTCTTTACCAACTGGAACTCAAGTAACTGTTCCTAAAAAGGGAGTTCTATTATCCAATGAAGGTGAATCCGCAACATGCTATGTTAGCGGAAATAGTTTGGTGCATTTTTATCACATTCCATCAGGCCGTTATATTGGTGCCGTCAATCCACAAGGTAGAACGGGTACATTAACAATGACTTCTTATGTATACAATAGTGGTGCAACGGGCTCTATGTATTGGTGTGGTGATCCCTCAAAATTAATCTATCACACAGAATATTTAGGAAGAAGATTTACCGTTAAACCAACGGGAACGATTACAGGTTCCAATAACATGTTCGTTTATTTTCCTTACACAAGTTCTGAGATTGCCAATTTATATGTTTCGAGTATTGCAAATTTAAACCCAAATGACGATGTCTCCACTATCGGAAATATTCATGCGACAAAATTTGATGGTATTGGTGGGGCAAATGAAGAAGGTGATCCTACTACAAACTGTACAGGAGGAACAAGTGTAGTGTTAGCACAAGATAATAGTGGCAACTTAACTTCCTTAAGCTTAACTCCTACTGTTATTGGTACCAATTATTATACTTCAGTTTCAGATTTTTCCGAATTCTTTTTACATGGAAAAAACAATTTATCCCCTTTACCAATTGATTTATTGAGTTTTTCCGCTATTTGTCAAGAAAGTCCATTTATTCAACTAAACTGGTCTACTGCCACGGAAGAAAATGTTAAACAATTTATTATTCAACAGTTAGATATTGAAAATGAATGGATAACGGTTGAAAATGTCGATGCAAATGGAAATTCTAGCACGCAACAAAATTATTCACTTCAAACAAGAGCTTTTTCTCCTACCTCCTACTTCAAATTGATATCCGTCGATTTTGATGGAAGTACGGTTGAATATCCTCCAGTTTCAGTAATATGTGATAACTCAAAAATTGATTGGGCAATTTATCCAAATCCTTCTTCAGGAAAAACTTATATTCAGCTATTCTCAGATTGCGAAGCCGAATACAATCTTTCCATTTCAGATATAAATGGAAAAATTGTATTTGACACGTTTATTTCAATTTACAAAGGTGAAAATCTTATAAATATTAACGTGGATAACATCGCAAAAGGAGCGTATGTCGTGAAGGTCAACAACAAGCAATACGCTCCTATTAAGTTAATAAAAGTGGAATAATTCTTAAAACGGAACCTGTATTTTAAACGAAATATTAGCTCCCATTTCATTTGCATAATAACGATATCGATTCATGTAATCTCGGTATTTCGTGTTGAGTACATTATCTGCTATTATGCTAAATACAACGTCTCCCTTTTTATAATTTAGATAATACAGAATCGCAACATCCATTAATGCATATCCTTTTGGTGCTTTTATAAATCCATATTCAACAGGTGCTTTCGATTGTCTTCGCATCAACGTAGAACCTAAACGGACGATTAATTTATCATCATTTTTAAACGCTTTTGTAAACCTCACAGAAGGCTGGATTCTATCCGCTGGAATTTGAGATAAATGCGCCTTTGTTTGTTGATTATAAGCTCTCACCAATGAACCTTTTACAACTGCTGCCAACCAGTTTGTAAAGCGGTAATCAGCTATAAAATCGATACCCGAATAAGTTGCTTTTATTTGTTGGTATTCAAAAGCGGGATATACTCCTAACTCCGTTACCATTGGGGAGCTCATCGCATGATAATTGATGTAATTATAAAACCAATAATGATATACATCTACCTGTACATTCCATTTTTTCGAAGAATATTTTCCGCCAATAGTCGCAAATAATGCTTTTTCTGTCTCCAATTGACGATCACCTTTTTCATAAATAGCATCGTGAACACCATTACTGAAAAGTTCGTTTATAGTAGGTGTTCTCCATGTATTTCCAACAACCGCATTGAAATTCAAATGATGATTCACTCTGAACTGATATTGTAATGTTCCCGATAAATTTCCGTAATTATTTCTATAACTAGACATTGTTGAATCTTGAAAGTCTTTCGCTTGAATCGATGAAATATCATATCGAATTCCAGCATTCAGTATGTGTTTTGGGTGAATACTCCATGTTTCAATCCAAAAAAGACCCAATGCATTTTTAGTGTAATTTGGAATAAAATACTCTCCTGAAATTTGATTTTCCTGATTCCAATAATTCATTCCTATTCGACCATTCAAATTATTGTGCCATGAATGATTATACGTTGCCGAAAGTTGATTGGTCAATAAGTATAACTCCATTCCTTCCTCTTCATGGTCCTCTTCCTCTTCATGGTCTTCCTCTTCATGGTCGTGTCCTTCATGGTCATGTAATTCCAAACGGTGATTTACTTGGAAAGAATAATTCAACTCAATATTATCTCTTTTTTTCAAATACCATTTGTTATTCCAAATTGCCAAATGGTGTTGTGTTTGAAGTGCTGGTTCGTTTACCTTATAGGAAAAGTTTCCAGTTATCGACGGTGTGTTTGCTTGAAAGGCAGTCAATAACTCATCCATATCTGCTACATGTGAGGCTGCCAACATTCCGATATTCGTTTTGTAATATGTATAAGCTAGGTGTGACTCCCATACTCTCCCATCATAATTCACTGCATATGAGGTATTTATTTCATCCATTCCTGTATTCGAAAGATAATAAGATGGTGATTTTAATGTCCCTACTTTCTTGTAGGCACCTTGAGCTAACCAACTCCATTTTTTGCTCGCTGGAAAACGTCCATATAATTTTAAGTTTCCGAAAATTTGATTTCCATTTGTTGCATAACCAACATCGGCCACTCCACCAAACGTTTTGTCTTGCGGAAACCGATTCATATTAGTTAGAATTACACCACCAACGGCATCGGATCCATACGCAACAGCATCTGCCCCACTCACAACTGCAATTTGTTCATACGCAAATGGATTCACCTCTGGAGCATGTTCACTTCCCCATTGTTGTCCCTCTAATCTTGCGCCGTCTATCATCGTTAAAACACGGTTGCCATACATTCCATGTATGGCGGGTTTTTGAATCGTCGCCCCCGAAGAAAGCGTCGATACGCCTGGAATTGTTTTGAGTAAATCACCCCAAGTTTTTCCTCGTTCAATTTGAACATCTAAAGGATTGACAATCAACGTTGGCAAGAATGTTTTTCGAATAAGATATGTAATCTGTTCATTGGGACGAATAATAATCGTATTTAATGAAACACCTAGCTCATCTTCATAATGATGCTCTAGATAAACCGTGTCTATACCTAGGAAAGGTATCGTCATTACTTTTTTAACGGGCTCGCAGCCATAATGGTGATAAAACAACACATCATATACTCCGTCACACAGGCTATCCACCTTAAAATATCCTATTGAATTTGTTGAATAGGTTTTATTCAACTCCTTAAAAACTACTTTAGCGCTTAGAACAGGTGTATTATCATGTTCATCCAAGATAATACCCGAGTAAGAATTCAAACATTGTTGTGAAAAAAGACCTACTGTTTGTAAAAGCACGAAAGTGAAAAATAACTTTTTCATCTAACTTTTCTTTAGAAATACAATTTATAATTTAGTAATTATCAAAATGATATTTCAGAAGGAGGACCACGAGACTGTGTGGTTTCAAAAGTGTTTGTAACTAATAATGTTACTTCAGTAAATGTGGGGATTTCAATATTTAGAAAAGTCGAAAAACTAAATCCAAAATCAGTAATGTCAAATAGTTGTAGGAAGAATAAATCACAAACTTGACATACCTTTTCAAAACTTAAATACTGCTTTTCAATTGCTGTTTCATGCTGATAATGACAATCATGGAAATACGACTTTGGCATGACTGCAAAAGCAATCACCAAAAGATAAAGTATGACTATTCCCTTTTTTAACATCACGCAAAGATAAGTATTTTATAATTTGTAACGTTTGGGATAATTTTATTAAATTAGCACTTCATAACAATAAATATAATCTAATGTATAAAATACTCCTCTTTATCATAGTAAGTATTCTATTTACAGTTTCATCTTTTGCTCAAAAAGAAGTAGTTAAAGTCAAAAAAGACATCGTCTATATGGGCGATGCTCCACAATTTACGATAGAACTTAACTTACGAATGGAGGCTTATACCATTTATAATCTAAAAGGAGAAAAACTAATCTATCTAATAGCTCAAGAATACTTTGATGTCAATGCTCAAACCTCTAGCAATCCAAAAGGTAGTATTAAATATTTCGATGTTACGTTTATGAACGAAAATATGAATAAATGTGAAATTCCAATCATTGGAATGAAAACAGCCATTGCAAAAGAAATTATTCAAAGTAATTTAATTAAAGACGGTCAACTAAATGATAAAGAAATTCAGCAATACATTCAGATTCACGGTACCAAATATTCTGATGGCAAGAATAAATCAACGACTATTATCATTAATAATAATTGATAAAAACTCATATCAATTTAAAGTGACATACTAGTTTCACTGAACTAACTTCCCCTTCCACAAAAGCTCTTAGTCGAAATAATTTCAGTAATAAAGTACGTAATGAGACGTTCTATTATTTGTGGCTAATATTTTGTAGCTTAGAATCTTAATTCATAAAGAAATTTACACGATTGGCAAACTTCAACTTACATATTGGAATAATAAGAAAATCGCTAATTTTAGGAATCACATGTTTCCTAATAGCTGGAAATATAGCCGCTCAAGAAGCAGATGACAGTCTTTTCTATAATACAGAATTAAGTCCCGTTAAAATTGTTCGACCCAATTCAACCTATGCTTACTATCTCAAGAGGGTTCAGAAATTATATCCATACGCACTTTATGCAGCAGAAGTAATTCATGAACTAGATGATGAATTAGCAACACTAGATAAGAAACGGCAGGTAAAAAAGACTTCAAAAGAAAAGCAAAAACAGCTTTTCGACGAATTCAACTATATGATTAAAGACTTGTACACATCTGAAGGTCAATTGTTAATGAAATTAATCTATCGCGAAACAAACATGACCGTTGATGAGATAATTCGTACCTATCGAGGAAAATTACAAGCAACCGTTTTTACCGGTATGGCCAAACTTTTTGAACAAGATCTGAAAACCACTTATGACCCTAATGGAAAAGATCGAATTATCGAAAAAATCATTCAAGACATTCAAAATGAGACAGTTTATTTTGACCCGGCTTATAAAAAAGTAAGTAAGGTTGACTACAAAGAAGGGATGAAAATCTATCGGAACAATAAAAAAGAAATACGACAAGCCAAAAGGAAACAAAAGAAAGAAGATCGGAAATCAAAAATTAAATAAGCATTAACAAAATCCTTATTAATAATCAATCTAATTTACACCAATTAATAAGTCGTGATGATTTCTTTTTAAAAAAGACCACTCCCTCATATCGTATTGATTCACAATATATTTAGTATTAAAAACTTTATTATTAAGCAAATAATCCTTAAATAGAAATACCCATAACTTACAAACATTTCAAAGAGCGTTTAAGTTCAAGCACTAATGCCTTTTATAAATAACAAAAAAATACTACTTTTGTGTTTGTCAAAAAAAATAATATAAAAAGGTTTAAAAATCAATAAACTTACATTTAATAATTATGGGTTATTCAAAAGCAAAGTCAGTCCAAACTATGAATGTGAATGGTAAATCATACCAATACACTTCATTAAAGGATTTTGGAGAGGATAAGATTAAACACTTACCTTTCAGTATTCGAATTTTATTAGAAAATACACTTCGTAATTTCAACGGATTTAGTATCACAGAAGAGCATGTAGATACGTTAGCAAACTGGACACCTAAGCCAGTAGATAAAGATATTCCATTCATGCCAGCTCGTATCTTAATGCAAGACTTTACAGGTGTACCAGCTGTTGTGGATATGGCATCATTGAGAGCTGAGTTTGTACGTCACGGAAAAGATGGTCAGAAAATTAATCCTGCAATTCCTGTAGACTTAGTGATTGACCACTCTGTACAAGTGGACTATTACGGAACAAATTATGCATACGATAAAAACGTAGAATTAGAATACGAAAGAAATAAAGAACGATACGAATTATTAAAGTGGGCTCAAAAAGGATTAACAAACTTCACAGTTGTTCCTCCAGGAATGGGTATTTGTCACCAAGTAAACTTAGAATACCTTGCAAAAGGAATTACACAACGTGATGGTTGGTTATTCCCTGATACATTGGTAGGGACAGACTCACATACACCAATGGTAAACGGTATTGGAGTTATTGCTTGGGGTGTTGGTGGTATTGAGGCAGAAGCAGCAATGTTGGCACAACCTATCTTCTTCACATGTCCGGAAGTTATTGGATTGAAGTTGACAGGGAAAATTCCTAACGAGTGTACTGCAACTGACTTAGTGTTGTCTATCACAAGAGTATTAAGAGATAAAGGTGTAGTTGGTAAATTTGTGGAAGTTTTTGGAGATGGTTTAGATAACTTAACAGTTACTGACCGTGCAACGATTTCAAATATGTCTCCGGAATTTGGATGTACTGTTACCTATTTCCCTATCGACAATCGTACATTGGAATACATGCATTCAACTAATCGTTCAGATGAGCAAATCAAAATTGTTGAGACGTATTGTAAAGAAAATATGTTATGGAGAACAGGTAAAGAAGAAATCAATTACTCTTCAGTAGTTGAATTCGATCTTGCTACTCTTGAACCAACCGTTTCTGGTCCAAAGCGTCCACAAGACAAAATATTCGTTAAGGATTTAGGTACGCAATTCGCTAGTTTACTTGAAAGCGAATATGGTCGTAAATATGTAAGCATATCTCATAGAAAAGAATCTGGCATCTTATCTGACCTTGTCGATTTAAAAGGATTTAACTTCGAAAAAATAGCAAGTGGAAATACGGCAAACGAATTACAATCTGTTCGTATCAAACACAATAATCAAGAATTTTTATTTGGAGATGGTAGTATCGCTATCGCTGCAATTACTAGTTGTACAAATACTTCTAATCCAGCTGTTATGGTTGGTGCTGGATTGTTAGCTAGAAATGCAGTTGAAAGAGGACTTCGTACTAAGTCATGGGTAAAAACATCTTTAGCACCAGGTTCTAAAGTCGTTACTTCTTACCTTGAGCGTTCTGGATTAAATGCTGATTTAGACGCATTACGTTTCCATACTGTTGGTTACGGTTGTACTTCTTGTATTGGTAACTCTGGTCCATTACCTCCACATATTTCTGAAGCTATTGATAAAGGTGAATTAATAGCAGCATCTGTCCTTTCTGGAAACAGAAACTTTGAAGCACGAGTTCACTCACAAACAAAAATGAACTTCTTGATGTCTCCTATGCTTGTTGTTGCATATGCTTTAGCTGGACGTGTTGATATTAATTTATTAAATGATCCAATCGAATTTGACCCTAATGGAGAACCAGTTTATCTAAAAGATATTTGGCCAAGTAGAGAAGAAATTGTAAACACTATTAATGAATGTGTGAAACAAGAAGACTTCAAAGAAATCTACGATGTCATTTTTGATGGTGAAACAGATTGGAAAGAATTAGAGGTTAGCTTAAGCGAAAAATATGAGTGGGGTAATAATTCAACTTATATTAAAGAAGCACCTTTCTTTGAGAACTTAGAAGCGGAGCCAAAACCAATTTCTGATATTAAAGATGCACGTGTACTTCTTTACTTAGGTGATTCTGTTACAACAGACCATATTTCTCCAGCAGGTGCTTTCAAGGAAGATACAGCAGCAGGAAAATATCTAATCGCAAATGGTGTTGAAAAATCAGCTTTTAACTCGTATGGTTCTCGTCGTGGTAACCACGAAGTGATGATGAGAGGAACATTTGCTAACGTTCGTATCAAAAATAAAATCACTGACAAAGAAGGTGGATTTAGTGTTCACTTCCCAACAGGAAAAGTGGATACTGTTTTCGATACATCAATGGCGTATCAAAAAGAGAACATACCATTAGTAGTTTTAGCTGGTAAAGAATATGGTTCAGGATCTTCTCGTGACTGGGCGGCGAAAGGAACTTTCTTACTAGGTATTAAAGCTGTTATCGCTGAAAGTTACGAACGTATTCACAGAAGCAACTTAGTTGGAATGGGTATCGCTCCATTAGTATTCAAAGATGGACAAGATGCTCAATCTATTGGATTAGATGGTACTGAAACATTTACAATTACTGGATTGGCAGATAATTTAACCCCACACAAAGAGTTGGATGTTAAAGCAGTTCACCCTTCTGGAAAAGTAATTGACTTTAAAGCAATTGCTCGTTTCGATTCTCAAATTGAAATCGAATACTACAAGAACGAAGGTATCCTTCAATATGTATTAAGAGATTACTTGCAAAATAGCTAATTCTTTTATTCAAAAAAAAATACCATTTTGAAAGCAGTAGTGAGCGAAAGTTTACTACTGCTTTTTTATTTACTAATTTTTTGTCAGTTATTTTGACATTTTGTCACTTTTAACGTATTATTTCCTTTGTTTTAGTTTTTATTTGTCAGTATTCCCCCAATAATGTCCAACGGCATAGTAATTGTCAAAAGTGAATCGTTATTAAACTAAAAAACAAAAAATAAGAATATGGGAAAAATAATTGGAATAGACTTAGGGACAACAAACTCATGTGTTGCCGTAATGGAAGGAAATGAGCCAGTTGTAATTACCAATGCAGAAGGTAAAAGAACTACTCCATCAGTAGTAGCTTTCGCAGATGGAGGAGAACGTAAAATTGGTGATTCAGCAAAAAGACAAGCCATTACTAATCCTCGTAAAACGATTTATTCAATTAAACGTTTTATGGGTATCAACTACGACGAGGCTAAAAAAGAAATAGAAAACTTGCCATACGAAGTTATTAAAGGTGACAACAATACTCCACGTATTAAAATAGACGATAGAAATTATACAGCACAAGAAGTTTCTGCTATCATTCTTCAAAAAATGAAAAAAACAGCCGAAGATTACTTAGGCCAAGAAGTGACCGAAGCAGTTGTTACTGTTCCAGCTTACTTTAATGATGCACAACGTCAAGCAACGAAAGAAGCAGGTGAAATCGCTGGTTTAAAAATTAATCGTATCATTAACGAGCCAACTGCTGCCGCTTTAGCATATGGTTTAGATAAAAAAGGAACCGACCAAAAAATTGTTGTTTTCGACTTTGGAGGTGGTACTTTTGACGTTTCTATTCTTGAATTAGGAGATGGTGTTTTTGAAGTACTATCGACTGACGGAGATACTCACTTAGGAGGTGATGACGTGGATCAAGTGATTATTGACTGGCTAGCAGAGGAGTTTAAAAAAGATGAAGGTGTTGATTTAAAAAAAGATTCAATGGCTCTTCAGCGCTTAAAAGAAGGTGCAGAAAAAGCAAAAATTGAACTTTCTTCTACTGCTTCTACGGAAATCAATTTACCATACATTATGCCAGTTGACGGTATTCCAAAGCACTTAGTTCGTACTTTAACTAAAGCGAAATTTGAACAATTAATTGGATCTATCGTAGAAAGAACTATCGCACCTTGTCGTACTGCTTTGAAAAATGCAGGATTGTCAACAAGTGATATCAACGAAGTTATCTTAGTAGGTGGTTCTACTCGTATCCCAATGATACAAGATGCAGTTGAGCGTTTCTTTGGAAAATCTCCTCATAAAGGTGTGAATCCTGACGAAGTAGTTGCATTAGGTGCTGCTATTCAAGGAGGTGTTTTAACTGGAGAAGTGAAAGATGTCTTATTACTAGACGTTATTCCACTTTCTTTAGGAATTGAAACAATGGGTGGTGTAATGACTAAATTAATTGATGCTAACACAACCATTCCTACAAAGAAATCGGAAACTTTCTCAACCGCTTCTGATAATCAACCATCTGTTGACATCCATGTATTACAAGGTGAACGTCCAATGGCAAAAGACAATAAAACATTAGGTCGTTTCCAATTGACAGATATTCCACCAGCACAAAGAGGCGTTCCGCAAATTGAAGTGACCTTCGATATCGACGCAAACGGTATCATGCACATCTCTGCAAAAGATAAAGGCACTGGAAAAGAGCAATCGATTAAAATTGAAGCTTCTTCAGGATTGAGCGATGCTGAAATTGAAAAAATGAAAGCAGAAGCTGCTGCAAATGCAGATGCTGACAAGAAAAGAATGGAAGAAGTTGAGAGTATCAATAAAGCAGATTCTCTAATTTTCCAAACTGAACGTCAGTTGAAAGAGTACGGAGATAAAATACCAGCAGATAAAAAACAACCAATTGAAGATGCTTTAGCAGACTTGAAAAAAGAGTTTGAAGCAAAGAACTACGAAAATCTAGATCCTGCAATGGAACGTTTAAACAATGTTTTCCAAGCTGCATCTCAAGATATGTACAATGCTGCAAACCCACAAGGTGGAGCTGAGAATCCAAATCAAAATGGAGGAGAGCAAGACGGTGGTAATCCAAGCGATGAAGTAACGGATGTTGACTTCGAAGAAGTGAAATAATTTTTCATAGTAATAGAAAAGGGTTGTTAATTAAATTAACAACCCTTTTTTTATCCTAAATAATTTTTCAATGTTTTACTTCTTGAAGCATGTTTCATTCTTCGAATCGCTTTTTCTTTAATTTGACGAACTCGTTCTCTTGTCAAATCAAACTTCTCCCCTATTTCCTCCAATGAAAGTGGTATTTTGCTATTAAGTCCATAAAACATACGGATTATTTCACCTTCTCGAGTTGTTAAGGTGGATAAAGAGCGTTCAATGTCTTTTCGGAGTGAATCTCTTATTAATCCTGTCTCTGGATCATCTAAATAAGTGTTTGGTAAAATATCATACATACTAGAAGAACTTTCATCATTATCTAACAACGGAGCATCTAATGAAATATGACGTCCACTGTTTGAAAGTGATTGTCGAACATCTTCTGGTGTAATATCTAAGAAATCTGCTAATTCTTCAATAGAAGGAATACGCTCATTTGTTTGTTCTAATTCTGAAAATGCTTTATTGATCTTATTAATTACACCTATTTTATTAAGTGGTAAACGAACAATCCTTGCTTGATCTGCTAATGCTTGAAGAATAGACTGACGAATCCACCATACAGCATATGAAATGAATTTAAATCCTCTCGTTTCATCAAATCGTTCAGCCGCCTTTATTAAACCAATATTTCCTTCATTAATTAAGTCTGGTAAACTCAATCCTTGATTTTGATATTGCTTTGCTACAGAAACCACAAAACGCAAATTGGCGCGTGTTAACTTTTCAAGAGCAACGGTATCTCCAGCTTTAATCTTTTTCGCTAATTCTGCTTCTTCATCCGCTGATATCATTTTCTCAGCACTAATATCTACCAGATATTTATCTAAAGAGGCATTTTCTCGATTGGTTATTTGTTGGGTGATTTTCAGTTGTCTCATGTAATAGAAATATTAGATGGTTCAATATACTAAATACTAAACGAATTAAATCTTTAAAAGGTTGTGTTCGATACTACATTTTAAGAAATAAAGTGTAATTTACTTCTTCTATTAAATTGTTATCAATACATTTATTTTCGATAATTTAAGTACCTTTATCCTTCATATTTTCAACATACTAAACGACAGATGGATCAGTTAATTAATAAAATTGAAGTTTTAGAAAAAATATCTAACCAATTGGAAATCAATCAGATTAATCGGGAAACTCTTCTCAATAAAGTAAGCGATTATACCAATCAATTTATAGAATCTTTACCATCAGCAAAATCCTTTATAGAAAAAAAAGAGGGGCCTAAAGGATTAGAAATTAAAGGTCAAACAAAATCAATTGACGAAATCCTACAACTTTTCGATAAGCAAGTGAACGAAATAGGCTTAAAAGCTGCTTCGGGTGGTCATGTTGGATATATTCCTGGTGGTGGAATTTACGCCGCTGCATTAGGCGATTTCATAGCTGCCGTATCAAACGAATACGCAGGCGTATTTTATGCTTCACCTGGTGCTGTGACAATTGAAAATGAAGTTATTAATTGGTTGAAATCTATTTTTTCATTTCCAAATTCGGCCGTTGGAAACTTAGCTTCTGGCGGTTCAATATCCAATCTAATTGCCTTAACTGCTGCAAGAGATAAATATGGTGTCAAAAATGAAAAAATCACGAAAAGTGTCATCTATTTAAGTGAACAAGCGCATCACTGTATTAAAAAATCGTTGCGGATTATAGGTTTGGAAGATGTTATTATCAGACATTTGAAATTGGATGATGCTTACCGTATTATTCCTGAAAATCTAGAGCAACAAATTCTTACCGATAAAGCAAATGGCTTAAATCCCTATTTAGTTATAGCATCAGCAGGAACGACAGATGTTGGAGCAATTGACCCACTAGATAAAATTGCCGACATTTCTCATGCAAACAATTTATGGTTACATGTGGATGGCGCCTACGGAGGTTTTTTTATTCTCAGTTCTAAAAAGGAAGCCTTTAAAGGGATAGAGAAAGCTGACTCACTAGTTATTGATCCACACAAAGGCTTATTCCTTCCCTATGGACTCGGAGCTGTTTTAATCCGAGATGCTAAAGCGGCAATGCATTCTAATTTATATACTGCTAATTATATGCAAGATGCATTAGTAGATGATTTAAGTATCAATCCTGCGAATGTTTCTCCAGAACTAACGAAGCATTTCAGAGGCTTACGGCTATGGCTACCACTTCAACTACATGGACTAGAGCCGTTTGTTGCTTGCTTGGAGGAAAAGCTACTATTAACCGAGTACTTTCGACGAGAATTAGTCAACATGGGATTCAAAGTCGGCCCAACACCTGATTTATCAGTCAGTTATTTCTGGTATCCATTTGGGGAAAATGAAAATATGTTGAATCAAGAACTGATGAAGAACATTCATGAAGATGGAAGCGTCTTTTTAAGCTCAACAAAGCTTAATGGGCGTTTTGTCATTCGAATGGCTATTTTATCATTTAGAACTAAAAAGACAACTATCGACAGAGCACTGGAAATGATTAAAAGAAGTCTAGAATTATTAAAATAATACATGTTCAAAGGTCATTTACACAAAGTTTGCCCTCTTTTTCAATATCTTAGTTACTTTTGCCTAAAACCAAAGAATGGAAGTTACAATTATTAATAAAATCATTGAAGCCAAAAAAATAACTATTACTGCACATCGCTCACCAGATGGTGATTCTGTCGGTTGTAGTGTTGCGTTATATAACATTTGTAAGAACTTAGGGAAAGAAGCCGTTATCTGTTTTCCAGATGAAGTTCCTTTGTATTTGAGATGGGTAAAAAGTTCTGAAGACATTATTGTTTTTGAAAAAGAACCTGAAAAGGTGGAAGAACTTCTTCTTTCAGCTGATTTGTTATTTGCATTAGACTACAATGGAAGCTCTAGAATGGGCGGAGAAATGGGAGCTCTTTTTGATGCTTCAAAAGCCTATAAAATAATGGTTGATCATCATACCAATCCAGATGATTTCGTCGATTTATCCTATAGCTTTCCAAAAACATGTTCTACTTGTCAATTGATTTATGAAATACTAGAAAAAAGCAATCACTTGGATTTATTGACATTGGAAGTTGGAACCCCAATTTACTTAGGTATTATGACCGATACGGGATCTTTTAGATTTCCTTCATTAACAGCAAAAACGCATGATATCTTAGCAAAATTACTCGAATTAGGCGTCAAACATTATGAAATCCACGAAAATGTTTCGGATACTAATACGATTGAACGTTTAAAAATGCGCGGTTTTGTACTGAGTGAAAAACTAGAAGTTATCAACGATGAAGTAGCCATCGTTTCCCTTTCTAAAGAAGAAGCGAGTAATTACAATTGTCAAAAAGGTGATACTGAAGGTTTAGTAAATGAAGCACTTTCTATCCAAGGAATGAAAATAGCAGCCTTTTTTAATGAAGTTGATGAATATATTAAAATCTCTTTTCGCTCAAAAGGAACAAATAATAAAGTTAATCTACTGTCTCAAAAATATTTTAACGGAGGAGGCCACATAAACGCTGCTGGAGGAAGATTTGATGGAAACATTTTGGATGCAATTGCGTTATTTAAAGAAAAAGTCTATGAATTTTTGGATAAAGATTAGTCTATTACTCGTTTTAATTACTCTTTTTTCTTGTAAAACAAAGCAAAAAGAAGAAATTAAGTGGAATAAAGAAAAATCAACAATCTTAGGTAAAGAGTTAGCGATGGAAGAAGACATCGCCATAAAGCTCTACATGGACCAACACAATAAACTGACATTTGAATCAACCGGTTCTGGTTTACGCATCGCTTATGTGAAAAAGGGAGACGGACCAAAAGCCGTATCTGGAATGATGGCCGAAGTACGCTTTAAGATTTCATTATTGGACGGAACAAATTGCTACCAATCTGATTTAGATCGAAATGACTTTTTCAAAATTGACAAAGAAGACATAGAAACAGGTATTCAAGAAGGAATTAAGTTAATGCAGGTTGGAGATAAATGTAAGATGATTGTCCCTAGTCATTTAGCGCATGGTCTAGTTGGAGACATGGACAAAATTCCACCACTATCTGTTTTAATCATTGATATCGAATTAATTTCATTACAATAAAATGAAAAATAAATTACTCATCTCCCTACTGATTTCATCTGTTTTACTTTCATGTAAAGTAAAAGGTGTCAAACAAAACGAACAAGAAACAGCCATAACCACTTCTAAAAGTCAAAATACTGACATTATTGAAGAATTGAAGGGCGTAAAAGATTCAGCCTATCGAAATGAAAAACTACTCATCAAGACTCTTGAAATCAATCAACAAAAATTTGATAATGGTATTGTTATTAAGTGGTATGAAAAAGGCGAAGGTGCTTTACTAGAAGATGAACACGTTTATAAACTAGATTACGAAGTACTTTTAGAAGACGGTTCTGTAGTCGATGGAAGTAAAATTATTAATCGCAAATGGGTGCATTTTCTTTTAGGCTTTGAACTACAAACCAAAGGTTGGGATTTTGCCTTAAGAAAATTGAAAATAGGTGATTTTGCAGAAATCGTTATTCCAAGTGAATTAGCTAGAGGAAAAGAAGGAATCAAAGGACTCATTCCACCAGATGCAGTAAATATCCTACGCGTAAAAGTAGTAGGAGAAGTACAGCCTGACAGAGTTATCGATGGTACCAAAGTTTGGACCTTGGCACATTCTAAAAAAGCAGAAGAGGAAAAAGTGAAAGAAGACAGCGAAATTATTTATGACTATATTGTCAGTACGCCTTCAAATCCTAGATATGTCAACAGTCACTATAATGGTAATCCCTACAACTTTCACTTTGATGATCAAGGAATTGTGATAGGATTGAAGAAAGCACTATTTGGTGTTACAAAATATGATCGTCTGTGGGTAGTAGTTCCACCAGAAGAAGCGTATGGTAAGAAAGGATTACTAGATATTGTCAAACCAAACGAGCCTGTCCTGTATGACTTATTCATTAGAGATATTAAAAACGTTAAATAATGATTAAATTCTACTTTTTAAGCAATTTTAAAAACAAATACCCTTCCTACTAATTTTTAAATGTTTAAATTGCAAACTTTAAACCATAAAAAAGCACACATTTATGAAGTTTTTGATCGCATCTATCCTAATTATTGCCTCAACTATTAAAGTTTACGCGCAAATTCCTATAGATACAATCGTTACTGAAAATGGAAACACGATGGTGATCTTTGATGATCGCTCATGGGTTAATCTGAATGAAATACCCTTCAATGGTGTAATGAATCCTATGTTGCAGAAATACTTAGCAACTAAAAACATCACTCAACCTCAACCATGGAATACAGAATACTGTTTTACTACTGGAAATTTATATAATCCTTCAAGCTTTCATGACACAATACCTTTAAAACTTAACGTACAAAGTAATTTTGTGATGCCTGTTCCTGGTGTGGTTACTTCAGGTTATAAGTATCGTTGGAAACATTACCACAAGGGAATTGACTTAAATTTAAATACAGGAGATACTGTTGTTGCAGCTTGGAGTGGAAAAGTTAGATATGCCAAATACAATGCTGGTGGATACGGTAACTTAGTGATTATTCGTCACAGTAACGGATTAGAGACATTCTATGCGCACCTTTCTAAGGTATTAGTTGCTCCAAATGATGAAGTGAGCGCTGGTGATTTTATCGGACTTGGTGGAAATACAGGTCACTCTTACGGAGCACACTTACACTTTGAAGTACGCTTTTACGATATGTCAATAAATCCAGAAGAGATTATTGATTTTCAAGCAAAAGCACTTAAAAAAGATACCTTATTAATTTGTAACAGAACGTTACGTCCTGGGGCAACGCCAACTCATCTCGAAGAAGACGACATTGATAACCCTTATGGAAATACCCAGTATGTTGCTACAGTAGCAAAACCTGCTTCTACTTCTGGTTCAAAAGGTTATTATAAAGTAAAATCTGGCGATACATTATCTAAAATAGCAGCTAGAAACAATACAACAATTACCAAAATCTGTCAATTAAACGGTATTCGCCAAAACTCGATACTTCAAGTTGGAAGAACATTAAGAATTAGGTAATACAATATTTAGTTGTACTTTTACGTTTTCTTTTCTTCAACAGTTTTATGGGATTAACACGCTTTTTTAAATTATCAATACTGCTAGTCACTTTGACTTCATTGGTCGCTTGTGATGCCTACAATGACATCTTACGAAAAGATGACTACGCTGAAAAGAAAAGATACGCCGACACTTACTACGAAGGCGGTAGTTACGATAAAGCAACAGGTTTATACGAGCAAATATATCAACACTCTCCAAAAGGAGAAGAGGGTGAAATTGCCTATTTTAGACTTGGAAAGGGATATTACTTTATGGGAGACTATTCCATGGGAAATTATTTCTTATCCAACTTTGTAGTACGTTTTCCATATTCTGATATGGCAGAGGAAGCGCTGTATTATTCTGTCGTGTGTGCCTCTAGGCTTTCTCCAAACTATTCTTTAGACCAAACAGATACAGAAATAGCAATTGATGCTATTCAACATTTCGTCGATATGTATCCTGATTCAAAATACATTGAAGATTGTAATAAGTTACTGGATGTTCTTTATGGCAAAATTGAGAAAAAAGAGTTTGAAGCTTTGAAATTATACTCTAATATGGAGAAATACAAAGCTGGTGTTGCTAGTGCCTCTAACTTCTTAACAAGATATCCAACTTCACTCAATAGAGAAGAAGCATATTATTTATTGGTCAAAAACTCATATAATCTTGCACTAAATAGTGTAGAAGAGAAAAAAAAGGAGCGAATTGATAAGGCTATTGAAAGTTATCTTAACTTTGTGGCTGAATTTCCAAATAACACCTATTTAAAAGAGGTGAAAGGATATTATACCAAGTTGAATAAAATTGTAGAATCGATATAATATAAGTTATGAACTTTAAAAACACCAACTCAGAGCGCTCAACAATTACAAGGGACACTATTGAGTTTGAAAATGAATCTAAAAACATCTACGAATCAATTGTAGTATTGTCTAAAAGAGCCAATCAGATTTCTGCTGAAATGAAAGAGGAACTGACTAGTAAATTACAAGAATTTGCTTCATCAGTAGATAACTTGGAAGAGATTTTTGAAAATAGCGAGCAAATTGAAATCTCTAAATTTTACGAGAAACTTCCGAAAGCTACAGCAATCGCTATGAGTGAGATGTTGGAAGATAAAATCTATGTTAGAAGACCAGAAGAAACCAAGTAATTTATGCGGAAAACACCTATTGATAGGTGTGTCAGCAGGAATTGCAGCTTATAAAATTGCGAGCTTAGTTCGATATTTTAAAAAATTAGAGGCAGATGTCAAAGTAATTATGACACCTGCCTCTTGTGATTTTATCACTCCGCTTACCTTATCTACGCTTTCACAGAACCCTGTGGCAATAGAAATGTATGATGAGAAAACTGGCGAATGGACTAACCATGTTGAACTCGCATTATGGGCTGACATATTCGTTATTGCTCCATTAACTGCGAATACTTTATCCAAGTTAGCAAATGGTCAATCAGACAACTTGTTAACTACTACCTATTTATCCGCTAAATGCCCCGTTATTGTTGCACCAGCTATGGACTTGGATATGTACAAACATCCTTCAACGAATCATAATTTGATACAGTTAGAAAAAGATGGTGTTATTGTCATCCCTGCCGATACCGGATTCTTAGCAAGTGGATTAGAAGGTCAAGGTAGAATGCCTGAACCTGAATTTATCGGTGACTTTGTCGTTAATTTCCTAAACGAATCGAAACAATTAAAAGGTATAGAAGTACTTATTACCGCAGGACCAACTTATGAAAAAATTGATCCCGTTCGTTTCATTGGAAATCATTCAACAGGTAAAATGGGATTTGAAATTGCTCGTGCTTTTTTAGCAAAAGGAGCAACTGTAAATTTGATTACAGGACCTTCATCAATGACCTTAAATCATCCAAATTTAAACCGTATCGATATTTTTTCTGCATCTGAAATGCTTGAAGAAGTTCAAAAAATATGGGAAAATTGTAACATTGGAGTTTTTGCAGCAGCCGTAGCGGATTATAGAGTAAAAGAAATTGCGGATCAGAAGATTAAAAAACAATCGGACGAACTACAAATTGAATTAATCAAAAATCCTGACATTCTTAAATGGGCTGGTAGTGAGAAGAGAAATCAATATCTATTAGGATTTGCACTAGAAACTCAAAATGCGGATGAATATGCTAAATCAAAAATAGATGCTAAAAATTTAGATGCTATTGTAGTTAATTCATTAGAAGATAAAGGTGCTGGATTTGGCTATGATACAAACAAAATAAAAATAATTGATAGAAACAATAAAATTCGTAGCTTTGAGTTAAAACAAAAGCAACAAGTTGCAAAAGATATTGTTGCCTTTATACTTGATAATTATGAAATTTAAACTCCTTTTTTTAAGTCTATTTATTTCCGTTGGAACTGCTTTTTCTCAAGAATTGAATTGTGAAGTTTCAATTGTTACCAATGCTAAACTAGAGGTAACAACAGTCGATAAAGAAATCTTAGATCAATTAGAAGAAGTCATGAAAGACTTCATGAATGACACAAAATGGACGAATGATAATTTTAAATTAGAAGAACGCTTAAATTGTAACATTCAATTTCAAGTATCAAAAATTCTTTCACAAGGAGTTTATGAAGGCTCCATGCAAATTCAGTTGTCACGCCCTGTTTTCAACACCTCTTACAATACCATTCTATTTAAACACGTGGATGAAAATGTCACTATTGAGTATTCTAGAAACACCGTAGTTAATTTTGCACCTAATCAATACAGAAGTAATTTGTCCTCTATCCTAGCCTTCTATGCATATTATATGATCGGCTTGGATTATGATTCATTTAGCCTTAAAGGTGGAACTCCTTATTTTGAACAAGCTTTTAGTATCGTGAATCTAGCGCAGTCATCCCGAGATATCGGTTGGTCAAACAACGACCCAAAGAAAAAAAGCCGCTATAACTTAGTAGACAACACATTGAGTCAACTATTCGAACCATTGAGAAATTGCTTTTATGATTATCATAGAAAGGGAATGGATATTTTGTATGAAAACTACAATGATGGATTAAAATCAATTTATGAATCATTAAACCAGCTCACTTCTATTGGTCAAACCCGTCCTAACTCTGTGAATGTGGTGGAATTTATTCAAGGAAAGAAAAATGAATTTAAATCGTTGTATAGTGATGCCAATCAGGAAGATAAAACCGCTATTGTTAACTTATTAAAAAAATTAGATCCGATAAATTCTTCACAGTACATGGAAATATTGAACTGATGTTAAAAGAGTTACATATTCGAAATTTTGCATTAATTGAATCTATTAATTTAGAATTTTCGAGTGGTTTTACAGTATTTACGGGCGAAACTGGTTCTGGGAAGTCCATTATTTTAGGAGCCCTAAACTTAATTCTTGGAGAACGTGCCGATTATAGTGTCATTCGTGATTCAAATCAAAAGACGGTTGTAGAGGCTACTTTTCAAATAGAAGATTTGCAACTAGATGACTTTTTCAATAACAACGACATTGATTACCAAGCTGAAACATTAATTCGACGTGAAATATCCTCCAATGGAAAATCTCGCGCTTTTATAAATGATACACCTGTTTCTTTAAGTGTTTTAAATCAATTGACTACTCAGTTAATTAAAATTCATTCTCAATATCATACGCAAGCACTTAAATCTAAAAGATTTCAACTCGATTTAGTGGATGACTTGGCTGGTGTATCTATAACCGACTATCAAAAGGATTTTAAAACGTGGAAATCCTTAAAAAGCAAAATAAACATACTTGAAGAACAATTACTTCAGGCTTCCAAAGACGCAGATTATAACCAATTTCAAATTCAAGAATTACAAGCGTTAAAATTAGAGGATACCAATTTTGAAGAACTTGAACAGCAATTGGTTCAGTTAGAAAATGCGACTGAAATCATTCAGCAATTTTCAACGATAAATACAACTATTGAAGGAGAAAACGGTGTTTTATCTCTCTTGAATTCAGTTGTTAGTCAAATAGGAAAACTACAGCACTTGCATCCAAAGCTAGAAGAATTGAGTGCTCGTTTACACTCAATTATCGTCGAATTAAAAGACGTATCGAATGAAGCAACAGATGCGGCCGATTCTATTACAATAGATGAAGAAACACAAAAAATCATCATTCATCAATTAGATTTTTACAATCGTCAACTAAAGAAAAATAAAGTTAATTCTCAAGTAGAACTAGTCGAAATATTAGATCAATACATAGCTTTAAACTCCTCTTCTGAAGATTTAGAAAGAGAAGTCAAAGTAGCACGGCAAGAGTTTAAAGAGATGAGTGAAAAACTTAAACAAAGCGCTGATGCTATTCACCAACTGAGAATTTCCTCCAAAGAAACCATAGAAGAACAAGTTACCAAATTGTTGGAGCAACTAAAATTACCAGGTGCAACAATCGCTATTCAGTTGATCAAACTTGAGGACTTTACAGAAACAGGATGCACCGAAGTGGAATTACTATTCACTTCCAATAAAGGAAGTGCTCCACAACCAATTGATAAAGCAGCAAGTGGTGGTGAATTATCCCGTTTAATGCTTGTATTAGAAAGATTACTTTCTGTCAAAAAGAAATTACCAACGTTACTTTTAGACGAAATTGACACTGGTGTTTCGGGTGAAGTCGCTTTAAAAATGGGACAAATGCTTGGAGAAATGGGACGAAACATGCAATTATTCTCTATTACTCATTTACCGCAAGTTGCTGCCAAAGGACAACACCATCTTAAAGTATTTAAAAAAGACGAAGATAGTGTCACAAAAACATTTGTTCAAAAACTAAGTGAAGAAGAAAGGCTCCTCGAAATTGCTGGATTGATGAGTGGTGATAAAGTAAGTAATGCAGCTATTGAAAACGCTAAAATATTAATGCAATGAATACAGAACAAACCACCCGAAAAATGATTATTTCAGGAATATTACTTATTTTTTTAGGTATCATTCTTGGAGCAGTAGCTGCACATGCCTTAAAAACAGCAGGTTTAGCTGATGACAAAATTTCCTCTTTTGAAACAGGAGTGCGAATTCAAATGTATACAGGAATAGGATTATTGTTACTAGTTGGAATTCAAAACCACCTCAAATTTTCTTTAAAAACACCTGTCTATTTATTATGGATTGGTACACTTTTCTTTTCAGGGTCTATCTATTTTTTATCTACCAAAACCATCCATGGCATTGACTTAGGAAAGGCATTTGCATTGATAACTCCTATTGGAGGATTATTGATGATTATTGGTTGGGGAATTATTATGATGAAATTTATCACACAAAAAAAATAATATGGCACTCAACTCATTCAATGTAACATTTCTTGGCACAGGTACTTCGCAAGGAATTCCTTTAATTGGATGTGAGTGTTCTGTATGTTCCTCAAAAGATAAGTGTGATAAACGTTTACGGTCTTCTATTTTAATTGAAATAAACGGAAAAAATTATTCAGTAGATGCTGGACCTGATTTCCGTTACCAAATGTTACGAGAAAATGTCAAACAGTTGGAGGGTATTTTATTTACCCATGAACACAAAGACCATGTTGCAGGATTGGATGATGTCCGTCCATTCAATTATCTAAACAATAGAGATATGGATATATATTGTGATGATTTAGTAGAAAGAGCACTCAAACGTGATTTCTTTTATGCTTTTTCAGAAGTAAAGTATCCAGGTGTTCCTCGGCTAAACCTTATTCATATTGATAAAGACACGCCATTCTTCTTACAAGATGAAGTAAAAGTCACACCTATAGAAGTCTTGCATTATAATTTACCTGTTTTAGGTTTTAGAATTGAAAATTTTACCTACATAACTGATTGTAAGACAATAAGTGAAGAGGAATTAGAAAAAATAAAAGGAACTGAAATATTTGTTATTAATGCACTAAGGGAAGAAGAACATATCTCACACCTTAATCTCCAAGAAGCATTGGAATTCATTGAACGTATTCAACCAAAGCAAGCTTATTTAACACATATTTCGCATCATTTAGGAAAGAATGAAGATCTTGTCAAAAAGTTGCCTTCAAATGTACTTCCTGCTTATGACGGCTTAAAATTAGCCATCAAGTAAGTTTAAAGTGGCTACCTGACATTATTGCATGCCACTTTTTCGGTATGCTCTTTGCCTATATCTTATCCTAATCAAATTAAAAGATTAAATATGAAAAAAATATTTTTATTTGTTGTGTTGACATTTTTAGGGATGAGCGCTATCGCTCAAGGCACTATCGATATTTCTAAGTTTCCTGAAGCACCAGAAGGGTATAAAAAAGTAGTGATTAATTTATCTGAAAAGAAGAATGAAAATCTATTGAAAATTGAATTAGCAGTTGGTAAAGAAGTGGAGGTAGATAAATGTAATACGTTTTTCCTAATGGGAAATATCAAAGAATCAGAATTGAGCGGCTGGGGCTATCCCTATTATGATTTTAAATCAGATGGAAATGTTGCTGGTACTAAAATGGGATGTGTTGATGATGGAAAAATAATAAAGTTTATCACAGGTCAAAGTAAAGTAATCGACTATAATTCAAAGTTACCTGTTGTGATATATATTCCTAATGACATGCAAGTAAAATATCGTGTTTGGAAAGCCAAAAATAAGTGGATTTCTATAAAATAATACTTAATCATTAAACGGAAAGAATAAAAATCTCAGATTGCATAAATGATCAGAGACTTTTTTATTTAAGATTTCTCGCAATAATTGATTGATAGTATTTATTTTTTTTGTACTTTAGTAATCAAATTATAATATAAATTAACTATGAAAAAAATTTTACTAACGCTTGGTATTGCTTTAGCCGCTATGGTTACAACACAAGCAAATGCACAAGATTGCTCTGGAAATAGATACAAACAAGTCATCTTCACGGATATTGACTCTGTTATGAATGTAAAGTACGGATCTAACTTTAAACAAGACGGTGTAACAAACGAAAACTTGTATATGGATATTTACTTTCCAAAAAATGATACTGATAATAGTCGTGCGGTTATCCTATTAGCTCACGGAGGGTCATTTATTGGAGGAGATAAAGCTGATGTAGCAGCAATGTGTAAGTATATGGCATCAATGGGATATGTTGCTATCACTATTAATTACCGTTTATTAGCTGTAGACGCTTCTGTTTTCACAAACCTTGGTCCAGCGTTTAAACAAGCAGTTGTTCGTGCAATTCATGACATGAGAGCATCAATTCGTTACGTAAGAAACTCAGCAGATAATGGTAACCCTTACGGAATTAACCCAGATTTAATTATAGCTGGAGGTGTTTCAGCAGGTGCAATTATGACAAATCATGTTACCTACTTAGATAAAGATAGTGAAGTACCTACAGATTTAATGGCATATATGACAGCTCAAGGTGGTCTTGAAGGAAATTCTGGAACTCCAGGAGTAAGCAGTGTTCCACAAATGAACTTAAGTATGTGTGGTGCTGTAATGGATACTGCATGGATTAATGCAGGAGATCAACCATATTATGGTATTCATACTACTGATGACGATATCGTTCCTTACTTATATGGTCAACCTAATGTTATGGGAATGACAATTCCTGTTGACTTATATGGTGATTCATTAATATTTGTTCGTTCTAACGGACAAGGTGTTAGCGCTAAATACAGAAACTATTTAACTGGAGGTCACTGTGGCTTCCTTACTAATCCAACGCAATTAACTGAAACAATGAATGATATGATGGGATTCACATATCACAATTTATGTGAGACAGGTTTATTGAATACCAATAATATTACTGATAAATTATATTTCTCAGCATATCCTAATCCTACATCTTCTGATTTAACAATTGAAATTCCTAGCAATCAGTGGGAATCAACAATTGCTATCGTAGATTTATTAGGTAAAACTGTTTATACAGCTACTATTCCTGCAACACAATCTATTTACAATGTAAACGTTAGCACTATGCCTGCTGGAATTTACCAAGTAAGAGTTCAAACAAACGATGGCCGTATGGCAATTCAAAAAATCGTTGTTGAATAAGAATTATCTTTTTCTTTAGTATATTAGTCCGGCAATTTATTGTCGGACTTTTTTTTAGCATATGAGCAATATCTTTTTGATTGGATTTATGGGAGCCGGAAAAACGACCGTCGGTAAGGAATTAGCTGCATTACTACACTATTCTTTTTTGGATACCGATCAATGGATAGAAAAAGAAGAAAATCAGTCAATCACTTCCATTTTTGAACAAAAAGGAGAAGATTATTTTAGAGAGAAAGAAGCTAAACTCATTTCATCCATAAAGGATTTAAAAGAAATTGTAGTAGCTGTTGGTGGAGGATTACCTTGTTATAATAATAATATGACTAAAATACGTCAATTAGGAACGGTCATCTATCTTAAAGCTCATAATGACAAACTATTCGGACGATTAAAAGAAGACTCCACTACTCGCCCCTTATTGAGAAATAAAACAGATGAAGAATTGAAAATATTCATCGCTGAAAAACTTCAATCAAGAGAAAAGTATTTTGAAAAGGCGCATCATACACTAATTATTGAAAAGAAATCACCAATTGAGCTTGCTCAAATCATAAAAAAAAAGGTGAACATTCAGTAGTTAAAGTGCTAATTACTAACTGTTTTAATATATAAAGAATAATAAAAAGCACACTTTTTTCAGCCCCATTTTCTACATTTTAAAATAAATGGTAGATATATGGCTGAATGTTTGAAAAAAAAATTAATTTTGCAACACTAATATTTATAAAATGTTTGAAGATTTAAAAGACCTCGATTTCAGAGATGCGTTAAAAACTAACAAAAAATTTCGTTTAGCAACTTATGGACTTGGAGCTATTATTATCGTTGTGATTGGTTATTTCACATATGATTACTTTGTTTTCATTCCTAAGAATGAGAAATCTAAAGATTCTTACTATACCGCATTAAACTATGCTTCATTGGATTCAGTTGATTTAGCTATTGACGAAGCAAAAAGAGGTGTTAAAAAGTTTGATGGTAAAATCGGAGGTGAATTAAATCAATTCATCTTAGCAAGAGAATTAATGGAGAAAGGTGAATATAAAAAAGCCTTGAAAGAATTAGAAGGCGTTAAATTAGACGACACATTCCTTTCTATTGCTACTATTAGTCTTCAAGGAGATTGTTATTCTGAAATGAAAAACTACAAGAAAGCGAAGGAGCTATATATGAAAGCTGCAAAGAAAAATGTAAATGATAAAACAACTCCTGAAAATCTATTCAAAGCTGCTTTAGTTTCTGAAAAGTTAAATCAGAAGAAAGAAGCTTTTGAGCTTTACACACAAATCAACAAGGAATATCCAAATTACGGTTCAATAAAATCGATCGAAAAGTATATTTCAAGAACACAAAACTAATTTAAGATATGGCTACGTCTTTTAGAAATCTTTCAGATTACGATAAGAACACAGTCCCTAATGGTGCCGATTACAAAGTCGGCATTGTTGTTTCAGAATGGAACAGTTCTATCACAGACGCACTATCAAATGGTGCTAAAAAAGCATTATTGGAAAATGGTGTGAAAGAGGAAAATATACTTATTCATTACGTTCCTGGAACGTTTGAATTACCTCTTGGCTGTCAATTATTACTCGAGAACACTGATATAGATGCTGTTATTGCAATTGGTGTTGTTATCCAAGGCGAAACTAAACATTTTGATTTCGTTTGTCAAGGAGCAACACAAGGCATTATGCAAGTAGGATTAGATTATCATACTCCCGTTATGTACTGTATTTTAACAGATAATAACATTGAACAATCGTTGGCACGTTCTGGTGGAAAACACGGGAATAAAGGAACAGATACAGCTATAGCTTGTTTAAAAATGATCGCATTAAAGAAAGCTGTAGAAAATAACGACTTTTTAGACAATTAAAGAATGACACTGATTAAATCTATTTCCGGAATACGCGGGACAATTGGAGGATCAGTAGATCAAAATTTAACTCCTATTGACATCGTTAAATTTGCTGCTGCTTATGGCACTTGGTTAAGAGGTCAAAAGGCAACAGGGAAGATGAAAGTCGTTATCGGTAGAGACGCTCGCCTTTCAGGTGAAATGGTTAGTACCTTAGTAGCATCTACCCTTATCGGTCTTGGAATCGACGTAGTAGATTTGGGATTATCAACCACTCCTACTGTTGAGATTGCAGTTGTAGAGGAAAATGCCGATGGTGGTGTTATCTTAACAGCAAGTCATAACCCCAAACAATGGAATGCCCTTAAATTACTCAATAATAAAGGAGAATTCATCTCAGGAAATGATGGAGAGCAAATTATTGCGCTCGCTGAAAAAGATACTTTTACATTTGCAGAAATAGATGATTTAGGAAAAATGACAGCTATCGATGATTATATCGAACGTCATATAGATATGATTTTAAAGTTGCCTTTGGTAGATTTAAGTGCTATTCAAAAAGCAAATTTTAAAATAGTAGTTGATGCCGTAAATTCAACTGGTGGCATTGCTATCCCTATGCTTTTAAAGAAGTTAGGTGTGACCCAAATAACCGAATTATACTGTGAACCTACGGGGCATTTCCCACATAATCCAGAGCCTTTACCGCAACATCTTGGTGACTTAGCTAAAATGATTGGAGAAACAAAGGCAGACATAGGAATTACTGTTGACCCAGACGTTGACCGTTTAGCATTTGTATGCGAAGATGGAAGTATGTTCGGCGAGGAATATACACTTGTAGCTGTAGCAGATTATGTTATCTCAAATACACCCGGAAATACTGTTTCTAATTTATCATCCACAAGAGCATTGAGAGATATCACCGAAGCAAAAGGATTGATTTATGAAGCAGCTGCCGTTGGAGAAGTGAATGTAGTCCAAAAAATGAAAGACATTCAAGCGGTTATTGGTGGTGAAGGTAATGGCGGTATCATTTACCCTGAACTACATTATGGCAGAGACGCACTCGTTGGTGTAGCTTTATTCTTATCTCATTTAGCTCAAAAAAATACTCGTATTTCAGCATTAAGAGATAGTTATCCTAGATATGTTATCTCTAAAAATAAAATTGAACTAACAGCTGAAATTAATGTCGATCAATTATTAGCAGAAATTGCGGATAAATATAAAAATGAAGAAGTCGATACAACTGACGGTGTGAAGATATACATTGGGAAGGAATGGGTGCATCTTCGAAAAAGCAATACTGAACCAATTATCCGTATTTATTCCGAGAGCTTCGATGAAAAGACAGCTAATGCCTTTGCTGAACGCTTCATTAAAGAGTTAAAAGAGTTGATTTAGTTACTATTTTTTCTATTTTTACCAAAGAATTAGGATGAAATAAATCCGTATGAGGGAGAAAATAAAGAAAAAACAGAAGGAAGCGATAGACTACGTCCAGAATATCGGAGAGACTATCAATCTGAGAAGTCGTCTTAAATTAATTATATTCGATACAAACACACCACTTGGAAAGCTGTTTGACATTGTTTTGATGATCTTTATTTTAGCAAGTATTATCACTATTATACTTCACAGTATTCCTATCGTAAATGCTCGTTATCACAACCTGTTATATTCCTTAGACTGGTTTTTTACTGTTTCTTTTTTAATCGAATATTTCATAAGAATCTACGCTGCTAACGATAGAAAAAAGTATCTATTTGGCTTTTGGGGAGTCATTGACTTCTTAGCTGTTTTCCCATCTATATTCTCGTTATTAATCACTGGTTTTCAGACCATTCAAGTTATTCGAATTGTTCGACTTCTACGAGTATTCAAAGTATTACGCCTTTTTAAATTTATCTCAGAGGGATATGAATTAGCACAAATTATGAAAGCTAGTTTCTATAAGATAGCAGTCTTTATGTCCTTTATATTTATTCTAGTGGTATTATTGGGTTCCTTTATGTTTATAATTGAAGAAGGAACTCCTGGTTTCGAAAGTATTCCAGCTAGTATTTATTGGTCCATTGTCACCATTACAACCGTTGGATTTGGGGACATTACCCCTATGACACCTCTCGGGAAATTTGTTTCTTCCATTATCATGTTAGCAGGTTATGCAATTATTGCAGTTCCTACGGCAATAATGTCTGGAGCTATTGCAACTGGAAACATTAAACGTTTACAAGGTAATCGAAAAGTCGTGTGTAAAAAGTGTGAACACATCAATAATGCTACGAGTAAGTATTGTAATGAATGTGGACAAGCATTAATGAAAGATAAATAAATTTAATTTATTTAATTAAAAATATCGTACTTTTACGACATAAATTTTAAAGTAAATATCTATGTTAAAAGAGTTTAAGGCATTTTTAATGCGTGGTAATGTGGTTGATTTAGCTGTTGCCGTTGTAATAGGAGCAGCATTTACAACAATTGTTACTTCATTAGTGGCAGACATTATTACACCAGCAATCCTAAATCCAGCGATTGAAGCTGCGGGCGTTAAAAATTTAGAAGAATTAGCTTGGGGTGCTATGAAATATGGAAAATTCTTAGCTGCAATTATTAACTTTATTATTGTTGGTTTTGTTTTATTCATGATTATTAAAGGAATGAATAAAATTCAGAGTATTAAGAAGAAGAAGGAAGTGGAAGAAGAAATTGAAGCACCAGCTCCAACTCCATCCAACGAAGAAATATTGTTATCTGAAATCCGTGACTTGTTGAAAAACAAGTAAGAAAAGACTTAAAATTGGATACTAAAAAGCACGTTTAATTAAATTAAACGTGCTTTTCTATTTTAGAATATTTAATAGTTCTTTTGAAACTTATATCTTTTACTTACGAATCATAATTTTCTGATAATTAACATTACCCTTTGCTAACTCAATTCGAATAACATAAATTCCATCTTCAAAACTAGATACATCTACTCCATCTAACAAATCGATTGGACGACTAGTCATCAACTCTTTACCATTTAAATCCCAAATAGAAACAGCCATCTCTCCTGTTACATTTCCTTCAACATAAAATTTATTATTTGTTGGATTAGGATAAACACGAAGTGTATTAGCTTCTAAAGAATTAGTTTCTAAAGTGGTAGATTGATAACCCATGAAAAATATAATTGTTTGAGTGAATGCTGGAGTAACACATCCTGTATGATTCAAAGTCGAATCTACATCAACTATTTTTACTAAATTAGGATCTGCTCCATCAGCATACATGGTATCTATGGCAACGATACTATTTCTATAAGGTACTTGATCATCTTTTTTACAATAGAAAATTCGTGTTGGTGATTTCGGCACCCATTTGTACACATCATTATCTTTTAAAATCTGATTAATAACATAATTAGGATTATTTTCAATTTCTAAAAGAATATTATCTTTTATCATGTGATGAGCAATAGATGCACCATTGTAGGCAATTAATGTATCAATAATTCGATCATTAAGAGAGGTTAATGAAAGTGTCCCATCATAATATGCTTGAATATTTTGGAGGTATTCAGGTTTAAAAAACTCATTAATATCATTGTACATTTCGTACACTTCATTCATCCCTAACATTGTATTAGGAATATAGGCTGGATAAGAATAAGCAGAATCTACTAAGATTAAATCACGCATTACACCTGATAAGCTATAAGGACCAGAATTATGAGTTGCAGCTGTCACAGATTGTTCTCCGTAAGTTTCTTGCATGTATTTATGAAATGCCATAGAAGCATATCCTCCTTGAGAATAACCAGTGATAAATAATTGATCATTAATCAACACCTCATTAGCTGGTGCCCATGCTCTAAAAGCTTTCAACATATCTTCAGTTGCAGAAACAGAGGTGGCAGCATGAACATAGGTCTGAAATCCACGACCATCTCCCATTCCGACATAATCAGGAAGCAAAGTAACATATCCCATTCCCGTAAACAATAATCCTGCCTGTCCTTCTTCTCCTCCAGACTGTCCATATCGTGACGGAATACAAGTCTTACAAGAAGATGTCCCGTGTTCATACACTAATACTGGATAAGTGGCATTCGCATCTTCTGGGATAACTACTAAACCAGATAAAGTATCCAGATTTCCCTTGGCATCCACAGACGTATAGGTCATTTGATAATAGTCGGCACCACTTTTAATAAGTGGAAAATTAAACATATTTCCTATTTGGGCTTTTGTTTTAGAACCTTTGTAGGTCATAGAAACCATCTGTTGAGAGAAAGCACTTGACGAGAGAAATAATAAGCAAATTAGAGATAAAGTAATAGTACGCATATTCGTAGTTTTAAGTTAATATCACATAAATATATCATTTTCAAATGTATTAATCAATAAAAAATGAAAAGAAATCCATCTTTATTTAAAAATCTATGCTTTTTAGGTGAGAAAAACTGACCATAATCAAGCAATTTAAAAGAATATAATTAAAAGTGAATTTAGCATAGATAAAATCAGTCACACTCTCCATCCATACGGCAAATCTTTCCTTCGATAATTTGTAAATCATCGGATGGATTATTCTCCAACCATTCTTGAAAGCTCTTTTCAAGTGTCTGTGAAAAAGCAATTTCATCTTGTGCTCCAGAAATAGCGTATTTTCGATCAAACACAAAAAAAGGCACTCCTTGAATTCTTATTTGCTCCGCTTCGTATAGATCTTTCTGAACTTCTCCAGAAAAAATATCGGTCGAGAATAATGTTTCTAATGACTCTTCCTCTATTCCTAACTCCTTTCCAATGTTTCTCAATATTTCTGTATCTGAAAGATCTTTTCCATCCGTGAAATATGCTTGAAATAACATTTCTTCTGCTTCGTTGCCTTTTCCGATTGACTTTGCTAATTGAGCGAAACGATGTGCTTCAAATGTATTAGCAGGAATAGCATGATCAAAACGAAAGTCTAATCCTACTTGTTTTCCAGCTTCTTGAATATTTGTATACATTTCTATCGCCCATTCTCTAGGTCGCCCTTTTTTTCTTGCCAAAACATCATACGCATCCATTCCTTTTTCGGTTTGAAGCGATGGATTGAGCTGATAGCTTTTCCAATGAATCTCAATTTTATCCTTAAAGGGTAAAGTTTTCAATGCGTTTTCAAACTTGCGTTTTCCGATATAACAAAACGGGCACACAATATCCGACCAAATCTCTACTTTCATCATTTTTACTTTTGTTTTCCAACTCCAATAATGACACCATAGAATGTCAATAACGCCATTGATACATACCCTACAATCAGAGCTCTAGGCGTTATATTTGGGGCTTTAGCAAAAATTAAAACCATTTGCATTAGGCAGAAAAATCCCATTCCTGCAATTCCTAAAATTAAATATCTATTTCTTTTCATATTATTTCGTCATTTTTACGTTCAACCTATGATAGACTTCACGGTCCTCATACAAAAATAAGAAAGTATAGTCACCTTTCGGTAAATAAAACATTGTATTATCATTTTCAGAATGCACTTCTTTTATCATAAACGGAAGTCCTTCATTTTCGTTATTTTCTTTTGTATATACAAGTAATAATGCGGGATAAGTAATAAATCTTTTGTGAGGAATTGTAAAATTAGGAGCGTTATTATCTATCACCTTTTTATAATTCTCCCACTTTGGCATCACCACAATCATATTCGCCAATGGAATTCTTGACCATCCTCTAAATTCACTCGTTTCCGTTTTGAGATAAACAGGTTGTTCAATTGCTTTCAGAACAGTCGACTCTAATGAATCGATTGAACGCTCCACTACTGCAGTTAAATGAACTGTAAATGGATAGTTTTCCGCTTCGCAAAGAAGTGATGCAATTGTAGTAATAGATGAATCTTGTGGTTCCTCCTGTAAATGGCGTGCATCACACAACAGAATTGTTTTTTGATTCGGATGATTATTGATGAAGTTGATTGCATGTTGGGATTGATTAGTTATTTTCAAATTATAATCCGTTGCATTGTCATCGTAAGAAAATAGCGTAAAACCTAAGTCCAACGCAGTAGTAACTAAATGGTAAAAATAGGATTCTCTTAAATAGCGTCCCATCGTGTCTTTTAGCGTTTGACTTCCCTTTAGAGTATCGACTGACAAACCTTCTAGACCCAAATTCCGATAGCCTTGTTTCCAAAGTTTAGGTAAGATGGAAGTCAAAAAATAACGATTTGTTGGCAACTGAATGGCATCACTAAAAAGAACTATTTTCTGATCTTTTGTACGATTTAATAAAGTCTCTGTAGCAGGAACTTTATCATATGTTTGTAAAATAGAATCTTGGTAGTTCGAAATAAATCGTTGGGGAAAAACTTTATCGTACCAAGCTAATGCGTTTGTGTATTCTTCAATAAATGTTGACTCAAAAGCAAATTGATAGGCATTTGAAGCACTTGAATCTTCCGTATAACGCTCTGTCATTTCCTTCGAAAAAACATACTCTTTCCACTCTTGTGAAAACAAGAAATGCGGGAGAGAGATAATACATACTATAAAAAATCGGAACATCAATGATCCCTGCGTTTGAATTCGTAATTTAAAGTTCTTAATTATTTCGCTTCATACACCAAACGAATGGTAATTGATGCAGTTTTATTTTTGGAGGACGTGTTGAAATTTCCACCCCATGAATAATCTTCATTTGAATTTCTTCCTAGAATTTGAATAACTCCCATTGAAGAAGATTTTAAACTACCTAATTTACCACCAGAGTTTTCTGCCACAATTTTTGCTCGTGCATAGGCATCTTTCGTTGCATTTTCAATCATCTTAAATTTCAACTCTGCTAGTTTCGTGTAATAATAGGAAGGAAGATTAGATAAAAGCTCAATTCCATCATTAATTAACTCTGTAGATTCACGAGAAAGCATTTCAATTTTATCCACTTCATTGGATTCAATTTTCACTACTTGTCGTAATGTATATCCTTTAAAAACAGTGTTTTTAAGATAGCCATTTTCACCATAGTTATAATCATAATCCTTAGTGATGTCAGCAGAAGAGAAAACAATCTGATCACTTTTAATTCCTTTAGAAAGAAAATATTTCTTAATACGCTCACGATTGCTCTCTAAATTCTTATACGCTACACTTAGATCATAATCGTTGACACTAAAAGAAGCATCCCAAACAATTAAATCAGAGACAAAATCTTCTTCTCCTAATCCAGTTACGGTAATCACATCATTTTGCTGGTACTTCTTGGAATATGCATTTCCAAGTACAATTGCAGCAACGATTATAGCAATTCCGAATATCAAATTTCCAAAATTCTTCTTCATATTCTTTCTCGATTATAAATTAATAAACGCACTTTCAATTGGGAAAGTACATATAAACTTTCATTATCTCAATTTCTAGAAAAGTTTCCCTTGACCTTCTCCATCATCGTCATCTTTATTAGGGTTAGTCAAATCCCATTCAAAAGTCGTATCATCATCCTCTTCTCCATTTTTTGCAGTAGAAGACGCCTCTTCTTTTTCAGCTATATCTTCTGGCCAAGGTTCTCCTCCATCAATTTCATGTGTCAGAACGATTTCTTTCACTTTCAATTTAGTAATTTGATTTCCTTGTGCCTTCATACCTTTCACTTCTATCAAATCGGCAATATTTGTAACGTTATCGGGCAAATTCTTGGTTTGTTTCAGCTGTTTGTTGTAAATGATGCGTACTTCAGGTCGATAAGATGTCGAAACGGCATCTAAGTATGTACCTTCTGATTCTGGAATAAAAGATACTCGTTTATCGGTCATTACTTCACAAACAAAGCGTTTAACATAATGCAGATCTTTTTCTCCATCGTAATAAACAGCGGATATTGGACGGTCTTCTATCCATTTCTCAATGTGTATCATATCTTCATCAAAGTGTGTCGATAAATCAAAAGCAGAAAGTCGGTATTCACCATTCTTATACAAAGTTAAAATTTTATCTGTTCCTTTAAATGCACCTAAATACTTTCCTCTTTCTTCATCATTCAAACGTCCCACAACTGTGTCATACCAAATCTTGCGAGCAGACAAGGTGGAACCGCCCACTTCTTTCTGAATTATTTTAGAAACAATTTCCTTTGTAACACGATTTCCACTGGCGTTTCGACCTTTAATCAATAAATCAGCAAAATCAATATCGAAACGCAAACGTTTCAAGTGTGGTCTTGGTCGTAGTATGATTGTTACCACTTCTCTTTCTCCATTCGGATGAACGGAGAAATATAGTGCTTTCGAACCCTTTGTTCCTTTTGTTAAATCATATTCCGTGTCCCTAGTGATGGAATTTACATAAAATCGTTTCATCATCGTAGCACCTCCTACTCCATCTTGGTACATCAAATGGTAAATCGTTCTTTTATCGCCTCTTTTCCAAACATCGGCATGAATCATCCCTTTACCAACAAATTTCTTGTCAGCTACCTTAGAGATCATCATCTTTCCTGTATTGAAAAAGATAATAACATCGTCAATTTCAGAACAATCGTTTACAGGTTCTCCTTTACGAATACCATAACCAATAAATCCTTCTTCATAATCAACATACAATTTATGATTGGCAATTATTACTTTTGCTGCATTAATGTTGTCAAATGTTCGTATTTCAGTTTTTCGTTCTTTTCCTTCACCAAAACGCTTTTTCAAATCTTTAAAGTAGTCAATGGCATATTCAATTAAATTCGCCAATTTCTCTTTTACTTCAACCATTTCAGCTTCCAACTTCGCAATTCCATCATCTGCTTTATCGGAGTCAAAACGCGTAATACGAATCATTTGAATTTGCGTCAATTTTTGCAAATCTTCGTCTGTTATATCACGAATAAAGTCTTTCTTAAAAGGAAGAAAACATTTGTATAAATATCCATATAGACTCTCTCTGTCAGAATATTTCTTGAAGTCAATGTACATCTCCTCGCGGATGAAGATTTTTTCTAATGTCGAAAAATGCCATTGTTGCTCCAATTCATTCAAACGAATCTCTAGCTCCCATTTGAGTAACTTTACCGTATGATCAGTATTCGATTTCAAGATTTCCGTCACGCCCATAAATCGTGGCGTATTTACATCAATGACTGAAGTATTAGGAGAAATAGAAACTTCACAATCCGTAAATGCATACAATGCGTCTATCGTTTTATCAGGTGAAACTCCTGGCGCAATATGAATGACAATCTCAACACTTGAAGACGTATTATCTTCAATTTTCTTAATTTTTATTTTACTCTTTTCATTCGCCTTAATCACCGAGTCAATCAAGCTGATAGTAGTCGTTCCATACGGAATTTCGTTAATCATTAAGGTTTTGTTATCCACCTTTTTAATCCGAGCACGAACACGTACTTTCCCACCTCTTAAACCATCGTTATATCCAGAAAAATCAGCTAATCCTCCTTGCGGAAAATCGGGCACTAATTCTACTTTCCTTCCTTTTAGATGATTAATCGATTGATCGATAAGCTCAATAAAATTATGCGGTAATATTTTACATGCCATTCCGACTGCAATACCTTCAGCACCTTGTGCTAAAAGTAATGGAAACTTAACGGGCAATTGATTGGGTTCTTTATTTCGTCCATCATAGCTCAAAAGCCAATCTGTCGTTTTAGGATTAAATACCACATGACTCGCAAATTTTGACAATCTCGCTTCGATGTAACGAGGAGCTGCAGCGCCGTCACCTGTTAAAAGATTCCCCCAGTTTCCTTGGCAATCAATCAACAATTCTTTTTGTCCCAAACCAACTAAAGCGTCACCAATAGAGGCGTCGCCATGCGGATGGTATTTCATCGTATTTCCAATAACGTTCGCCACTTTGTTATAACGCCCGTCATCCAACTCTTTCAATGAGTGAAGAATTCTACGCTGTACAGGTTTTAAACCATCATGTAATGAAGGAACTGCACGTTCTAAAATTACGTAAGAAGCATAATCTAAAAACCAATTTTCGTAAAGGCCACTGAGGGGAATAATTTTATCTGAAGAAAGATCTTTATTCTCTTCTGGTTGATTTAATGCGTCCTCTTTTTCGTCGTCCATCATGCTACTTCATTTTCTTTTTTAGTTCTATCTACTCCACCGATCAATGCTTCCTCACTATCATCTTCTAAACGTAAATTATTGATAATAAATTCCTGACGTTCGGGCGTATTTTTCCCCATATAGTAAGATAGAATATCTTCAATGGAAGAGTCCTTTGACATCACTACTGGATCTAATCGAATATCTTCTCCGATAAAATTCTTAAACTCATCGGGCGAAATCTCACCCAATCCTTTAAATCGTGTAATTTCAGGATTTTTTCCCAAATCAGCAATCGCTTTACGACGTTCTTCATCCGAATAACAGTAAATCGTTTGCTTTTTATTTCTCACACGAAATAAAGGTGTTTGTAAAACAAAGACGTGTCCACGCTTGATTAAATCAGGGAAAAACTGAAGAAAGAAGGTCAATAACAATAAACGGATATGCATTCCGTCGACGTCGGCATCGGTGGCAATTACAATTTTATTGTAACGTAAGTTATCCATATCGTCTTCAATATCCAAGGCTGCTTGAAGAAGGTTAAACTCTTCATTCTCATACACAATCTTCTTCGTTAGACCGTAGGAATTTAACGGCTTACCTCGCAACGAAAAAACGCCTTGTGTCACGACATCTCTCGACTTGGTAATCGAACCACTTGCAGAATCTCCCTCGGTAATAAACAGTGTTGTATTTAAATAACGTGGATCTTTTGTATCGGTCAAGTGCACTTTACAATCACGCAACTTACGGTTGTGTAAATTAGATTTCTTCGCACGATCTCTTGCTAACTTACGTATACCAGAAAGTTCTTTTCGTTCTTTCTCACTTCGCTTAATTTTCTTCTCAATAATATCCGCAACTTCTGGATTTCTATGCAGATAATTATCTAGCTTTTCTTTCAGAAAGTCGTTCACAAATGTACGAATAGATTGTCCGTCTGGCTCTATATCTTGAGAACCTAATTTTGTTTTTGTCTGTGATTCAAAAACAGGCTCTATCACTTTGATAGCAATCGCCGCTACAATTGATTGACGAATGTCAGACGCTTCATAGTTCTTATTGTAAAAATCACGAATTACTTTCGCAATAGATTCACGAAAAGCACTTTGATGTGTTCCTCCTTGCGTCGTATGTTGACCATTTACAAATGAATAATAGTCTTCTCCGTATGTTTTTCCATGTGTAAATGCCACCTCAATATCGTACCCTTCTAAATGGATAATCGGATAAAGAGGATCACCATCCATATTGTTTTCAAGCAAGTCTTTCAATCCTTCTTTTGATTGAAATTTTTCGCCGTTATAATAAATCGCAAGACCTCTATTCAGGTAACAGTAATTCCAAAACATTTTCTCCAAATAGTTCGCTTTGAACGTATATTTTTTGAAAATAGGATCATCTGGAATAAATTCTACATAGGTTCCGTTTTGCTCGTCTGTTTTTTCAATTGGTAAGTCTTCGATTAAATTACCTTGTGTGAAAATAGCTGTTTTCTTTTCACCATCTCGAACGGCATATACCATAAAGTGAGAGCTCAACGCATTCACCGCTTTTGTACCAACACCATTTAAACCAACAGATTTCTTAAATGCTTTTGAGTCATATTTTCCTCCTGTATTCATTTTGGAAACAACCTCCACGACTTTACCTAACGGAATTCCACGACCGTAATCTCGAACGCTGACTTTGTTATCCTTGATTTTTACATCAATGCGTTTTCCATTCCCCATTACAAATTCGTCGATACAGTTATCTACGACTTCTTTCACCAACACGTAAATACCATCGTCAGCCGATGAACCGTCACCTAACTTACCGATATACATTCCGGGACGTAAACGAATATGTTCCTTCCAATCTAAGGACCTGATGTTGTCTTCGTTATATTGAACTTCTTCTGCCATTTGCTAATTTAAAACGTTTTCATTGTCGAATTTTACAGACAAAATGCGACAGTTTCAAATATACGACTATTAGCGCACAACAAATCAGCAAATAAAACAACTTGTTGACATTTATTCGTTAAAAAGATGAAAAACATAAACTATGATGAAAATAACATATCAGAAGCGCTTCAATTACACTTTTACTATGCCATTTGAACAACGATAATTTGCTTGTTTGCGTTTCGATTGATATTTCTCTCTACTTATTGCCACTTGATCTTCGCGCTCTGGTCGCTCATGAAATAAGTGATACTGAATCGTTCGATAGCGTGTATTGATTTTTTGGAGACCCAATAATTCTGCCCGAAATTCGATATCGACATCTTCGCCATAACCTGGGTCGGTATAGTCTTCGTCAAAGCCATTTAATTCGATTAGATCGGACTTATTCCAACTCATATTACAGCCCAAAAGCGATGTTTTAGCGTTGCCTTTGAAGGGAATTAAAAACCGAAAAGTCTCTTCAATGCGATTAGAACCATTGGCGAAAAGTTGAAAAAATGAAGGTGTGATTATCTCTCCATTTATGATTTTTAATGACGTTTTTTGATCGACATCTACTCGCTTTCCTGCACAAAAACTTTTTTCCTTTAAACATTCCAAATGCTTCTCGATAAATTCAGGATGCAACACACAATCACCATCAATGAAAATTAATTTCTCCGCTGTTGATGCTATGATTGCTTTGTTCAGAATTTTGTTTTTTTGAAAACCTTTATCTTCTTGTTGAATTAATGAAATTTGGAATCCCTGCGCTTTGAATCGATGGATACTTTCAGAAAAGCAATCCACATCTGCATCTTGTGCTATTATCACTTCAAAATCTTTCGCTGTTTGACGTTCCACGGAGCGTAAAATAGCTTCCAGAGCGTCAACGTCTTTGTACACAGAAATAATGAGAGATGCTTTCATTAAAACAAAATTACACAAAATACCAAAATGCGAGATTTTAATTTTAGGAAAGTGTGTTTTGCCCTACTTCAAAAAAATGAATCCTTAAAACGTAATTCAGAATTGAATTTCAATTCCTCCTCCTATTTCAGATAGTAAAACTATTTTTTGATACCTTTGTTTCAAATCATAAAGAGCGTGAGTAAAATAGCCTATTTTGTTTTAACAGAGAGTGAAGTCCATTTGGGAGTTTCAGAGCATGATTCTTTCCGATGGATTGACAAGTTAGCCTTTACGAGTAAAGCAGATTATTATTACAAAGAACAATTACAGGCTTTTATTGAAAAACATCAACTGCAAGAGGACGCTTACGAAGAGTATATTTTAATGTGGTATTCTCCGACTAGCTCTTTAATTCCGATGAGTTTACTTGAAAATGCGACACCGAAAGAAGTACTCAACTATAGTTTTTCAGAAGGTAAAATAGAACACGAAGTTGATTACAACCGAATTTCGGAATTATCGATTATCAATGTGTATGAAATTCCTTTCTGGGTGAAATCGTTTTTTGTGATTCGTTTCCCAAGAATCGTTCTTCAGCACTTAGGTACGGGTTTAATCCGAGGGATTTTCAATACGAGTTCTTTCAAGCCGACGATTCATCTCATCTTAACACATCAATTTTCGTTGATGATTTATGTAAAACACAACGAGTTGAAGCTCTACAACAGTTTTGAATACACGAACGAGAGCGATTTGATTTATTACACATTAAATGCGCTCAATCAAACCAATTCATTGGAAGATAAAGGAATGGTTATACTTCACCCATTGAGTCAAAGCTCGATAAACGAAGCACAATTTTTAGAAGATTGGTCAAAAATAAAAGAAACGAAGAATTTCAACGTTGAAGTTCAACCGATTCAAACACTTAAATACTTATTAGTTTGCGTATAAATAGAGGTAAATTAAAGTCCCGAAGATTCAGTATTCCAAAATCCTTTCCTTCCCGTCCCACGACGGATTTTGCGAAAGAAGGGTTCTTTAATGTTTTAGAAAATAGAATCTCACTACATGAATTGCGAATCCTCGATTTGTGTGCTGGAACAGGTAATATTTCATTTGAATTTGCCTCTCGTGAAGCTGGAAAGATCATTTCTGTGGACAAAAATCACAATTGTGTGAAATTTATTACTGCACTAGCAAAGCAATTGGAAGTGGATGACGATATCCAAATCATCCAATCCGATGTGGTGAAATACCTGAAAGCAGCCACTCAACCTTTTGACCTCATCTTTGCCGACCCGCCATATGCGGAAACATTTCATTTAGAAATCGTTACAACTGTATTTGAGCGGAACTTATTGACCGATTTTGGTTGGCTAATTGTGGAACACGGAAGAGATACGAATTTGACGACACATCCAAATTTCCATGACCAAAAAAAATATGGAAATGTGTATTTTTCATTTTTTAAACTGAACGCATGAAAAGAATAGCCGTTTTTCCAGGGTCATTCGATCCATTTACCAAAGGACATGAAAGTGTGATTGAAAATGCGCTAGATTTATTCGACGAAATCATCATTGCATTTGGCGTCAACATCTCTAAAACGTATGCTTTCGATACTGACAAAAGAATAGCACATGTCAAAAAGCTTTATGCTGGAAATCAAAAAATAAGTGTCGTTTCTTACAATGGATTAACGGTGGATTTCTGTCGTTCCATGGAAGCCAAATATATCCTACGCGGCTTGAGAGATACCAAAGATTTTGAATACGAACGCCCCATTGCTATTGCGAATAAGAAGATGGCGAATGTGGAAACCATTTTAATTTACACTAATCCAGAAGTGAGTACCATCAGTTCGACTATCGTTCGTGAAATATATAAATTAGGCGGAGATGGTTCGCTATTTGTAACAAACTTCGCCGACCTCGTTTAATTAGTCATATGAGTAAATATTTTCTTTCTGTTTTAGCTAGTTTTTTGTGTTCCTCGATTGGGATGGCGCAAACCATTACCACTATCAAAGGATATGCTCCTGAATATATTGGTAAAACTATCGAGGTGAATGAAATCACCGATTTTTTATCTCAAAGAGAAACAAAAGTCGCCATTACAACGGTAAAAGAAGATAGTACTTTTTCGATGAGTTTTGAAAATACTAAAATTCAAAAAGTCGTTATTCGTTCCAATAATAATTCTTCCTACATATACATTGAACCAGGAAAAACGTATGAACTTTATTTACCACTTCACGATAAAGACAAACCCTATCGTTCATTAGGAAACTATGTAACTTCTATTTTTCTTAATCTAGATTCGAATGATATCAATCAGAAAGTTATTGATTTTGATCACACTATTGACCGGTTCTACGCACTAAATCTGTATGAATTTGTTAGAAACAAACAACTTTTCTTAAACAAATACAAAGTACTCAAAGATTCTGTTTATAAGTCTTCTCAAACTGAAAGTGAATTTTACAAAGGATTTGTCCATTATTCATTTGCCGATTTGGACATGAGTATTTACAACAATGAAAAAGCACTTCGTTATATTTTCGACACCTATATCGACAAAAAATCGGTGCAATATGACAATGAGAATTATTTCTTAATCATCAAAAAACTCTATTCTAAACTTTTCTCGCAATTGGATGTGGAAGTGAATAACCGCGTTTACATGGCTGTTCTAAAGAAAAGTCCATCACTGATTATGAAGGCCCTAGAAGAAGAGTATTTAACACGTCCTTCTTATACCCTAAAAGATGGAAAGATTGACAAGGTATATTCAAACGAAGCACTCCGCGAATTGGTGATGATTTATGGATTAGCGGAAGCTTATGACAACCCTGAATTTCCAAAGACCAATATTATAGAAATATTAGATAGTATCAGTCGTTTTCCACAACAAGTTGAAAATGGAAAAATTGCTGCGAATATTGCTTTCCGTTTAACACAAGTCACTGCTGGGAATCCATCGCCTAATTTTGCATTACTAAATCAATACGGAAAGCTTATTAATTTGAAAGGTTTTGAAAACACGTATATTTATTTCCACATTTTCAAACCAAATTACACAGGAACAGCTCAGGAAATTGAACTTTTAAAAGAGATCTATCAGCGTTATTCTGGTATTGTGAAATTCGTATCTGTATACACAAAAGAAGCAAAAGAAGATAAGAAAATTACCAAATTACTCTCTACCCTACCTTGGGATGTGATTCAATTAGATGAGGGTGATCCGTTTTACAAAACGTTCAACGTCCAAAGTTATCCGTATTACATTTTAATCGACCGAACAGGTGTTGTAGTAGCCGCTCCTGCATTAAGTCCAATTCCCGACGGCGAATACATGACAATCGACAAAACATTCTATGACATTCAGCGGATGGATAAAATCCAAAAGGAACGAGAAGAAAAGCGGAAGGGGTGATTTACCTTTCAGTATCAACCATGGCTATCAAAAAATGTGACCGATGTTCTGCCTCTTTTGAGTGTAAGGTAAAAGATATTCAAAACTGTTTTTGTGCTACTATTTCCATTTCCGAAGTCACAAAAAAGCACCTGTCGGCAATTTATCAAGATTGTTTGTGTGAGATATGTCTGATGGAAATGGAGATTTTAGAAAAGGTAATTCAGAAGTGAGTTTTTATTTTTAGCTGATTATATGCGCTCTGAAATGAAAAAATCAGTAACTTCGGACTCAAAGAAATTACTAAGTGAAATCTGATATTGCCATTAAAGTAGAGAATTTATCCAAAGTCTTCCACCTTCGTCAACCT
>CAZDAR010000009.1:0-56854 GCA_964503665.1 uncultured Flavobacteriales bacterium
TCTGGGATTCATAAGTAATTGATTATGAATAAATAATAGGAACGTTAGTCAGAATTCCGATTTTGAAATATCAGATTTGAATGATATACGACTAAAGACGGATTTATACTCATTATCAGTATTTTAACTAGAAAAGATATAGGGGTTTTACGCAATATCGTAAACCGAGACGTTACCACCAATGTTAAAAGACAGACGACACAACAAGACAGTAACGAAAAGTAGATAAACAAACTTAACTTGATTTAAATCTATAAATTTGATTTCGAAAAATTAGTGAATGGCAAAAAAGAAAAAAATAAAAAAATAAATATTATGGTAGCCTCAACGGTGTATCAAAACCGTGATTTGCTTTTGCAAATTTGCGGTATTTTGAATACCTACGGTTACCACGTTATCAATTCTGAATACGGCACACTTCATCCACCTTTAGGAATGAACAACACAGATGCTTGTATTGCTGCTGTGGCTGAATGTGATATTTTCTTTGGTATAATCAATCCAATGTATAGTACTGGAATTACACATTTATAATTTCAAAGAACTATTGCCATTGATAAACCACGAAGATTTATTGCTCACAGTTTTGTGACTTTCTCACGAAAACTGTTTGCTCAATATATGTATGCCGATGTAGCCAAAACTCAACGTAACGATTTTGAAATTCAATCCACTTCTGTAATCGATAGTGTTAAAGTGATTGATATGTATAACGATTCAGTTCAAATTAATTTAGATTATGAAGAACGGAAATATCATTGGGTACAAGAATTTTTCAGACCAGATGAAGCATTAAGACACGTTGAAACTTTATTCGGTGATATTAAGCGTGTAGAAAGTGAATTAGCTATTTTAAACAATCCAGCACAATGAAAACAGCACAACTTATAAAAGACCTTATAAAACAGGGCGAAAGCGGACAGCTTGATTTTAAGGAAGTTGTTCGTAAAGATGCTATTGGAAAAACTATTTGTGGGTTTTTAAATAATGAAGGCGGTCAGTTACTCATTGGCATTGCTGACAATAAAGAAATTAAGGGAATTAAAAATGCAGATAAATGGCAGTTTGAAATTGAACAATACTTGATTAAAGAATTAGTACCTGAAGCACCTGTAATGGTTTAGGTTGAAAATTATGGTGACAAGCAATTATTGCTCATCAAAGTTTGGGAGGGTTCAAAACAACCTTACATTTTTAACGGTAGCATTTATTATCGCAGAAATAATTGAACAATTCAGGCATCATCTAAAGAAATTTCTGAGCTGATTCATAAAAGACAGGAGACAGAAATTCATTGGGAGCGACAAGCCTGCCTAGGTGTAGAATTAAGCGATTTGGATTTGGAAGAAATTCAAAAGACTATTGAAGCTACAAGATTTGATAGTAAACTAAGTGAGGAGAAACGAGAGCCGATGGACTTTTTATCCTATTACGGGCTTTATCAGAATGGGAATTTTACCAATGCTTCTGTTATTTTGTTTGCTAAAAATCCTGCCCGCTTTATTCCTCAAGCCCGAGTTCGGATTGCGCTATTGAAGGACGGAAAGACGGGAAGTGAATATACAGATGACCGCCTATTGGATGGGAATCTTTTTAAAAATCGAATGGCCATACACGACTTTTTCGAGAAACATCTGCAACTACAGAGGAAATTTGACAACAAAAATTGGAAAAGAGAAGACGACTATGAAATACCCATGAAAGCATTACGTGAAGGCGTTATGAATGCACTCGTGCATCGTGAATATTCGATTCCTTCTAGTGCTATGGCTGTTATTATCTATCCAGATAAAATTGAAGTAAGCAATACTGGGAAATCACCATACAAGCAAAGCGAACTCAAGAAGAGTCATCTTTCTATGCCTTACAATCCAGACATATCGCATATGGTGTTTTTAAGAGGTTTTATTGAGAAGATAGGTAGAGGAACTATTATGATTTCAGATGAATGTAAGAAAGCGGGCCTTAAAGCACCTGTTTGGGATATTGGAGAGCAAGCTGTTAAACTTACTTTCTTTGGTAATAGTAAAATTGGCGGAGCTATTGACGGAGCAATAACTGAAGATAATGACGGAGCTATTGGCGGAGCTACAAAGAAAGTTAAAGAAAAATTATCTACTCTTCTTAAAGCTATTGCTAAAAATGAAGGGAATAGAGCGCCCGAATATATTACTGCAATTTGTGTTTCTGAAAGAACGATGGAAAGATATCGCAACAATTAAAAGAAGCAGAATTAATTGAATTTAGAGGAGAAGCAGCACAAACTGGCGGTTATTATTTAACTAAGAAAGTGAAAGCAAAATTGAAATGAAAAATAAACCACGAAAGCACAACAATGTATAAAAATATAAGCTGAAAAGTAGTTAATTCAAGGCTTGTAGTTCACTTCAATTTTCTTATGATTTGACAGAAAAGCACCACGCAATCGGCTATTATTCTTATACTAACCATTATGTATAATACAAAATCAAAGTTATGAACATTAATTCAGTGACAGACGCTTTAAAATTTACATACAGTCTTAACCTTAATCAGTCTTCCTTTAGATTTAGAGGTCAAGCAGATTTTGATTGGACTTTAAAACCATCAATTTATAGGTACAATTCCTTCAAAAGATATCAAACTGTTGATTTTGAAAGCAATCTATTAAGTGCTAAGCCACCTAAGTCAGTTCCACCATTAACTTTTACAGAATTTGATCTCGAGTGGTTAATGCTTTGTCAACACTACGGCATACCTACCAGGTTAATAGATTGGTCAATGGATGTACTAATTTCATTATTCTTTGCCTGTAATGGAGAAGCTGACAAAGATGGAGCATTATTTGTTTGTAACCAAAATGACTATCCGGTTTTTTCAGCATTTGAACAAAAGGTAATGGAAACACAAGAATTAGTATTTGTTAATACTAGCGTTATAAATCCAAGAATGAGAGCGCAGTCAGGATGCTTTATGTTATGGGGTCACGCTCCACTTGATAGAGAAAAATCAACAGAGACCTATGACTTGTGGGAGTATCAGAAAACCACTAAAAAAGAATATTATATTCAAAAATTAAGAATCCCAAATAATATGAAAATAAGCATTTTAAAAGAATTAGAGCTTTTATACTCTATCAATGAAGATAGCTTATATTTAAAAAATGGATTTTTAGAGAACAAATATAAACCTGCATTTGAACAATTAAAAGAACAAACTAGGCTTATGACTCTTTACAAGACTGATGCTGACAGTTTAAATAAAGATGAAGAGAAAATAGCAAGATCATATTTCAGAATAGATTGTAGAAATATGATAGGAAATTGCTATAATATAAGTAAAATGTAATAGTACCTTTTTTTCGTTGGTGTACAATTTTAAAAATCTCACTTACTCAATAATCACTTGATAGCCGCCATATTTACGAATGTTAATCACGGTATTGTCGTCAAAGAGTAAATATTGACCTCTGATTCCCATTAGTTTTTTAGTGAATTGAATTTCTTTTTCCAAATTGATAGAATTCACTTTTGTAGGATAAGTAATTACAGGATAATTAAAAATGTGGACTTCTTCATCTTCTGTGATTAAATCGGTAATATCTTGTGGTAATTGCTCCGCTATACGCCATTTTTCTTCCACCAAGTCAATTTCGTCATTTGTTTTATTGGTGAGCATATTTCGCCAATTTGTTTTGTCAGTCAGAAAATCTTTTAAAGCAACTTCGACTCTTCCAGCTTCATAACGGTTGGGTGTTTCGGCGAAAATAAGTGTCGATTTTGCCCCTTGATCTATCCATCGGGTAAATGTGTTAGTTGCTCTTGTAATTCCTACTTTTATCGTATCGGTAGCCGCCAAATAAACGACATGTGCTTTATTGTGATTGTCTTCTTCCCATTGTACATCACGGCCTTTTCCTAAATGCGCTTCACATAATTCAGGACGAATGATACAATCCGAACATTCGGGGGCAGATTGAAAACAACGGTAACAAAATCCTTGACTGAAAGACGTTTTGGTTTTAGTGCCACATTTCATACAAAATATAGAACCTGTCCATTGCATGGAGAACGGTTGACCAATTTTGTCATTCATGTTAATAAGTTGATCGTTCAGTGAAAGGCGGTATTGTAACGTATCACTTTGTTCCACCAACATTTTTGTTAAATTTCCTTGATTCATTCTTGTCCTAATTCATCTAATTGCATCACTAATTCCTCCCAATTTGACGTTTTCGCTTCAATGGTTGCTTTTTTGCTATTGTAATTTTCAATTGTCTTGTTGGCTTTTTCTTCATCCGAATAGTCGATATTGGCCATTTCCAATTCTAAATTCACCATTTCTTTTTCTAATTGTTCAATCAGTTCTTCTGCTTTTTTGACTTTACTTTGCAGTTGTGAACGTTGTTTTCGGATTTCACGACTTTCGGGTTCTTTTTCCTTCACGACTGCAACAGGCTCTTTCTTCTTCGCAGCATTCATTGTTAAATCAGTCATTTTTCGCTGTAAATATTCTTTTACATCAAAGTGGTTGATTTTTAGTGTTTTATTTTCGATGTCCCAAACACGATTCGTCAATCCATCTAAAAATTCACGGTCGTGAGAAACAATGATAAATGATCCTTCGTAGTCAATCAATGCTTGCTTTAAAACGTCTTTACTTTGAATGTCTAAGTGATTGGTGGGCTCATCGAGAATTAGTGTGTTGGAAGAACTTAACAACAATTGACATAAAGCCAAACGTGTTTTTTCACCACCAGAAAGAACACTTACTTTTTTATCGACAGCTTCACCTGAAAATAAAAAAGCGCCTAATATTTTACGTAAATCTTTTCGAATTTCTCCTACGGCGATATCATCTACCGTTTCAAATACAGATTTTTTAGGATCGAGTTGATCGGCTTGATTTTGAGCGAAATAGGTAATATTCACATTGTGACCATATTCCACGCTTCCTGTGCCTTCGATTTCATTCATAATCAACTTCAAGAGTGTCGATTTACCAATTCCATTCGGTCCTAAAAGCGCAATTTTTTCGCCTCTTCCAACGGTGATATTAATATTTTCAAAAAGCACTCTATCACCGTACGCTTTTCCTAAATCATGCAGTCCAAGAACCCATTTCCCCGGTTGAACGCTTAATGGAAAAGAAAGGTGCATTTTCGCCACGTTATCATTTTCTACTTCAATCACATCAGTACGATCTAATTTCTTGATTAATGATTGCGCAAATGCGGCTTTGGTTGCTTTTGCACGGTATTTATCAATCAATTCTTTGGTTTGCTTGATTTCTTTATCTTGTTGTTTCTTTGAACGTTGTAATTGTTCCAATTCTTCTTCTCGTTTGATTTTGTAAACCGAATAATTATACGGATAATCATACGCTTTTCCTTTCATCAACTCGATGGTACGATTCGTCACATTGTCCAAGAAAAGACGGTCGTGAGAAATAACCACTACCAATCCATCGTATTTTTGCAAATAATCTTCGAGCCAAGCAATAGAAATGATATCCAAGTGATTGGTCGGCTCATCTAACAGAATGACATTCGGCTTGTTAACTAATATTTTGGCTAATTCAGCCCGCATTTTCCAACCACCCGAGAACGTTTTTAATTGTTTTGGGAAGTCTTCCAAATGAAAACCTAATCCTTCTAAGGTTGCGGCAATTTTTTCTTCCCACTGGAAACCATCCAAGATATTAAATTGATGATTGACTTCATTTAATTTACTTAAAAGTTCTAAATAGGAATCCGTTTCATAATCCGTACGGTTCACAATCTCATGGTTGATGGATTCTATTTGTTCTCTTAAATAATTCAATTCCTCGTTTGAATAATTCAGATAATCAAAAACCGTTTTGGTTTCATCGACGTGAATATCTTGCGTCAAGAAACCGACTTTACATTCTTTTGGTTTGTGTATTTTTCCTTCGGAAGGCTGATCCCAGCCTGCTATCAATTTCAGCATAGTGGACTTTCCAGCACCGTTTTTACCCGTCAAACCGATTTTGTCATTTCGATTCAACTGCAACGAAATATCATTAAATAAATACCCTTGTGGGAGATGAACGCCTACTTTTTCCAAATTAACCATTTTGCAAAGATAGGATTCAGCGGTGAACTATCTATATTGGTGTTATTTTATTTTGTGACAGACGTCTATTTACATGAATGTTTCAAGTTTGAGTTCTTTTATCATTCTTTTACTTTTTGTCCGTCAAAAAGAGAAAAAGCTCTGCTTTTGAAGACGTAAAAACGAGTAAACGGCTAGTACCGAATTTTTGAGGATAAAACTCGTTGCAGAATTTTTCTTCGCTTAAAAATCTTGTAAAAGATGACCTTTTCGGTGATTTCCTACGTTGTCACTTCGGAACTTCCTCAAGGTGCCCGTCTTTTACTGCCATTTTTTGCACTCTAAAAATATGCGACATCCAAATCTGTCTTTGAGTTTGAGATACTCATTTGTTTGAGTTATAGAAACTAATAAAAGCTAAAATAATTGTAGATTCATGAAGAATTCTTTACGACATTGCGCCTCCTTCGTGTCATTGCGGTTAAAAAAAATGATATCACTAACAGTAAACTATCTACCCCAAGAAATTAAATTTACTATTTTTACAAGAAATAAAATCACAACAATGACACTTTCAGAATTAAAATCCCGCTTATCTATCCCTGTAATTGTATCACCCATGTTTTTGGTTTCAGGGACGAAACTAGTTATAGAATCGTGTAAAAACGGTATTCTAGGGACTTTTCCATCGTTAAATGGAAGAACGAGTGAAGATTTTGAAAACATGCTGAAAGAGATTACCAGTGAGTTAAAGAAGTTTGAAGAAGAAACAGGGGTGAAGCCAGCACCATTTGGTGTCAATATAATTGTCAATCGAACAAATCCACGTGTTATTTCCGATTTACAGTTGTGTGCAAAATACAATGTGCCTTTGATTATCACGTCATTGGGAGCGGTGAAAGATGTCGTAGATGCCGTTCATGGTTATGGCGGTTTGGTTTTTCACGATGTTATCAAAAAGCGTCATGCGGAAAAAGCAATGGAAGCAGGTGTAGATGGTATTATTTGTGTAGCCGCTGGAGCTGGAGGTCACGCAGGATTAGCGAATCCTTTTGCTTTACTAAGTGAAATTCGTTCGTTTTATAAAGGTGCTTTAATTCTAGCTGGCTCGATTAATACCGGTGGAGATGTGGCAGCTGCTGAATGTATGGGTGCTGATTTTGCCTATATGGGAACACACTTTATCACTTCTCAAGAAAGTTTAGCTTCTGATGAATACAAAGAATTAATCGTTGAGTCAGAAATCAAAGATATTATTTATACGAATGCCGTTTCAGGTGTGAATGCCAATTTCATGGCGAAAAGTATCGAAAAAGCAGGCGTTGATTTAACCGAAATAGGCGAGGAGGACTTTTCTAAATTAAGTGAGAGTCACTCCAAAGCGTGGAAAGACATTTGGTCTGCTGGTCATGGTGTGACAAGTATTCACGAAGTAAAATCTGTTCAAGGTATTGTGGATGGCCTGAAGAAGGAATATAAGTACACACTTGAGACGATGGCGGCGAAGTTGAAGGGAATTTAAAAAGTAGGTGATTTAGTGGCGTTTTATTCATTCATTAATCCTCTTTGTTTTAAATGATAAGATAGGGAAAGCGCCATTTTTGCTTTTTCTCCCCCATCATTGAAGTGTTCATTTTGCTGATCCATACTGAAAGTGGTGTATTCATAAAGCTTCTTCCAGTAGAGGTTATCATATATGATATGAATTTAAAATTCACTAAAGCTTCCACTTCAGAAAAATTAAATTTCACCTCTTGTATTTTAAAATACGGATTGTTGGGCTCATGTTTTATTTGTAATAGCCCATACTGACCAAGTTTGTATTCACCATCGTAATTGTCTATGTTCCCATATTTAATTAACCATCTTAGTAAACTATTTTCATCATCTTCATTGATTTGATGATATGCTTCTACAGCTTCTTTAGCAATATCGTTTGTTACCAAATAATTTTTCAGATTACTTAATTTGTAATATAATTCTTCGAAATCCATAAAATTAGCATATCGGAATGATAAACCGCGAGTAGAATTGCCTAATTCCGTATGTTTTTCCAACCAAGGGATGAATATACTCGAATCAATAAGTTGATTTTCATGTTGAAATAATTCATTGTAAGCCTTTTGACACTTTTGTAGATTTACTAAATAAAAATTACTAGGCTTAAAATTCACTTCCTCATCTTCTTTAAAACACATCATAACACATCCATCTATTTCATCATAGTCATCACTATTAAAATCAAAAGAGCTAAATATATCCGTTACATCGCCATTTTTTTCTTCAAATATCAATTGTAATCAAGTCCTGGATATATTTCCTACAAAACAATATCCATGATATTCTTCACTAAGATATTTATCATCTTTAATTACTGATTTTTGCGGGATAAGATGCGTGTTTTCATCCGATTTAAATTCACTAAATAGTTTATTTAATTCCTTTAAGAAAGCTTCTTTTGTTACACCTTGATAGGTTTTAGTATCGTCTAGGAGTGAGTAAAGTGATTCAATATCTAGATTTTGAATGCTATTCATTATTTGGTCTTTTTTGGTCATGGAGGAAAGAAGCATGTTTTATTTAAGTGAAAGGACAAATACCAAACCGATTACAAAAGTAATAGAAATAAAAATAAAATTTTTTATCGATTTCAATTTCTTCGACTGCAAATCAAATCAAATCGATGCTTTTAATCTACTCTTCCAATTTTTAATTCAGAACCTTTTATACGTCAATCTCCGTATTGATTTATGTTTGTCTTCCCCTGATATTTGTATTGTTGTTCACAAAAGATGTGAATATTAATGTAATTAGAAGAATGACCACTATATATATATTCATTTTATTGCTTATGGCTACTATTTCTGCGCGTTTATTAGTTCAAATTCGGAAACTAAAAAAACGGCATGAAATGACCGTGAAAAATTTGTATGATTATTTAAATCAGCTCACTGAACAGTTGAAATTTATAGACGAGAAAGTGAAGTTTTCGAGTGATATAAAGCAATCTCTTTCAGATGCTCAATCAAAACTCAATAAAGATATTTTCGATTTACAAATGGTGCTTTTTGCGGAAAAGTTTAAAAAATAAATCATTAGTTTCGTGTAAAACCATTACTTTTAGTCTTTCAAGTTAAAAAAACTCGAATGATTAGAATCGCTATCGCAGAAGACAATGTGTTTTTAGCCAATGCTTTAAAAGAGAAGCTTACTTTTTTTGAAAATATTAAAGTCAAGTTTATTGCTGAAAATGGTCAACTTTTATTGGATAAATTAGAAGATGAAAAAGGAGTTGATATAATTCTAATGGACATTGAAATGCCCGTAATGAATGGCATTAAAGCGACAGAATTGGTCAAAAGTAAATATCCTCAAATGAAGATTTTAGTCATTACGGTTTTTGATGATGATGATAATATTTTCAATGCTATCAAATCAGGAGCAGAAGGTTATTTATTGAAAGAAACGACACCCGATGAATTGTACAAAGGAATCTTAGATGTTTTGGAAGGTGGTGCAGCAATGAGTCCATCGATTGCGTTTAAAACTCTGAGGTTGTTACGAACGCCTATTTTACCCAATGAAGAACAAACTGATGTAAATATCAAATTAAGTCCTCGAGAAATTGAAGTGTTAGAACAATTAAGTAAAGGATTAAATTATAATGCAATTGCCGATAACTTGTGTCTGTCTTCAGGTACAGTGCGTAAGCATATTGAGAATATCTATTCTAAATTACAGGTTCATAATAAGTTAGAAGCTGTTGAAAAAGCCAGAAATAATCGACTGATTTAATATAAAATGACTTATAGATGAGATATTTCCCACCAGTATTAAATGCCAAAAAATGGTACATTTTAGTACTTTTTCTAGTACCATTTTTTTGTTTTTCTCAAAATGCAGAACAATTGAATTCAAAGGCTGAGAAATTAATTGAGTCGCACCCTAAAGAAGCGTATGATTTATTAATTCAAGCACAAAAGCAAAACAAGGATAAAGGTGAGTTAAAAGAACAAATAGCATTGAATCTAGCTATTGTAAGTAGAATTCAAGGAGAGTATCAAAAAGCCATTCAATTGACAGATGAGGTGTTAAAATTGAATACTTCTTCAAAGATCAAAGCATCCGCTTTCAATAATTTAGGAACAGCCTATAAACGCTTGGGGGAGAACGAAAAGGCAATGAAGAATTATATTACGGCCCTTCAAATTTATACCAAGGAAAATAAATTGTCAGAGGCTGCTACTGTGGAGAATAACATTGGACTGATTTACCAAAGTTTAGAGGACTTTAGCAAAGCAGAAACCTATCATTTAAGCGCTTTAAAACATTTTGATAATATGAATGACTTAGCGGGCAAGTCAAAAAGCTACAATATGCTTGGAATCGTTTATGCCAATATGGGTGATCTTGAAAAAGCACTTGTTAATTTTAAGTTGAGTTATGACCTTGAAATTAAACTGAAGAATAAAGTGGGAATTTCTGAGTCTGTTAATAATATTGGCGGTGTGTTTTTCTATTTAGGTGAATTAGATTCCGCTTTGGTTTATTTTAATAAGTCATTGCAAATCGATAGAGAAAATAAAGACTATTCCAATTTAGCGGACGGAATGAACAATATTGCGGAAGTCTATATGAATGTCAATGATTTTAAAAACACAGAAATATATCTTGATTCAGCGCTTTATTTAGCGAAGAAGTTTAAGTACGCAAATGCCTATTTACATGGGTTAGAGACGAGGAGTTACATGTATGAATTGCAAAATGATTTACCTACTTCTATTAAATATTTAAGAGCGTACTACGATGCCAAAGACAGTGTGGCAAGTTTGAGTAATACCAATAATTTGAATGAATTAGAAGCAAAGTATCAAACGGAGAAAAAAGAACAGCAAATTGTTGTCAAAGATTTGGAATTGAAAAAGAAAACCAATTTCTTAGTGTTAATGTCTCTTTTACTGGGTTCTTTTGTTGTAATTGGATTGTTGATTTTCAGAGATTTAAAACTGAAGAATAAGCAACAAAAACAAGAATTCCAATTGAAAGAAGCGATTGCTGTCATTGAGGAACAAAAGAAATTACAAGAACAGCGTTTGGCTATTTCACGCGATTTGCATGACAACATCGGTGCACAATTGACCTTTATTATTTCATCGGTGGATACATTGAAATATGCGTTTAAAATTACAGATGATAAAATAAACAATAAACTCAGTTCGATTTCTAGTTTCACCAGAGATACTATTACTGAATTAAGAGATACCATTTGGGCGATGAACCATTCAGTTATTGACTTTGATGAGGTTCACAGTCGAATTGCCAACTTTGTAGAAAAAGCTAAGTCGGCTAAGGAAAATATCGAATTTGCCTTTGAAGTAGAGGAGGAATTAGGGAAAATGGAATTCACTTCTATGGTCGGAATGAATGTGTATCGTATTATTCAAGAAGCCATTAATAATGCGGTGAAATACTCGGAAGCAACAACGATTGGAATTCACGCAGTTAAAGACGGTAATGCGCTAAAGGTTAGTGTAAAAGATAACGGAAAAGGATTCGATAAAGACGAAATTGAATTCGGAAACGGGTTGCGAAATATGAAAAAAAGAGCGGATGAAATCTCCGCTACTTTTGAAATGAGTTCTAAACCAAATGAAGGCACAACGATAACGTTTGTTTTGCGAAGCTAAATGTGAAGTAATTTATCCATGTATCGTTTCTTTTTTACCGTAATTCCGAATAATACTGTCTTCATACGCTAACCATTCTTTCCAACGGGAATCAATATCACCAACGCCGTATTTTCTTGCAAAACCTAAGAAAACAGTATAATGATTGGCTTCTGAAATCATCAATTCACGGTAGAAATCCGCCAATTCTTTATCTTTTATGTTTTCACTTAAAACACGAAAGCGTTCGCAGCTCCTAGCTTCTATTATAGCGGAAAAGAGCAAGCGATCTGTTAATGCTTGGAGACGGCTACCATCTTTTTTCATAAAACGAAAAAGTTCACCTGCGTAATCGTCTTTGCGTTCACGATCAAGTTTTAATCCTTTTTTCTTAATAATGTCGTGAACCATAACACTGTGCTCAGTTTCCTCTTGAGCGATACGCAGTAATTCAGCTACTAAATCCTCTTTTTCCGAATTTAGAACTATTAGGGTCATCGCATTTGTCGCAGCTTTGTGTTCACACCAAAAGTGATCGGATAGTACTTCCTCAATATTTGATTGGCATAAATCCACCCAGCGAGGGTCGGTTCGTAATTTTAATCCTAACATTTTGTTTTTATAAACAAATTTAGTAAATTCATCCTAATTTTGTGTGTTATTTGATAGCCTGACTTAAAACAAAAATGATGAAACTACTAGTGAAATACTTCTTTATTACCTTTAATATATTGATTGTTAGTGTTGTATATAGTCAGGATACTGATCATAAACATACCGAACAGTTTGGGTTTATAGAAAACAAAGGACAATGGCAAGAACCTATTTTGTTTAAATCCAATGTGAATGGTGGAAATATGTGGGTCCAACAAAATAAATTTGTCTTTCATTTACAAGATTTTAGCGAGACGCATTTAGCACATAATGCAAAAGAAGTTCCCGCAGATGTGAAAAATAAACAAGATGTCGTTCATTTTAATTTTGTGAATTCGAACAAAGTAACAAAAATTGTAAAATCAGAACCATCTAGTTATTATTATAATTATTTTATCGGCAATGATGAGAATAAATGGGCGGAAGATGTTAGAAGTTACGCTGAAGTAACATTGAAGGATTTATATCAAGACATTGATTTAAAATTAATTGAAAAAGATTTAGAACTTAAGTATGAATTTCACATTGCAGCAAAAGCAAATCCAGCACTTATAAAAATTAGTATTGCAGGTGCTCAAACAATCTTCATTGATGCGAAAGGAAAATTGAATGTACACACTTTAGCAGGAGAGATAATTGAAGAAAAACCGTTTGCATATCAAGTGAAAAATGGAAAAATTATCGAAGTCGCTTGTCAATTTGTTTTGACAGATTCTCTGGTAACATTTAAACTAGGTGAGTACGCTAAAAATCTTCCGATAATTATCGATCCAATACTTATTTTCGCTACGTATAGCGGTTCGGTGACGGATAATTTTGGAATGACGGCAACCTATGGACAAGATGGAACTGCTTTTTCGGGTGGAACAATCTTCGGTAACAGTTATCCTACACCCGATAATAATGCGTACGATATTACATCCAATTTTACGGTGGTGAATAATGGTTCTGGACTTGGTTATGGTATCACAGACGTTTTTATTTCCAAATATGCAGCGGATGGAACCACGATGCTGTGGACTACTTTTTTAGGCGGTGGAGATGACATACATGGCACAGAGACCGTTCATAGTTTGATTACAGATAAAGATAATAATCTATATGCTTTTGGCGCTACTTCAAGTACCGATTTTCCAATAGTAAATGGCTATCAAACATCACATGCTGGTGGAACCAATGGATCAAATTTTTATTATAATGGAATTTATTTTCAAACAGGAGTGGATATTTATGTGGTAAAACTCTCCGCTAACGGCCATAACTTACTGGCATCAACCTATATGGGCGGTTCTGGAAATGATGGGATAAATTATAAAGTTACATCTGGTATTTACAGTTCTTTTACGGATTATGATTCATTGACGAATAACTACGGCGATCAATCGAGAGGTGAAATTATGTTAGATCAATTGGGGAATTGTATTGTGGCCACTAGCTCTCGTTCGCTTGATTTCCCAACAAAAGATGCCTTTCAACCAATATTGGCAGGAGGTCAAGATGGTGTTGTATTTAAACTAAGTTCAGATTTATCGACCTTGATGTGGTCTTCTTATTTTGGTGGAACAAATAATGATGCTTGTTATTCTGTGAAAGTGGACTCTTCTTACAATATCGTTGTGGGTGGAGGAACGTCTTCGAATGATCTTCCGGGAACAGCAGGCGGTTGGCAAAGTAGTTATAATGGCGGAAAAACAGATGGTTTTGTCTTTAAGCTTTCACTGGATGGACAAACACTTCAGCAAACAAGCTATATTGGAACGAGTGGTCGCGATCAGGCATTTTTTGTAGAGATTGACCGTTTTGATAAAGTGTATCTTTTAGGGCAAAGTGAAGGTGGATTATTCCCCGTCATTAATGCTATTTATTCTAATCCTGGAAGTTCGCAGTTTATCGTAAAACTAAACGAGAATTTAACTACAGTTGAACATTCTACGGTGTTTGGTAATGGTAGTTCTGGTAATAATATTTCGCCATCTGCTTTTATGGTGGATATTTGTGGTAACATTTATACAAGTGGTTGGGGCGCCAACATATTACAAGGTAATGCGTTATCAGGAATGCCTGTCACTCCAGATGCTTTTCAAGGTACACCTCCAAATGGCTTTGATTTTTATCTAATGGTTATGAAACGTGATTTTTCAGAGATCATTTATGCTACTTATTTAGGTGGAAATCAATCACAAGAGCATGTGGATGGAGGAACTTCACGTTTTGACAAAAATGGCGTCGTTTATCAATCTGTTTGCGGTGGCTGCCCTGCAAAGAGTGACTTCCCTACAACATCAGGCGCTTGGTCCAATCTTAACTTAAGTACAAATTGTAATAACATTTTATTCAAATTTGACTTTAACTTAACACCTAAAGCTGATTTCACAACGGATAAAGTGAATGGTTGCGCACCAATGACGGTAGAATTTGAAAACTTCTCTTCTGAGAACGATAAATATACCTGGGATTTTGGGAATAACGAATTAGATTCGACGACTTTTAATCCTGTCAAAACTTTTGGCACGCCAGGAACATATACAGTTTATCTTTACGTAAAAGATGCTATTTGTGAAATAATTGACACAGCTGCTATTACTATCACAGTGGTCGATTCATTAATTACAGATGTGCCGGATGTTATCGCTATGTGTTTACCAGTTCCTATTGATGTGGTGGCAAATTCGTATGGTTTTGGAACTGCATGGCAATGGTCAAGTAATAATCAATTTAGCGATCAATTAAATAGTAGCACATCAGATTCTGTATTACATATTTCCCCTACTGAAAATGGGTTTTATTATGTCAAAACCTCCAATGCCTATTGTTCTATTATTGATAGTGTTGAAATCCAATTTTTAAGTACTAATATAGAATTGTTTGGAAAAGAGGCGATTTGTTTAAGCGACACAACACATATTTGGGTTCAAAATCAAAATCCAGACTTACCTTTGACTTACGTTTGGTCGCCCGAATCAGCTATTCAATCACAGGTGTCGGATACTTATATTATTGCAAAGCCAGATACTTCCACGTATATTTATGTAACGGCTACCACCGCTGACGGCTGTGTGTTTACAGATTCTATATGGGTAGATGTGAATATGATTACAGGAATTGATGTAGTGGCGACCACTTCGGATAATCATGTCATGAACGGTGAAACTGTGACCTTGAAGGCTGAACCGTCCGGTTATAACTATTCATGGACGCCTACAACAGGTGTAACTTCTCCTAATTCCCAAACGACAGAAGCGGTGATTAATGGAACGATTATTTATAAAGTAACAGTATCTGACGGACTTTGCTCCAAATCAGATACGGTCATTATTTTCGGTGAAGATTATATATGTGACAATCCTTTTGTCTATTTACCAAACGCATTTACGCCGAATGGAGATAATGACAACGATATTTTATACGTGCGCTCTGCTATTGCTCAAAAAATACTTTTACGCATTTTTAATCGTTGGGGACAAATGGTCTTCGAAACAGAAAATCAACATGAAGGGTGGGATGGAACTTTTAAAGGTCGACCGTGTGATCCAGATGTGTATGATTACTATCTGAAAGTCACTTGTATTGATAATCAAGAGAATATCATCAAAGGAAATGTGACGTTGATACGATAAAGATAGATAAATACAAAATTACTTTTAGGGCTTATGATGTATCTTTTTGTTTAAAATTATCTATATGTTTAAATCTACGCTATTATTTTCTCTTATCTTTCTTTTTTTTGGTACTCATCAACTATTTGGTCAGCAATGTATTAATTTAACAGGGAGTCCGCAGTGGGTGAATGTTGGTGATTTAGATGTGACAGGAAATAAAATTACAGTAGAGGCACTTATTTATTATAGAGGCGGTGTAAATATTGTTTCCAAACACACAGATCCATCAAATGTGAATTATTTACTACGTGTTGGAACTTTTGAGTTGACTACAACAAATGGGTTTTATTTAATGTCTAATCCTTATGCGGGTTCTATGCAGATGAATAGATGGTATCATGTGGCAGGAACGTATGATGGTAGTTTTGTCCGTTATTATGTTAATGGATGTTTAGTGACTCAACAAGCTGCTACAGGAAATTTGGTCACACAAAATTTAAACACAGCGATAGGTAATAGATCATCATCACAAACGGAACAGTTTAATGGAAAGATTGATGAGGTAAGAATTTGGAATGTCGCCCGTACAGAAGCACAAATTAAGGCAAACATGTTTGATTTACTCAATCCGACGACCCAGACGGGCTTATTGGGGTATTATAAAATGAATGGAAATGTAACGAACTTACAAGGAAATGCAACGTATAACGGTACTTGGGTAGGTGGATCTTCTTATGATACTGAACCGACAGCTACGGATTTGGAAATATTATCTATCCAAAGCGTTACACCTACAAATGCAGGTTGTCCAGGAGTGAATGATGGTTCAATTAACGTGTCAGCTGTGGGGTCGAACGTAAAATATTCCTTAGATGGTACTACGTGGCAAGCGGGAAATATGTTTAATGATTTAGCGCCAAATACATATACTGTTTATGCAAAAGGGCAGGAGGGATGTATTATTCAAAACACCAATATTGTAGTGGGAAATCTTCAGAATCCTGTTGCTAATTTTACTGCTTCATCCACTTGTCTTCAAGAAGAAAATGAGTTTACGGATGCATCCACACCAGCTAATGTTACGTCGTGGAATTGGAGTTTTGGAGACGGAAATAGCTCAATATCTCAATCGCCTACACATACATATGTTAGTGCGGGAAATTACAATGTAAAATTAGTGGCCACTTCTAGTGATGGTTGTAAAGACTCTGTCACCAAGCCTATTTCGATATATAAATTACCTGTCGCGGATTTCAATTTTAGTAATAATCACTGTGTGAATGATGTGATTAATTTGACTTCTAATGCTTCCAATGGAGACGGTATTATCAATGCTTATATCTGGGACTTTAATACGGATGGAACTAATGATGCTTCAGGAATTAATACGACGACGAGTTATTCTACGGCAAATAATTATTCGGTTCAATTAGTGGTACAAGATGATAATGGATGTAAAGATACGGTAGTTAAACAGATTGAAATTTTCCCTTTACCGTCAGTTACTGCTGGTTTAGATACTGCTATTTGTGCGGGAGAAACGATTAGCCTAAAAGGAAATGGTGCTTTGACGTATTCATGGACGAACAATGTTAGTGATGACGTGGCTTTCATACCTCTAAATACGCAAACCTACACAGTTACTGGAACAGATGTGAATGGATGTGTGAATACCGGTCAAATTAAAGTTATCGTAAATCCTTTACCGAATGCTGGTTTTTCTGCTGACAAATTAGAAGGATGTGATAATTTAGAGGTGATTTTTACGAATCAGTCAGGTGTGACAAATGCAAGTTGTGCATGGGATTTTGGGGATGGAACAACCAGTACGGATTGCAGCAATGTACCGCATATGTATATAGGAAATGGTTTGTATAATGTGAGTTTAGTTATTCAAAGTACGGACGGATGTTCAGCGAAAGTTTCCAAGAATAATTACATTGAAATAATCCCAAGTCCAGTAGCTGATTTTACAGCAGATCCAATGGGAACAACACTCGATGCGACGACTATTACTTTTACTAATCAATCTCAGAATGAGACGGATTATAATTGGAGTTTCGGCGATAATTCGGTAAATGCATCTATTTCAAATCCTTCACATACTTATCCGACTGCGAGTGCAAACAATTATGATGTTACGCTAACGGTGAGTAATACTTTTGGATGTTCAATTTCGATGACAAAAACAATTATTATTACCGACCCAAAAATCGAATATGGAATACCGAATGTTTTTACACCGAATAATGATCATTTCAATGATGAATTTGTTTTAATCAACCCCAAAAACATTAAAGAATTGGAAATTGTTATTCTAAATCGTTGGGGAGAAGTCGTTTTTAAAAGCTCAGACGTTGATTTTAAATGGAATGGTAAAAATAATAATAGTGGCGCTGAATGTACAAGCGGGACTTATTTTTACACCTTAGAAATGGTCAATTTTAGTAACGTAACAATTCAGGAACAGGGTTTTGTCCAATTAGTTCGTTAAATAATTATTTTTCTCCGCTTTTTTCTATTCTTGTTTGAAATTAAAGTATTCACGATGAATTTATCGAAAAATAGAACAATCAATTTTATTTTTAATAAATCTTAATTAATATTGCAAAGTTGAATTTAGGATTTTGTCCTATATCATAAAATTTATCGTTCAGAATGATTCTTTTATATAGAGCGCTTGTTGTCATCCATATTCTTTCTGCTATTTTAGGAATGGGACCTGGTTTTATAATGATTTATATCGTAACAAAAGCTACGAATATGGTGGAGTTACGACATGCCTACGTCATACGAAACAGAGTGCATATATTTGTAATGATAGGCGGTACCTTGTTATTGCTGACAGGATTAGCAATGGGTGCAATTATGCCTTATCTATTTCATCAAGGTTGGTATGTTTTAAGTTTAATTTTATTCTTGATTGCCTTAGGATTTGGTCCAGTAATTTTATCTCCTAAATCAAAACCGATTAAAAAAATATTGGAAAACTACCAAGGAGATGACATTCCAGACGAATATTATTCATTAGCGAAAAATTTGTTTTTTTATGAACGTCTTGAAAATTTACTTTTTGTAATAGTTATCTTTTTGATGATATTAAGACCATTTTAAAAGTATTGAACTTTAAGCCACCTTCTTCATTTCGCTCTCTTCTTACATTCTCACTCCAGATTATTTTTTCTTCAATAATTCAAGATATTTCTTCAAATTCTGCTCGTTTTTCAAATTAAGAATCATCAAGTGGCGTTCATCCTCAATGATTACAAAATTATGCATATCATCAATAATGGCTATTTTATCTTTCGATAAATTCACGATACAATTCGAAGAGTGAATCAAATGAATCTCAGCATCGCCCACTATAGCATTACCATTATAGTCCTTTTCTAAGTGATTACTTAAGCTTCCCCAAGTTCCTAAATCTGACCAATCAAAGTTGGCCAATACAACATCCACATTTTTAGCGTTTTCCATGACTGCAAAGTCAATAGATATGTCTTCGCATACCTCAAAAGCATGTGCTATTTGTTTTTCTTCATCGGGTGTATTGTAGAAACCATTTTCTACGGAGAACAAATCACATAATTCAGGTTTGAATTTCTTTAAAGCTGATAAAATGACTTTTGCTTTCCAAATAAAAATTCCAGAATTCCAGTAATAATTACCTGATTTTAAGAAGATTTCCGCTAATTCTCTATTTGGTTTCTCTGCAAAATTTTTCACTTCTCTAATTTCACCAGAAACAATATCTGCTTTTTCTGCAAATTCGATATAACCATAACCTGTATCGGGACGCGTTGGCTTTATTCCTAAAGTTACCAATCGATCTTTGGTGGCTGCTTGTTTGAGTGCTGTTTTGATAATTTTGAAGAATCGTTCTTCTTTTAAAATTAAATGATCAGAAGGAGCAATCACTAAATTGGCTTCTGTATTTAATGAATAAATTTTTGAAGCAGCATAAGCAATACATGGAGCTGTATTCTTACGTTGTGGCTCACATAATATGTTTTCTACCGGTAAATCGGGTAATTGTTCTTTGACCAAATCCGCATAGAGTAGATTGGTAACAATGAAAACCTGTTCTTTAGGTGATATATGTATCAGGCGATCATATGTCATTTGAAGTAATGATTTACCTATTCCAAGAACATCTAAAAATTGTTTTGGTTTATCAGGTGTTGATAAAGGCCAAAAACGACTGCCGACACCGCCAGCCATAATGATACTGTAATTATTGTTCATATAATTCAATTTCTGTTAATGCGTGAAATGAATATTTTTTATTAGAGTTCAATTCTTCGCACAAATATCGTGTTCTTCTCTTCTCAAGGACTTTAAACTGGCGATTTTGATAAGCAAAAATAGCATTTTTAGTCAGGCATTCGATGTTTACCTTATTTAAGTTGTTATTATCGTATTGCTTTAGTGTGCGCATCAGCGATAGGTCAGAACAAGATGCCTTGATTTTAATCAATGAATTAACAAAAGCAGCTTCCACATCTTTTGGTAGTTGACCAAAGTTAATGGCTTCAGAAGATAGCATAGCATACTCTCTTTTCCATTCATCACCATGTGGTTTCACACGTAAACCATACTTTTTAAAGGTAACATAGTGAGCGAACTCATGCACAGTTGTAATCAGAAATGAAAATGGATTTAAATTTCCGTTTACTGTAATTTGAGTCTCTTTGGTAATTCTATTCACTTTAAAATCACCTAATTTTGTGCTTCTTGGCTTGACAATCTTAAAGCGAATAGGATGTTTGAGCAATAATTGTTGCACAAAATATTCATATCCTTCTGGAAGATATCTTCGAAGTGTCGCTAATTCCTTTTCGCTGTTAGACATTTTCAAAATTACTGCAGATACGTGTTAATTACCAAGGGAAAATTCGAAAACGTCTTGATTTCTTAGGTAGGTAGTCATTAGTAAGGATTTGGTAAATTTCTTCCCATTCCATCATTCCTCTAATATCTCGGTCATCTATGTAGATATCAGCTAATAATTTCCTTGGCACTGATGTGTCATACTCTTCTTCAGGAAAATTTTTATTGACAGCATAAAACTCTACTCCATGTTCTTTGCAAAATTTCACCGCCTCTTCTAACGCTTTTCCGTGTCTGTACGTCCATAAAAGTAAACGAAACCCTTCATTTTGAAGACGAATCAAAACTTCAAAAACACGTTTTTTCGGCTTTCCTATGTGAGGATAACCATCTTCTACAATGGTGCCATCAAAATCGATTGCGATAGTATTCTTTCTCATGATTGGCTTTTCTTTATACTACATATAACGTGATAAATCCGTTTTAATTAATTGAAATATCATATAAAAGTATAAATAATTTTGTAGTGAACAAAAAGATGCTTAATTTTGCACCTCAAAATGAAAACTGTTAATTCCGATTAGAACAGTTATGTTTAATTACTTTCATTGTCTCGGGACTCAATGAAATACAAGAGTAAAAAGCCACATGGCAGATATTAAAATTATTGATCAGGGTAAGCCTGATTTTAACTGGGAAGCATTAGAAAGCGATGGTTATTCCAAAGTTGAACGTGCTGAACTAGGAGACAAGTACGAAAAAACGTTATCTTCTATTAACGAAAAAGAAGTAATAGAAGGGACAATTGTTGCTTTAACTAAAAGAGAAGCAGTGATTAACATCGGGTACAAATCAGAAGGAGTTATTCCAGTTTCTGAGTTCCGTTACAATCCAGATCTTAAAGTAGGTGACAAAGTTGATGTTTATGTTGAATGTCAAGAAGACAAAACAGGGCAATTAGTTGTTTCTCACAAAACAGCTAGAATGCACAAAGCATGGATTCGTGTGAACGAAGTGCTTAAAACAGGTGAAGTTATCACTGGTTTTGTTAAGTGTAGAACAAAAGGTGGTTTAATTGCAGATGTATTTGGAATTGAAGCATTCTTACCAGGTTCTCAAATTGATGTGAAGCCTATTCGTGATTACGATGTTTACGTAGGTAAAAATATGGAATTCAAAGTAGTTAAAATTAATCAAGAGTTCCGTAACGTTGTTGTATCTCATAAAGCACTAATCGAAGCAGAAATTGAAGAGCAGAAAAAACAAATCATCTCTGGCTTAGAAAAAGGACAAATTTTAGAAGGTGTTGTTAAAAACGTTACTTCTTACGGTGTGTTCATTGACTTAGGTGGAGTAGATGGATTAATTCATATTACTGATTTATCTTGGGGTCGTGTAAACCATCCAGAGGAAATCGTAGAATTGGATCAGAAATTAAAAGTAGTTATCTTAGACTTTGACGACGATAAGAAACGTATTGCTCTTGGTCTAAAACAATTACAACCACATCCATGGGATTCTCTAAGTGCAGAAGTAGCAGTAGGAGACAAGATTTCTGGAAAAGTTGTTGTTTTAGCGGATTACGGTGCTTTCATTGAAATCGCTCCAGGTGTAGAAGGATTAATTCACGTTTCTGAAATGTCTTGGTCTCAACATTTACGTTCAGCTCAAGATTTCATGAATGTTGGAGATACTGTTGAAGCAGTTGTCTTAACATTAGATCGTGAAGAACGTAAAATGTCGTTAGGTATTAAGCAATTGATGCCAGATCCATGGACAGGAATCGAAACTAAATATGCGGTCGGTACTAAGCACACTGCTAAAGTTAGAAACTTTACAAACTTCGGTGTATTCTTAGAATTAGAAGAAGGTGTAGATGGTTTGGTACATATTTCTGACCTTTCTTGGCAAAAGAAAATCAAGCACCCATCTGAGTTCTGTAAAATTGGTGACGAAATGGAAGTGGTTGTATTAGAAATCGATCAAGAAAATCGTCGTATTTCTTTAGGACACAAACAATTGGAAGAAAACCCATGGGATGTGTTTGAAGGAGTATTCGCTGAAGGTGCTGAACACCAAGGTACGATTATTGAAATGAAAGATAAATCAGGAATCGTTGCTTTACCTTATGGATTAGAAGGAATTTGTCCAGCTAAACATTTGAGAAAAGAAGATGGATCTAATGCTAAAGTGGAAGATACTTTGAATTTCATCGTTATTGAATTCAATAAGGATACTAAGAAAATCATTGTTTCTCACACTAGAACTTTTGAAGAAGGTACTGATAGACCTGCTACAACAACATCAACAGCAGCTCCTAAAGCTAAACCTCAAAATGTAACACAAAACATTGAAAAATCAACTTTAGGTGATTTAGATGCACTATCTGAATTGAAAAAATCAATGGAAAAAGGTAAGTAATTCATTTACTGAATAGTTCTAAGCCGCTTCAACTGAAGCGGCTTTTTTTATGCCCAATTTAAACTGTATTTATCAAATTGAAATACATCTTTTTTTAATATATATATATGTACGCATAGTAATATTTAAAATCATTTTTGTATATTTATTGAAAAATATGAACTAATAAAATAATATGAATACTGAACACATTGAATTTGTTGATTATTATATCCGAATGAATTGGCATAAGCTAGCCCGTATGTACAATATTGAAGCTGCTAAACATGGTTTGACTATCTCAACTGGTTATATTTTATTGATAACCGAAAAGGAAGGGATTCCTAGCACACAACTAGGCCCGAAAATGGGCATGGAACCAACCAGTTTATCGAGAACATTAAAATCGATGGAAGACTTTGGATTGATATATCGTAAACAAGATGGAGAAGATTCTCGTAAGGTGCTTATTTTCTTAACCCCAAAAGGTGTGAAGATGAGAAAACTGACAAAGGAAGCAATTACGGAGTTTAATACTAAATTAAAAGCAAAAGTAAGCCCGACAAAAATGAAGAACTTTTACGAAGTTATGAAAATAATAAATGACCTTGCTGAGACTGAATTAGCAAGTCAACGAATTAAAAATAAGAATTAATTTTAAATTATATCAGTAAAAATGAATCGAATTATTAGAAAAGTAGCAGTGTTAGGTTCTGGTGTTATGGGATCCAGAATCGCTTGCCATTTTGCTAATGTTGGTTGCGAAGTGGTATTGTTAGATATGGTACCTCGTGAACCGAATGAAGCAGAACAGGCAAAAGGACTTACATTAGAAAGTAAGCAAGTCAGAAATAGAATTGTGAATGATTCACTTCAATTTGCTATGAAGTCAAATCCCTCGCCTATTTATAAGAAGTCTTTTGTAAATCGTATTACGACGGGTAACTTTGATGACGACATGAAACTTATTGCCGATTGTGATTGGACGATTGAAGTAGTAGTTGAGCGTTTAGATATCAAAAAACAAATTTTTGAAAAGGTAGAAAACTTTAGAAAAGCAGGAACGCTTATTACTTCCAATACTTCTGGAATTCCTATTCATTTGATGGCAGAAGGTAGAAGTGAGGATTTTAAAGCTCATTTCTTAGGGACACACTTCTTCAATCCTCCGCGTTATTTACAGTTATTAGAAATTATACCAACCGCATCAACGAAAAAAGAAGTAGTTGACTTCTTGATGGAATTTGGTGTTAAAATATTAGGTAAAAGAACGGTTCTTTGTAAAGACACTCCTGGATTCATCGGAAACCGTATCGGTGTTTACTCGATGGCGAAGGTAATGGAACTGGCTCAGGATTTAGGTTTAACGATTGAAGAAGCAGATGCTTTGACAGGAGCAATCTTGGAGCGACCAAAAACCGGAACATTTAAACTAGGTGACTTAGTTGGTTTAGATACCGCTTATAACGTTACCAAAGGTCTTCAGCAGAATTTGAAAGACGACGAAATGGTGAAAGAATTGAAAGAATCTAAAGTCTTGAACTTTTTAATCGAAAACAAATTCTTAGGAGATAAAACCAAAAAAGGATTTTATTATAAGGAAAAAGATAAAGATGGGAAGACAAATCGTTTCGCTCTGAATCTAGAAACCTTAGAGTATCAACCATTAGTTCGTGCAAAGATGCCTGTCCTTGAGATGGCAAAACCAATAGCTGATTTAAAAATGCGTTTGGGTATTTTATTAGCAGATAAAACGAAAGCGGGTGACTTGTTGCGTAAGCACTATGCTTCTTTATTTGCGTATGCATCTTTACGTATCCCTGAAATTTCTGATGCTTTTTATAGTTTAGATGACGCCATCCGAACTGGTTTCGCTTGGTCATACGGTCCATTTGAAAACTGGGATTTTATCGGTATTGAAAAAGGAATTAAACTAGTTGAAAGTGAGGGGTATAAAGTAGCGGACTGGGTAAAAGAAATGGTTGCTGCTGGTAATGAATCGTTCTATAAAAATGAAGGTGGAAAACGTCTTTACTACGATATTGCGAGTAAATCATATAAAATAATTCCTGGAACAGAAGATTTAGTAATTCTGGATGCTTTAAGAGCTGAAAATACGATTTTAAAAAACTCCGAAACTACCTTAGTTGACTTAGGTGATGGTATTTTGAATTTAGAATTCCATACGAAAATGAACACTATAGGTGGCGGCGTTTTAGAAGGTATCAATAAAGCGATTGACTTGGCTGAGAATGAATACAAAGGTTTAGTTATCTCAAATACTGGTGCTCATTTTTCTGCTGGTGCAAATGTCGGGATGATATTTATGTTGGCAGCTGAACAAGATATGGATGAATTAGATTTCGCAGTTCGTATGTTCCAAAATACAATGATGCGTATTCGTTATTCAAATATTCCTGTTATCGTTGCTCCTCATAACATGGCTTTAGGCGGCGGTTGTGAAATGTCTATGCACTCTGATAAAGTAGTTGCTCATGCTGAATTATACATGGGACTTGTTGAATTTGGTGTTGGCTTAATTCCTGGAGGTGGTGGTTCTAAAGAATTCGCTAAGCGCCTTTCTGATGAATTACATGAAGGCGATATTCGTATCAATCAATTTAGAAATCGATTCTTAACTGTTGGACAAGCAAAAGTTTCTACTTCTGCTTACGAAGCTTTCGATTTAGGCTACTTAAGAGAAGGAACGGACGAAATCGTTGTTTCAAGAGATTACCAATTAAAGCGTGCGAAGCAAGCAGCGTTGGAAATGGCGAACAAAGGATATGTAGCTCCGAAACGGGAGAAGAACATTATCGTTTTAGGTCAAGAGGCATTAGGAATTGTTTATGTGGGTGCACATTCTATGTATTCAGGACATTACATTTCTGAACACGATAAATTAATCTCTGAAAAGCTTGGTTTTGTAATGGCCGGAGGCGATTTGTCTGAATTGACGACTGTTTCTGAACAATATCTTCTGGATTTGGAAAGAAAAGCATTCTTGGAATTATGTAGAGAGCGAAAAACGCTTGAACGCTTAGAGAGTCTTGTTAAGAATGGTAAAATATTGAGAAATTAATAGATATTAGAAAAGAAAGTGTTTTGGAAATACTTACAGTTCTAAATCTCAAAAATTATAAAAAAAATGGCACAAAACGCATATATTGTAGCTGGCTTTAGGTCAGCTGTAGGAAAAGCTAACAAAGGAGGTTTTAGATTCTATCGCCCCGATGATTTAGCAGCTGATGTTATTAAGCATCTTTTAGACAGTGTTCCTCAATTGGATAGAGCACGAATTGATGATATAATTGTTGGAAACGCAAACCCAGAAGCAGAACAAGGACTTAATGTAGGTCGTATGATTTCATTAATGAGCTTAGATATAGTTTCTGTTCCGGGAATGACGGTGAATCGTTACTGTTCTTCTGGATTGGAAACGATGGCAATTGCGAAGTCGAAAATCGAAGCTGGAATTGCTGATTGTATCGTTGCTGGAGGGGTTGAGTCCATGTCAATGATGGCGATGGGCGGTTGGAGAATTGTTCCAAATGCAAGAGTTGCAAAAACTAATCCCGATTGGTATTGGGGAATGGGATTGACGGCAGAAGCAGTAGCGAAAGAATTTAATGTTTCACGTGAAGAACAAGATAGATTCGCGTTGAAATCTCATGAAAAAGCAATTAAAGCAATTAAAGAAGGAAAGTTTAAAGATCAAATTGTTCCTGTGGAAGTTGAACGTATCTTTTTGGATAAAAACGAAAAGAGGGCAGTAGAAAAATACATCGTTGATACAGATGAAGGACCAAGAGTGTCTACTTTAGAAGCGTTAGGAAGATTGAAACCAGTGTTTGCACAAGGTGGTTTAGTGACAGCTGGAAATTCTTCTCAAACTTCTGATGGAGCAGCTTTTGTGTTGATGATGTCTGAGAAAATGGTGAAAGAATTGAACCTAGAACCGATTGCACGTCTTGTTTCATATGCTGCTATGGGAGTTGAGCCTAGAATTATGGGAATTGGACCAGTTGCTGCCGTTCCCAAAGCGTTGAAAATGGCAGGTCTTACTCTAAAAGATATTGATTTAGTGGAATTGAACGAAGCATTTGCATCTCAGTCTGTTGCTGTTATTCGTGAACTTGGGTTAAATCCTGATATTGTGAACGTAAATGGAGGAGCTATTGCATTGGGACACCCACTTGGATGTACAGGTGCGAAGCTTTCTGTTCAAATCATGAATGAATTAAAACTCCGCAAACAAAAATATGGTGTTGTGACGATGTGTATTGGTACAGGTCAAGGCGCTGCAGGAGTTATTGAAATGTTATAAAATCAATTGTTTACAAAGGAAGCTGTTTCAAAAGGACAGCTTTTTTTATGCTTCACTTTTCGATATTTGTAAATATTTCAACTGTTGCATTGCTTTGTTCATGTTTGAAATTCCAGAAAAAGTCACTTTCAACTTACCATCTTTGTCACTAATTTTACAATTTGCTGGATGTGCTAACACATATTGAATTAGGTGTTGGAATTGCGCTGTGTCATAGAATTTGGAACTTGGATTATCGACAAATGAGCAAATCATTTTATTCATTTTAATGACGATTTTCTCAATGGCTAATGATTCTGCAAGCCATCTCAATTCAAAGGATTTAAATAATTCATCGGCTTGTTTAGGTAAAGGACCGAAACGGTCTTCTAATTCCGTTTTAAATTTTGGTAATTCTTCATCTGATTTGAGATTATCTAATTGTTGATAGAGGCTCAGACGTTCATTCACATTGTTGACATACGTTGTTGGAATACGAATCTCTAAATCTGTTTCTATCGTACATTCTTTGACAAAGCTTTGGAAGCTATCAGTATTTCGTTCATCAAATAAATCTTTAAATTCATTATCACGCAATTCTTCCATTGCTTCATTTAGAATCTTTTGATACATCTCAAAACCAATGTCAGATATAAATCCACTTTGTTCGCCTCCTAAAAGGTTTCCTGCTCCTCGGATATCCAAGTCTTTCATGGCAATATTGAAACCAGCTCCTAAATCGGAAAATTGCACCAATGCTTCTAATCGCTTTCTCGCTTCGGACGTCATCTCGTGCGTTTTCGGTGCGATCAAATAGCAGAATGCTTTCTTGTTAGAACGTCCCACACGACCACGTAATTGGTGTAAGTCACTTAATCCAAAGTTATTTGCATTATTGATGATAATGGTATTTGCATTGGGAATGTCAATACCCGATTCAATAATGCTTGTTGCGACAAATACGTCATATTCCCCTTCGATGAAATCCATCATGATTTTTTCCAAATCTTTTCCATCCATTTGTCCGTGACCAATAGCAACTCTCACATCGGGACAAAGACGTTGAATCATCCCTGCTATTTCTCGGATATTCTGAACCCGATTATGAACAAAGTAAACCTGCCCGTTTCTAGAAACTTCATACGCAATTGCGTCTCTAATCGCCTCTTCGCTATAAGAGATAATCTCTGTATTTACGGGTTGACGATTCGGTGGTGGCGTGTTGATAATACTTAAGTCACGTGCACCCATTAATGAAAATTGCAAAGTTCTTGGAATAGGTGTTGCAGTCAAGGTCAAAGTGTCGACCGTTTCTCTAAGCGTTTTTAACTTGTCTTTAACAGCGACTCCAAATTTCTGTTCTTCGTCGATAATTAATAAGCCTAAATCTTTGAATTTCAGCTTACTTGTAATGATTTTATGCGTTCCTATTAAAATATCAACTTTTCCTTCGTTGACTTTTTTAATGGTTTCACTATTACTTTTTGTTGACTTAAAACGATTCATGTAATCAATCGTCACAGGAAACTCTTTTAAGCGCTCTTTAAAGCTTCTGAAATGTTGTAATGATAAAATAGTTGTTGGAACCAGAACAGCCACTTGTTTCCCATCGCAAGCTGCTTTAAACGCCGCTCGTACTGCAATCTCTGTTTTTCCAAAACCCACATCGCCACAAATCAGTCGATCCATAGGCGTAGCTGATTCCATATCTTCTTTCACAGCGATTGTCGCTTTCAGTTGATCGGGCGTATCTTCATACATAAAAGAAGCTTCCAATTCGTTCTGTAAATAGCCGTCTGGCGTATAGGCAAAACCTGGTTGTAACTTTCTTTTGGCGTATAATTGTATTAAATCGAATGCAATTTCTTTGATTTTTGCTTTCGTTTTATTTTTTAAGCTACTCCAAGCTTGCGTACCAATCTTATTGAGACGCGGCATTGTTCCTTCTTTTCCTGAATATTTAGAAATACGGTGTAAAGAGTGAATACTTACGTAAATAATGTCCCCATCTTTATAGATTAATCGAATAGCTTCTTGTTGTTTGCCATTGATATCGATCGTTTCTAATCCACTAAATTGTCCTACACCGTGGTCGATGTGAACGACAAAATCTCCTTTTTGTAAATTGTAAATTTCTTTTAAGGTAAGCGCTTGTTTGTTTTGTGCAAACCCTTCTTTCAAACGGAAACGATGATACCGTTCAAATAATTCGTGATCGGTGTAACAGATTAGTTTTAAGGATGGTATTTCAAAGCCTTCATGAATAGAGAAGGGGAGTGTAGCAAAAACGACGTCAATTTTCATATCACTGAAAATGGCATAAATTCGTTCAATTTGTTTAGGATTATTGGAAAAGATCAAGTTGGTGAATCCTTTCTCCGTGTTTTCTTGAAAATGTTTTCCTATTAATTCGAAATTCTTTTGAAACGCTGGCTGGGCGTTGATTTTAAATTCTAACGTTAAATCAGGTGAGAAAAAATGTACTAATCCAAACTCAATAACACGTAATTTTTCAATAGATGATTCAAACTCAATCTCGCTCAGATAACGTTCTTCTGGTTGTGATTGATGAATTGTATGGTTGAGCTTTTCGAAAATTGTTTCCGCTTTCTCAAATTCCTTTTTTAAAGTGTCGCTAGTTTTATCATAATCTTCTAACCAAACAATACTATCCATTCCGATAAAATCGAAAATATTAACGTGACCGCTATTTAAGATAGCATCTTGAACATTTGGGATGATATTAAAGAATTGATGGGTCGAGATAGATAACTGATCGACTGGATTAAAACGACGAATGGTATCTACTTCATCGCCAAAAAATTCAATTCGAAAAGGTTCATCATTAGCAAATGAAAAGATGTCTACGATACCACCACGAACAGCAAATTGACCAGGCTCGTAAACAAAATCTACATAGTCAAATTGATACTCTAGCAACAGTTCTCGAATGAGATCAATCGAGTAGGACTTACCCACTTCTACTTTTAGGGTGTTTTCTAAGAGCTTTTGTTGGGTTGGAACTTTTTCGACTAATGCCTTTGGATAAGTAACAATCCATGTATTTTTCCCTTGACTTATTTTCTCTAATACCTCTGTTCGAAGGACAATATTTGCATTGTTAATTTCTTCGATTTGATAAGGTGTTTTATAGGATTCAGGAAAAAATAATACACGTTGATCTTGTGGATAAAGTGATTCTAAATCATTGTAAAAGTAAGCGGCGGCTTCTTTGTCGTTTAGTATAAATAAATGATTGCCTGGAACCTGCTCTGCTAATTGTGTTGCAATAAAAGGTTTCGCCGTCTGGTTGATACCTTTCCATAAAATTTTACTCTTAGTTTGGCTTAGTTGTAAAGCAGATGTTTGAATTTGATCGAGCGAAGAAAGTGTTTTTTTAAGCGACTGAATATCCATTATTAAAAATTCCTATTTTTCAAACTATTTTTAATTCGGCATTTTTAATACATTCCATTACTTTCTCCACCTGATTTTTAGAACCGGTGAAATAACCAACACGCTGGTGTAATTCTGTCGGCTGTATTTCTAAAATTCTATTCTTTCCATCTGTTGCCAATCCACCAGCTTGCTCCGCAATAAAGGACATTGGATTACATTCATAAAGTAAACGCAATTTTCCTTTTGGTGAAGTAGTTGTCACGGGATAAATGTAGATTCCTCCTCTAATTAGATTACGGTGAAAATCAGCTACTAAAGAACCGATATAACGTCCTGAATATGGTCTTCCAAAGTCGTTATCAAATGATTGACAGTATTTTGTGTAATCTTTAATACCTGGATGACAACTATCAATATTTCCTTCGTTCATACCATATAAACGACTCTTAATTGGCATTTTCATGTTGGGATGAGAAAGACAAAACTCGCCAATAGATGGATCTAATGTGAATCCATTTACACCATTTCCAGTGGTATAAACTAACATGGTAGAAGAGCCATATAAAACATATCCTGCAACAACTTGTTCTGTTCCTTTTTGTAAAATATCATCAATCGTTGCTAATGTACCAACTGGTGTAATTCGCTTGTAGATAGAGAAAATAGTTCCAATAGAAACGTTCACATCAATATTGGAAGAACCATCTAATGGATCGAATAAAACAACGTATTTTCCGTTTTTAGCATCTTCATCATCAAAGGCAACAAAATCGTCGTTTTCTTCCGAGGCGATGGCACAAACTTCACCACCTATTCGCAGCATTTTAATAAACTGTTTATCGGCGATGACATCTAATTTCTGCTGTTCTTCTCCTTGTATATTTACATTTCCTTCTTCACCTAGGAAATCATCCATTAAGCCAGCTCTTCGAACGTCTTTAGAAATCATCTTTGCAGCTACAACGATGGCATTCAAAAGTTTCGATAGTTCACCTGTTGCATTTTTGTATTCTGTTTGCTGCTTCATGATGAACTCACCTAGGGTAATGATCTTTTCCATTATAAATTGATTTAATGGCGTAAAAGTACGAATTGCAAATAACAATTGGTAGATATAAGCTATTGAAAATTAAAAAACCCTGAGCACGCTCAGGGTTTCAATTTTATAGTATATATATTTTAATAAAGCGCTTGACACTCTTTTTTGAAATCTTCTTCTTGAATTAACTCTTGTCCTTTTTCAAGTATTTTTCTTGCACGATCCACCTGTTTCGCTGCAATCATACACTCTGCTGTTGCGATAATAGCTTCTTTGTAAACTCTTACATCTGCAGCTGAGTTTAAATTGATACTCTCTAATTCAAAAAATGATTTTTCAACTTCTCTCCATATACTAATAGCAGATGATCTATCTTTATCCATAAATTTACTCGCTGCAATCATAAAATCAGCACCAATATTGTCAGGAGATGTCTTTTTAAATACATTAGCTGATGTAGCTGATTTTCGGTAATTTTTTGCTTCGTATTCATTCAACATTACTTCAGCGGCATCACTTTTGAACTTCTCAATAAACTCTTCGTTCTCGGCATAATATGAACCAGATTTATCCTTTTTGTAAAATTTACCCATAGCTTGTGCGGCACTTTTGAATGCATTTTTGTATTCAGGGCCTCTATCTCCTTGTTGTGACATTCCATAATATGCTTTTGCTAAGTAAAAATAAGGTAAGGCATCATTTCTTGTTGCATCCTTATCGTTATATTTCAGACATTCGTCGATTAATTTCTCATACTTTCCATCAGCATATAATATATTTAAATCGTCGTAATCTGGAGCTTGCGCTTTTCCAATAAAAGAAAAGCAAAATAATACTAATGATAATAAAATGTAATTTTTCATAGTTTCAATTTTTTTTAAGTTGTTAGTCTCAATAACTGTGCCTTTTTATAAAGTTAAGTAAAATTATACTATTATTCGTAACTTTTGATTAAAAGTTTCAAAATTTCAATAGCTGAGGCTGGAATTTTTGTTCCAGGACCGAAAACACCAAAAACACCCGCTTTGAATAGATAATCATAATCTTGATGTGGGATAACACCTCCAGCAACCACCATAATGTCTTCACGGCCTAACTTCTTTAATTCTTCTATCACTTGGGGTACTAATGTTTTATGACCAGCAGCAAGCGAAGATACGCCTAAGACGTGTACATCATTCTCTACCGCTTGTCTCGCTGCTTCTGCAGGTGTTTGGAATAATGGTCCCATATCGACATCAAAACCTATATCTGCAAAGGAAGTCGCGATTACTTTCGCACCTCTGTCGTGTCCATCTTGCCCCATTTTAGCGACCATGATTCTTGGACGACGACCTTCTAGTTTTGCAAATTGATTGGCTAATTCAATTGCTTTTTCAAATTCTTTATCTTTCATACTTACAGAGGAATAAACGCCTTGGATAGAACGAATGGTTGCTTTATAACGTCCGAAATGCTTTTCCATGGCATCGGAAATTTCACCTAAAGAAGCTCGATTTCGTGCACATTCAATCGCAATTTCTAATAAGTTTCCATTTCCTGTTTGTGCAGCGATTGATAGCTTTTCCAAAGAAACTTGAACGGCTTTTTCATCACGCTCAGCTCTCATTTTATTTAGTCGGTCAATTTGTGAAAGACGAACCTTTGCATTGTCGACTTCTAGAATGTCAAATTGTGAACTATTTTCAACCGTGTATTGATTTACACCTACAATAATATCTTTTCCTGAATCAATACGTGCTTGTTTGCGTGCTGCTGCTTCCTCGATACGCATCTTAGGAATTCCCGTCTCAATCGCTTTTGACATTCCGCCTAATTTCTCCACTTCATCGATTAATGCCCATGCTTCTTCCGCTATTTGTGCGGTAAGTGTTTCCACATAATTGCTTCCAGCCCAAGGATCGATGATAGAAGTGATACCTGTTTCTTGTTGTAAGAAAATCTGGGTATTTCGAGCTATTCTCGCCGAAAAATCAGTTGGTAAAGCGATCGCTTCGTCCAGAGCATTGGTGTGTAAAGATTGTGTTCCTCCAAATGCTGCTGCTAATGCTTCGATACAGGTTCTAGCAACATTGTTAAAAGGGTCTTGTTCGGTTAAACTCCACCCAGAAGTTTGACAATGAGTTCTTAATGCAAGTGATTTTTTGTTTTTAGGGTTAAATTGGTTGACCATTTTTGCCCACAATAAACGTCCTGCTCTCATTTTAGCAATTTCCATAAAGGGATTCATTCCAATTGCCCAGAAAAAGCTTAAACGTGGTGCAAAAGCATCAATGTCCATTCCTGCTTTAATACCTGTTTTTAAGTATTCTAAACCATCTGCTAAGGTGTATGCTAATTCAATCGTATTTGTTGCGCCAGCTTCTTGCATATGATAGCCAGAAATAGAAATAGAATTGAATTTCGGCATATTTTTCGACGTGTATTCGAAGATGTCCGAAATGATTTTCATCGAAGGAGTAGGGGGATAGATGTATGTATTTCGTACCATGAACTCCTTCAAAATATCGTTTTGTATTGTTCCTGAAAGTAATTCTTGTTTGACGCCTTGCTCTTCAGCTGCCACAATGTAGAATGCCAAAATGGGAACAACCGCTCCGTTCATCGTCATGGAAACTGACATTTGATCCAATGGAATTTGGTCAAATAGAATTTTCATGTCTAATATAGAGTCGATAGCAACTCCAGCCTTACCAACATCACCAACCACTCTTTCGTGATCGGAATCGTAACCTCTGTGCGTTGCTAAGTCAAAAGCAACGGATAAACCTTTTTGTCCAGCAGCTAAATTCCGTCGATAAAATGCATTCGAATCTTCGGCTGTCGAAAAACCAGCATACTGGCGAATTGTCCACGGTTTGATAGAATACATGGAACCATAAGGACCACTTAAATAAGGAGTAATTCCAGAAACGAATCCAATTTGTGGTAATTTTTCTTTATCTTTTTGCGTATAGAAATTCTTGATGGTGATCTTTTCAGCCGTTTCAAATATATCTAATTGTTTTTTCTCATCTGTATTACTAAATAAACTAATCGCTACACCTTCAATCGGTGCTGTTTCGATAGCTGCCTCTCCTTCCTCTTGAATAGCTACTTCGATTACAAGTGGCTTGAAAAAACGGTCTATTTTAGGCAATTCCCAAGTTTGATCATTCTTTTCAGGGTTGGGATATTTATTGACTCCGATTAGAATTTCTTTAACACTTTTATAAGCTTCAACTCGTTTTTTAGCCGTATTTTCTACATTATCTACAATTGATAGCCGTATTCCTTGGTATTTAATAGTATTTGCTAGAGCCGCTGCTTTCTCCATGATTTGCTCTGTCAAGTAGTCAATTGCGTAACTTCCTGAAGCAGCATCGATAACTTTATCCAAAAAGGACTCTTCTTTCAGAATCAATGAAATGTTTTTCGCCATTCTTTCCGAATTAGCTGTTGCACCGTCTTTTGACCAACTGTCGTATGGCATCACCAAAATACCATCAGCACCACCAATTGCCGCCGAAGCTGCTTCTGTTGTTTGACGTAATAAGTTGGTGTAAGGGTCTTTTAGTGATTTGTTGACAAATCCCGTTTTCGCCAATATATAAGGTCTAATCCCAAATTTGTTTTGAATTAGAATACGAATAGCTCTAATCTTTGCTATTTCAATTAAAAACTGACTACCAATACCAATTTCAATGGTGGTAGAAGGGATTTTACTGAAATTAGATAAAATATATGCGACTTCCTCAATGGCATTTCCACCAGCTGAATGAAGCGAAAAAGAAGAAATGTTTTCTTTAGCGAGCGTCGGTTGTTTGAATTGATGGCGATGAAACCAGTCTTGAATTGTTTTTCCGATCTCATTTGAACAACGAAAAACAACCTGAATAAAATCGGTCTTTATGTCTTTTAGTAAAATGTCTAAATTTACTTCTTCTTTTTCTATTTGGAAGTAAAGCGCAGAAACACCATTGTTTAAAAAGTCGAGTGCTTTTTTGTTTTCTTCCACTTCATTTTCCACCAGAATAAACGAAAAAGTATCCCAATCGTTATTGTTTAGATTGTTTTTTCCCGCCAGAAAAGTATCGTTTAACGAGGAAGAATTTGGAGTTGCATCTGAGTAATAGAAATAAGAAGGATAAGATAATTGTTCAATATCGTTGTGTTTGATTAATTTAGCATCAATCGACTCACCCTTCAATTCTTTTTCTAATAAACTTAACCATTCTTCTTTTGTTGGTTTTTGAAATTCCGACAGCATATCTTTCATGTTATTATCTGTTATTTGTACAGCAAAATATTGTAAAAAAGTAAATTTAGTATTTTTTAGAGAGATAGGAAAGAATTTCCCATTTTACGTAGTGTTGTAAGACTTTAAAAATCTAAGTTAGAAGAAATTTGAATAACTTCATGAAAAGAGCATACGCAATAAACATTCCAAACACGGTATATTGAACACGATTATAACCTTGCTTACTCCAATAATAGCCATTTAAAAAACCGGTCAAGATAGCAGGTAAAACAGCTAAGATAAAGGGGTTGCTCATTTAGTTTTTAATATTCGTTCTTCTTTTAGTATAGCGTTATTCTTGTTTGCCAACTGACCGCAAGCAGCATCGATGTCTTTTCCTCTACTATAGCGAATATTGACAATCATATTTTTAGATTCCAAATATGCAGCAAAAGCATCTACTTTGTCAGGGTGAGCTTGTGTGAAATCACCTCCGTCAATAGGATTATACTCGATAATGTTAATTTTACACGGTACATGTTTTCCAAAAATAGCCAACTCTTGGGCGTCTTCTATACTGTCGTTGAAATCTTTGAAAATGATATATTCGTAGGTAACACGAGAGCCTGTTTTTTCGTGGAAATAAATCAATGCTTCGCGCAATTCATCAATATTGTTGGTGTCGTTAATCTCCATGATTTTGCTACGTTTTTCGTCGTTGGCAGCATGCAGAGAGACTGCTAAATTAAATTTCACTTCGTCATCTCCGAGTTTACGAATCATTTTAGCAATTCCAGCAGTGGAAACAGTAATCCGTTTTGGGGACATTCCTAGACCTTTGTCAGAAGTGATGATTTCGATAGAACGAAGCACGTTTTTATAATTTAACATCGGTTCACCCATTCCCATGTAAACAATATTTGTCAGATTTTGTTGGTATTTTTCTTCTGCTAATTTCTTCAAATGAACGACTTGATCTACAATTTCTCCTGCCGTTAAATTACGTAATAGTTTCAATCTACCTGTAGCACAAAAAGCACATGCTAAACTACATCCTACTTGGCAGGATACACAAGCTGTCATACGGGATGTTGCAGGAATTAATACACCCTCAAAAACACGATTTTCTTCTACTGTAAACGCACATTTGATGGTTCTATCATTGGAGATTTGTTGGTCGGTGAGTACGATTTTGTCAATAAAGTAATAGTCTTCTAATTTCGTGCGCAATTCTTTGCTCAAATTAGACATCTCTTCAAATGTGCTGGCATCTTTCACCCACAACCATTCGTAAATTTGTTTCGCTCGAAATGCTTTTTCACCCAACTCTTCCAAGCTAGTTTTTAATTCATTTAAGTCTAAATCGCGAATGTTTTTCTTTACTGTACTTCCCATCGTTTTACAAAGGTAATGAAAAGCTAAATAGATGGTGCTGAATGGAGCATTTTTTGAACTAGATTCTTATTCTAGAATCTAGTTCAAAGTTTTGCTAATAGAGTGAATGGTCTATTATTTTTAAAGAATTATTCTTTTACGATTCTTTTCTCAACCATTCCAGATACCGTGTAAATACGAATAATGTAAACACCTTGAGTCAATGAACTTATTTGCAGTGTTGCACTAGTATTATTTATAGCGCTTTCAGAATTTATTTTTTGTCCCAATACGTTAAATAATTCGATTCGATTGATAGCAGACGGACTTTTTATTGTTACTATTGATGTTGCCGGGTTAGGAGCGATTTGAATGTTCTTTTGCTCGATCGTTTTTACTTTTAAACTATTATTTGTGTACTGTATCGAGTCACACGACAAGCAACCACCATTTACAGTGTTATTAATGACGCAACACAAAAATTTATCCGATGTACTAGGCGATGCAGGAACGTAATTTATTGTAGTTCCTGGGCCCATATAAGGAACACTTTGACTTTGTCCATCTCCATCAGTCCATGTGATCATTTGAGACAGCATAATGAATGGAGGAATGTTAGAGCTTAAGGTAATAGAAACTTGATTAACACCTGTGATAGTCGATGTAAATTGAGAATAACAAGGGAATGGAACATTCAAAATTGCCGTGTCGGCAATACATGTATTACAACTTGCATCATCGGTTACACATAATTGATAAATAAGACAACCGTAATTATTTTGTACGGTAAAAGCATCGATTAAAACACTATCACCAGCCGTATTTACCGTGTATGGAACAGGAGCACCATTGCCGTCCTTTATGGTCCATGTGTAAGTAAAAGGAGCAACGCCAGTAGGATTGATTGCTGTTAAAAAATAGTCGTAATTTGCTAAAAGACTGTCTTTTACTGATACGCTACATTGCGCATCTAGATTCATTGTAAATCCTATGAATCCAATGAGAATGAATATAATTTTTTTCATGATGTAATAATTAGTAATTTGTACTTTAAAGACGAAAGTATTCTATTTCAAGTTGTTTAAATGATGAGATAATTTTATATTTCTCCTATTAAAACGATTAACCACGGAAAGCTACTAACATTTCTATTTCAAAAAATCAAAAAAATTAATCCATTCAGGCAACCCTTTTTGTAAATTCACTCTCTCTACTAGTATAAGGCAAATTATTAAGTGAAGATTATTCCATTATATACAGACGAACAGCAATTGATTAAAAAAGCTATAAAGAGAGATCGAGTGGCACAACAAATCATTTACGACCAGCATGCTTCGAAGATGTTATCGGTTTGTCGGATGTATATAAAAGATATGCACTTTGCTGAAGATGCGATGTTAAGAGGATTTTGTAATGTCTTTAAATATCTAAAAAGTTTTCGATTTGAAGGAAGTTTTGAAGGATGGATACGAAGAATCATGGTACGAGAAGCGTTGGCATTTTTAAAAGCGAAAAAACAATTGGATTTTACCGATGAAATGGAAGAAATACAAGATGTCACGTATGATCAAAGTATTGAAAACCTTGAAGTGGAGCCATTGCAAGAACTAATCGATGAATTGCCTTCTGGATATAAAACGGTATTTATCATGTATGTGGTCGAAGGTTATAAACATCATGAAATAGGAGCTATTTTAGATATTACAGAGGGAACATCAAAATCACAATTATCGAAAGCGAAAGCGATGATACGAAAGAAATTAAAAGAACAAGAAGCGTATGAAATGGGAAGATAATATAAAGCACCAGCTCGAAGAGAGACGTATTGAACCAAGAGCTTCTACTTGGGAACAATTAGAGACACATTTAGACGAGGAAGAAAAAACGCCTTTTTTAATGTATTGGAGAATTGGGATTGTTGCTGCTGTATTGATAGGTGTTATAATTTCAGGTTTGGTTATCAATCAGCACAACGTCTCTTCATTAAGTGGAATATTGGCGGCAAAAGACAACACCACAAAAATATTGAAAAAAGTAAAAAAGAATCCATCAAATAACATACTAGAACAGCAAGAAGTAAACAAGTTAATTGAAAGTGAAACGCTAACGGACGAGTCGGAGAATGTTTTTGAAAATCCAGAGACTTCGTATAGAAATATGCTTGTTAACGCAAAGATTAATAGTACGATAAGCGAAAAACAGTATTCTATAAATCACTCCAAAGAGCAGATAGAAAAAGATCTAAAAAATCAGCAGGAAAACACGAGCAACTTGACAAATGTAGCAACTTCTAAAACATTTGAAGAACCTATTTTAAATAAAGGTTGGAATAAAAAAAACAATTCAGAACCTAAAGATGAGGCGGATGAATTACTTCAAAAAGCACAGCGAAAAATAAAAGTTGAAGTAGCATTTAAAAGTGAATTAAACTATGTTGTAGCGAACGACTTATTACAGGAAGTGAACTATGAAAATAATAAAAAGTCGAAACGCTTTCCCGAATTGATTCAAGAAGGTTGGAATTATGCTACAACACTTTATAATAGACAAATTAAGAGTAAACAATAAACATAAAGTATATATATTAAAAATTAGTGCCATGAAAAAAATAGTATTTATCAGTATGAGTTTTTTATTGATATTCGGTAGTTCTAGCATTTTTGCTCAGAAGGATGTCAATTTCAATTTTAGAAATTGGAACAAAACGTTTACAATTAGTGACCTAGAAGCTCAAAAAGAAATTGTTAAAAAGCAAGAGAAAGAGCGATTGAAAACAGAAATTCAGGAAATTGATGAGAGATTATCCAACAACGAACTAACACCTGAAGAAGCCGATGTCGAAAAAGCGAAAGCAGCGGAAAAGCGCGCGAAGAACATTCAAAATCAGTTGGATGTTATCGATGGAGCTATTGAATTAATCAATCGTAATCAGGACAATGAATATTATTCGAAATTACAATTTTTAACGGTTAAGAATCACGTTACCTCAGACACAATCACTATTGTGAAGAAAACTCCTCGAACGCGTTATGGAACGGTATTAAGTGTTGGATTGAATAATATCATCAATTCTCAGCCATTTTTAGATAGTTCACCTTTTAAAATAGGAGGAAGTTACTTTTCAGAAATAGGCATGGAATTTCGAACTTCATTAGTAAAAAGTGGTTTTCTTCGATTGAATTATGGACTTAGTTTTCAGTTCAATAGTTTGAGTGCTAGCAGTAATCAATATTTTGTTAATCAGAATAATCAAGTATTTTTAGATACGTTTCCACAAAATCTAAACAAATCTAAATTGCGAATGAATTACTTAGTCCTTCCAGTGCATTTTGAGATTGGAAAGAACAATAATCGAAATCGTCCATCCAAATTTAAATTTGGGCTTGGTGGATATTTGGGCGTGAATTTAAAAACTTCTCAAAAACTGAAATATACTATGCCAGATGGAGAACGTACGAAAAACAAAACATCTAATAATTTCAACACCAACAATTTAATTTATGGTGCAGATATGTACATTGGATATGATCATTATACTTTATATGTGAAGTATGATATCAACACCATTTTCACGAAAGGAAATGATTTTAATGGTCATAATATTTCTGTTGGAATACGATTTATTCTATAATAAAGAAATGGAGGAAAGAAAGGTGAATGAGTTATAAATACCGCTATTTTTTCCATAGTTTGATTAACTAAAGAATGCTTTATGTCTCAGGATGTAAAGCATTTTTTGTGGTTTACATTTTTCTTGGTATATTAGTGGAACAAAATTCATTTTTATGAAACCGTTATTACTTTTAGTTTCGATTTTGACTTTCACACTTAGCTTCGGTCAAAAGTGGTTACATGACGGTGCTGAATGGCATTATTCCTCTACGGGTGAAGCACAAAGTCTTTTTCATCATTTGACCTACGATAAGGACACTGTTATTCTTGGGGAAGATTGGCAACAGGTTCATCATACTTCGTATTGGTATTTACCGACCAGTCCGGATACAGATACTTTGTTACCGTATGGAAGTGAATTTCATTATTTTAGAATGACAGGTGATACTGTTTTCCGGTTGATAGATAAAGATACGTTATTTGAAGATGTTGCTTTCATTTTCGCAGATCAAGCAACATGGGTATCGAATGAAAATAGTATGAATGAGCATTGTGATCATGACTTATTATATAAATCTAAATCGTTCATATATACTTTTCAAGGTCAGTCGATTGATAGCTACTCTATTTCTTTTAAATCGGCAGCTATTAGTGATAGTATTCAAACGGGGTCATATTCATCTCGTTTCGGATGTATCTATGGTTCTTTGTTTCCAACTGGTGAATGTAACGCACAAGGATTTTATTGGGGTGCAACCTTTAACTTAATCTGCTACCAAGATAACGATGGTTTTTTCATTAAAAGAACCACCGGTGATTGTGATTATTATATGACATTAAACACTCATAATACGACGCTTACTAATATTTCGATTTATCCGAATCCAGCTCATGATAAGATTTTTATTCAATCAGAATCAAAGATTGACCACGTTGAATGTTATGATTTATTCGGAAAGTTGATGCCGATTACGTATGATGTCATTTCTCAAAAAGTGACCTTTAATCATATTTCAAGCGGTGTATATCTTTTAAAGATGGAATCAGCAGGAAGTTTTCGAATGGAACGAATCGTGATTGAATGAGTTTGAAATCTTGTCATTAATTTTTGTAGTCACACTTCAAGAAATAGAAAAAGCCACCTAAGAGGTGGCTTTGTTGTCTCACTAGGGCTCGAACCTAGACTCTTCTGAACCAAAATCAGACGTGTTGCCAGTTACACCATGAGACATTGAATGTCAGTATGTTATTTTGTTGTCTCACTAGGGCTCGAACCTAGACTCTTCTGAACCAAAATCAGACGTGTTGCCAGTTACACCATGAGACAATTTGAGGGGCAAAGATAGTCAAATAATGAATTTGTCCAAATGATTTGTCAAAAATTTACTCCTTTCATCTTTAAAATTATGAAATTGGTAATTTAAAAGGAGGTTTTGTGTTTGAGAGGAGTTTTACGTGAATCATTTTCCGAAAGAATAATTTGAAATTTTTCACGTTTTACAGTCACGAAATTTATTCTTCACCTAGTTTTGAAAGTTTGGTTAGATATATACCTGAATTTTCGGAGAATAATTTTATATTCGCAAGTTATTAGTATCACAAAGGACATTAAAACCTAAAAATGGAAAAGTACAAAAAGCTAAATACGTATGTTGGTTGGTTTATATTTTTAATTGCCACAGTCGTTTATTTCTCTACCGTTGAAAGTACTGTTAGTTTGTGGGACTGTGGTGAGTATATTACTGCAGCCTATAAGTTAGAAGTCGGTCACCCGCCAGGTGCACCTTTCTTCATGTTGCTCGGGCGATTGTTTTCTTTCTTTGCTTCTCCCGATCAGGTGGCGCTATACATCAATAGAATGTCTGCGTTAAGCTCCTCAGGAACGATACTCTTTATGTTTTGGTCCATTACCATGTTGGTTAAGAAAATGGCGTTTAAACAATACAACAAACGTACTTTAACTACAGGCGAAATGATCGCTGTAATTGGTAGTGGAGCTGTTGGAGCATTAGTTTATACTTTTACCGATTCATTCTGGTTCTCCGCTGTTGAGGGGGAGGTTTACGCGATGTCTTCTTTATTTACGGCTGTAATTTTCTGGGCCATTTTGAAATGGGACGAAGAAATGGATGCAATTAAGTTCCAAGAAATTGACCCGAATCAAAATACATTAAAGTGGCTCATTTTTATCATGTTCTTATTTGGTTTGGCAATTGGTGTCCATTTATTAGGATTATTGGTTGTTCCTGCGATAACGTTTGTTATTTATTTCAATCAAGCAGAGAAAATAAATGTAGCTAAGTTTCTTTTAGTAGGCGTACTTTCAATTGTTATTTTAGGAATAATTCAAAGTTATATCATTCCAGGAACTATTTCGATGGCTTCAGGAATGGAGATTTTCTTTGTAAATAGCATGGGAATGCCATTTTTCTCAGGAGCTATTTTCTTTATTATATTATGCGTCGCTGGTTTCTATTTCGCCATCCGTTATGCACTCAAGAATAACAAGAAAATATTATATGTTTCTGTTTTAGGTCTTTTAGTTCTGTTGATGGGATATGGTGCGTTCGCAACGATTGTTATTCGTTCAAATGCGGATACACCACTAGACGAAAACGACCCAGAGAACTTAGTAACTTTACAAGCTTATTTAATGCGTGAACAATATGGAACATGGCCAATTTTGTCTGGTCCTTATTGGAATTCAGAAAGAAATGATCCGAGTAAATACGAAGATGGAAATCCAAAGCACGTGCGTCGTTTTGTAGCTATGAGTGGTGATACTGATATTAAGGCTTTTAAAGTGAAAAAGGATGCAGAGAAATTTGTAGATAGCACCAAATCTGGTTATGAAATCGTGGAGAAATATTACGTTCATAACAAGAGTTTTATCAAAAATTCGGAGGTGACGTATGCTCAAACTACATTTTTCCCACGTATGTGGTGGACTAATAATGACGGAAAAGTTGACGGTTATAAGAAATGGTCGGGTTATAATCCTTCAGATGTTACAGAGAGTGATGTTTTAGGTAGCGACGGCGCACGATTACCGAGATTTTCGGAGAATATGCGGTACTTCTTTAACTACCAGCTAGATTGGATGTATTGGCGTTATTTTATGTGGAATTTCTCTGGTCGTCAGAATGACATTCAGGGTCATGGAGATGAAATGCGTGGAAACTGGATTTCGGGCGTTAAGTATATCGACCAAATGCGTTTAGGAGCCCAAGGTGATGACGCACCGAGTTTTACAAAGGATAATCCAGCTCATAATAAACTATTCTTCCTACCTTTAATTTTAGGACTAATTGGAATTATATTTCATTTTTATCGTGCACCGAAAGATGCTTTTGTGGTGCTTTTAACCTTCCTGTTAACGGGAGTTGCGATTGTTATTTATCTGAATCAAAAACCATTCGAACCTCGGGAGCGAGATTATGCATATGCTGCTTCGTTTTATGCTTTTGCGATGTGGATAGGAATTGCGGTGTATGCCCTTTTCGATATCATTCGAAATTTTGGACAGCAAGAGATAAAGAAGTCAGGAGTAATTGTTATTTCAGGTATTATCCTTTTCGGATTTGCTGGATTAGGTTCAGAAAATGGCTTCTCTTCATTAATGATATGGTTATTCATATGTGGAGTAGGAGCGGCGTTGATAGGTTTAATGTTGGTATTTAGGAAAATTAAGTTGAAGGAAACTTCTGCCGCTGGTTTTATTACACTAATAGCACTTTTTGTACCTGTATTGATGGGCTTCCAGAATTGGGATGACCATGATAGAAGTAACAAATCAACGGCTTTAGATTTGGCACACAACTATTTGGAGTCTTGTCTACCGAATGCAATTATCTTCACGAATGGAGATAATGATACATTCCCACTTTGGTACTATCAAGAAGTGGAAGGTAAACGTACGGATGTTCGTGTTTGTAACTTATCACTATTAGGTACAGATTGGTATTCAGAGCAGATGACTTATAGAGTGTACAACTCTGATCCACTTCCGATTAAGTTTACATCAGACCAAATATTAAGTTTTGATGGTTCAACGGATCAAGTTTTCTTGTATAACTTGTTTGAGTTGACATTTATGGATGTCTCTGAAAAGATTTTCAAAAACTATTATGACTTGAAATTTAGTCACAATAAAGATAAGATGACAGCTGATTACCAAGCGTTATTGAATTCGTATAGAGCGAAGTTTGCGTCATTTACGTTGAAAAATCCAAATACTAAAACGGCTACTATTCAATCCATTCTGAATAGCGAAGCATCGAATCAATCAACGGCTGAGAATACGTATAAGTTATTCTCTTCATTTAAATTATTGGTAGATTGTATTCGTGATGGTTCTCTTGTTGATTCAGACCAAGGAAACGCCAATGTAATTGCACTTCAAGATGCTATGCGTGATTTTGAAAAAAATCCAAATACGGTTCCTTTAGAAGAAGCTATGGCGTTTACACGTGATGATAGAAATATGGTGAATACTTCTTCTTACGGATTGTTAAGAGTTATTCCTGCTACTTCTTTTTCTATTAAAGTGAATAAAGAGAATGTCATCAAATCAGGTATGGTGAGTGAAAAAGATAGAGCAAATATCGTTGATTATGTGACCTTTAAATTGGATAAACAATACATTACCAAAGAACAGGTGATGATGATGGATATCTTGGCAAACAACGACTGGAAACGTCCAATTTTCTTCTCTTCTAACTATGGTTCTGATGTTTCTATTGGATTATTTAAAGAAGGTTTTGTTAAGCAAACTGGTGTCGCTTTTGAATTACTGCCTGTTAAAGGACTTTATACTTCTGGAATTGACGAAGATAGAATGTATGAAAACTTGATGAAAACATACAGCTATGGTAAAATGAATGAAGGTGCTTTAACAGATTATTATGCACGTAGACATACCGTTCAATACAGAAATAATTTTATTCGTTTAGCAGAGTTCTACTTAAGTACTACTGATAACAATAAGCAACAGATTCAGAGTTTTGAATATTTCATTAATAATAATCCAGCGATTGTTGCAAAGCAAAAAGATTCTTTGCAAAATGAAATCGTGAAAATGAAAAAATCAATTACCGAAAACAAAGCGAAAGCGCTGGCATTACTGAATCGTTGTATTGAGGTTATGCCTGTTAATATGGTATTGGATTATGGAGAGCAACCACAAGAAGTTCGTCCAATTCAAATGGGTGCAGTATCAATTAACAACTATCTAGATGGAACATTACACAATTTAGTAACAATGTTGTACCGAACTGGTGATAAAGCGAAAGCAGATAAAGTTGCTGGTGAAGTGTTTCAGTTGGTAAAGAGAAATGTTAATTACTTCATGAAGTCAAAAGCAACGCTCATGTATTACAATAAGCGTGATTTGGTTGCTGCTTTAAATGCTTTGTTTACGATTGATATGATTGCGAATGATCCTGAAGATGGAAATCCAGATGGAAAAATAGCGAAGGAAATCAATCGTTATATATCTCAGTTGTCTCAGTCTGACTACCCAAGAAAACTAGTTGAATTTAAAGACTTGGCGGACAATGCTAGTGATACGTACGCGTATTCTTACATGACTGGTTACAAAGAGATGAAAGAGTTACTTCCTGCATTAATGAGTACGTATGGATACCAAGTGGATGGCGTTCAGCAAGGAGATGGCGCAAGCAATAATCAAGAGTTAACGCAGGAACAAATCCAAAAGTTAATTCAAGAACAAGAATAATAAATGCCATTTTTTCACACTCCAAACCTGTTTAGAAAGTTTTATGATAAACTGGTTTGGAGTTTTATACCCGTTAAGAATGAAGTTTACTTAACATTTGATGACGGACCAAATGAAGAAATTACAAAGTATATTTTATGTCGTCTGCAAGATTTAGGATGGCAGGCAACTTTTTTTTGTGTAGGTGAAAATGTAAAACGAAATCCTCTACTTTTTCAGCAAATACAGTCAGAAGGACATGCTGTCGGGAATCACACACAGACACATCTGAACGCATGGAAAGTTTCTCCTTCTGATTATATTCATAATGTTACAGAAGCGGCTAAATACATTCAATCCTCTCTTTTCAGACCACCTTATGGAAGAATTTCCAAAATGTTAATCAAAGCACTTTCGAAAGACTATAAAATCATCATGTGGTCGTTTATGACATACGACTTTAATGAAACGATTTCTCATCAAAAGATAGAAGAAAAGGCAAAAAAATATATTCAACCAGGCGCAATTATCGTTCTTCATGACAATGAAAAGTTTGCAGCAAATGAAAAAGCCGTGTTTGAAATTATCGTGAAAGTGCTACAGGAAAAAGGATTGGTTTCAAAAGCGATAGAAGCCTAATCTAATTGAGGGAAGATAATTAGCCGTTGTTAATCACTCTTCCCATCTTTTCAGAGAATTTAGCTTTAATTTTTTCGTACATCACTTGATCGCATAACAAGTCAGTCATTTCTTCATCAGTAATATTTTTAGAATTCATTTTTTGCTGAATGCTATCAATCTTCTGTGTGATCTTTGCTATTTTAAATGCATAAATAGATTGAAAAACAGAACTCTTTAATTTATCTAATTCCGTATTGATATCGATATTGTATTTCGTTAGCCAATTATGAGACAAGTCATGTTTACTTGTTTCAAAATCAGTGATTAAGCTCACGATAGCTGGATTTTGGACTTTTAGAAAATAGGAAGATTTATACAGTGTTTTGTTCGCTAATCCTTCTGCAATCATTTGGAAGACTTCTGTATAAACAGGGTCGGAAAAGTCTAACTGATCTTTCAGCACTTCTTGGTGAATTAATTCAGCAACAGAAACTTCTTTAACGCCGTCATCGGTAGTTACCTCGATGGCATTCACACCAAATTCAACCATTACCCGAATTAAATTTCGCTCCGCAAAGTCACCTGTTAACTTAGCAATATTAACTATTTCAATCGGCTGTTTTTGTGTTGATTTTTGATGTTGCTGATTGTTAACATAATCTGTTAATGCAGAAACTTCTGCAGTATCAGCCCTTTGTCCTTTGGCTACGCTTTTTAATCGTAGTTTGGCAACTTCCTGATTGATAATGTGCTTTTCAACATCAAATCGTTCTGCAATCTCGTTGGTATAAATGGTGCGTGTTACAGCGTCTGGAATCAACGAGATGGAATGTACCATATCGTGAATTAAGTGTACGCGCTTAATAGGATCATTTTCATTTTCTTCCAGCAACATGTCTGCTTTGAAAGAAATAAAGTCTTTTTTCGCTTTTTGAATATACGCTTCTAATTCTTCTGAGGAAACTCTTTTTGAAAAAGAATCGGGGTCATCACCATCTGGAAAAAGTACAACTTGAACGGATAAGCCTTCTTCTAAAATTAAGTCAATACCACGAAAAGAAGCTTTAATTCCTGCTGCATCACCATCATAAAGAATAGTAATGTTACTTGTATATCGTTGAATTAATTTAATTTGACTGGTTGTAAGTGACGTTCCTGAAGAGGCAACCACGTTCTGAATTCCCGCTTGATGCATACTGATAACGTCCGAATATCCTTCAACTAAATAGCAATTATCATATTTTACAATATCGCCTTTGGCAAAGTATAATCCATAGAGAATGGCGCTTTTATTGTAAATGATACTTTCTGGCGAGTTGAAGTATTTGGCTATTTTTTTATCGGTAAATAGTGTTCGACCACCAAAGCCCAACACTCGACCAGTTACCGAGTGTATAGGAAACATAACACGTCCACGAAAGAAATCAAATGAGCGATCTTCTTTTGTTTTCGTTATTCCGACCGTTTCCATATAGGAGAGACGATAGCCTTTAGCAAGTGCGTTTTTGGTCAAATCATCACCTGTATTCAAACAGTATCCTAAATCAAATTTTTCAATGATATCTTTTCGAAAACCGCGTTCTAAGAAGTACGATAAGGCAACAGATTGTCCTTCTTCGGTTTCATGCAGATTATGCTTGAAATGATTTTTAGCAAATTCATTGATGATGTAGAGACTTTCTCTTTCAGAAATCTCCGCTAATTCTTCTGCGGTAAGTGGTTTGTCTGCTGGAATTTCAATGTTGTACTTCTCTGCCAACCATTTTAGTGCTTCAGGATAGGAGTATTGCTCCTTTTCCATGAGGAAAGAAACGACATTACCACCTTTTCCAGTAGAGAAGCACTTGAAAATTTGTTTTGCAGGAGAAACAACAAATGAGGGTGTTTTTTCATCCGTAAAAGGACTCAGTCCCTTCAAGTTAGATCCAGCTCTTTTTAAATTTACAAATTGACCGATTATCTCCTCAATACGGGCATTTGTAAGTATTTCATCAATGATATGTGGAGGAATTTTAGCCACAAAAGGTTAGTAGTTTTTGATTGTTTTCTGACCTTTCTCGTCGTAAATGATCCATTCACCGACTTTCTCATCTAGCGCGTATTCTCCTGTATAGTGAAGTCTTCCATTCGGATATTTCACTATCGTATGACCGTCTCTTTTTCCATTTTTATAAAATGTTACTGATCGTTCTATACCATCTTCACCATAAAAAACCCATTTCCCATCACGTTGTTGATTTTCATCCACATTGCCTTGGAATTTGATCTGCTTTTTTCCTGGATAATATTCAATGTATTGACTATTCTTAATGGTAATCAAGTCTTGTCTATTTTTAGGCAATAATCTATTCTCTTCTGTTTGATCTGCTTGTTGCTCTACTTTTGTATTTTCATTCTTGCAAGCGAAGAGTGTAAGTGTAAAAAGTACTAAAATCATTAAGTTTTTCATCGTGTTCGTTCTATGGTATAATTTACTAATCCAATTAATGCCTCTTTAGCGTCGGAATGTGGAATGTCTTCAATGCATTTCAGTGCTTCCTCTTTCAATTCGTTCATTCGTTGATAGGCATATTTTACGCCTCCTTCTTGGATCACCAAACTAACAGCTCTCATTACTTTTTCTTTGTCTTCGTTGTCGTGTTTAATGATGTTAATCAACTCTTTACGAATCTCTTTAGAAGTATTTTGTAGCACATATATCAATGGAAGCGTCACCTTTCTTTCGCGAATATCCAATCCTGTTGGTTTTCCAATATCATCAGGTAAACCGTAATCGAAGATGTCGTCTTTAATCTGAAATGCCAATCCTACTAATTCTCCAAATCGACGCATATTTTGCGCTTGATCTTCTCTATCAACGGAAACGGCAGCGATTTCGCATACAGATTCAATTAATGATGCTGTTTTTTTACGAATCACCTCAAAATATAATTCTTCGGAAATATCTATTCGACGAGCTTTCTCAATCTGCAACAATTCGCCTTCGCTCATCTCTTTTACCGCTCTAGCAGTAATTCCAAGAAAGCGTGTTTGATTGTTTTCGATGGATAATAACAAGACTTTTGATAAGAAAAAATCACCGACTAAAACAGCAATTTTATTTTTCCATAAAGCATTCACCGAATAAAAACCACGACGTTCATTCGCATCATCGACTACATCATCGTGCACCAATGAAGCAGTATGCAAAAGTTCAATCATAGACGCTGCCTGATAGGTTTTGTCGTTGATTTTACCTAACATTTTAGCCGTTAAGAAGAGAAACATCGGACGCATTTGTTTTCCTTTTCGTTTCACAATATAATGTGTCACTTTATCCAACATTTTGACATTCGAATTCATATTGGTTATGAAAACCTTGTCAAAATGCGCCATTTCTTCTTCAATAAAAGAATATATTTCTTTAATCTCCATCAAATACAAATATACGAAAGTGTTTCATTAAACAAGTAGTGTAAAATGAATTATACACCAAAAAAAGAGGTTGCTCAAATGAACAACCTCTTCCAGTATAAATATGTGTAGATTAACCTTTTATGACGGCTCTCGAAATAACAATTTTTTGTACCTCTGACGTTCCTTCGTAGATTTGAGTAATTTTCGCATCACGCATCAAACGCTCCACGTGGTATTCTTTTACGTAACCGTATCCACCGTGAATTTGTACCGCTTCAATCGTTGTGTCCATTGCTACTTTAGACGCAAATAACTTAGCCATAGCACTTGAAGTATCAAAGTTTCTATGATTGTCTTTGTCCGTAGCTGAATTGTAAACAAGTAAACGAGCTGCTTGAATTTCAGTCGCCATATCTGCTAATTTGAACGCAATTGCTTGGTGTTCGCAAATTGGTTTTCCAAATGTCACACGTTCTTTAGAATAAGCAGTTGCCAATTCAAATGCACCAGCAGCGATTCCTAATGCTTGAGCAGCAATTCCAATACGACCACCACTTAATGTTTGCATCGCAAATTTAAATCCAAAACCATCGTCTCCAATTCGGTTTGCTTTCGGAACTTTTACATCATTAAATAATAGCGTATGCGTGTCAGAACCACGAATACCTAATTTATCTTCTTTTGCTCCAACAACAAATCCTTCCATTCCTCTTTCAACGATAAAAGCATTAATACCTTTATGACCTAATTCAGGATGTGTGTGTGCAATTACTAAATAAGTAGAAGCAGAACTACCATTAGTAATCCAGTTTTTTGTTCCGTTCAATAAATAGTAATCTCCTTTGTCTTCAGCTGTTGTGCGTTGGTGAGTAGCGTCAGACCCTGCCTCTGGTTCAGATAAACAGAAAGCTCCAATTTTTTCTCCCTTCGCTAATGGAATAAGGTATTTTTGTTTTTGTTCTTCGTTCCCAAAATGCTCCAGACCCCAACAAACAAGTGAGTTGTTTACGGACATGCAAACAGATACAGAAGCATCTACTTTTGAAATCTCTTCCATTGCTAGAACATAAGAAAGGGTGTCCATTCCACTTCCTCCATATTTAGGATCTACCATGATTCCCATAAAACCAAGTTCACCTAACTGTTTTATTTCTTCAGTAGGAAAACGTTGTTCTCTATCTCTGTCAATTACGCCTGGCTTCAAAACATTTTGAGCAAAGTCTCTTGCAGCTGCTTTTACAGCTAACTGTTCTTCTGTTAAATCAAAATTCATTTTAATGGTCTATATTTATATTAATTTATCCGAATGTTTCAGAATTGTAAAATTATAATTTATATTTGATTTGTCAATCTCAAACTTATGAGAAATTACAACATTATAGGAATTATGTCTGGTACTTCGCTGGATGGTGTGGATATTAGCTATTGCGCATACACAAAGTCGAAGGACAATAATTGGGGTTTTGAGTTGTTTTATGGAAAAACATATGATTATCCAGAAGCAATTGTAAACCAACTACAAGACCCTTTTTCGTTAACTGCAATTGCTTTAGCACAATTAAATACGGAATTAGGAAAGATTTACGGTCAATTTATCAATCATTTTATAGCCGAATTTAAAATCGATAAATCCAAAGTAGATGCTATTGCTTCTCATGGACATACGGTTTTTCATCAGCCTGAAAATGGTTTTACCACACAAATTGGTTGTGGGACAATGATTGCTGTAGAGACACAATTACAGGTCATTAATGATTTCAGATTAAAAGACGTTTATTTAGGCGGTCAAGGTGCGCCTTTAGTACCTGTTGGTGATTTCTTATTGTTCCATGATAGAGCGGATGCTTTTTTAAATATTGGTGGTTTTTCCAATATTTCCTTTAATGATAAAGGCAAAATAGTTGCTTTTGATATTTGTCCAGGAAATTTACCGTTGAATAAATTAGCACTAAACAAAGGGTTGAAATATGATTGTGATGGTAAGTTAGCACGAATAGGAGAAATCAATTTCTTTCTTTTAGGCTTGTTGAATGATTTGCCTTATTACAAAGAACCCTACCCTAAATCATTAGGAGTAGAGTGGTTGGAGATGAAGTTTTATCCATTAATCAAAGCCGATAAAGAAATCGAAAACAATATTCGAACGATTGTCGAACATATCGCCATGCAAATCTCGGATACCATCAATCAATTGGATGTGAAACGTGTTTTATTAACTGGTGGAGGTGCAAAAAATGACTATTTAGTGGAGCGTTTACAGCAATATTTAACGAAAGAATTAATCATTCCAGAAGACGACATCATTAATTTAAAAGAAGCCATTATCTTCGGTTTTTTAGGGGCGCTTTATTTGGAAAAGGACACCAATATTTTTAAATCAGTTACTGGAGCTTCCAACGATTCAGTGAGTGGAACTTTACATTTACCCTGATAGATTAAAGCAATTCATTGCTTTACGTAACCAAATTTAAAAATCGGATTATAAGCTTATAAACATACTAGTGTGAATATTTAGTTCTTAGTTGCCCCGAGAGTCACATGCTGAGGATTAAATTTGATGTTTGATACAGTATTATATAAAGATTATTTATGTTTAAAAAAATCGCACTATTATCCGGACTTCTTTGCGCACTGCCTTTGACTGTTTTATCACAGATAACAGAGTCAGGAGCCGCTCAAGCTGTTGAAAATGTTGTTTCGACTGCTGCTGAAACAACACCAGTGGCAGGAGAAGAAATAACATTTTTAGGTTTTATAATGAAAGGAGGAATATTTATTATTCCGATTATCATTTTACTTTTTTACTCTATTTACGTCATTATCGAGCGTTTGCGTTATATCAAACGCATGACTAAGTACAATCCCAATTTAATTGGCGACATCAAATCAAATTTAGAGAAAGGAAATATAACAGACGCTTTAAGCCAAGCACAACGCGAACCTTCTTCTTATGGTGCAGTCATTGCGGAAGGGATTCAGTCGATAGATCGACCACTTTCTGAGATTGAACGCAACATGGACAAAGTAACCAATATTGAAATTGGTAAAATGGAAAAAGGAAACGAAGCTTTGGGAATTATTGCAGGTGTTGCACCGACATTTGGTTTCGTAGGTACTATTTCTGGAGTAATTAAAATATTCTACAACATCTCTATTTCAGAGAATGTGAGTATTGGAAATATCTCAGGAGGTTTGTATGAGAAGATGATTAGTTCAGGAGCAGGATTACTTGTTGGATTGATAGCATATTCAGCTTACCACATTTTGAATACAGTAATAGATCGATTTGCGCTGAAAGTACAAATCATTAATTTGGATTTCATTAATATTATTCGTCGCCCTATAAAATGAGTATACGTAAAAAAAATAGATTTCAAGCTGGGATGGAAACATCTTCCATGAGTGATATCATGTTTTTCTTGCTTTTGTTTTTCTTGATTATCTCTACCTTAGCCAATCCAAATGTGATTAAAGTGCCATTACCTAGTGCCAATCAGACGGATCAAACAGCAGGACAGCATTTGACACTCACAGTAACGAGTGATAAACTTTACTATTTGGATCAAGAACAAGTTCCTCTTGAGAATTTAGAAACGAGACTTTTAGAAGAAACAAAACTTCGTAAGGACAATATAGTTGTTTTGCGCCCAGCGAACGATTTAAAAGTACAAGATTTAGTAGATCTTCTACAAATGGGTTTGAAAAATCAATTAAAAATATTAATTTCAACCAAACAAGGTTGATTTTAAAGTAAGTAAACATGGATTTTAAAATAGATAGAACAAAGCTGGAATACCAGAAGGACAAAAGAATTGCTTTCTTTAGTGCTTTGACGATGGCCATTGCTTTTTTTCTGTTTTTACAATTCAATGGTTATAAAGTACCAACTCCTCCGATCCCAGAGCAGTTATTGTACAAAGATGCTGAAATGGTCTTATTGCCATTTGAAGCCTATTCGGAGCCAACCAAAAGTGGAGGTAGTAGAGGTTCTGCAGGAACGCCATCCAATGATCCTTTAACGAACAAACCAAATCCACAGAACGAGCAGTTTGTTACGGATAATAATAGTACAACATCAATTAATAACGGACAATCAAAGCGTACAAATACCGATGATCCATCACAAAATACAGCTACGACTATTTCAAAGCCTAAAGATCCATTTTCAACGGATGGAACTGGTGGTGGAGCAACTCATGGAACAGGAAGTGGTGTGTTAGGAAATGACAAAGGGCCTGGCAACGGAAATGGTACAGGGAATGGTTTAGGAGAAGGTGATGGTAGTGGACTAGGAGATCGTAAAAGAATGAACAACTTAAATACAGTAGGTATTAAGTCGAATCATGATTGTCGCATCGATATGAAGCTTTCCGTTAATTCCGAAGGGAATGTAGTAGGTATCGAAGTTTTAGCGAGTTCAACTACCAACGACCAAAAATTAATTCAACAGATTACGGCGTTAGTGAAGCAACAAATCAAATACAATAAGCGACCTAATACAAATATTGAGCGTATCAATTATAGCGTCAACATTAAAGCGACATAAATTATGTCTAGCATTGACGAAGAATACCAGCGAGCAATTTCTTGGCTTTTTAATCAATTTCCGTCCTATCAAAATCAAGGAGTTCAAGCATATAAGCCTGATTTAGGAAATATAAAAAAATTATTAGAAGCACTTCAAATAGATATTTCAGCCATTCAATTTATTCATGTCGCAGGAACGAACGGCAAAGGAACGTGTACTAATTATATCGGTTCTATTTTGATGGAAAACGGCTATAACACAGGTGTTTTTACATCACCCCATTTAGTTGATTTCCGGGAACGAATAATCGTTAATGGTGATAAAATTGATCAGAGAAGTGTTGTTGAATTCTTTAATACCGTTAGAGCACTTCCTTTTTCTCCTTCCTTCTTTGAAGTAACTCTTGCGATGGCTTTGCGCTTTTTTGTTCAAGAGAAATGTGAATTTGTTGTACTTGAAACAGGTCTAGGAGGAAGATTAGACGCGACGAATGTGGTTACTCCAATATTGAGTATCATTACAAATATCGGTCTTGATCATGTGAACTTATTGGGTGATACTTTTGAAAAGATAGCCTACGAAAAAGCGGGTATTATTAAACTAAAGATTCCAGTAATCATAGGTGAATTTAACAATCAAACACTTCCTGTTTTTGAAAAAGTAGCTTTAGAAAAAGATGCTTCACTATTTTTTATAACTGATAATCTTGTTTATAAATCTCATTTCACCATTAAAAACTATAAGCAGAAGAATGAAAAAATCATTCTAAAGGCGATAGAAGTATTGAACCAATTAGGTGTGAAGATTTCAAACGAAAGTGTAGAAAGAGGATTTACAAACGTTCATCGAAATACGAGTTATATGGGTCGTTTTCAAATCACTTCTAAAAAGCCCTTAGAAATTATTGATGTGGCACACAATGAAGACGGTATTATCGATCTAATACAATCCGTTGACCAATTAGATTTCAAGCGACTCTTGGTACTTTATGGCTCCTCTTCGGACAAAGATTACGCTAAAATTATTTCCTTGTTTCCGCAAGATGCAATGATTTATTTTGCGGAATTTACAAGCTCTAGAAGTTTGAAAATTGAAAACGTAGAAGAAGAAATTAGCGCTATTCATCCAAATATTCTGTTTTACAAGACTGTATCAGAGGCATATACCGCTATTGAAGAAACTAGAGTAGAAGACGATTTAACGTTGATAACAGGTAGTTTTTATTTGATTAGTGATTTTTTTCAAAAAAAATAAGGGAAACACTTGTGTATTATTAAATCCTGTGTATCTTTGCATCTCATTTGAAAAGCGTTTCAAAGAAAAAATAAGGGAAATTAGCTCAGTTGGTTTAGAGCATCTGCCTTACAAGCAGAGGGTCGGGGGTTCGAATCCCTCATTTCCCACTAAAAAAGTCATCTGTCGGTGACTTTTTTGTTTTAATT
>CAZDAR010000010.1:0-11358 GCA_964503665.1 uncultured Flavobacteriales bacterium
CAAATGATAATCAGTGATTTATGTAAATCATGAAAAAAAAGTGATGAAGTCAGGAAGAAGTTGAAAATAAAATAGATGATTTGACAGAGAAATGGATTGATGAAAAAATAAAAGGGGGACAAGCAGTTTATGACCGAATGTACGATAAGTACGAATCAGAACTAAAGGACTTAGATGAACAATTGGCTTTAATTCCTTTAAATGATGAATCTCTGGAGAAATACTTAAATTTTGGAGTATCGGTTATATCAAATTTGGACACCATTTTTGAAAAAGCAGATATAAAAACTAAAAAAATGTTCCTTGGTTCGATACTTTCAGAAAATCTTGTTTTTGACGGAGAAAAGTATCGAACTCTTGAATTCAATCCTGCCATTGCTCTACTTTCCAAATATACCAACGGATTCAGAAATATGGACACAAAAAAGGGAGACAATTTTTCAACTGTCTCCCACATGGTACTCGGAGCGGGACTTGAACCCGCACGGGCTAACGCCCACAGGATTTTAAGTCCGGCGTGTCTACCAATTCCACCATCCAAGCATTCCTGAAATGCGACTTTTACATTTCGAGCGAGAAACGGGATTCGAACCCGCGACCCCGACCTTGGCAAGGTCGTGCTCTACCAACTGAGCTATTCTCGCTTTTCATTTCAATCTTTAAACTCTACCATTGTAAAGCGTTGCAAAATTAATCAGATTTTTGAAAGGAGCAAATATTTTTTGTCTTTTTATGAATAAAAATTTCAAAAGGTATAATCTGCTTTCAAACTTAGGTCTAAACTTTTGAAGCTATGTGTTAATGCACCTACAGAAATGTAATCAACCCCCGTGGAAGCATACGCACGAATAGTTTCAGTTGTAATTCCTCCAGAGGCTTCTGTTTCAAATGTTTTTGGGATTTTTGGAAGTACACGTTTAATATCTTCTATACTGAAATTATCGAGCATTATACGATCCACTTGTCCAACGGCTAACACTTCATCTAATTCTTTTTCGTTTCGAACTTCAATTTCTATTTTTAATTGCTTTCCTGTTCGTTTCAAATAATCATTGGTACTTTCAATCGCTTCTTTAATTCCACCAGCATAATCGACGTGATTATCTTTCAACATAATCATATCATACAAAGCAAAGCGATGATTATAACCGCCACCAATTCTTACTGCCCATTTTTCCATTAATCGGATGCCTGGTGTTGTTTTACGGGTGTCTAAGAGCTTCGCACTTGTTCCTGCAACTAATTCAACGTAACGATGTGTTTCCGTCGCAATACCACTCATTCGTTGCATGAAGTTTAGAAGTAAACGTTCTGTTGCTAAAATGGATCGCGACTTTCCTTCAATCGTGAAAGCAATATCTCCTTTTTTGACGGTGTCACCATCTTTTAAAAAGGCATTGAAAACCATCGAAGCATCATAATAAGTCACAATTTTCTTCGCTAATTCAATTCCAGCAATAATACCATCGTCTTTCACCAATAACTTTGCTTTTCCTATAGCGTTTTCGGGAACTGAAGCTAAGGATGAATGATCTCCGTCTCCAATATCTTCATTTAGAGCATTTTGAATGATTAATTCAATAGCTTTTTCATCTATTATTGTATCCACATTAATTTATTTAATTCAACTTTTACCCGTAAAGCACCAAAAACAACCGTCACGTTTTTTCCATTAATAGCTTCTACAACACCATTTTGCTTGCTATCAACCATTTTTACCTTTGAACCTTCTTTGATTTTATCGTGATTAAGAGGATTGGCAGTCGGTTTGTTTTTTACTTTTTTTGGTTTTAACTTTCCTGACGCTTCTTTTTTAATACGTTCTACAATTTTTGCGTCTTCAATTTTTGTCTTTTCTATGCTAATATACTTATGTATTTCCTCTAATAGTGCTTTATTGGCATCTTTTTTCTTGGTGCGAAGTAAATAGCGATCGACATATTGCCGTAATTTTTGCCCTGCTTGAATTAATTTACGGTCACGATCAATGGCTATTTTTTGGAGTTCTATTTTTTGTTCTAATTTGTCTTTTAAAGAAGTATATTCCAATCGTTTTCTCTCCGCAATTTCTTGTGCTTCAATGTGATCCTTGTTTAACCTTTCGAGATATGATTTCTCTCGTTGTAATTCATGAAGCAATTTATCCATCTTCACTTTTTTATCGTCAATACGCGTCTTCGCATCTTCAATGATGTCCATCGAAATACCATTCATTTGTGCTACTTCAAACGTAAACGAACTTCCTGGTTGTCCCATGGAAAATTTATATAAAGGTTCCAATGTTTCGGTATTGAACAACATACAGCCGTTGACTGCATTCTTGAGTTCGTTGGCTTTCATCTTGATGTTTGCATAATGCGTGGTAATGACTCCGAAACATTTTGTTTGATAAAGTCGTTCAAAAAACACTTCCGCTAATGCGCCGCCTAAATCAGGGTCAGAACCGGTACCAAACTCATCCAACAATAATAATGTTCGATGATTAGATATTTTTAGAAAATGGTTCATTCTCTTTAAGCGGTACGAATATGTGCTTAATTCATTCTCAATCGATTGTTGGTCGCCAATATCTGTTTTAACTTGTTGGAATAAACACATGTTACTATTGGTGTCCATCGGAACGAGTAGTCCACCTTGTAACATCAATTGATTGAGACCTATAGTTTTTAGTGTAATACTTTTTCCACCCGCATTTGGTCCCGAAATCACTAACATTCGTTTCGATTTATCGAGTAAAATAGTTTGTGGCAAGGTTGATTTTCGAGCGTTCTGATTATTTTTTAAAAGTATGGGATGATAAACTTGTATTAACTCAATTCGTGGTTCATCAACAATACCAGGTAAATCAGCACCTATTTCTATCGCTAACTTTGCTTTTGCTTGGATGAAATCAATACTGGTAAGGATATGTTGATAAGCTTTTATGAGTTCTAAGTGAGCAGAAAGTTGATGCGTTAGTTCTTTTAAAATACGGTAAATCTCTTTTCGTTTATCATCAATCAACATTTCTAATTCGTTGTTTAGCTCGATGTTGATATAAGGCTCTATGAACGTCAAACTTCCTGTTTTGGAAGATCCTAAGACGCTTCCCTTAATTTGCCGTTTATGTGATGAAATGACCGATAAAACGCGGCGTTCACTGATAAAGGTTTCTTTGATATCTCCTAAAAATCCTTCTTTGTCGTATTTCTGTAGTTCTCTGTCAAAGTTCTTATTAATTTTCACACGTAGTGCCGTAATATTTTGACTAATTTCAAATAAAAGGGGAGAAGCATCCTCTCTAATGTTTCCTTTTTTATTAAAAACAGCTGTAATTAATTCGATAATCTCTATCGTGTAGTCTGCTTCATTGATGAGTTTGTAAAGCGTCGGGAAATCGACACTACGTTTATTGAAAAACGTTAATAAAGCATTGACTAATTCCGAAGCATTGTAGATGCGTACAAAACCTTCTTGTTCAATCATCGCATTCTTGATGCCTAATAATTTAATTTCAGCAAGTAATTCTTGAAATGAGATTGTAGGAAAAAATTCACCATCTGAGAGAATCGTGTGATACTCTTTTACTTTTTGTAATTCTAACTTGATATATGCAAAGTCGGAAGAAGGAATAAGATGCTCCAACTTTTTTTTTGCTGTTTCTCCTATGGCATAATCCATTAACCATTCTTGAATCGCGGTGAATTCAAGGTCTTTTAATGTTTGTTGGTCAAAGTTTATACGAGCCATTTGTAGTTGTAAACAATAAAAGCCACAAACACACGTCTATGGCTTTTAAAAAAGATATACAATAGATTATCTGTTAAGCATCACTGGCATGACAAGCATTAACACATCTTCATTTTGGTTTTCGCTATTTGCAGGAACAATTAGTCCTGCACGACTTGGCTCGCTTAGCATAATTTTGATTTCTTTAGTATCAATGTTGTTTAACATTTCCATTAAGAAACGAGAGTTGAAACCGATTTCAATATCTTCTCCATCATACGAACATGTCATGCGCTCATTTGCTTGGTTAGAGAAGTCAATATCTTCAGCAGATAATGATAATTCAGAACCAGCAATTGCCATTTTAATTTGATGTGTCGATTTATTAGCAAAGATGGATACACGCTTGATAGAACCTAATAATTGATCTTTATCAATGGTTAACACATTTGGATTCTCTTTTGGTATAACCGCTTCATAATTAGGGTATTTTCCATCAATTAAACGACACATTAAAACCACATCATTAAATGTAAAAACAGCATTTGATGACGTGTATTCAATTAACACTTCTTCGTCACCTTTTAAATTTGCTTTTAATAAATTCAACGGTTTTTTAGGTAGAATGAAAGCAGAACTTCCAGTTGCTTGAGAATCGGTACGCTTATAACGAACTAGTTTATGTGCATCAGTAGCAACAAAGATTATTTCACTTGGTGAGAATTGGCAATAAACGCCGCTCATCACTGGACGAAGGTCGTCATTTCCAGTAGCAAAAAGTGTTTTATTAATTGCTCTAGAAATTATGTCTCCAAGAACTTTAATGCTTGCGCCACCTTCCATTGGTGGTGTTTTTGGAAAATCTTCACCATTAAAACCAGCCATTTTAGATTTACCATTGTCGTAGGCAATCTCCACTTCAAAATTGGATAAATTGATACTAAACGTACATGGTTGCTCAGGTAAATTCTTTAGAATATCCAATAACAATCTTGCAGGAATAGCTATTTTTCCATCTTCTTTTGACTCTACTTCTAAGGTTGTTCTCATTGTCGTCTCCAAATCGGAAGCAGAAATAGTCAATAGATTCTCTTTAATCTCAAAAAGAAAATTATCTAAGATAGGAAGTGTATTATTTGTACTTAAAGCACCGCTAATATTTTGCAGGTGTCTTAGTAACGTCGTACTTGGGACTATAAAATTCATAAATCTTGTACTATTTTGTTAGCAAATATACTTTTTTTATTGGAATAATCGACCATTAAAAGTGTGGTTAAATTACTTATTTTTTAAATGTTGATTATCGAATGTGTTTTCAAAAATGGGTAAGAGATTATTTTTATTCTGATGGATTTGCCAGCTTTTCAATTCCAAAATAAACACGTCCATTAATGAGTGGATTAAAAACAAAAAACTGACATTTTACTAGTTTTCCACTCGGTAAGAAGCACCAAAAACGATTCACATCATAGTCTACATCATCACCAAAATCATTTCCTTTCGTAAATCCATCTCCTTTTAAATGATGTAATTTCAACAATGAAATAGTTCCATCTTTCTGAGTTACTTTCAAACTACAAAACGGTTGTGATTTTCGTAAACTGTCGACTTGCTGGTCGTTCAGTTCAAAATTGTCAAACTCATAATGAATTTTACGGTAATTATTTAAATAGCGAACAATCATCGATGTGTCTACATTTTCCAATGGTTTTCCATTGTTAGATATTTCATACGTATTGCCATTGTTTTTAATCGTAAAACTACGTTCAGGGACATCGTAATGCTTAACTTCTACTTCCCGAATATCATCTTTTTGTAAAGTGAATATTTCGGTACAACTCCAACGTCTTGAATCCGCAAAGAAGCGTGGTTCAATAATGCCATTCAAACCTCTTACTTTCATGATAACAGGTAAATCACTTTTTTCAGAAGGTGTTTCTAATAACATGTGTGTTCCGTAATGGTCTTGAGTCGAATAACCAACATACCATGTTTTTGCCCACTTACCATTGCTGAAAATTTCGACTTTAATACTGGAAGCGGCCATTCTTCTTTTAACATCTTCACGTGCTGCTTTAGGAACATACCCCTTGAATTCAATGTTTTTAATTGTTTCTAAAATGGTATAAACGGGTTCTTGTACGATACAGTTTCCGTCTTTGTCCGTCCATTTTTGTCCTTTTTCTCTTTTGATTTCAAATGTATTTGCGTACGCATCGTGAATGATAACTTTGTCGATTGAAGCGGTGTCAGCTATTGCGAATTCCAGTAATTCAGTGTCTGATTTTCCGCTATTTCTAACCAAATTCATAGCGAACATTGCTAAAGTTGCAAGTACAATTATTAAAATGGTTAAAATTAGGCCTTTCTTTTTCATATTATTTCTTTGTATATTTTCGTTTGCGAATGATAAAAATGATGAATCCAAGAATCAGTATAAGTAGTGATGGAATAACCATATTAATGATGCGAATAGTAGAAGCATATTTCTCTACTTTTACCTTGTCAATTGCATGAATTTCAATTTGTTTACTACGTATTCCTAAAATGGAATTATCGCCCATCATGTAATCCACCATATTTTGAAAGAACTCTTGATTACCATAAATAAGGTAACCAAATCCTTTTAATTTTAAATTGATTTCGTCGTATTTTAGATTGTTAAAAGCAGAAGGTGTGTAGTTGAACCCACCAATTTGGCTAGGAACAGAATCGTATAAATTACGAATAAAAGAGCCATTTCCAACAACGAGCACTTTTCCTTCTTTCACACTTTCATTTTGGTAATTCACTTCTTTATTCTTAGCGAACTCGTCTACAATACGATTTTTAAAATGTGATGTGAATTTTCCCTCTACTAAACCAGCCAAACAGATTTTATTATTTTCATTTGTTGGGTCTTCGTTGAACTTTGGATCGCTATCATAATTCATTGGCATTGCTAAACTAAGCATAGGCGCTAAACCTGTAATGCTAGCATTCGTGGAAGAGGTTAAGATAGGTGATTGAGTAATTTTATCAGATTCTCCAACAAATTGCACTTCAGAAGTATAACGGAGTAAAATACCTCCGATGTTACGCGCAATAGGATGTGAAGTAGGTGTTGCAATGACGTTAAAGTACCATGGAATTGCTCCTGTTTTTGATTGAGGTAGATATTTAGGAGCGGAACGAGCATCAAAGATGTAATTATCGTTGATTTTCAATCCATAGTCAAACAACATTTTGTCTAAGTCTAGATTCGTTCTTTCGGTGTGTGTAATTCCAGTACGGTTGAGAGTGTCTTTATCAAATGTGAGTTTGTCGATGAAGCACATTAAACGTCCGCCATTCATCACAAACTGGTCGATGATATATTTATCTTTCTCAGAAAAGGATGTCAATGGACGTGCGATAATCAGTCCTTTTACCCCTTTTAGAGCATCGATAGAATCGTTCAAAGTAATGTCTTCTACTTTATAGTAAGGAGCGATTAATGCTTTTACTCGCATCGTTTCATACGTATTCAATTCACCATGTCCGTGAAGAAAAGCAATGCGTTCTTTTTTTCGCGTGGTTGCCCTACGAATAGCGCTTACCAACATGTATTCTAGGTTGTTGATTGAATTTTGAACGGTCTGATTAAAATTATCATCTAAATTATAGAACTGACCTTGAGGTGTTCCAGGAAGAAACTGAATGTGATTTACCGTTGAACCGCCATATTCAATTAGCGCACCTGCCCAAACTTGAATAGCAGAACTTTTTCCATCTTTGGAATACGTCACACCAGTTGGAATAATCCCTTTGCTTTTGTTGTATAAATCTTCGAAAAGCTGATTTTGTTCTTCCTCAGTTCCTTGATAGGGGTCGACAATAACGTACTCTACACGCTTTCCCGCATGACGTTTGAAGTCTTTCAGCTTATCTTCCAACGCTGTGCGCAAACGAACTACTTCTGCAGGTAAGTCGCCACCTAAAAATATTTTAAATACGATGCGGTCATCAAAATTAGTTTCATCACTTAAATAATCGACCGTTCCTTCATGTAATGAATAACGTTTATCTTGAGTAGCATCAAAACGCTTGTTGACAAATATTCCGATTATATTTATAACAATAATAATCGCAACTACTATTAATAAGAAGGTCCAGTTATAAAATCTCTTTACCACTTTTGAACTCATAGAATCTATTTTTTAAGTGATTTAATAACGGTTAGAGAAGCAGATACAAATAAAGCAATCATACCGAAAAAGTAAATTAAATCGCTTGTGTCAATGACACCTCTTTTAATCGAATCGTAATGGTAATTTAAACTGCAATATTTAAAAAACTTATCCAATCCGCCAACTGTGCCGAAAGAGCCGATTAAGGTTAGTCCATCGTTAAAAAGCCAACATAGAAACATGGCTAAGATAAATGCGACAATTTGGCTAGAAGTAACAGATGAGGCAAAAATTCCGATGGAAACGAAAACGGCACCAATCATCAATAATCCAAAATAGGAAACAAGTGTAGCGCCTTCATCGATGATACCAACGGGGCTTCCCAAATAATACATCGTAAAGAAATAGATTATCGTTGGCACAAGCGAGATAAACACTAATGTGACACCCGCTAAAAATTTAGCCATCACGATTTGGAAATCAGAAATTGGACGCGTGAAGAGTAATTCAATCGTTCCAGTTCTTCTTTCTTCCGCGAAAGAACGCATGGTTATCGCCGGAATTAAAATCAAAAAGATAATTGGCGATAAGTTGAAAAATGGAATTAAATCCGCTTCCGTACCTTCTAATAGATTGGTATCGAATGAAATAATCCAATGGAAAATACCAGATGTTATCAAAAATATAATGATAAATACATATCCGATGACGGAACTCAAAAAACTTCGAATTTCTTTTAAATACAATGCTTTCATAGAAAGTTTAGAAAAAGTACCCAAAAGTAAGATTATTGTTGGTAATAATCAAAGCGAGCACATAATTATTAACGAGAACTAAACAGAAAATTGTGTGAAAGCATTCAAAGATTTATTAAATAAGAGAGTTAGGTTAAGTTATTCTGTTCTTGAGACGTACTTACTTCTGCTTCCAAATATATTTTAATCCAACACTAAACCATCTTGGAGGCATTGGAACAGCTCCTGCTTCTTTGTAAACTGCATTTAAAATGTTCGTCACATCTACATAAGTGGTAAAACCTTTGATTTCATAATTAACACGAGCATCTAAGAGTATATACGATTTGTTCGCAATTCTTTCGATAAATCGATTGTTCACTTGGAACGTCAAACTTTTATAGCTGTAATTGATACCTACAATTAATTGATTTCTCAATGTTTCAAGAATATACTTAGATTGTCCCGTACTAGTAGATTGGTAGTTTGGAAGTAAGTAATTGTAGTTAACAAAGTAGCCAAAGCGATGGTTTTTATTGAAAGTAAAATTTTGATTAACTCTTATATTCATCCCTTGTATTAAGTTTCGCCCAATATTTAAAGGAGTGTAAGGAACATTGCTCGAGTCGCGTACCCAATCAATAAAATTAGTGATATCACGATAAAAGTAACCAGCTTGTACTTTGAATGTTTTGCGGGTATATTGTATATTCGCTTCATACTGCCACGCATTTTCGGGCTTTACATTTGGATTTCCAACATTTCCTGGTTTCTGGTTTAAATACAAGTCAGTAAAAGAGGGAATACGTTGACCTGAACCAACACTAGCGGCTAATTTCCAACCGGGATAAAATAAATAAGCCACATCCATTCCTGGATATACTTGCCATCCGTAGCTTGTATTATAGTTGACATATGCACCCGCATTCACCATCACTTTATTCCAGTAAAATCCTTTGTACTCGGCATAAGCACCGTAAGTGTTACGGTTATGTTTTCCTATGTTGGAACTATTGATGGTTTCAAAACGAGATTCAAGCCCAAGACCAAAATCTCCGATTTTTGTAGTAACACTACTATTAATCTCTGCCATCATTGCATTAGTGTAGTGCTTAGAACGCGCCACTTTTAAGTTGTCTTTAAAATACCGATAATCATCTTCGTCATACCGATTGCTGATACGTGGAGAAAGCGTAAATCGTCCCATTTTATGTTGAGAAGATAAACTGAACAAGCCTGTTTCCACAATTTCTTGTGAGTTTTTGTCGCCCGGTGCAGCATAATAACCATTGGCGCCAAAATTACTATAGGAATAACCACCAAGCCATTGCATAGAATTGTTTTTGTTGAAATCAACTGAGCCATTGTAATATGCTTTACCGTTATTTTGAGCCGTATTATAACGTTGTCCATTATAATTGTCTTTACTAATAGCTACTAAATGACTTGTCTTTTCGGTTCCAAAATTTCCAGTTACTTGAACGCCACCGCCACCGTAAATTCCATTTCCATCACCTGCTTCTTTTTTGTCAAAAGACGAACCTGCGTAAGCATTAGCAGAAACAAATGATTTTGTTGATTTTTTAGTGACAATATTAATTGCTCCAGTCAAAGAATTAATACCATATTTCCGTGCTGCTGGACCTCTCAATACTTCAATATGATCAATTGCATCTAAAGGAATTGGTAGATTAAGTGTATTGTGTGCCGTTTGTGAATTGATGAGTTTAACGCCATTTAATAAAACCAATGTTTGTTCAAAAGAACCACCGTCAATACTCACATCTGCTTGTGTTCCGAATGGGCCACGTTGACGAAGATCAACTCCTCCGACATACGCCAGTAATTCATTAATTGATTTAACGGGATATCGCGCAATCTCTTCTTTTGTGATAATCTGTATATTTCTAGAAGATTGACTAAAAGGAATTTGTAAACGATTTCCTTGAATGACTATACTTTCTATCTGGGTTGAATCTTCTATTTCTTGTGCGTAAGAAATGAATGTAGCGATTGCTATACAAATTGTTATACCGATTCTTTTCATTGTTGTGTCTTTTTTTGACCACAAAAGTTCTATATTTACGCTGTTTAAAAGTAGTCCAGTTTATTTAATATGAGTAGTCCAGATAAAGTTTCACTGACACGGTATATTCGAATTCATCGAAATAAGACTGAACCGATTTATTTACAGATTGTGTATCAGTTCATAAATGCGGTGCAGAGAGGCTACTTTCAAGTAGGAGAGAAGTTGCCCGGAAGTCGTTTACTGAGTGAGGATTTAGGCGTACACCGAAAAACAATTGTTGCGGCTTTCGATGAGCTACAAGCGCAAGGTTGGGTAGAAACAAAATTGAAAGTAGGAACCTTTGTCGCTAATCCACAAACGAAACGAAAGATAACTGAAAGTTCGAAGACAATAGATTTGAAGACGAATGATCAATCTTCTTTTCCATTTCAGAAATCATTTGTTTTAGATTCGCCGTTTGAAGAGCATTCGTGCACATGGAGTTTAAATGATGGTCAACCAGATTATAGACTCGTTAAAACAGAAGAATTAGCACGATTTTATCGAAATGCTTTGAAACGTAAACAAGTACAGAAGTATTTGGGAAATACCTCTCTCAGAACGAACAGCTATTTTTCACAACAGCTGAGTTATTATCTGAATTTATCGAAAGGATTTCATATTTCTAAAGAACACTTGGTCGTCGGTGATAACAAAGAGCAGCTTTTATTTGTTATATCTCAACTTCTTTTAAAGTCAA
>CAZDAR010000010.1:11458-56007 GCA_964503665.1 uncultured Flavobacteriales bacterium
GGTGATAACAAAGAGCAGCTTTTATTTGTTATATCTCAACTTCTTTTAAAGTCAAATGATTGTGTTGTTGTAGGAGAATTGAATTATTTCTTTGCCAATATGATTTTCAAACAATCGGATGCCATAATTAAAACGATTCCAATGGATTCCGATGGGGTAGATGTTTCCGCCATTCGTGCTAATTTCAAAAAAGGTGACATTAAGTGCGTGTATATTAATTCAGTCACTTCTTATCCAACGATGATTCCGCTATCCGAAGAAAGACGAGATGCACTTTTGCAATTGGCAAAAGAATATAATTTTGTCATTATTGAGGATGGTGCTGGAGATGAATTTCAGTATTCTAAAACGGTAACATCACCTTTATTTACTCAGGGCTCCGAAAACAGAGTTATTTATTTAAATACGTTTGGCAAAATGTTAATTCCGTCTTTTGAGTTAGGCTATATCGTTGCTCCAAAGGATTTCATTAAGGAAGCCGAAAAATTCATGGCGATGCTTGTGCCAAAAGGCGATTTGATTACCGAACAAGCGATAGGTGAAATGATTGAAGAAGGAGATGTTTTTAGATTCATAAAAAAATCAAATCGACAGTATATTGAACGGCGTAATGCATTTGCAACAAGGCTCAAAGAATTATTTAAAGATGAACTTTTATTTCGTACTCCGGCAAATGGTCTTGCTCTTTGGATTGAATGGAAGAAGCCTATTTCTATACATAAACTAGTAGCGATTTGTAAAAAGAATGATTTGTTTATTCCTCGCTTCTGTTGTTATCAATCAGTGAAGATGAATGCACTTTTGGTCGGTTTTGGGCACTTATCAAAAGAGGAAATGGAAAAAGTGTGTGGTATTTTAAGAAAGAGTTACGATGAGCTGATTCAGGGAGATTAAAAATCTACTCAGTTAGTAAATGGTTTAAAAATTATGTAATTTTGTATATATTTCAAAAAATGACAACAATACGCCATATAACCAATTTCTTAGAAAATATAGCACCTTTATCGAGTCAAGAAAGTTATGATAATTGTGGGTTGATAGTAGGGAATGCTTCTACTGAAGTGACGAATATATTGGTTTCGCTCGATTGTACCGAAGACGTGATTCAAGAGGCCATCGATCAAAATTGTAATATTGTTGTTTCACATCATCCGATTGTTTTTGGAGGGTTAAAAAAAATCAACGGAAAGAATTACGTTGAACGAGCTGTTTTGAAAGCCATTAAAAATGATATTGCTATTTATGCTATTCATACGAATTTAGACAATGCTTTTAACGGAGTTAATGCCGAGATTTCGAAGCGCTTGGGTTTAATCAACTTGAGAGTTTTGCAGCCGAAGAAAGATACTTTAACGAAGTTAATAATTTACACACCGGTTTCTCACACAGAACAAGTGAAGCAAGCACTTTTTGATGCAGGCGCTGGAGAAATTGGAACATATGGAGAATGTTCTTTTACAGTGAGAGGAACGGGAACATATAAGCCCTTAGATGGAAGCAAGCCTTTTAAAGGTGAGAAAGATATCCGAAGTGAAGTGGAAGAAGATAGAGTAGAGGTGTTGGTGAGCACTCACAGTTTAAATACTGTGTTGAATGCATTGCTTTCTGTACATCCGTATGAAGAAGTTGCCTATGATTTGGTTCCGATAAAAAACATCAATCGTTTTGAAGGAGCTGGAATGATTGGTGAGTTGCCGGAATCAGTAAATGAATTAGATTTCTTAAAAATAATTAAAAATACCTTCGCATGTGGTTGTGTGAGATATACCAAATTGATAAATAAACCAATAAAAAAAGTAGCGATCTGTGGAGGAGCAGGGAGTTTTCTTTTAAAAGATGCGATTGCTTCAAACGCTGACGTGTACATCACTGGCGATATGAAATATCATGAATTTTTTGACGCTGAAGAACGTATCTTGATAGCTGATATTGGGCACTATGAAAGTGAACAATATACAAGTGATTTAATTGTTGCGTTTTTGAAAGAAAAATTTACTAAATTTGCAGTTCTAAAAACGGGCGTTAATACAAACCCTATAAAATATTTATAACAAATGGCTGGAGCGACTAAAAAAGAAGTATCAGTAGCAGAAAAATTAGAAGCTATTTACGAATTGCAGAAAATTGACTCTGAAATCGATAAACTTAAAACATACCGAGGTGAATTACCTTTAGAGGTAGAAGATTTAGAAGATGAGGTAGCTGGACTTGAAACCCGAATAAAGAAAATTCAAGGCGAAATTAAAGACGTAGAGCAGAATATTTCGGATAGAAAGAATGCTATTAAAGATTCTGAGACAGCTATTCAAAAATATAAAGAACAGCAAAATAACGTTCGTAACAATCGAGAGTTTGAATCAATCGATAAAGAAGTTGAGTACCAAACGTTAGAGATTAAATTAAACGAGAAGCGTATTAAAGAAGCGAAAGTTGTTATTGCTAATAAGAAAGAGATCTTAGATGAGACAAATGAAAAGCTTACAGGTGTTAAAGAAATACTCGCTCAGAAGCAATCTGAATTAGATGCGATTATTCAGGAGACGCATGAAGATGAAGAGAAATTAATGGGGAAATCTAAAAAAGCGATGGCTAAAATTGATGACCGTTTATTATCAGCATACACTAGCTTGAGAAATAATGTTCACAACGGATTAGCTGTTGTAACAATTGACCGTAGCTGTTGTGGAGGATGTTTTAACAGAATCCCACCTCAACGTCAACTGGACATCCAATCAAAAAGAAAGATTAACGTGTGTGAGCACTGTGGAAGAATTATCGTTCCCTTTGAAGATTAATTAGATTATATCACTATATTTATAAGGATGATTGTTCAGTCATCCTTTTTTTATTTTAAAGATTATGGAATCAAAGAAAACATTAGTTGTAGGAGCGAGTACAAAGCCTGAGCGCTATGCGTACAAAGCCATCGTTAAACTGTTAGATTACCAACACGAAGTGATAGCTTATGGTAATAGAGAAGGGGTTGTGAATGGTGTAGAGATTGAAACGATATGGAATCCTGATTGGAAAGTCGATACCGTTACTTTGTACGTTGGCCCAGCGAATCAAACTGTTTTAATGGATGATGTTGTTGCATTAAAACCGAATCGCGTTATTTTTAATCCAGGTACAGAAAACGTTGTCTTTTATGATAAATTAGACATGGCAGGTATTCCTTATGAGGAAGCTTGTACTTTAGTTCTGTTATCAACTGACGCTTATTAAAGGCATAAAAAAAAGCCCTTATAAAGGGCTTTGAAAATTGTTGTAACGTTTCGTTTTATAATTCCGAACCTTTGTACTTACGAACTCGCATTCCTTTTACTTTTCCGTTAGGTGTCATCACTTTACGTTTGTCAAATCCTGGCTTTGAAAAAAGGCTATAATATCCAATACATAATTCATGAGAAGTTCCCATACCTGTTGCTTTAGAGAAGGGAGGTGTTTCAAAATCATATGAAACTCTCATTCCAAAATCAAATTGGTATCCAATTCTTGCGTGAATACTGCTTTTCGTTTTATATCCTACTCCTACAATGATAGAACTATTAAATAGTGCATTCATGTCAATTAATAAATTAAATGGAGCGCCTCCAGTGGCTCTGACGAGAACTGCAGGCATTAATGAGAAATATTTATTCACTTCAAAGTTGTATGATCCACTAAGATAAACGCTTGAGAATTGTGTTTTCCATCGTGAATCAGCATCTACTACTGCATTGGCGAAAAATCTTGGAAAAGATACATTTACTGTTAAGTTTTTAGATTGTAAAGAAGCTCCAAATCCAAAATTCACACCTTTAATAGAACGTTCAGCACCAAAAACTGGATCAACCATCGATTGAGCAGTATAAGATGATGGATTGAACGACTGTTGGTAATAATTGACATTTAATCCAATACCTACCGCCATATAATTGTTTATCCAAGCATGATATACATAATTAACACCTGCTTCAAATAAATTAAATTTAGACATGTTTTGGTTATTGACTGTCAAACCAATTCCATGATTTTTATGTAAATGATATGAAGTGTTGAAATAACCATCTTGCGGTGAGCCCGGCTGACTTAAATACTGCATTCTGTATAGTAGCGTCGCTCTAAACTCTGTTTGAATATCCATGTATCCTGGGTTGAATGTTTCAGGATTTGTTAGATAATGATTGAACAACAAACGATTTTGAGCAATAGCACCAAACGAAATAACAGCTAATAAAATAGTAAAGTAAAGTTTTCTCATCTCTTTATGGTTAATTTTCCAGAATGTTTTCTATTTAATGTGTCAATGAGTGTATAGTAATAAACCCCATCGGGTAATTTTTGCCCAATCAATACCATACCAGCATTCGAACGTCCATAAAATTCATTTTGATAATTGGGATTACTGTAAACTAAATCACCCCAAATGTTATATACTAATAAGGTGGAATTAGGAAAGTACTGAATATTATCAATTACAAAAAACTCATTATGTCCGTCATCATTTGGACTTATAAAATCGTAAAATCGTAATGAATCGGCGTAAAAAGAAGATTCGGTAACAACAATAGAATCTTCTTCATCGACTGTTTGCCCATAAATAAATCCAGTTGAAGTAGCTAAGAAAAGGACAAAAGTAAATAAGTATCGCATAGGTGTTTTTTTACAAATATAATGGGATATTTCTTGGCTAAGAGAATATACCTTAAAATTCTTTTTTAAAATATATATGTTAATTACTTTTTGTATTTGACTTGACTAGTTCTAATGCTAGTGTAAGTTGTTCATTTGCTGAAAGATTGGTATTGTCAATCACTATAGCATCAGCCGCTTTCATAAGAGGAGAATCACTTCTGTTGGTATCTAAATAATCCCGCTCTATAAGATTTGCCTTTACGTCTTCTACTGTTTCTATTAACTTGGTATTCGTTTGCTTTAGTTCATCATAACGTCGTTGAGCACGAACATCTAGAGAAGCAGTAAGAAAGAATTTAATGGATGCGTGAGGAAACACCACCGTTCCAATGTCACGTCCATCTAATACAACATCTACTTTCTGGGCTAGTTTTCGTTGCTCGGCCACTAACTTTTTCCGAACCAAACTATTCGAAGCAACTTTTGAAACATTTGCATTTACCTCTATCGTGCGAATTTCTTTTTCGATGTTTTTTCCATTTAGAAGGATAATGGGATTTTGTGATGAATTAGTGTCGAAAGAAACATTAATCAAGGGGAGGTGGGCTTCCAAAGCAACTGTGTTAATTTCACCATCCTCATTGAATAAATTGTTCTCTATAACATAAAAAGTTACAGCGCGATACATTGCTCCAGTATCGATGAATAATAAGTTTAATGATTTAGCTAATAACTTCGCTAACGTACTTTTTCCACAACTAGAATATCCATCGATGGCTATAATTAATTGCTCGCTTTTTTCCGCCATTGATCAATATTTGTTGAAAATGTAAACATATTCTGCATCCCTGCAGCTGAGTAAAAATTAATACCATAATCTAGTGAAAAGCGTTTGAAATTAAGCCCTGCACCAAATGAAAAACCTGCTAGTCCTGGGCGACTTTTTACGCTTAGAGTGGTTCTTTGATAAATATTAAAAGCCGACCGAATATGAACGATTTTTCCAAATAACATTTCTAGTTGAAAAGTGAAATGTTGTGCTAATTTCATTCCGAAGTTGTTGGGTTTTGGAAATATAGTATCATTTGTTAAGGGATCGTAAGTAGGTTTTGTATTCGGGTCAAAATAACTGATGTCCCATTTTTGAAGATGGTGAATCAACATGCTAAATCGAAAGGGAGCATGTTTCAGTCGATGACTAATTCCGAATTGTAAATCGATAGGAAGATTAGAACGTTCAGTCTTTGTGTAATTTTTTAGCTGATAACCAACATTTTTAGCCACAACAGTTAGCAAAAGGTTAGCCTTCTTTTCGTAGTAACTCGCTGCTAGATCAACAGAAACACCTAAAGCAACATATCGGTCTAACTGAGATAATAGAAAATTAAAATTAGCGCCGATTGCCATTTTCTCATTTAGTTTATATGATGTTCCTACACCTAAAATGTAATCACTAGGGTGAAATTTACCTATGTTATATCCGAGTTCATCCATTCTGTCTTGGCTACCATAACTGACGTAACGAATACTAGCAGCTGAACTAATTTTCTCACCAAAATCCCTACCATAAGCCGCCATTCCAAAATTCAAGCCACTCGGAAGAAAGCCATGGCTAAAGCTGGCTTGATTATGCATTGAAGAATTATATAAGGAAGGATTACTAATCCCTAAATTAACATCTTGGTCGATAGCGGTAATGAAATTTGTTCCCAGACCATTTGATCGCGCATTAAATGCCATTTCCAGTATAGGGAAAGCATAATTACCACCTATTTGTGAAAGGGTAGTAAAACTATAAAAACAGCAAATGAAAAATATAAGTTTTCTCATGAATCAAACAATCAACGCAAAATAACGCATAATATTTTAATTCTGAAACTTAAGGCGAGATTCTGAATGTTTTATTTAAGTGATTATAAAATGTCTAAAAGAAGTTATTAAAAATAGAATGATTTTTTTGTTCCACTAACTTCGATTTCCTATTTCAATGACTTCTAGATTTTGAATTTTATCGTTGTCAATTTCGAATCGTATAAGTGTTTTAACTTTATGAAATCCTTTGTTTCCACATGCTCCAGGGTTCATCCATAATAAATTAAAAACGGGATCTTTTTGAACCAAAAGAATATGCGAATGACCACATATAAATAAGTTTGGACGATGTTCTCGGAGCAATGGATATACGTTTTTTGAATATTTTTGTGGGCGTCCAGCAATATGCGTTATTAAAACTTTGACATCTTCGCATCTAAATACGGTGAAAAGTGGTAGCTCACTTCTTATTTCTGTACCGTCAATGTTCCCATAAACGCCTCTGAGTGGTTTAAATTTTTTTAGTTGGTCAATGACATCAATAGTACCCACGTCTCCTGCATGCCAAATTTCATCCACCTCTTTAAAATAATGAAATATTTTGGGGTCTAAATCCCCATGTGTATCTGAAAGTAATCCAATTTTTTTCACAGTTTAAAAGTAATTAATAATCAATAAACACAAAGATTAGTGATGTAATAAAACGCTATTTTGAATTATATTCATTTTAGATTGTATCTTGGAATGAACCAAATATTCAACAAGATTTAGAGTTTGTTCATTTGTGGTTTAAAAAATATTGTATATTTGTGTTGTAATCTGAAAAATAGATTAATATTACTCAATGAATTCGCTATAAAATTGATTATGAATTTAACCATACGTAAACTTTTCGGACTAGTATTTATTATTTTAGCTTTAAATTCCCCGTTGAATTTGAAGGCTCAAGATGTTCACTTTTCCCAAATGTATTATTCTCCATTAAATTTAAATCCTGCATTATCTGGAATTGATAATCCAATTACCGCAATTGTGAATTTTAGGACGCAATGGAAAGCTGTTGCCACGCCTTATAATACGATTGGGTTTTCAGTGGATGCACGATTAAATGAGAATAAACGTGATAAAAAAGGAATTTTTGCCATGGGTATTAATTTCTTTAATGACCAATCAGGTGATGTTAAAATTTCAACGACTACAGCAAGTGCAAGCTTTGCTTATCATCTTATACTTAATCGTAAAAGCAGTTTAGGCGCAGCTGTTTATGGTGGATTTGGAAGTCGCTTTATTAATACAGCTGCTGGTAGATGGGGAAATCAATTTGATGGAATGCAGTATGATCCTAATTTACCATCTAATGAGTATTTTATGACGGATCGTTTCTCCTATATGGATGTTGGTGCTGGAATGGTGTACCGTTACCGTTCAAATGAGTCTTATATGACTAAGAATGATTCAAAACAATTTACAGCTGGATTTGCAGTATACCATTTGAATAAACCTAATTATTCTTTCATCAATACCAATGATGACAAGCTGTATATGCGTTTTTCTGTATTTGCTAATTCCTTAATTGGTTTTGATAATTCTAACTTTTCATTGATGCCGGCTGTTTATTTTCAGAAGCAAGGACCTTCTAACGAAATATTATTTGGAACGTATGGTAGATATATGTTTCAACGACTTTCATCTATTACAGGATTTAATAAAGGAATGTACTTATCACTTGGATTGTTCTATAGAACTATGGATGCCATGGTTGTGAAAACAATGTTTGAGTGGGAAGACTTTTCTATAGGTCTTTCATATGACGTGAATATGTCAACATTAACACCAGCATCGAATGCTAGAGGTGGTATGGAAATATTTGTTAAGTATGCATTGACGAAGGGTTACGCTGGAAGAAGAACGAAGATTTAATAAACAAGAAATTAGAAATAAAAAAGGAGCAATACTATTGCTCCTTTTTTTGTGGAAGTATTTTCTATAAGTAATCGATTAAACTCTCTAAAGCGACACCTCTAGAGCCTTTAAGTAGAATGAAGTGATTCATTATGCTACGCTTCTTCAAATACGCTATAAAAGCCTCTTTAGTAGAAAAGAAAGAATCACTTGATCCCTGATGCTTGTAAAAATTCTCTCCAATAAAGTAGGTTGGTATTCTAGTTGAGTATGCAAGTGAGTATATTTGTTCGTGCTCTTTATAAGATTCCTCGCCTAATTCAAACATGTCACCTAAAATCATCATTTTGTTTTCTCGTTCTACTTTAGCAAAACTAGTAATTGCAGACTTCATGCTTGAAGGATTCGCATTATAAGCATCCATTATAAGCTCATTGTTTTTAGTGCTCTGTAATTGAGAGCGATTATTTTTATTCTTGTACGTTTCTATTCCTTTATTAATAGACTTTTCATCTACTTTAAAGTATACTGCAATAGTAATGGCTGCTAATAAGTTGTAAAAGTTGTACTCTCCGATAATCTGTGTTTCAATTGTTGGACTATTGTAGGACGATGATTTCCAGCTTAAATGGATGAATGGTGTCAATTTATCTAAGTTTCCAACTATGTCTGCATTCCGATCATTTTTACCAGAGTAGAAAAGTGTTTTTACAGTTTTGGGTAGATTACTTATTAAAATCGCATCATCCCTATTCACAAATAGGGTTCCAAGATTCATGCTCACTGATTTATAAAGTGCAGTCTTCGTCTCTATAACACCTTCAATATTCTTAAATCCTAATAAATGTGCTTTCCCAATATTACTAATGATACCATAATTTGGCTTGGCAATATCACATAACTCTTGAATATCACCTGGATGATTTGCTCCCATTTCAATAATGGCCATTTGATGCCCTTGTTTTAGTTTTAGGAGTGTTAATGGAACGCCAATGTGATTGTTTAGATTACCAGCTGTGTATAGGATGTTATATGTTTGAGAGAGTAGGTGAGCTGTTAGTTCTTTAGTGGTAGTTTTTCCATTACTACCTGTAATACCAATGATAGGAATATTAAACTTTGTACGATGATAATTGGCAAGCTGTTGTAAAGTAACCAAACAATTTTCTGTAATAAAAGTTTTTCCTTCAATATGATATTCCTTTTCGTCAATTAAGACATAATTAGCTCCTTTCTTAAGTGCTTCTGAAACAAATTGATTACCATTGTAATTTTGCCCCTTTAGGCAAATAAATAAATTACCCTTCTCAATTGAACGTGTATCTGTTGATACACCAGAGCACGCTAAAAATATTTTGTAAATTTCTTCCATAAAAAAACCCATCCTTTTGGATGGGTCTAATTTACTATTTTTAAAATTATTTTTTACTTTTTTTACCGTAATAATTCATTCCAGTAGGGCTTCCAACTCGATCCATTGCACATCGGAAACCAATGGTTGCTGTTGATTTAGCTTCATCTAGGTATCGTCTGTTTGAACCAACTAACCAATATGCTCTATCTCTCCATGAACCACCTTTGTAAACTCTAGACTTGTCAGAGATTAATGTTGTTGGCCAAGAGGTTGAACTCTTACCTTTGAACTCTGTTCCATCTAAGTAATATGATTCAAATTGATTTTGATACATGATTAAGTTTGGATCTCTTTGGCCTTCGCTAATTTGTCGTTTTACGTCATCATTATTATAGTAAATAGAAGATTCTAAATCACCATCTAAATAGTCAATGTAATCTGCCTTTCTATAGTTTAATCGTCCGATGTTTTCTTCTTCCACTACATTTCTATACTTAAGTTTACCTGGAGTATTGATAATAAAAGATGAAAAACCTTGTCTTAAAATCGTGATGATTTCATAATCGTATTCGTAATCTATACCTTCTCTTAATGCATCTGCAAACAATCCATCAACTACTTCACTTTGAATTAATTCAGATGCCTCTAAGTAGAATTTATCATTTTGTAATGCTACCGCTGAATCTAATAATGTATTGATTTGAGAAAGTAAATCTAATTCAACTGTATCTTTTGCGATATCCAAAGAACTAACAGCAACTTCCTCTTCTTCATTATTTATATTGGTTGTATCTACTTCTTTATTCTGAGCATTTCTAGCAGCTTTTGCTCTTCTAGATGAATAAACTTGATCAGGAGCACCACCTTCTTTATAAGCATTTCTAGATTGTACTTGCATTTTAATACCTACAGGCAATAAAGTGTCAGATAAATCGTGCTCTCTAGCAGAAATACGTTGGTAACGTACACGTTCAAATTCGTTTACATATTCTTTTAATCCATGAACATCATATAGAACTTGTCCTATTTTTTGATCTACTTCTCCAGCATTGTTTAATTGCTTTGTTTTGAAAACATTTCCTCTAAATGGGCGGAACTCATCATAATCTTCAGATGTTAATGGTCTGTAAACATCCATTACCCATTCTGAAACGTTACCAGCCATATTGTAAAGACCATAATCATTTGGCCAGTATGCTGTAACTGGTGCAGTGACATCAGCGCCATCATTTAAATGACCAGCAACTCCCATGTAATCTCCACGTCCTCTTACAAAATTAGCTCTAATGGCTCCTTGTGAGTTTCCTTCGTCCATACGTACCCAGTGACCATTCCATGGATAAAGTTTACGCTCTCGAATAACTTCAGAATTTGGATCTAAATTTCCAATTAATCCATAAGATGCAAATTCCCATTCCGCTTCAGTTGGTAGACGGTAGCGAGGTAATAAGATACCATCTTCCATCCTAACAATACGCTTACCTAACGATTTTCCAGTTGCTTTTGAAGGGTCAAGGTTTTGTAAATTTCTCACAGTACCATCACGTCCTTCTTCTGCACCATACTGTCCTGCTAAGTATGCTTCAGTATCAAATACTTCTGCATCTGTTTGCTGTAAGTTAGGTTCCATGATTCCTTCACGTATTAAAATATATTCGTTAATACGATCCGTTCTCCATTTACAAAAGTCATTTACTTGTAACCAAGATACACCTACAACAGGATAATCTCTATAAGCAGGGTGTCTAAGATAATAATCGACATATTTCTCATTAAATGCTAAAGGTGATCTCCAACATAAGGTATCAGGTAATGCATTTTTATATACCATAGGATACGTTACATCATATACTCTTTGAATCCAATAAAGATATTCTAACCAATGAAAGTTAGTTACCTCTGTTTGATCCATATAAAATGAAGACACTGTTACTCTAGCAGGACGATTGTTATTATCGAACATTACATCTTGCTCACTTCTTCCCATAGTGAAAGTACCACCTTCTACTAAAATTAACCCAGGACCAGTTTCTTGGTCTAAGAATGGGAATTTCTGAAAGCCTCCATTGTTGGGGTTGTTATATTCCCAACCTGTAGCTGTTGAATACTCTCTTCCACAAGAGAATATCAATAAAGCCATCGCTACAAAAGATAAATATTTTAAAACCTTCATATTACTTGTTTGATTTTTTTTCAAAAATATATTAATTATAACGTAAACAATTTAATTTGGTTACATTTTATTAGAAAGATGGACATGAAATCGTTCTCCATTGTCTAGCTTTCGTCTTACATGGAATTGTATATCCTAAAGACACTTCATGAGATCCACCTGAATTTTGGTTATTTAATTTAGATACTGTGACATCATAACTATATCCTAATCTAAATGAACCTGTGTTTAATCCAAATGTCAAAATGAATGCATCTTTATTTCTAAACCAAGTTCCTGCTGTAAATATATTATATTTAATATACATACCAACATTCACTTCCATGAAGCCTTGTTGATACTGTACAATAACATTTGGCATTAATGAAACGGGATTGACTGTTTTAGATTTCCCTCCTAATTTAATCTCTGCACCTGCATGTGCTGTATAGCGCATTGGTAATTTTGATTTTACACCTCGAATAATCGATTCGTCTGGCATATTGAGATGATGTACTGCAATTCCTCCAAAGAAATATTGATTAAAAAACAATGCGCCAGCAGAAGCATCAAAGAAACCACGGGTTGGACCTCTAGGAACGTCTCCAGTGGCATAGATGAATCCTCTTCTTGGATCAATCATATCACCAAAAGTTAATTTGTCCCAATCTAAAAACTTCTGATACCAAGCTGCTCTTGCACCAAAAATTAGTGATGATTTCCTTGAAACCTTTAAATGATACGAATACATTAGACCTAACATAGAAGTGTTGATAGTTCCAGAACCTTGTTGGTCATGGGTAGCAATCACTCCTATTCCACCACTTATTTTATCAAAGAACTGGTCATACGACAAGCTATAAGTAACATAGTTGGCGGATAGATTAGGCCACTGATTTCTGTAATTGGCATTAAATCTAGGACATCTCGCTGTGCCAGCGAATGCGGGATTTAAATAGATTGGGTTAGCATAAAACTGCGTAAAATTGGGGTCTTGACCCACAACATCTTGAACGCAAAATATCAAGCTTAACACAATAATAAGTAAGTAATTATTCTTCTTCATTCAATTTGAAAAAAGCAAATTTATACTAAGTGAAACGAAATTATAGTGACAATGTTACAAAAAAAAAGTAATTTAAACACACGTTTTGTGAAAATAGATATAATAATCAATTTTGTTTTGCGTTCTAAACCTTATTATTGTCGATATTTGTTCATAATTATTCAATGAGACCCTTTAAATGTTAAAAAGACTTGTTTTTTATTTTTTTATTTTTTTTAGTGTAAGTTTTGCATATTCTCAGAATTTTCCTTCAAAACAAGATATTTCTTGGGGAATATCCTATGAAATTCAAGTAGATGAAGGTAAAATTACAATTCCCAATTGTCAATCTTGTCAGCTATTAAATGAAATTCCCTATTTCTCTACTAAGTTAGATGTAAGTTCTACTAATAATTTATCGTTAGTAATTAGTAGCTTTAATGTGGCTCCTTTATCCTCTAATGAACTTAAGTACCTTTCAGGTTATAAACACAAGATTCCTACTTTACCTTCATTTAATATTTATCCTTCCGTTAGTAATGGCGTTGTAAGTTATATGTTAGAAGGTATTCCTTTTGTAATGAGTAATGGTGTTATTAATAAAATAGTTGAATTTAATTATACAATTACTGAAAAAGCTGTTCCATTCAAGTCTAAAAGTTTTGTAACATCATCCGTACTTGGAGATCCTTCTAAAAGATGGTATAAAATGGCCATTTCTAAAGATGGGATATATAAGTTAGATAAAGCATTTTTATACTCTATTGGTATTAATGTAGCACAACTAAACCCAAAGCACATTAATATTTACGGAAATGCATCAGGAAGACTTCCTATATTGAATAGTGCTTATAGACCAGATGACTTAATTAAAAATTCCATTTTTATTTCAGGTGAAGGTGATAATGTTTTTGATGATGGAGACTATATTTTATTTCATGGGTATGGATCTTCCAAATGGAGTTATACATCAAGTGGCGTTTATAGAAGAGACTTAAATCCGTATACAGATCAATCCTATTATTATCTTTGTATCGATGCGAATGAACCTCCTTTAAGGATTAGTTCACAGACCATTTCTCAGCCTGAGACAGCTACTATTACGACATATGATTTTTCGTTAATTCACGAAAATGATGTTCGTAATTTATTGAGTGCTGGACAGCGCTTTTACGGCGAAGAATTTGATGCACAGTTGACGCAAAGTTTTAATTTTTCAATTCCAGATTACGTTTCGACGCCGATTAAAATTTATGTTTCTTACGCAGCAGAAAATAAAACACCAGGTAGTAGTGTTCGTTATTATTACAATAATAGCTTAATAAACACTAATACGATATCATCTTCTAGTTCAGAATATATTAGAGATGAACAGATAATGACAATAACACCAACTTCTAGTTCTGCTACTATTAAAGTGGAAGTGAATCGCACCAATCCTACTGTTATAACCTATCTTGATAAAATTGAACTCTTCGCTAAAAGAAGCTTAAAGTTGGTTGGAAATGTCATGTATTTTAGAACGATGGAAAATGTTGGGGGAGCCGATGTCAATAAATATGTATTGTCTAACTTACCGTCCAATGCTGAAGTGTGGGATTTGACCAATAGAACATCTCCAATAAGAGTGGATGGACAGTTTGTCGGGTCAGATTTCGTTTTTAAATCTCCGTCTGATACAATTAGAGATTTTATTGCTTTTACGCCTTCTGGATTTTTAACACCTACTTTTGTAAAGGAGGTAGCACCTCAAAATTTACATGCGCTGGATTATGCTGAAATTTTATTAGTAACTCATCCAAAATTCCTTTATTATGCAAATAACCTAGCTGACTTGCACAGAAGTGTTGGACAATCGGTTCATGTAGTTACAACAGAGCAGGTTTATAATGAATTTTCTGGAGGACAACAAGATCCTGTTGGTATTCGAATGTTTGCAAAAATGTTTTATGATCGAGCGAATGGTAATTTGGCACAAATTCCAGAAAACTTGATTTTGTTTGGAGGTGGAAATTATGACCCTAGAGGTATTGTGGAAAGCGAAAGTTATGTTTTAACCTATCAAGCTGAGAGTTCTGAAAATTCGATATCTGCCTTTACCTCAGATGACTTTTTTGTAATACTAGATGATTTGGAATCCTTTAATCCTTCAGATAAATTAGATATGGGAGTTGGCCGCATGTTGGCAAATAATGACGAAGAAGCATCTATTTTATTGAGTAAAGTAGAAGCGTATATCAAAAACCAGCATGCTAGTACTTCCACTTTGGGTGATTGGCAAACTTATTATACTTTAATCGCTGATGACGAAGATGGATTTATTATGAACGATTGTGAAAAAATATACACTAAAGTCAAAAACTTTCATCCTGAGATGAATGCTGCTAAAATTTACGCAGACGCTTATCCACAACAAATTACAGCTGGCGGAATTCGTTTTCCTGAGATGGAAAAGGATATTGACCGAAAAATAGAGGAGGGCTCATTATTAATCGCCTACGTTGGTCATGGAGGACCAAAAGGAGCAGGACAAGAACGCTTCATTAATCATGATCAGATAAGGAATTGGAAAAATGCAAATAAATTACATTTATTGGTAACAGCTACATGTGATTTCACGCGTTATGATGACCCTAAAGTGGTATCTGCAGGAACACTTAGTCTGCTTAACCCATCTGGAGGTGCGATTGCGTTGATGACCACAACACGTTCGATTCTTTATAATGTGAATACAAATATTGACACTAGTTTCTTTAACACTACATTTTTACGTGATGTAAATTATCGTCCACTTTCGTTTGGTGAAATATTCAAACGGACTAAAAATAGTGCTGCCTCAAGTGATAATAAACGAAACTTTATGATTATTGGTGATCCTGCATTACGTTTGGCTTTACCTAAGTTTAGGGTCATTACTGACTCTTTAAATGGTGTAGAAATATCGAATGCGAACATTGATACCTTAAAAGCTCTTACTAAAATCACTATAAGAGGGCATGTTGCTGATGCGTCAAATACCAAGATGACATCATTTAATGGAATAATTGTGCCAAGTGTTTTCGATAAAGAAAAATTGAACAAGACATTAGGACAGACAGCAGAAACCAATGTTTTGGATTTTTATACGCAAAATAATATTTTGTATCGAGGTAATGTTTCCGTGTTAAATGGCAATTTTGAATTTTCTTTTATTGTACCAAAAGATATTGATTATCAATATGGAAAAGGAAAGATATCGTATTATGCTGATAATGACGTGATCGATGCTGGTGGCGCAACTACACTTATTACGGTCGGGGGCTTAAATCCAAATGGAATTCAAGACAATGTTCCTCCAATTATTGATGCCCATATGAATGACGAAAGTTTTGTAAATGGAGGATTAACGAATGAAAGCCCAGTTTTTAAAGCCAATTTGAAAGATGATTTTGGTATCAATGCTGTTGGGAATGGTATTGGACATGATATTACTTTAGTCTTAGATGGAGATGAGGCAAATCCTATCATTTTAAATAACTACTATATTGCTGATTTAGATTCCTATCAGTCAGGTAAAATTTCTTATCAAATGAAAGATTTGGAAGAAGGACCGCATAGACTGAAGTTAAAGGTTTGGGATGTCAACAATAACGCGTCTGAGTTTTTTATCGATTTTGTTGTTGCTAAAAAACAAGAACTTTCAATTAGTCATGTTTTAAATTATCCTAATCCATTTACGACAAGTACTGATTTTTATTTCGAACACAATCAATTTGACGAACTATTAGAAACACAAGTGCAAATTTTTACAGTTTCAGGTAAATTAGTCAAAACAATTAACGCTTATGTTCAGACTTCTGGTTTTAGATCTCAAGGTATTCATTGGGATGGTAAAGACGACTTTGGCGACCAATTAGCGAAAGGAGTTTATGTTTATATTCTTTCAGTAAAAAATTCACAGGGAAATAAAATACAGAAAATTGAGAAATTAGTGATTTTAAAATAATAAATCAATTTAAGATACGTTTTGCGTATATTTGCACCCCTATTGTAATTAACATACATGAATAAAATTGTTTTATTATCTTTATCATTGATAAGTTTATCAATTACTTTTGGTCAGAATCCTGACAAAGTATCTGCTTTACAATTGAACTCTATCACAACTTCATTACCTTTCTTGGCTATCAATACAGACTCTCGATCTGGAGCAATGGGCGATGCTGGAACTGCTTTAAGTGCGAATTCAAATTCTCTTTATTGGAATACGGCCATGCTGAATTTCGCCAAAGAAGATTTTGAGATTAGCATCTCATATACGCCTTGGTTAAGAGAATTGACTAACGATATGCATTTGTCAGAACTGTCTTTCTTTAAAAGAATTGGTAAACGTCATTCTGTAGGTGGTGGACTCCGCTATTTTAGTTTGGGAAACATTACGTTTACCGATAACAGTGGTGGATTTATTCGAGAAGATAAACCTAATGAGTTTTCTTTGTATGGTGGTTATGCATTTAAGTTATCAGACTATTTCAGTATCGGTATTAATGGAATTTTTGCTTATTCTAATTTGACTGGTGGATATGTTACACCAGGAGCACAATCAAAACCTGGAATTGCAGGAGCTACAAATATTTCGTTTGCCTATAGCAATAAAGATATTAATTGGTTTGGTAAAAATGGAAATGTTACTGTAGGGCTGACATTAAATAATATAGGTAATAAAGTAGCATATTCAGATGTGGATTTATCTCGTAAGGATTTTTTACCAATGAATATGAAAATTGGCTTTGCTTACACAGCAGAAATTGATCAATATAACAAAATAACGTGGGCAATAGACTTCCAAAAAATGCTCGTTCCTACACCTCCAATTAGAAATAATCAAGGAGAAATATTATCAGGGAAGAATAATAATATAGGTGTTATTTCTGGGTTAGTTCAATCTTTCTATGACGCTCCAGGAACTATTGAAAAAGATGAGGATGGAGATTATGTGCAGGATGAAAATGGGAAATACGTTGTAGAAAAGGGTTCTAAGTTCAAAGAAGAGTTGAGAGAGATTAACATCGGAACGGGGTTGGAATATTGGTATAATGATATGTTTGCTATTAGAGCAGGCTATTTCCATGAAAGTTATACAAAAGGAAATCGTAAATTCTTTACAGTTGGTGCAGGTGTGAAATACAAAATATTCGGATTGGATATTTCTTACTTAGCAGCACTTCAAAAAGGAAACCCTTTAGCAAATACCGTACGTTTCTCATTGCGATTTACAATAAACGACGCTTCTCCTAAGAATGTTAAAAAAACGGATGGAGGCGAAGAGTAAGAAGAGTAGTTTCTCCGACCAGCCAATTAATTTAAAGGAATGATCTTAGTTATTTCAAACGGTCTTGATTTCAAGCTCTAATGAGTTGATAATCGCTCATATGACCATCTACATCAATCCATGCGTTTTGATAAGCTGTATTTCTTAAATTGATGGAATAAATGACATTCTCAGCATCAATAGCGAAAGATTCCATGTAATTTAAAACTTCGTCATCTGATTGTGTTGCTTGTAGTTTACAGATAATTCTGTTTAATACTCGTTGATTGATAATCATTTCTGAAACAGTTTCTTCATTATCATCATTTATCACACACTGTACGTTGACGTATTCTGCATTATTTTCAAATTCAATGTTCAGAATATTTATTTTGTTAATTGCGATCATCTTGCTTTATATTTAATTTGTTAAAGCAAAACTACTCTCGCAGAACGTAATCTATTTACGTAGTTCTAAAAAATGTTTTTTTAATATGAGCAGGTTTTCGTTTTGATTTGATAAATACGTTATTCACTCTTTTTATCGTCGATAATGGAAGTTAAATTTTTATATTTGACTTTTCAAAGATATAATAGATGAAAGAAGTATATATAGTAGACGGTGTTCGTACAGCAATTGGAAGTTTTGGCGGAACATTAAGTGCCGTTCGTCCGGATGATTTAGCAGCAGAAACGATGCGTGCATTGGTGAAGAGAAATCCACAGTTGGACGTCACTAGTATCGAAGATGTTATATTAGGTTGTGCTAACCAAGCTGGAGAAGATAACCGAAACATTGCCCGTATGGCTGGTTTGATGGCTGGCTTACCTGTTGAGGCTGGTGGAGAAACAATTAATAGATTGTGTTCTTCTGGAATGGCGGCTGTTATAAATTCAGCAAGAGCCATTAAAGATGGAGCTGGAGAGGTGTATTTCGCTGGAGGTGTAGAAAATATGACGCGTGCTCCATGGGTGATTTCAAAAGCTTCCACTCCTTTTGGACGCGATGCTCAGATGTTTGATTCTTCTTTCGGATGGCGTTTTGTAAATCCTAAATTACACGAAGTTTATGGGACTGACGGAATGGGAATTACAGCTGAAAATTTAGTTGATTTATATAAAATTTCACGAGAAGATCAAGATAAATTCTCCTATTGGTCACAGATGAAAGCTGCAAAAGCACAACAATCGGGTATTTTTGAAGAGGAAATCATTCCAATTGCTATTCCAAGAAAAAGACAAGATGATTTGATTTTTGATCAAGATGAATTTATCAAACCAAATACCACCTTAGAAGGATTAGCAAAATTACGTGCTGCGTTTCGGAAAGATGGTAGTGTTACAGCAGGTAACGCGTCTGGATTGAATGATGGAGCTGCAGCGTTGATTATAGCTTCTGAGAATGCTGTAAAAACGCAGGGGTTAACGCCATTAGTTAGAATTGTCGGAGCGGCAGTGGCTGGAGTTGAACCTCGTATTATGGGAATTGGCCCTGTGGAAGCATCTAAAAAACTTTTTGCGCGCACAGGATTGACTATGGATCAAATGGATATTATTGAATTAAACGAGGCGTTTGCAGCTCAAGCATTAGCATGTACACGCAGTTTTGGTTTAGCCGATAATGATGAGCGTATCAATCCGAATGGCGGTGCTATTGCTTTAGGACATCCACTTGGAGTAACAGGATCTAGGATTTTACTGACTGCTGCCAGACAATTGGTTCGTACAAATAAACGCTACGCACTTGTGACGCTTTGTATTGGTGTTGGACAAGGTTATGCGACGATAATTGAAAGGGTATAAACCAACTTTTGACGTTTTTATACGTCTAATGTAGTAATGAAAAAAGTGAAATTATTTACAGTAGTTCTATTAGGGTGTTTACCTCTTTTTACGTCGTGTAAAAAAGAAAAAACATCGTGGGATTCTGATTACAAGTTAATCATAATTAACGACACACTAATGTTGGAAAATCTTTCCAAAGATTCTCTCTTTGCTCAAGATGCAATTACAGGGGATGTGCGTTTGTCCTTTGAAAAAGAAGTGCTTGATTTTGATATTTCCGACCAAGTATCTATTCCAGACACGACTATCATTCAGAAATATGGAATAGCTGTTAACACCTATACTGTTCAACCGGGATTTAGCTTTGTTAATAATGTGACAGACCACGTTTTTGATTTAAGAGGAGCGAAATTGACACTTGCAGGAATTAAAACAGGGGAAATAACACTTGAGGTTGAAAATCCATACGAGACAAATGCCACATTTGATGTGAGCTTACCAAAAGTAAAAAAAGGGGGTGTTGTTTTAATGAGAACACTAAATGTAGCGAAAGGAACACAAAGCAATCCGACCAAAGCATTTGTAAATGTTGATATTTCTAATTATGATATTGATTTGACTGGAACTGATGGGACAGGTTTTAATAGTCTACAGACGGTCTTGAAAGTCACTTCTGATCCGAATGGACCAACCATTCAAATTACGAAATACGATACCACAACCTTTAAAGCAACCTTTAAAAACTTAAGAGTAGATCATGCAAAAGGATATTTTGGAAATCAATCCATTAGCCAATCGTTTAATGAGAAAGTGCCGTTTTTTGATAAGTTATCAGGAATTGTTGCTATTGAAGATTACAATTTGAGTTTAATTCTGGAAAATTCATGCAAGCTTGAAGGAATGCTTAAGATTTTAGATATCAACAATAAAAATACGATTACGGGTAATTCAGTGGCTTTACAAAATCCAATTATTGGTAATCCTATCTTTGTTCAAACAGCGACCGGAAATTGGCAGAATCATCAACCCTCCATTAGAATGTTTAACTTTAATCCATTAAACTCTAATTTAAGTGATTTCATTGCCAATTTAGGAAGTTTAATGAGTGGAAATATTCAACTTAAGCTGAATCCTAACGGAAATACTTATTCTGGGTGGAATGAATTATTTTCGGATAGTCGGATTAAAGTGAAGTTAAAAGCAGACATGCCGCTAAAAATTAAGTTAGAGGATTTAGTTTTTAAAGACACATTTGATATTCAACTTAAAAATCAATTAGACAAAACTCGCTTGACAAAAGGGAAGTTGATTATGGAAGCGACAAATGCTTATCCAATTGACATGATAGCCTCTCTTGAGTTGTTAGATGAAAATGATCACGTTATAGGTGTTGTAAATTCTTCAGATCGAATTAAATCATCTACAGAAGGCAGTTTTTACTTTAATGGGTTGAGCTGCGCTAAATCAACAGTGAAATTTGAGCTAAACGAAGATTTAGCGGGAAACTTACAAAACGTCAAGAAATTGGTGGTCCGATTTAAAGCGAATTCGTATGCCAGTAATATGGGAACAATTCCTTCTGTTACAACGATTCCATATAATGGTTTTATCGCGACAAAGGTCTATGGTGATTTTGGTGTAAAATTCAAGCTGTAATGATGAAAAAAACAACACTTTATTTTTGTATTTTACTGTTGAGTTTTCATGGCTTTGGACAGCGTATTTTTCCTACAATTATCGATACGAGTCATTCCTTTCGACAGTTGTCAATCGACGGTTCCGCTGAGATTGCATCTACAGCTTTTAACAATCAGCTTTTAAATCGTTTTTTGTTTGGTGGTGAAATATCTGCAGGTGTCATTGACGATAATTCAGTGAAACAAAAATCATTAAATAGAGGAGGAGTTATCCTTTCGGGAAATATTGTTTATACCGATTTAAAGGTCAATCTTTTCAAAAAGGAAAAATGGGGCTACGGTTTACAAGCAGGATATGATCAAATTGTGAACATAAGTTATACCGATGACTTGTTTAACTTAGTCTTTAAAGGGAATCAAGAGTACGCGAATTCATCAATGGATATAAGTTCTAGTTCGGTTAAAAACATAACTTTTCAGAAAGTAGGTTTTGGCGTTTACCATAAACCTACTCGTTCTTCCCTTTATTTTAATATCGTCAATATATCCAGCTATTTTAAAGGAGGTATCGATCGTGGAACAATTCATCAGTCAGCCGATTTAGATACGATAACGATTGATGCGAAAGGAAGTTTCTCTCAGCCCTATAAAAAAACATTTTCAAAAGGCTTAGGATTTTCTTTTGATTTTAGTTACAACATTCCAATTCGTCTTTTCAAAAATACAACGGCCATTTTGCAAGCTCAAGTTAGGAACCTAGGTGTTGCTTATGTAAATGGAGGTGTTAAAAGACACTATTTAGATTCTACCTATAGTTATAGTGGTTTCACTGTTCAACAACTTTTTGATGGCGTTATATCTGAAGAATCATCTCTACAAGATACTTTAGGAATTAGAACCGGTTCCACCTCTAAATGGATTGCACTTCCTTTTTACGTGCAACTTTCAAAAGAAGTGAACGAAGACTTTGAAGGGAAATTTCAATCTATTTTTGGTTTGAGAGTTTATCCAATAGCTAGTTATCGACCTTTGATTTATGCTGGTGCAGATTTTCGACCTATTCAAGGATTACACCTAGGATTGATTGCTTCATATGGAGGGTTTTCAGCTTTCCGAGGAACATTCTATCTCCAATATAACAGTAGAAATTTTGGTGTTGGTGTTGGAATGGATAATGTTGTTGGAACATTTTACAAAAAAGGATTCGGTCAAACTTATAATATACGATTGGCATGCAGATTTTAAAAATACTATACATTGGTTTATTGCTTTCTCCTTTCACCATTTTAGGACAAACGACATTTTATAAAGTATATTCGAGTGGCAACTTTGATATAGGAGAAGGGATTTGCCAATTGGCGGACAGCAGTTATTTAGTAACAGGAAGTTCTGGAGGTTTTAACACAACATCTCCACAAGCTTTTGTTATGAAAGTTTCGAAAAAAGGCGAACAACTATGGACTGTTGATAAAGGTGGAGAAGAAGCAGAAACTGGAAGACGTATATTTTACATCAATGATACTATTTATCTCTTCGGTAGAACGAATTCTTTTGGTAATTCATATGATTACTACTTTTTAAAATTAGATTCTTTAGGAAATACTATTGATGAAAAAGTAATTGGAACACTTGAATACGAGTGGTTACAAGATGTTGTTTTTCTCCCAAAAGATAGTTCATTTGTCTTGTATGGCTATTGGCAAGAGAATGACGGATTTTCTAAAAAAAGACAGCTTATAAAAATAGACCGATCAGGAAATGTACTTTGGCAAAAAGAATACCCTATGCATCTAGAAGCACAATTGAAAAATATGCATGCTGTAAATGATTCGGTATTTGGTATTACTGGAAGTGAACATAACTCAAGTAGTCATCATTTTGATGGCCTATTTTATTCTTTTTCTTACCAAGGAAATATAATTGATTCAGTTTTATTTCCAGCACAGACGGGAAGAGATATGTGCTTTAATGATTTTGTATTTCATGCGAATAATTATTTAATAGTCGGATACTCTGAGTTACATCTACAAGGTGAAATTTTTATGGATAGCAAAACGGTTAATTACAATCCTATTTCTACTAATTTGAAAGTTTCAGGTGTTGGAATTGGAGACCATTATAAGACGATGACAGAATATCTCATTAAAAAACGTTTTACAACAGATAAGTTTTACACGATTGAACGAGCAAAATTGAGTACCTTTGCTACTTTTTCGGATAATCGTTGGGACGAGCAAATATCACTCTTTTACGGTGGACAAGATACTTTATTTTGGGAAAATGGCGTGTCAAATACTTCGCGACCAGGAGATGATATAACCAATCAGGTGATACAAACACTCGATGGAGGAATAATTACAGTGGGTTATAATGAATATTTTGCCAATAACGCACAAAATGTCTTCTTGGTTAAAATCGGGAAAAACGATGAAGCGCCTTCCCTTACGGCACATCCTGTTGAAGAATCCTTATTGAAAGTAATTTCACAGGATGAACTCAGCACAGTTTCAATCTATCCCAATCCAGTTAGCGAAAAATTATTCATTACCACAGAGGGAGACTTTAAAGTAATTGTTTATAATTCTAAGGGAAGTTTAATGATGCAATCAGGTGATGATATTATTGATGTCTCTACCTTTCCTTCAGGCATGTACGTTCTGAAAATAGTGTCAAATAATTCTTCCACTACTGTTAAATTTATCAAGGAATAGTTTATTCGAACGGCTATTGCTTTTTCTCGATAGCTTGTTTGTAATACGGAAGTTTATCCTTTAAACGATTGAGTGGAGCTTCCAAAATATTCCATGAAATGAATGCTAAAAGAAAGGTAATAGCGAAGAACACAGCAAATAGTAAGAGATTATTATTGTAAATAGCCATTAAACCTAATTTTTTTGCTAAAGGCATGAAAATTTCGGGTACAATAAGGTGAAATATGTAAAGCCCGTAGGATATTCTACCACAATAAGCTATAAATTTATTATTTAATATGAGCTTACTAATCCCATTAAATCCATTGGATGAAGCTATAGAAATAATAAAAAAACAGGCAATAGCAAAAAACACATCATCTACTACTGAAATATACCATTGTTGCTCGAATAATGTAGCAATTGTGAATAAAATAAGGTAACCAAAAATAGAAAGATAGAGCCATTTCGGATTGTTTATTCGGGAGATAAGTTCTGGTTTTTCAATTTTCAAATAAGCTAACAAGGCGCCTAAACCAAGCGAATACATGCAACTCAATGTGAAATGACTGATTGCCATCCAATATTCGGTGAAAAAATAAAAGTAGAATTTAAGTAAGATAGATAAGAATATAGTTAAGAGAATGACAGAAAGTGTTTTGGATGGTTTAAAGAAAATGAGTAATAAAGGCCAGAATAAGTAAAACTGTTCTTCAACAGCAAGTGACCAAAAATGGTTAAAATCACCTATATCTAAGTTGCTGAAAGATTGATAGATATTGGTTGTGTAGGATGCAAGCCAGGGAAATATCTCTTGCGTATTTTTATAATTTATTAGATATAGAATGATGATAAATGCATAATACAATGGAAAAATGCGAAGGAATCTCCTTTTGTAAAATTGCTTTACTAGTATCCATTTACTTCTAGATGAATCCTGATTATACTTATCTCTATAACGAAGTAGAATTTGAGTAATTAGAAAACCACTCAATACAAAAAATAACGTAACACCTCTTACAAGTTGTACTTTTGATAATATCGGATGAGTTTCTGTCCACTGCCACTGTAACCAATGTGCAATCATTACAGCAACAATAGCAATTGTCCGTAATCCATCTAATTGTACAATGCGATCGTTTTTCATAGATTGAAAAGACTATTATTATAGGCGAAGTGTAAATGTTTCACCCTCATTTCAGATAATAAAAAGATGTAAATTGCGCCTCTTTAAAATAACATTCATGTCCACTTGCAACAAAGAGTATTTCTACTTTATCGAATGATGAAATTGATAAATCGGGGTTAAAATTAATCTGAATGGGATAATAAACTTTCGTTTTTGGTATTCTACCACCAAAAATATACAACTGTTCATTTACTATACTATCTCCTTTTAAGTAACGAACCGTAAAATTAGGGTTTTGATCTTCGTTTACGATTTTCACCTCTCCAACGATGCTTCCAGCCCAACGTGTGTAATTGGTGTCAACAGTAACTAGCACATTCAATGTTTTATCGATTTGATCCATATCATATCGCACGTTAGCTGTATTATGGATTTTTTCGGACACTAATTTATCTGCTTTTTGAGTAGGTAGTGTGTCAACTTTTGCATGTAATGCCCACTCAAATCGCTTCTCAGTTTGCATAAATACCTGTTTAAATTGGGCATAATTCATATTGTCATAATGAAGAATGTTCTTAATCATCTGATATTGATAGACTTGATACATATATACAAAGATAGCTGAGCAGATAAGAATCACAATCTTTAGTCGATTTGAAACCGCTTCAAATAATAGTCCAAAAGGAATGGCGAAAAACACGAATATATTGATGTATGGTCGCATTCCCAAACCTCCACCGTACCACCAGCACCACCAAGAAGAGGTGATATAAGTGAAAATAATCAATAATAAAATGTTTCCAATTGCTATTGACTTATCCTTTTTCCAAAGTGTGTAAAAGCCAAAAAGACTGATGAGCAGAATAGGGCTATATATGAAAAGTCCTTTGCGAAAACTAAAGAGCACTTCGATTATTTTGGGATTTGCTAAGTAATCGAATCCTTCATTGACATAACTATTTAATGACCATGTTCCTAGCTGCTGATGGGTGGATAATACTTGTAAAAAGATGGGTAAAATAAATAGAGAAACACCCAATAAAAGATATAAGAATGCTTTTGTGGTGAAGCTATTTCTGATAAATAGCGGTATACTTTCTTTGTTTTTAAAGAAGAAAGGAATCAAGAGAGCTACAATGCCGTCAGTTGGGCGAAGAATAAAAATAAATCCCACTAAGAAGGCCAGCAAAGGAATGTGTTTTATTGGATTGTCTGCTTCTCTCCACCGGTAAAGACTCAGAATAAAAAAACTGATAACGGCAAATGAAAAAGCATGCGAAAAGGTTGGGTAGTAAAGAACAAACATTCCAATGTTAGTTCCAAATCCGATTGCTAAAAGGGTAACTAGTTTGGTGAATCTTGAAACACGGTAATAAGATAGTGTTTTAGCGATACACCAGAAGCCAAGTAATGCAAAGATAAAGGCGATAAGAACGGTGTATAGTTGATAGATATTTGAATAACCATCATTGTCAAGATGAAAAATAGTGGCTAAATAATGCGTAATTAAGAAGCCAGGAGCTTGAAGGATAGCTGTCCCTACGAAATATTTATTGAAGTTTTTCTTCGATTTAAAGTCATATGATAAACCATCGTTGAATCGTGCATCAGGATATTTTTTCTGAATGGAGTCGATAAACTCAAAGTTATCCGTTTTATAAATAAACCATTGTGGCAAAAAGGCATAATATCCAGAGCCATCTGAAACAATAGGATATGCTTCGTGATTGTGGTACTGGACTAAGCCGAAGTATCTGTCAGCCTTTTTAAAATAACCAAACGTCAAAAAGCACACAATAAAAATAAAGAGCAACTTTGAATTTAAAATGCGGTTCAGCATGAGCGTTTCTTGTGATTGATTATTAACTCCCAAAAATAGGGAAATTTAATTTACAATTAACCGTGAACCGAATTCTTCATGTCAAAAGCCAATCCGATGTAAGAGTTGTTGTTAAACTCAAATTCTCAATTATTTTCCAGCCTAATTTCTTCGTATGTGCTTTTTCAGAAATCACATTCACTTTATTGATAAACGTGATGGAAATGGGGTATCTCTTGAGAAGTGTAATTCTCATTTCCTCAAATAGTTGATTTAGTAATCCTTTCCCTCTGTATTCTTCGGCGATACAAACGGGGCCATATTGAAAACTATTGGTAGTCGTAATCTCTTTTCCGTGGAAAGACAATTGCGGAAAGCGATCGACCATAAAGTTGAAGATTTCCCATTGTGAAAAATAATTCCAGCTTCCAGCAAAAGCATAGGCAATGATTTCGTTCGCTTTATTTTCGGCAACAAATAATCCATCTTGTTGAAGTATTTCTTCCATCTGTGGAATGGTAAATGGAGTAGTGACAAATCCTTTTTTTCGTTCAGTTTCACTTAAATTTCGAAACAAATATCTTTCTTGAAGAGATAGGATTCCTGGAATGTCGTTTTGTGTTGCTATTCTGGTTGTAATCATTAACGGTGTCTATTTTAGACTAAATGTAACAATAAGTAGGATAAAATAGCTTAAAAAGAACGCTATTTGTCACATATTGACAAAGTTCAATCGGTGTTAGGGATTTCGGGCGGTGCTGGACATTTTAGTATTTCACATGCTTTGATAGTTGCATGACGGAAATCATCAAAAATCAATTCTTCAGGAATTAAATCGGTGAACTGAAACTGTCTAAGTTCTTCTTGAATTTCTGAACTAACACCTGATAGTATAATGGTGATATTTTTATTTTTTAAAATCTTAACGGTCTCTTGTAAATTGTGCAAGCCTGTTTGGTCAATGAATCCAACGTGTCGCATTCGGATAATCAGCACCTTGCTCTTTAAACCAATCTCTTCAATGGCCTCTGAGTACCTTCTTGCTGAAGCGAAAAATAGCGGACCACTAATTTCATAAATGGTTAACCCATCTGGAAGGTTGGAATAATTTTCAATTAAGTCACTATCAACACCATCGTGGGTACTTTCTTCGCCAACTTCTGCCATTCTTTTCATAAAGAGAATAGCAGATAGCAAAATACCTACCTCAATGGCTAACGTTAAATCGAAGAATACGGTAATAAAAAAGGTGGTCAAAAGTATTAACTTATCAAAATAAGCTCCTTTAAGAATGGAAGCAAACGAACGCCATTCACTCATGTTATAAGCTACGACAATCAATATGCCTGCTAAACAGGACATTGGAATTAACTTCGCCCATTGACCGAGAAACAACATAATCGCTAATAAGGTAATGGCATGAACCATTCCTGAGATAGGAGTTCTTCCACCGTTTTTCACGTTTGTTGCTGTACGTGCAATGGCGCCTGTTGCTGGAATTCCACCAAAGAAAGGCGTGATAATATTGGCAATTCCTTGTGCAATCAATTCCGTGTTTGAGCGATGTTTTCCACCGATCATACCATCCGAAACAACGGCAGAAAGTAGGGATTCAATGGCGCCTAACAAGGCTATGGTTAGAGCAGGAGCAATGTAGTGTTGTAATTGACTAAATTCAAAATGAGGAATTGAAAGACTAAAACTGTTGGGAATCTCACCGAAAAATGTCTCAATTGTAGAAACATTTAGGTTAAACAAAGAAACGGTAACAGTAATTAGGATAATGGCTACAAAGGAACCAGGAATTTTGGTCGTTATTTTCTTAAAAAATACAGTTATAAGAATGGTGATCACCGTCAACGAAAGAGCTGTCCAATTGATGGTGTTTATATTGCTAAAATAAGCGACCCATTTCTCATAAAACTCAGAAGGAACTTTTTCCATTGGCAATCCAAGCGCATCCTTTATTTGGGTAGAGAAAATCACTACAGCAATACCACTTGTAAATCCAACAACTAATGAATGGGGGAAATATTTTAGAAGAGTTCCCTGTTTTAACAAGCCAAAAATAATCAGAAACACACCAGCGAGTATGGTTGAAATGATAAGTCCATCAATGCCATAATGCTCTACAATACCATAAACAATCACAATAAAGGCACCTGTAGGACCTCCGATCTGAACGCGACTTCCTCCTAATAATGAAATAATGAAACCTGCTACAACGGCTGTTATTAGACCTTTTTCTGGAGATACTCCTGAAGCTACGGCAAAAGCAATAGCCAAAGGCAAAGCAACAATTCCAACTACGATTCCTGCTAAGATATCATTAGACAGCTGTTTCTTGCTAACTCCCGATTTTAAAATCGTAAAGAACTTTGGTTTAAAAATACTGCTCATCCTAAAGAATTTATGCAAAGTTAGAACTATAATTATTTTCGAGTGGCATAATCAGGATTGTTTTGTCAGTCAATTGACTGCTGGAGATAGCTTAAATACTTGATTTTAGTATACAAATTGTTTGTTAGATTACTGATGATAGAATTATAAAAGTGAAAATGGTGGTTTTTATTCAGTCATCTATTCTTACTTTTTAATGAAATTAACAGCCGTAATTTTCCATATGTTATTTTCCTTTTCCAATAGAATTTGAGTGGAAGACTCTTCTGTTTCACCATAAATTAAGTATATATCCATGGATGCATGTGTGGCGTTTATCATTTTGACGTTTTTTACAGAATAGCTATCTGGATTTATTTGTCCACTTACCCAATACATATAATACAATTCTGGACAGTGTTCCTGATAATCAAACACATCTGATTTCATGAATTTTGAATACTTTAAGGTTGGCATAAATTCAGCACATTCGCTGACTCTTTCCTTTTCAATGGTAATAAATCTTTCAGAAATAGTTCCTAATGATCTCAATCCATTAAAATATGCCAATGTATCTAGTGAACATTTTCCTTTTTTTCCTTCAGAAACATCTATATATCCATAGTTGTTTTCGAAAAACCAATCGTAAAGTGATCTTCCACTTTTCTCAATAGCTTTAAGTTCCGCATCGTTTTCTTTTTGGGATTTCAATTCAGATTCGAATGAATAATTACAGTTTATAAATGAAGCTGTAAGTATCAATAATAGAAGTATTTTTTTCATAAATAGTCGGAATTAGAATGTGTTGTAAATAATTAATACTTTAATGTACTCTTTTTATTCATTCTCATAACGCCTTAGCCTATTTTTTAAAGCATTCAATTCTTCCCGTAATTGTCGTTCCTTTTCCAAAAGGTTAAACACGATGTCGATTCCTTCTAAGTTCACGTTTAACTCGTTGTGCAATCGGATAATTTTCTCGAGATCACTAATTTGGTCTTGATGAATAAATTGATGCTGCTCGATAATTTCAATATGAATGAGTCCCATTTTGTTTAAAGCATCAACAAAAGAAATTTCGATGTTATAGCAAGAACAAATAGTTTGCGTCGATATTAGCTGTTCGTTTTTCATTTTGTGCTGATTTTTTGAAGTTCTTGAAATAACTCTTTTTCTCGGGAACTAATATTTGTCGGTATTTTAATATAAAAAGTGATAATTAAATCACCGAATTGTCCGTCTTTTTTATACACTGGAAATCCTTTCCCAGCTAATTTTACTTTCGCCCCATTTTTTGTTTCGGGTTTGATTTTAAGATTGGCCTTCCCGTCAAATGTATCGACAGTAATTTCACCCCCTAAAATGGCTGTATACAAATCCAACTCGACATCTTGATACAGATTATCACCCACACGTTTGAATTGCGTGTGATTATTAATAACGAACTTAATATACAAATCTCCATTGGGTCCACCGTTCGCACCAGGGCCTCCTTTTCCATTGATTTTTATGACTTGTTCATTTTCAATTCCTGCAGGAATTGTGAGTCTTATTTTGGAATCATTGACCGTTATAACTTGTTTTTGTGTAGTGTATACATCTTTTAGTTCAAGATGTAATTCTGCATTATAATCTTGTCCTTTAAATCGTTGACGTTGAGAAGTTCGTCCACCGCCACCGAACATGGAGGAGAAGAAGTCAGAATAATCGTCACCTGAAAAGCCTTGTTGTCCCGATTCATACTGAGATTGTTGCTGCTGCTGACTGCGCTGTGCTTTTTCAAACTCATCTCCGTGTTTCCAATCTTTACCATATTTATCGTATTTCTTGCGACTTTCAGCATTGCTTAAAACTTCGTTTGCTTCATTTAGCTCTTTGAAACGCTTCTCCGATTCCTTGTCACCAGGATTTAAATCCGGATGATGTTTTCGAGCGAGCTTACGATAAGCAGATTTAATTTCCTTCTCTGTCGCGGTTTTTGAAACACCCAGGACTTTATAATAATCTACAAATGCCATTCACGTTTTTTTTAGTATGTTAATCGGTCTTAACGACAACAATAGGTTGCGTTTTGTTCAAATAATCAATCGCACTAAAGTAATGAAATTTTAAGGGTAATCCAATAAATAAGTTGTTTTTATATTAGAAATGAAGTGAATATTGAAGCGTAGAGGATAAGTTAAAAGTGCATATTAACTATCGATCAAAAAGTTCTGCTTTTTTAAAAATAGCATTCCAATAACAGAAATCACATAAACCACTAACACCACCCAAGAATCAATTCCTAATCTTTTTTTTCGAGTGGGAAGTTTTAGCACCATTCCAATCACATAAATGGCAGTAATGATAATTCCAATTGTCGTCAAGTAGATATCGATATTGTGCGCCTTTGGAAGGATAGAATCGTTTGTAATTAGTGAAGCGACCAAAAATAAAACGGGTAAAAATGCATTTCCACCAAAAATAGTACTGATAATCGGTTGATAGGTTTTATCCTTGACAAATTCTAAACCACTAGAAATTTCTGGTAAAGAAGTAACAACCGCTAATATGGTTGCTCCAAATATGATTCCGTTGATGTTAAAATGTGTCGCGATTGCATCACAGGTTATCTCCAATAAAACTCCAAAAATAAGTACAATAATCGCAATGGAAATTAACCACACTATGGCTGATTTTTGGGTATATTTAGTCGTTTTTGATTTTGTTTTTACAATTTTCTCTCTTTTTTCTTGTACTTTTCGCAATAGAATAATACTCGCAATCCATGAAAAAGCGATGAATTCCCCAAAATTAAAATCCCATGCACATGATCGGGCATTATCACAAATTCTCCCAAGGTCACATTTTTTGAATGAGTTAATATTTCATACCAACACATATTTGCCAATACGCCTGCGTTGGATAAAGTCATTTTTCCATTCACAATTTTTCCAAAATGATGTTCCCGCTTGTGGGTACAAATCGTGTTGAAATGCGCACCTACCCATCGGTAATCCTAGCTTTGTAGTCGGGTGGATTCGCTGCGGTATTTATTTTGATATTTTTCAGCATTTTAAAACTATTTTGGTATCATTTACAAAATAATACTAGTTAAATCAATCGTTTTCCATCAATTAAAATAACTATTCGGTTATTCTTCCTGATTTTGCGGAGTTTTCATTAAATTCGCAATTGAAAAATTATACGTATGAAGATTTCATTCAATTGGCTAAAGGAAATTGTTGGAGCAGACGTCACTGTCGCTGAAGTGAGCACTATTTTAACCGACACAGGGTTGGAGGTAGATGGAGTTGAGTTAGTGGAATCGGTGAAAGGCGGACTAGAAGGAGTTATCGTCGCTGAGGTAATCGAATGTGAACAACATCCTGATGCTGATCGATTGAAAGTGACCAAAGTAAATACGGGGTCAGAAATTCTACAAGTTGTTTGTGGTGCTCCTAATGTGGCAAAAGGTCAAAAGGTCATTTTAGCAACGCCAGGAACAACCCTTTATCCAAATCCTGAAGAGGTGTTTAAAATTAAACCATCTAAGATTAGAGGTGTCGAATCGAATGGTATGTTGTGTGCTGAAGATGAACTTGGATTAGGGAAATCACATGACGGTATTCTCGTTTTGCCTAATGACACGCCTGTTGGTATGAAAGCGAGTACATATTTTGAATTAGAAAGTGATCATCAAATTGAAATAGGGTTAACGCCTAATCGTTCGGATGCAATGGGCATTTACGGTGTGGCGAAAGATTTAAAAGCCTATTTGAATACCCATAAATCGATGGGTATTTCACTTCAACCGATTGCTAAAAAAGAACTTATTGCGGCGCATCAGTCGAAAGTGATAGATATTATTGTTGAGAATAACGACGCTTGTAAATGCTATCTAGGCGTTACGCTTACTGGAATAAAAGTGGGTCCTTCACCGAATTGGTTACAAAATCGTTTGAGAGCGATTGGATTAACTCCGATTAATAATATTGTGGATTGCACCAATTACGTGATGCGTGAATTAGGAACGCCATTACATGCATTTGATGCTGACAAAGTAGGAGCGAAGATAGTGGTGAAAAATGCAAAGGAAGGCGATACGTTTGTGACCTTGGATGGTGTGAAAAGAACGTTGTCAGAAAGTAACTTAATGATTACCAACGGAACTGATTACTTAGCAATTGCAGGTGTTTTTGGAGGTTTGGAAAGTGGTGTAAGCGAAAATACAACGGCTATTTTTATCGAAAGCGCTTATTTTGATGCTGTTTCTGTCCGAACAACTGCCAAAAAACATACATTAAATACCGATGCGAGTTTCCGTTACGAAAGAGGCGTCGATCCTGAATTGACAAAAGTAGCTTTGGAACGTGTTGTTTTCTTAATTCAACAATTAGCTGGAGGTGAAATTTCGATGGATGTCAAAGAAGTTTATCCAACGAAAATGACGCCGAAGCAAGTGGATTTCACCTATAAAAGATGCCACCAAATCATCGGAATGGAGATTGCAACAGCGACGATAAAGACGATTTTAACGGAATTGGAATTTACGATTTTGCAAGAAACGATAGATGGACTGAAAGTAGAAGTACCACTTTACCGAGTAGATGTAACTAGAGAAATAGACGTTATTGAGGAAGTTTTGAGAATTTACGGATTGAACAATATTCCGCTTCCTGAGAAATTAAACGCTAACTTAACGTATTCGAATAAGCCAAATGAAGCGGCGATTAAGCGAACACTTGCTGAATTTTTAGTCGGTCAAGGATCTTCTGAAATGATGAATAATTCATTGACGACTTCGAACTATTCGTCCAATTACAATGAAAAAGGAATTTTGACTTTGAATAATGTCGAGTTATTGAATCCTTTGAGTAATGAATTAGATGTTTTACGTCAATCGTTACTTTTCGGCATGTTGGAATCGGTGGAAAGAAATCAAAATAGGCAACAACAAAATATCAAAGCGTTTGAGTTCGGTCGCGTATATTCCAAGGTAGACGGAAAATATGTGGAAAATAATCGTTTAATCATTGCTGTTTCGGGAGCGTTGCAAAACGAAGCGTGGAATTCAACCAATCGAAATGCAAGTTTTTATTCGATCAAAGGAATTGTTGAAGCACTATTCCAACGTTTAGGTTTAATCGGATTTTGGAACGAATCAGCAATCGAAAATTCAATGTTAGCAGACGGTATTCAATTGTCTATTTTAAAGAACAAAGTAGGGGAGTTGGGCTGGATTTCTAAAAAGATGCGTAAAGATTTCGGTATCAAAAATGACGTGTTTATTGCCGATTTAGATTGGGATGTTTTGGTTTCGTCGTTAAAATTGGTAAAAATCAACTACAAACCATTATCTAAGACGTTTGAAAGCCGTCGTGACTTCTCGTTGTTATTAGATGAAAATATTCGTTTTGAACAAATTGCTGCCATTGCTCGCAAAGTAGACAAGAAAATATTGAAAGACGTTCAATTGTTCGACGTTTACGAGGGCGATAAATTAGCGGAAGGTAAGAAATCGTATGCGGTAAAGTTTAGTTTTCAAGATGCTGAAAATACCTTGAAAGATGAGCAAGTCGATAAGATAATGGAGAAGATTAGAGAAGGTTTAGAAACACAGATTGGAGCACAGTTGAGATAGTTTTATCAGAGACTTTTCAATTGCTTGATAGTATCGCTTGGACTGTTGCTATTGAATACAAAACTTCCTGCTACTAAAGCATCGGCACCAGCTTCTACTAACAATTTTCCTGTTTCAAGATTAACACCACCATCCACTTCGATGATTGCAGTGGCATTTTTAGCGTTGATAAATTGTTTTAACTTACGTACTTTATCTAAAGAAGATGGTATGAATTTTTGTCCACCAAACCCAGGATTCACAGACATAATCAACACTAAATCAAGGTCGTTTATTACTTCTTCCAAAAAGTGAACGGGTGTGTGCGGATTTAAGGCAACTCCAGCTTTCATTCCAAGTGCTTTAATCGCTTGAATAGTTCTATGTAAATGTGGACAAGCTTCGTAATGAACCGTCAAAAACGCTGCTCCAGCGTTTTTGAAATCTTCTAAATATGTATCTGGATTTTGAATCATTAAATGCACATCCAATGGTTTCTTTGCGTATTGATGAATCGCTTTCATAACTGGGAAACCAAACGAAATATTCGGTACAAAAACACCGTCCATGATGTCAATGTGAAACCAATCCGCAGAGGAGGCATTAATCATTTCTACATCGCGTTGAACATTCGCGAAATCACACGATAAAACAGATGGGGAAATGATCACTGACATAATTCTCTTTTTTTGACAAAAATACGTAAAACAAATTAAACTAATACCGCTGAATTTTTAATCCTGCGGTTGATTTTAGCACACCAAATTATTTATTTACCTCAAAATCCGTGTGATAGGCATCTGTTTTTACAAATTTCGCAATCGCTTCAATATGACTTGTATGTGGAAATTGATCGACAAATGACAACTTATCCAATTTATATCCATGATGAATCAAGGTTTCCGCATCTCTCGCTTGTGTAGAAGGGTTACAAGAAATATAAACAATTCTTTCTGCGCCTAAACGGATGACTTTACGCAAGGTTTTAGGTGAAATCCCTGCACGAGGTGGATCTAAGACTATTGTTCCAATTTTCCCTTCAAATTCGGGATATTCCAATAAGAATTTCCCTACATCGGCAGCGTAAAATTCTACGTCTTTAATGTTATTTCTGGCGGCGTTTGATTTCGCATCTTCAATTGCTTCTTCCACGATGTCAACACCGATAATACGCACATTGTCTGAACGTTGAGAAAGGATTTGACCGATTGTTCCAGTGCCACAAAACAAGTCCATGACTACTTTTCCAGTTAAATCATTTTCTTCAAAAACATAATCCAATGCTTTCGTATACAAACGTTCAGCACCTTTCGGGTTGGTTTGAAAAAAGCTTTCCATACTGATTTCAAAAGAAAGCCCAAGTAATTTCTCCACGACTTTAGGTTCGCCGAAAATCAGTTGACAATCACCATTTTCGATTTTAGCACGGTCGGCTACGTTGTCGTTATGTGTATGTTGAAAACCAGCAATTTTACCGGGTAGTAATTCTTGTAGGAATTGACCAAAAGCGTGAATGTCAAATTGCTCTAAACCTAATGATGAAGTCACTAAATTGATTAAAAGTTGATCTTGATGAAATGACTTTCGTACGACGATATGTCTAAAAAAACCTTCTTTCTTTGGTGGATGCCATGCAGGTAAATTCGTTGCTTTTAAAAAATCGCGAATAAGAATCAGCTTTTCTTCAAAGGATTCATCGAACAATCCTGATGGTTTATCTAGATTTTCTACTTTCCACCACGTTCCTCGTCGTTTGAAACCTAAAGCGAAAGCATCGTCTTTTTCTTCTCCAGTGTAAATGTCGTGTTCAATACTGGAGAAACTGTATTCCATTTTATTGCGGTAATGATAGTGTAGAGGAGAGGATATCAATTCATCGAAAATCTCTTCTACATTCTGTATGTGACCTAGTTTGCGATAAATGTCTTTGGTTGATTTGAGCTTGTATTCTTCCTGAACTTCCACAGGAACATAGATATACGGTGCGCCAGAAATTTCTTGAAAATTGTTCATTACTTCTAACGGAGAACGTTTTACAATTTCAATCAATTTACATTCTGCATGATTCTTGCGTTTTTTATCTACTCGAGCATTGACAATCTGCCCAGGGAACGTATTTTCTACGAAAACGGCAAATAATCCATCTTCTGTTGGGATTTTAGCCAATCCATTACCACCAAAAGTAAAATCAGTGATTTCAACTTCAATATTATCGCCTTTTTTCATTAATTTATTTTGATTTTTTTATAACCTCCAAATTGAAAGCTAGACATTTTCTTAAATCATTCCACGGATAATTCCTTTATCAGAACTTTCAATAAAATTCAAAATTTGATCTCGTGTTGGAGAAGAAGGAATTTCTAGTTTTACTTGAGCAAGGCCATTCTTAAGGTTGTTGTTCATGACATATAAAATGCGATAAATATCTTCTATTTCACGCACAATTTTGTCGTCAAAGCCTCTTCTTCTTAGACCGATTGAGTTGACACCAACGTATGTTATTGGTTCTCTTGCCGCTTTTACAAATGGTGGAACGTCTTTACGAATTAAAGTTCCTCCCGCAACAAATGCGTAAGCGCCTACTGTCATGAATTGTTGTGATCCCACCATTCCTTCCAAAATAGCAAAATCTTCTACGGTGCAATGACCTGACAATCCTGAGAAACCAGCGATGATAACGTTATTTCCAACGAAACAATCATGAGCGATATGTACGTTGTTCATAATGAGACAGTTGTTTCCAATTTTAGTCACCAATCGATCACTTGTTCCGCGGTGAACCGTTACACCTTCACGAATAATCGTGTTGTTGCCGATTTCGACGGTAGTATATTCGTTTTTAAATTTTAAATCTTGTGGCACTGGACTAATAACAGCACCAGGAAATATTTCGCAGTTTTCACCAATTCGAGCTCCGGGATAAATAACCACATTGGAATGGATCTTCGTCCCCTTTCCAATGGTTACATCACCATAGATGCTTGAAAATGCATCGATAGAAACGTTTTCACCTATCTGAGCATCTGCGGAAACTTGTGCTAAACTACTAATCATTTCTTAAACTTTATCTTTAATCACTTGCGCAAGCATTTCTGCTTCCATCACCACTTTTCCATTTACATACGCTTTACCAGCCATTTCGACTAATCCACGACGCATCGGTGACATTAATATTAATTCAAAAACCATAGTGTCTCCAGGCAATACTTTCTGCTTGAATTTCACATTGTTGATTTTCATGAAATAAGTGGAGTAAAATTCTGGATCTTCTACTTTACTTAAAGAGAAAATACCACCCGCTTGTGCCATTGCTTCTACTTGTAAAACGCCTGGAAAAACAGGGTTTCCGGGAAAATGGCCTTGAAACATTGGTTCGTTACGGGTAATGTTTTTAACGCCAACAATACTATTTTCTGTAATCTCCATCACTTTATCCACCAGTAAAAATGGATAACGGTGTGGTAACATTTTTTCAATATCGTTGATATCGTAAAGTGGTGCTTTGGTTAGATCAAAATGTTTTGTATTCTTATTTTGACTTTTCATATGTTCTTTTAGCACCTTACAGAAAGACGTATTACCTTTGTGTCCTGGTCTAGCAGCTAAAATATGTGCTTTTATTGGTTTGCCTAACAAGGCTAAGTCACCCATGATATCCAATAATTTATGACGCGCAGGCTCGTTTTCGAATTTTAATTTGGTGCTATTTAAAACACCAATACCATCGTAAGTGACTTTTAACGCTGCTTTTTCTTTGCCTAAGAGTTTTGCTAGATTATCCAGCTCATCTTGTTTGATGTTATTTCTTTCCGCCAAAACAATTGCATTGTCTAAATCGCCTCCTTTAATCAGATTATTTTTTGCTAAGAACTCTAATTCACGTAAGAAAACAAAGGTTCTACAAGGAGCAATTTCTTTGCTAAACTCGTTGATGTTATAAATTGTTGCATGTTGAGTACCTAAAGCTGGAGACTTGTAATCCACCATCACTGTAAGGCGGTAATTTTCATCAGGAACAATTAGAAATTCACAACCATCTTCGTTTTCCCATTTAATATTGTCTTCTAAAATAAAGTACTCTCTATCAGCGTTTAATTCTGTAATGCCAACTGCTTCAATAGCTTGCACGAAAGGTAATGAACTTCCGTCCATAATAGGTACTTCTGGCGCATCTATTTTGATAAGAGCATTATCCACTTGCATTCCGTAAAGTGCTGCTAATAAGTGTTCTGTCGTGTAAACTTTCGCGCCATTTTGTTCTAAAGTGGTGCCTCTATCTGTAGAAACTACATTGTCGCAATCCGCTTTGATAACGGGTTGGCCATCTAAATCAACACGTTGAAAACGATAACCGTGATTTTCAATAGCAGGACAAATCTCCAGATTAACTGTTTCACCTGTATGTAAGCCAATACCGGTTAATTTAATCGTATCTTTAAGCGTGGTCTGTTTTTCAGTCATTCTTAGCCTTATTTTGAATGTTTTTGATTGTATTTTCTAATTCTTGTAATTTCTTCAATATAAACGGAAGTTTCCTAAATCCAAAGTAGGATTTCTTAAAATCTTCAATTGGTATTCCTGGTGAACCCATCAATACACTTTGTTTTCTAACCGTATTTGGAATTCCTGATTGGGAAACAATCTGAGTACCGTTCGCAATATGTAAGTGACCTGCAATTCCTGCTTGACCACCGACTTGAACATTTTCGCCAATTTTCGCTGAGCCAGCAACGCCTACTTGAGATGCTAAAGCAGTATTTTTACCTACTTCCACGTTGTGGGCAATTTGCACTAAGTTATCTATTTTCACCCCTTTTCGAATGAAGGTAGAGCCCATCGTTGCACGGTCAATAGTTGTATTTGATCCTATCTCAACATTATCTTCAATGATGACATTTCCAATTTGCGGTACTTTATCATATTCACCCACTTCATTGGGTACAAAACCAAAACCATCTGCTCCGATAACAGCACCGGCATGAATCGTACAATTGTTCGCAATTTGGCAATCGTCGTAAATTTTTGCTCCCGCGAAGATTGTGGTATTTTCACCAATGATTACATTTTCACCGATATATGCTCCTGGATAAATGTGAGAATTGTTACCTATCTTAGTGTTGTTTCCAATGTAAGCAAAAGCACCTATATAAACATCTGTTCCAATTTCTGCAGAATCTGCTATATGTGAAGGTTGCTCAATACCTGGTTTTCTACGCTTGAATTGGCTGTACGCTTCTAACAGCTTAGCAAAACATGCATATGCATCCACTACTTTTATTAAGGTCAATGTTGTAGGTAATTCTTTTTGTGCCGTAAATGTTTTATTGACGATACAAATGCTAGAAGCAGTTTGATAGATGTATTCTTCGTATTTCGGGTTGGCCAAAAAAGAAAGCGTACCAGAAGTACCTTCTTCAATTTTGGATAAGCCTTTGACAATTACGTTAGAGTCACCGATTATCTCACCTGAAAGAATATTTGCTATTTGTGCTGCTGAAAATTCCATTGTTCAAAAATACTAATTCTACAAACTATTACAAGTATCTGTTATTTTTCTCCATCATTTTGGAGTATTTCCATAAAGAATATGTTGATTCTATCTTTATACCAAAATGTCTTCATACCGACCCGTTGATTGTTAATCGTACAGGTTAAATAATGTTCTGCTTTGGGTAAGGCCTTGTAATTTGATTTTTCAAAATTGACTTTACCATCTTTCTTTAGAGCTTTTAATATCGCTTTGTTGTCAGGACTTCCCAATTGAATGTATTCGGCTGTTCCAGTAGTGATTGAGTCGATGTATAGAAGCCTTTCTTCTGCTGGGAAAAGATATAATTCTGCTTCACCTTGAGTACTGTTCTTAAATTTTGTAGCGGTGTTAAAGCCAATACTTACTTCGGTGATATAACTGCTTTCAGGAAGTGAGAAATTAAGCTTTAAGACATCATTGTAAAGTGTATATACTTTCGGATCACCGGTCTTTTTACTATTTTTAAAATCGATGTTCCCTTTATCGATTACTTTTTTAATCATTTCTTTTGTAATCCCTCTTTTATCCATTTCCGCTTTAAGGTCGTCGTTTATCACAATTACTCTGTCAACGATTGCTTGTTTCACACGATTGTTGGGTGTCCATGTACATCCTCTATTTTGGAAAAAAAAGATAACGAAGATAATGCCGATACCAAATCCGGTGAAATAATACAATAATCGAGTTCCTAAAGGAGCAGCCATACGAATGAAAAAAAATCATGCAAAGGTACAATTTTCAATAATACGAAAAGAAGACATGCCGAATATTTAATGGCTTGCACAGTGAAAATTCAACTTTTCGTACAATGAGTTCATTTATAGACATACTGCATGGAGGATGAAATGTGTGGTTCAGATTTATTATTCTTGGAATATCTTATGACCAAGTAACGATTTTATAATGATAAAAAAAAGGGTCTTACATTCGAAACCCTTTTTTTGACACGATGTGAAAAGCGTGATTAATTTTCCGTTTTTTTACCTGTAGATGATTTTACACCTTCTTTCGGTAATACAACTCCTGTATTGGTAGGTTTAATCCCGCCTGTTTCTTTTTCCGTACTAGTTGTAGCCTTCGTAGTTGTTGGTGCTGGAGTGTTGGTTACTTTTATTTCTTCTTTCTTTAAAGTAGCTGGACTTTTCTTTGTTATCACTTTTTCCTTTGGAACTTCCACTTTTTCAGCGTGAGGTTTGTTTTCAAAATTCGTATTCTTTTGAGAGAATGCAAGTCCACTCACTAAAAAGAACGCTACCCCGAGTAAAATAACTTTTTTCATAGCTTTTGTTTTTAAAAAATTAACTAAATATATACATTATTTTACAACTAAACAAAGTTAATGCCATAAAATTATCTTAAATTTATTTAAATCTTATTTCTCATTAATTATAAATCGTGTTTGTCGTTTTAAACAATCGGACTGCCTTTCATTCGTGTAGTATTTAATAAAAATGTATATTTAACTTTTTGAAGTTCAACTAAAAACTTTTTAACGATGAGAAACACTGGATTATTACTTCTTTCTTTCGCTTTAATCTTAAGCAGTTGCAAAGATAAAAATGACACGAATACTACTTCTATGAGTTCAGAATTACAACATAACCAATTATTAAGGCCGAGTGATTTACCATATTTCGCTCCGGATTTTTCTAAAATAAAAGATGAAGACTTTAAACCTGCCATCTATGAAGGTATTCGTTTAAAGAAAGCAAATATTGCCAACATCATCGAAGAGAAGGACGCTCCGACGTTTGAAAATACGATTGTTGCTATGGAAAGAAGTGGCGAAGTTCTCAGTCGTGTAATGAATGTTTTTAGTGCTTTGACAAGTGCGAATACAAACGAGATGTTTCAAGCATTGGAAGAGGAGTTGGCGCCTGTGCTTTCAGAGTTGAGCGATGATATATATCTGAACGAGCAACTTTTTAAACGTGTAAGTGCAGTTTATAATGGCAAGGATCAACTCAAGCTGGATGCAGAGTCTGCAAAATTATTGGATGAATATTACAAGAACTTCATTATTGCAGGTGCAAATTTATCCAATGACAATAAAAGCAAATTAAAAGACATCAATTCACAATTGGCGTCTTTTACAACGAAGTTTGGTAAGGTATTACTAGATGCAACGAACGATGGTGCTTTGATTGTGAAAGATAAAAATGAATTGAAAGGATTGAGTGAGGAAGATTTAAGTGCGCTTAAAACCGTTGATGAAACGTATAAAATTCCTCTTCAGAATACAACACAACAACCTCTTTTAAGTTCTATGGCGGATAGGGCAACACGAAAGAAGTTATTTGAAAAGTCATGGTTACGCGCAGACGGATCTAAAAATGACACTAAATCAATCTTACTAAGTATTGCAAAATTGAGGGTTCAAAAAGCACAATTGTTAGGATTCAAAACATATGCTGATTGGAGTTTGCAAAAATCAATGATTAAGAATAAAGAGAACGTTCGTCGTTTCTTCGATGATTTAATTCCTGCAGCTATTAACAAGGCGCAGAACGAATCAGATTTAATTGAGGCGATGATGCATAAACAAGGTGTGAAAGGACAGTTAGAACCTTGGGATTGGAGTTATTATGGAGAAATGGTACGTAAAGAAAAGTATGATTTGAATGAAGAAGAAATAAAACCATATTTTGAATTAACGACTGTTTTAGAAGATGGCGTTTTTTACGCAGCGACAAAATTATACGGTATTACATTCAAGAAAAGATCGGATATCCCTGTTTACAATAAGGATGTTGTCGTTTATGAATTATTTGAAGAAGATGGTTCTCCATTAGGTTTGTTTTACGGTGACTTTTTCGCAAGAAGTAACAAAAGAGGAGGAGCCTGGATGAGTAACTTTGTTGAACAATCTGAATTATTTGGAACGAAGCCTGTTATTTATAATGTATGTAACTACTCGAAGCCAGCAGATGGGAAGCCAGCATTAATTACATTTGATGATGTAGAAACAATGTTCCATGAATTTGGACATGCATTACATGGTTTTTTTGCCAATCAAAAATACCCAAGTCTTTCAGGAACAAATGTTGCTAGAGATTTTGTTGAGTTTCCTTCTCAATTCAATGAGAACTGGTCGACCTATCCAGAGATATTAAACAATTATGCGAAGCATTACAAAACAGGTGAAGTTATTCCTGCGACATTGCTTAAGAAAATTAAGGATGCGGCTACTTTCAATCAAGGATATAGCTTCACAGAACTTTTAGGTGCAGCAAATTTAGATTATGCATGGCATACGATTACTGTCGATACGCCAATTGACGATGTGAATGCTTTTGAAAGTGCATCTATAAAAAGCTTAGGATTGGATAAAGTGAATGCTGTTAAAACCCGTTACCGTTCGACTTATTTTGCGCATGTTTTTGGCGGTGGCTATGCTGCTGGCTATTATGCTTATCTATGGACGGAAATGTTAGATCACGATGCATACCAATGGTTTGTTGAAAATGGTGGTTTAACCAGGGCTAACGGTCAACGATTTAGAGATATGATTTTATCTCGTGGAAATACAAAAGACTATGATGAAATGTATAAAGCTTGGAGAGGTAAAGAACCATCTGTAAAGCCTTTGATCATGGCGAGAGGATTGAATTAACAATTTGCTTTAAAGCAACGTGAAAATAAAAACGGCTCTTAAAATTTTTTCAGGAGCCGTTTTTGGTTTATTCAAATGATGTGTTGATTGAAATATTCCTTCTTTAATATTATGAAACACTCCAAGTAATGTCCTTATTGCATACAGTTTTTTCCCTAAAAAACCTTCCATTAAATATGACCGAGAAGAGACT
>CAZDAR010000011.1:0-52338 GCA_964503665.1 uncultured Flavobacteriales bacterium
CAACATTTCCAGAAGAATTGATTTTAGCTATAAATGCATTGTATTTATTTGTAGGTGGTGATATTGAACTGGGAGCATTAATTATTGTTCCGGTATAATTTGATGTTACATATACGTTACCATCATCATCAGCAATAATATCTTGCGCTGCAGATGGTAACGTATTTACGCTATTTGTAATAAATGTCGTCCAAAGCTCTTCTCCTTGAGAAAAAAGAAAATTACTAATTAACAACAATGGTACTATTAGAAATGTTTTCATATTCATTCTTATTTCGAATCTAAATGTAATGTATTTTTTTTAAAATTCAATTATCAGCGTTTTGTTTTTTTATTGATATTCTATTTCCCGATACAGAACTTACTAAAGATATTCCCTAAAAGATCCTCCGTAGAAATCTCGCCCGTAATATTTCCCAAGTGGTGCATCGCTTGACGAATGTCCATCGCGATGAAATCTCCTGTAATATCTGTCATTAATCCATTGAGTGCTTGCTTTAAAGCAGTCGCAGCTGCCTCTAGTTCCATGACGTGACGTGCATTCGTGATAATCGTTTCGTTTTGTAAGTCGGCGCCATTTGTAATTTGAAGTACCATCCAGTTTTTTAAGGTGTCGATATTGTCTCCTTTTTTGGCACTAATATCGAGTTCATCATCGGCAATTGGATGTGTTTGTAAATCAGACTTGTTGGCGATGACTAAAATACGTTTATCAGGATAGGTCGCTTGAAGGTCTTTTTTCCAAGAACGGACTTCGTTCAAACTATTTTCGATACTTGCATCGGCCATGCATAGAATGATTTTGGCTTGATGAATCTTTTGTTTGGAACGCTCAATTCCTAAGGCTTCGATTTCTTCAGCGTGTTCGCGAATTCCAGCGGTGTCAATAAGGCGGAATAGAATGCCGTCGATGTTGAGTGTTTCTTCGATAACATCACGAGTCGTTCCTGCAATGGTACTAACAATCGCACGGTCCTCACTTAAAAGTTGGTTGAGCAGTGTTGATTTACCGGTATTTGGTGCACCAACAATCGCTACAGGGACACCATTTTTAATGGCATTTCCAAGTTCGAAAGATTGTATCAATCGCTCGATGTAAGTGATAACTTCTCCGACTAATTTCTTCAATTCAGTGCGATCGGCAAATTCCACATCTTCTTCTGCGAAATCTAATTCTAATTCGATTAAACTAGCAAAGTGAATTAACTTTTCGCGTAAATCTTTCAGTTCATTTGAAAACTGGCCTTTCATCTGCGAAATGGCAATATCGTGCGCTTTTTTGGATTCAGAATGAATTAAATCAGCGATGGCTTCGGCTTGTGATAAATCCATTTTACTGTTCATAAATGCACGAAAGGTAAACTCTCCAGGACCTGCCATTCGACACCCTTGACGCACTAATAAATGTAAAATCTGCTGTTGAATGTATATCGAACCGTGACACGTGATTTCAATCGTCGGTTCGCCGGTAAAACTTTTGTTTCCTTGAAAAATAGTTATCAGTACTTCGTCGATTAGTTCGCCGTTTTCGGATTTTATTGCACCAAAATGAGCCGAGTGAGAAGGGACCTCTTCCAGGTTTTTTGAAAAAATGGAAGATCCAATTTTTAAGGCATCTTTTCCAGATGCACGAATGAGCGCAATCGCACCCATGCCGTTTGCTGTGGATAACGCACATATTGTATCTGAAGTATCACCGACTGTGTACATATTTTCTTTTTTACAAAGGTAATGAAACAAAAAGACACGAACCTTTCGATTCGTGCCTTTCTAAACTAATACTATGAAAAATCTATTTCTTTTTTAGTGGAATAGTCGCATTAATTTTGATGATTATTCCCACATCATTGTCGGGGTCTCCAATTCCATACTCCGTTCTATCGACTGAAAATTTTGCATTCAACGTATTTTTTTCAAACGTAAAAGGAATGGTAATTAATTTTCTCACACCATGCATTTGCAAATAACCCGTAACCTCATATCCAGTTTCTGTTTTTTTAAATCCATCTGAGTTAGAGATGAATTTAATGTACGGATGTTCGCTTGCATTAAACCAATCTGCTCCTTTTGCATGGGAATTCTTCAAAAAATTTCCGGTAGCGATCGATTCAATTTTGATCACTAAAACAAACTTGGAAGCACTGATGTTTTCAGGGTCAAAAGTAATATTACCTGTTAGTTCTTCGAATTTGCCCGATACACTCTTACTAGAAAATGCCACTTTATACTTCGGTGCAATCGTCCATTCTTGTGCGAATGCTGAAAGCCCAATAAAGGCGATCAAAAATAGGGTAGATAGTTTCTTTGTCATCGGAGATTATTCTGTCACGGTGAATTCCATGTCTGCCATGAAACGTATTTCGTTGCTTACCACTGCATCAGGGAAACTTTCACCAACACCGAAATCTTTACGCTTCAATTCACCTGTAAATTTCATTCCAATTTTCTTCTCCTTCGAGTCTGGATTAACCATTTCACCCGTTTTCTCAGCATTTAAAGTAATGCTTTTAGTTACACCATGAAGGGTGAAATCACCTACAATCGTATAGTTCTCTCCTTTTCCTTTCTTAACGGAAGTAGAAACAAATGTAATTTCAGGATATTTTGTTACGTCTAGGAAGTCAGCAGACTTCACATGGTTGTCTCTTTTTTCCACACGTGTATCGATAGAAGCAGACTCGGCAGTAAACTCAATTACTGCATCTGAAAGATCCGCTTTCGTTCCAGTAATTTTTGTATCATACTTCTTAAACATTCCGTTAAAGTCCGCAATTCCCATGTGCTTAACCGTGAAGATAAAACTTGAGTGAACACTATCTTGCTCAAGTGTAAAGTTTGTCGCTGTTGCAAAAGACATCAGTCCTACTGCAAGTGCTATAATACTAATTTTTAATTTTTTCATGTTTTTTTTTTTAAAGATAGACAAACTTACGAAATATAATGTTACCACGGTAATTATTTTGCATATTTTAAACAATTAATCCATTTTATCTCTACCCTTTTTCCATAGGAATGAAGGAATCACAATAAAATTCATTCAAAAACTATCTTTATTTTCATACGCTAGATTTATTTCAGTAAATTTGCCTTCTAAGAAGTATAATTTTGTAGATTATGAATAATGTTGTAGAAGCAGGAGTAGTTGGACCTTGGCAATTTGCTATCGTAATTGTAGCACTCTTACTCCTTTTTGGAGGTAAAAAAATTCCTGAACTAATGAAAGGCTTAGGAAAAGGAATGAAAGAGTTTAAGGACGCTACAAAAGGCGAAGGAGAAAAAGAAGTCGAGAAAAAAGAGGGGGAGTCAAAATAACCGAACTATATGTACAAGAATTTTGCTGAAGTAAAAAACACACTTGCTTCTGGTAAGTCTGTATTGGATATTGTTGATGCGTACTTGCAGTCAATTACTGAGAGGAAACATCTCGATGCTTTCTTAGAAGTTTTTGAACAAACGGCGCGTCAACAAGCAAAAATTGTAGACGAAAAGAGAGCGAATGGAAAAGCAGGTCGTTTAGCTGGTATGGTTATCGGTATTAAAGATAATATTTGCTATAAAAACCATAAAGTATCTGCGTCTTCCAAAATCTTAGAAAATTTCGAATCACTATATACTGCCACCGCGTTACAACGTTTAATCGATGAAGATGCGATTGTCATCGGTCGTTTAAATTGCGATGAATTTGCCATGGGCAGTTCCAATGAAAATTCAGCTTACGGGCGAGTTTTAAATCCAATTAAGGAAGACCGTGTTCCTGGTGGGTCTTCTGGAGGTTCCGCTTCGGCTGTTGCGGCAAATTTATGCACCGTCGCTTTGGGTTCTGACACGGGAGGTTCGATTCGTCAACCAGCATCGTTTACGGGAACCTATGGTATAAAACCGACTTACGGACGTGTTTCTCGTTATGGATTAATCGCCTACGCTTCTTCATTCGACCAAATAGGTGCTTTCTCCAATAATTTAGAGGATGTGGCGTTGGTTACAGAAATTATGGCGGGAAAAGATGAGGCCGACAGTACTTCATCCAGTGAAGCTGGTGGTAATTATACCCCGAGTTTACCTGCCAAAAAATTAAAAATCGCCCGCATAAAGGAATATGTTGAAAACGATGGCATTCATCCAACAATAAATGCGGCTTTCGATAAATTATTTTCCGATTTAAAAGCGGAAGGACATGAAGTCATCGATTTCTCTTTCCCCTATTTAGATTATATGGTTCCTGCTTATTACGTATTAACAACGGCAGAAGCTTCTTCTAACTTGTCAAGGTTTGATGGTGTTCATTACGGCTATCGTTCACCGAATGCACAAGGAACAGAAGAGATCTATAAAAAATCCCGTTCAGAAGGTTTTGGACCAGAAGTAAAGCGTCGTATCATGACGGGCACGTTTGTATTGTCGCATGAATATTACGATGCGTATTACACGAAAGCACAAAAAGTACGTCGTGTTTTACAAGAAAAGACCAATGAGATATTAAGTAAAGTGGATTTTGTCTTAATGCCAACGACACCAAACGTGGCGTTTAAACATGACTCTATCTCTGATCCGATTGAAATGTATTTACAAGATATTTTCACCGTTCACGCGAACTTAACGGGACATCCAGCGATTTCGATTCCACATTTGGTGAAAATTGATGAACTTCCATTCGGCGTTCAGTTAATGACGGACTTTTTTAAAGAAAAAGAATTATTTGATTATTCAAAATTAATAGAAAAACATATCTGCGATTCATGAGGTTTTTAGTCACTTTCATAGTAACGTTTTTTATTTTCGGTGCTTTTGGACAAGTTCGACAACCAAAACCCGTGGAGAAAGATTCACTCAGTAGTGATGTGTTTATTGACTTAATAGAAACTACTTTATTTGACTATTACGGTGAAGTCTCCAAACTTCCCAATTATGAAACAATTCTCAACGATCTGGAAACGGAATCAATAGATAATATTTCAGATGAAGAAATTTGCAAGCGGATTAAAGCCATGAATGAACTTTCTGCGTTTAAATTTGATTGCAATCGTATCGTTATTGATGCCATCAGAGGATTTATAAAATCGCGTAAATCGTTTACTAGCATTTGTTTGGGTCGCTCAACTATTTATTTTGATATGTATGAAGAGTACTTCAACAAATACGATATTCCGAAAAATTTAAAATATTTATCTGTCATTGAAAGTGCATTGAGTCCTCGCATTAAATCACGCGCTGGAGCATTAGGCTTGTGGCAGTTTATGTACGGAACAGGGAAAATGTATGGTTTAAAAGACAATTCCTACTTTGATGAACGTATGGATCCACGAAAGGCAACTGATGCTGCTTGTCGATATTTGAAGAAATTACATGCTATTTATGCCGATTGGAATTTAGCTTTAGCAGCGTATAATGCAGGACCTGGAAATGTTAATCGTGCGATTCGTAGAGCTGGTGGTAAAGTATCATATTGGGCCATTCGTCCTTATTTGCCAAAAGAAACACAACAATACGTTCCTCGTTTTATTGCGGCGACCTATTTATTTGTCTACGCAAAGCAACATCACATTACAGCAACACCTTCCCCTTATACATATTATCAATTGGATACGATGTGCTTGAAAAAAGGCGTTCAGATGAGTGATATTTCTAATTTAATCAATTGGGATATCGACAGTATTAAGTATTTCAATCCAACCTATAAAGGGACTTACATTCCTAAAACGGAACCAAGTCAATGTATTACAGGACCATTAATGTATATTGGAAAGTTGGTGAGTTTAGAAGATTCTCTTTACAATGCTTCTGGTAGCTCAGAAGGTCTTGTGGAAAATAACTCACAAGATGCGTCGGATTTATACCCCTTAAGTACAACGATTGTTTATGAGAATCATACGGTGAAAGCAGGCGAAACACTTTCTAGTATTGCCACGAAGTACAATATTTCATTAGCACTTCTAAAACAAGAGAACAAGCTAACGACGAATACAGTTACTGTGAATCAAGTGCTGAAAATACCTCGAAAAGTAATTAGCACTACCAATTCTTCAGGGCAAGAAGTCCGTTTGGTGTATGATACCGTTTATTATGATACCGTTTATACGAAAATTCATACCGTTCAACGAAATGAAAATTTACAAGTCATTGCAGACATTTACAAAGTGGAAAAAGATTCCATTATGGCGTGGAATGATTTAACCGATAAATGGATTAATATCGGCCAAAAGTTAACCATCTACGAAAAAGGAAAAGCCTATAAATTGGGAGAGATGAAACAAAAAGTAATCACACCTTCCACTCCAAAATCAACGAATCCAACACCAGCAGTAGCAAAACCACAATATTACATCGTTCGCTCAGGCGATTTATTCAATCGAATAGCAACCAAATACGGATTATCACAAGCACAGTTGCAAAAATTAAATCCGCGTGTTAATCCGAGTAGAATCACTGTTGGACAAAAATTACGCATCAAATGAACCTAGAAAATATAAACACTATTATCTTCGATTTAGGGGGTGTTGTATTAGACATCGATTATCACTTGACACAAAGTTCTTTCGAAAAATTAGGATTAACGAATTTTCAAGATCACTTCACACAGGCGGCTCAGTCTGGTCTTTTTGATGATTATGAAATTGGCGCTATTTCTAGTGCTCATTTTGTCAATAAAGTATTGGAATTTATGCCGGAAGGAACAAATCCTAACAAAGTTGTTCACGCTTGGAATGCCATGATAAAGGAAATTCCAGCCGAAAATTTGACGCTTTTAAAACAGCTGAAAGAAAAATACCAACTTATTGCATTGAGTAATACAAACGAATTGCACATCGACTTTTTTGAAGGGAAATTACACAAGCACGGAAAAGAGCTACAAATGACCGATTTCTTTCATCATGCTCATTATTCCTCCCAATTAGGAATGCGCAAACCGAATCCAGAGACTTTTCAAAAAGTATGTGATTTACACCAACTCGACAAAACAAAAACATTGTTTATTGACGACACGATTCGCCACATTCATGGTGCTGAAGAATGTGGGTTGAATACGTTTCATTTTACGGATGGTGCGTATCAGTTGAGTCAACTTTTCTCCTGACACAATTCCACTAAAATTCCATCTGTTGATTTTGGATGCAAAAAAGCGATGATTTTATTATCCGCTCCACTTTTTGGTGTTTCGTTAATCAGTTGAAACCCTTCCGCTTTTAGTCGTTCTATTTCAGCGTAAATATCTACTACATCAAAAGCGATATGATGAATTCCTGGACCCTTTTTGGCAATGAATTTATGAATGGGCGAACTTTCGTCGGTTGCTTCTAACAATTCGATTTTGGAATCACCAATTTGAAAAAAAGCAGTTTTGACATTTTCGGAAACTACTTCTTCAATCTTATAACATTTACTTCCTAGTAAAGCTTCGTAGATTTTGGCGGATTCTTCGATATTGTTAACGGCAATGCCTAAATGTTCAATTTTTCTCATCATTTTTTAATTATTGTTTCCTTTTTAGTATCGTAATATAGCGTATAAAAGCCACTCTTTAAGTTGGTGACATCTATTTGTTCTCCAAACCCTTCCTTGACCGTGACACCATTTAAATCGTTTAATCGATATAAAGTAGCTACTGGTTTGAGATAAGCGATAAAGCGAATATTCTTATCCACAGAAGTAGAAAGTAAGTGGCAATTTTGTTCTTTTAGATCTTCCATTGGAAAATAATCAAATGAATTTTTTATGTTTGTTTTTGAAATTCTAAAAAGATTTTTTCCACTAATAACAAAAGGTAATGTATATTCATACGTCTGATTACCTAAGCCTTTACTATCAATTTCTGCAATTTTCACCCATTTGTTTTTATAGAGAATTTCTAACAAAATTGGTGAGAGTAAAGTGTTGTTTTGAACTTGCCAAGAGAGTTTACCTTCTTCTAATTTTAGATGAACGAATTTAGCAGGTTCTTTCGACATAAAATCCTCCTTGTTGTAGATGATCAGTTGGCAACTAGCTCCATGATCGATGGTCATTGTAAAGAAATCATTCTCACGTAGTCCAATTAATGACATGTCAACTTCTAAATAATTATCCGAAATGTTAAAAGGATATAGTTCCCCATTGATGGTAATTCGATTGATGCACGTTCCAAAAAAATCAATCGAGATTGGATTGTTGAGAATCATTTTCTTTCCTGAATATACACCATCAAAAACGAGCTGTTGGGCATTTAAAAAACCACAGAAAAGGAATAAAACCGCAAAAATTAACGTTGTTTTTCTGATTTTGTCCATAATCGGAAATAAATGATAAATTTAAAACTTAATTGCGTTACATTTTCATTAATGACAAAATTTCCATGAAGAAAGGCTGGATTTTATGGTTTCTCGTTATTTTCATCGCCTCGTGTCGTACTATTTCGGATAGAGCAAATCATCAAGGTGGTAGCGTTGCATACTCTATTGATGCAAGCCCTACGACTTGGGTGCCAAGCTTAGCGTATGATAATAACACAATGATTGTGTTGAATCAATTGTACGAAGGATTGGTCGAAATGGACCAGCAATCGTATCAGGTTAAACCTTTACTGGCAAAAAGTATCGCTAACTCCTTTGATTTTACCACTTATACGTTTGAACTAAATCAAAATGTTCATTTCCATCCACATAAAATTTTCCAAGGGGACAGCACTGAAGTACTCACGAATACAGATGTTATCAGAACATTTGAATATGCTTGTTCCAAAACATATCACGAAAGTTCGTACGCATATCAGAATATTTTAAAAGAGGTCAAAGGTGCGGAAGCGTATCATAGAGGTGAATGTGATACGATTGAAGGATTATATGAAGAAGATGGAAAGATTATCATTGAATTAAATAAATCAGATCCTCTTTTTTTACAAAAACTAGCTTCTCCAACTCTCGGTATATTTTCCGCTAAATGGATTAAAAATCATCAAGGAATTCCACCCGGAACTGGCCCATTTTATTTAAAAACGGCGAATGACAAAACGATTACGTTGGTAAGGCACCCATATTATTTTAAGAAAAGTGAAGAAAATCACCACTTGCCCTATTTGGATAAAGTGGTGTTTAAAATCTATAAAGATGAGCAAGTCAAAATCAATGATTTTTTGAATGCCCAATTAGATATCATCAACGGAATTGATGTAGCTGGTTTAGATGTTATTTTTGAAAATAAAAAGGAAGAGTTTAATCAAATTCCACCTAAATTAATCTATTTCAATAATCCATTATTGCAAGCGACAATGGTGCTGTTTAACTTAAACACGCCGCTTTTAGAGTCAACGACCAATCGCAAATTGATGAATTATGCCATTAATAGAGATGAAATAAATCGAAAAATAATTCACAATCAAGGACTAAAATCATCGGTATTTGGATTAATTCCGCCAATTGAAAATGTGTTCAATTTGTATGATTATCAACAGTTGAATAAGGAAAGTTTAAAATACAATCCAGAGCGAATAAAAAAAGCGAACACTCATGATTTTGAAACCGATACACTGACACTAAATGTGCTCAATGAAGCTCAACGAATTAAGTTGGGAAATATAATCAAGACGCAACTAAAAAAAGAGTTAAACCTGGAGATTCAAGTAAATGCTTTAAGTGTGGAGGAAATGATACATTCGATTGAGAAAATGGATGCCGATCTTTATTTAATTGGTTTGTCCGCTGAGTTTTTAAATCCACTTTCGCTGATGAAACATTTTTATGGAGAATCTGTGCCCGATTCTTTGTATGTTCCTTCCACTGTGAATTTTTCTCGTTATAAGAATTGGTACTTTGACCAATTTTATGAAAAAGCCTCTAAAGAGTATAAAGCTTCGAAACAATTTAATTCGATTTTGTTGGCCGAGAAAGAACTTTTGAAAAATCCGCCGTTCATTGTTTTATATTACAACTCGGACAATTATGTTCATTATACGTATGTTTGCAACCTGAATAGCAATCTGTTGAACTTGATTAAGTTTAGAGATATTTACCTAAAGAAAAAAGTCTATGGCTAGAAAAATACCGTTTATTATAATCCTACTATTTTCGAGCGTTCAACTATTTGGACAAATCACACAAAACGTACGAGGGAAAGTCGTTGATAACGAAACCAACTATCCATTAATTGGAGCAACCATACGGATTATAACGTCTGATACAACCCAAAGATTTGAGACAATTACAGACACATTGGGTGATTTTTCTATTCTCAATGTTCCAATTGGAAAACACGAATTAATCGTCAACTATTACGGGTACAATAATAAAGCTGTAACCGTTGAAGTCAACTCGGGACGTGAATCGTATGTCGACCTAATGCTGCAAGAAACGTTTGAAGAATTGGAAGGTGTTAAAATCGTATCCCGTAAACCAAACGAAACGGTGAATGAAATGGCAGTTGTTTCGTCCCAGAAATTTTCGGTGGAAGAATCAAATCGGTATCCAGGTTCGCGCATGGATCCTGCTAGAATGGTTTCCAATTTCGCCGGTGTTCAAGGAGCTGACGACTCTCGAAATGACATTATCGTAAGAGGAAATTCACCTTTGGGAATCGTTTGGCGGATGGAAGGAATTGATATTCCTAATCCTTCGCATTTTGCTACTTCAGGCTCTTCTGGCGGCCCCGTTACAGCATTGAATAATAAAACATTGGCCAATTCAGACTTCTTCATGAGTGCTTTCCCTGCGGAATATGGAAATAGTATTTCTGGCATTTTTGACTTGAAGTTGCGAAGTGGAAATATGAATGTGCATGAAATGAGTTTCCAGTTTGGTTTCTTAGGAACAGAATTAATGGCGGAAGGACCACTTTCTAAAAAAGGAAATGCTAGTTATTTGGTCGTTGGACGTTTTTCTACTCTTTCCATGATGAAAAAAGTCGGAATTCAAATTGGTACCGATGCCGTTCCTACGTATGGCGATGGAGCCTTTACGTTTAGATGGCGATTGAAAAATGGCGGACAGTTGACGTGGTTTGGAATGGGAGGTGCAAGTGATATCAAAATCATGATTTCCGAACAAAAAGAATATTCGACCGAAACATTTGGCGAAGGCGACAGAGACCAATATTTTGGTACAACTATGGGTTTAACCGCTTTGAATTACAAGAAATCGTTGAGCGAAAAGACGTTTTTAAGTTTTACCGGTGGCGTTACTTTCGAAAGACAACGTTCACATCATAATTATTTGGTGAGAAGTATGGACACGGTGAACCAAGATGGTGTTGATCGATACTTGATTTCAGTAGATTCTATTTATCCGATGATGGGCTATCATTTCAATATTCTAAGAGGAACGGCTCAGTTTTCCATCAATCATAAAATCACTAAAAACCATATTATTAAAGCAGGCTTAAATGGCGAAGTTCAATATTTAGACATGCTCGATTCTGTTTTAAATTTGGATGAAACCCATTTCAATAGACGTTTTGACTACAAAGGAATGGCGACCTTGATTCAACCATTTGTACAATACAAATACCGAATCACTGAAAACATGGACTTTCTTGTTGGATTGCATGCACAATACTATTCCTTGAGTAATAGCGTTAGTCCTGTTGAACCGCGCTTGGGTTGGAAATGGCGATTACCGAAGTCAAATAGTATTTCTTTTGGTGCTGGATTACACAGTCAAACACAACCTGTTTACAACTATGCATATTCAAAAATTGATGTGAATAATGTACGTTACTACGAAAATAAACACATGGATTTCTCTAAAAGTATTCACACGGCATTAGCGTATGAAAAATATTTCAAAGGAAATTTCAATATAAAAATAGAACTTTATTACCAATACTTGTATCATGTGCCAGTAGAAGTGATTTCTTCTTCGTTTTCAATGATTAACCAAGGAAGTGGATTTCAACGTTTCTTCCCGAATCAATTGCAAAACACGGGAACAGGACAAAATTACGGAGTGGAGTTAACCGTTCAAAAGTTCTTCGATAAATCGTTCTTTTTCTTAGTAACGGCTTCTTTATACGATTCAAAATACAAAGGAAGTGATGGCATTACTCGAAACACGTCATACAACGGTCATTTCACTACGAATCTATTAGCAGGCAAGGAATTCCGTCTTTCAGACAAGCAAAGCATTTCAGCTGGCTTAAAAGTGACTTGGGCAGGAGGAAAGCGTTACGGTTATGTGGATAGAGCCGCTTCGGAATTGCAACGTGAAATTGTGTTTAAAGATTCTGCCTTCAACAATTTACAATTCAAGGATTATTTCCGAATCGACTTTAAGTTGAGTTGGAAGTTGAACACCAAGAAATTGACGCATGAAATTGGATTGGATTTAATCAATATTCTGAACACGAAAAACATGTTAGCGTTGACGTATGCGCCCGATCTTGCAGATCCCTCAAAAGAACCCGTTGCCGTTAAAAATCAATTGGGATTCTTACCGCTGTTTTATTATAAGATTGATTTTAGAGTGAAGCAAAAAGAGGCGAAATAATGGAGTTATATAAATTAAAATTTTGATGATGAATAAAAGTATATTGATCTTAATTCTATTCTTATTTAATAGCTATTCTTATGGGCAGACAAAAGGTATAGTTGGTAATTCTGACAAGATTTGTATCGATACGTTAAAAACAAAATTACTAATCGGTAAGTGGTACGACTTTTCACCCATTTTCTATGTAGAACAAGACAGTTACATTGTTTACTACGTAAAGAAATCAACAGACCTGTATGACAGCACTAATTACAAAGGAACTTTATTGTTTAATAGTAACGGTTCTTTCGAGAAAACATTCAAAGTGAATGACACAATTAAGAGTCTCCAAGGTAATTGGACTATTACTCAGGGCACTAGGCAAATAAAACTTACAATTTCCGAAAATAAATATCCACCTCAAACATGGACAATTATAGAATTGAATAGGAATATATTTATATTAAAACGTGGGATTTAGCTGTCTAATACCACAACGATAAGAAATTAGCGATTCAGTACTTGAATGAAGCTTTTCCGTTAAGTTGGAACAGGTCGTGTTTCATGTTAAGATTTGAGAAGGTAGAAAAGTTAGTCGGTCAAAATCATCACTTTTTTAGTTACCAATCGTCTTAAACAACTAAACATTTATAATTACGTATCTAAAGTTTCGGAGATAAAGTTAGAGATTTTCTTGTTGGTTTGAGGAATATAGAGATGCTAAGGCATTATTTAAGTTTTGCAGTTTCATCTTGCTTGTTGATGAGCGTGCTGATGAACCTTATCCAATCCACTCCCATTAATGCGAAAACGGAGTCAAACAATTGAATTAATATATCCCATATTCTTTGAATTATGGTTTGTTTGATTATCATTTCTTTAAAATCCCTAAACAATATTCCGAGTGTTTCATAATCTTTAAATCGTTTTTTCAAAGCCAGTACCATATCCGTTGATTATCACAATTCTATTCGTTTTCATCAATCCGATAACGTGGAGTTTTGGTTTGATATCTAAAATTCCCTTGATGGATTTTTCTCAGATAAACCAGCTATCTGCCAAAACGTAATCTACTTTGAGCCATTTTTTTACAGAATGCTTTATTATTTTTAAAGCATTACTTATTTTATCCTCAGAAACCACAGAAGTCCTTTCGTACCCTGCACTTTCTGGAGTTCTTATTTTAGAAAATTGCGCTTTGAGTTCTTTAGTTTTTAGCCCTCTTTTTCCTTGCTTTCCCGCTTCGTTATGAATAGAGAAATCCATAGGAAGAAACGTTTTCCATCTGTGTATCCAAGCGTTAAAACTTTCATTCCCAACTGATAAGTATGTGTGCAGTTGTCAAATACTTTTCCAATAAACTCCATAGTTTTACCTGTTTTATCAAGCTGTGTGTCATCTATAATTAGGCACTTTGCTTCGTCTGCGTTTTGGTCAGATTTTACGTCTATTAAATTATGTACTTGCCTAAAAAACAACAACATAATACTACGCCAATGGATATTTGTATTGTTTAGAAAATCATAAAATACATCTTTTTTGTGGGATAATTCTTTGTAGAATCCAGACTGCATCAGTTGTGCCACATTGCTAAAATCCAAAAAACGAAAAACAAAAAGCGTTTGGAAAACTTTACTACCGCCGATACCACGTTTTTTGGCATCTGAAAAAAGTTTGTTAATGTATAGCAAGTCAAATTTTCCAAGTAATTGGTTAAATATACCCACCATTGTCGAAGAATTTTGACAATAAGAATTGATTTCTGAAAGCGATTTTGTATTTTTGTTCTGTTGCATTTTTCTTGAATCAGTTTTTTGTTTGTAACTAATTCAAAATTAATGATTTATAATGAAAAATGTAATATTTTTAAGAACTTATATCGCTGATCGTCAAATGTTTAACATCTCCGGAACTTGAGTAAATAATCAAAAACAATTGTGGAGTTTTTAGATAATTTATTTTCGATTTGTTTATTTTTTTTTAATTTGGCGGAAGTATAAAACATATTAACTATGAAGAAAACATTGTTTTTAGTGCTATTCTGTTTGATTGCGTTAGTTTCTTGTAAAAAAGATGACTCGGTAAAAAGCAAACTCAGTAGCGGAAATGGGAAATGGAACGTTACACATCTTGAGCAATATGTGTATTCTCAAAATGGGTATTTTTGTAATGATTGTGGTGAATTGAATTTTAACCGTAATAAAACAGGTGAAATGGTTATAGGAGGTACCGCATCGACATTTACTTATTCCGTAAAAGATGATGGAAAAAAACTAGTTCTGTATATCGATGAAAGCGGGACAGTGTATAACATCACTTGGAATTGGAACAGAAGTGAGTTTACATTATTGACTGATTTGTCAATTAATGGACTATCTCAATTAATAACTTGTAAAAAGAACTAATTATGAAATCATTTTTCACACTAATCCTTTTCGTTTTTTTATTAGCAGGATGCAGTAAAGAAGCAACAACTAATTCAAGATTAAAAGGTAAATGGACTGTTGACGTAAAACAAAGTAAATGGTGGACAAATCCACCGCAATACTCTGAGACTTCTAATTATGGCACCATGGAATTTGACAAAAAAGGTAATGGTAATTTCATAGTTATAATTCCTGAACATACTGTAATTGATCAGTATATTGGCACCTATACTGTTCCTGAAAAAAAATATGAATTCGATCTAAAACATTCTTTTGAAGATGTGGGAGAAGTATTAATAATGACAGATATTAACAATGTTTCTGATACTATTGGGGTTAATTGGGGTTGGGATAAAAAAAGTTTCACGCTTATTCCTTCGTTAACTAATGATGGCACAATTACTTTTTATTGTCATAAACAATAAATATCCAGTTCGATTAAAAATAGTGAATACATTTTTTTAATTACGAAGATTAGCAGTTAATCATACATTATTATAAAATGTAAAACAATCATTACCTAAATTCAAGTAATAAATGCAACTTTTAGATTGCGTGGTGAAATAAATTTCAAAACAGGAGATAAATCCAAGAACTTCCCTCGCTGTTTCTAGGAAAGAGTTATTTTGCCCCGTTAAATCGCCAAAAATAAAGTTGTAATGTCACACCTTTCTTACGAGCAAAGATACACAATAGATATATTGTTACAAGCAGGAGATAAGAAATCTGCTATTACTCAGAAAATGAATATCGAGAAGTCAGTAATTTATCGATAAGTTAAACGTAATTGCGATAAACGAAGTGGATTGTACGAAGCTAAATTAGCTCAAGGTAAATACATCGAGAGAATGCTAAACAAGCCTAAGAAGACCAAGTTTAGCCAAGCATTAAAAGATAAAGTTATAATTTAATATGCCTATGCGGAACTTTGCCACAATCAATTCCAAGTGTATAAAACAACGGACATTAGAAGACGCTCGAATACTTTTTCACCAAAACCTCTTCAGTTATATTTGAAACAATACTCGTTTAGATAGTTTTGCATATATCGGTCTGAAACACCGTGATAGATTGCGTTTAAAATTGATTTAGAATTAGATATTGCTTTGTGAACCCAAGGTAATATCTTTCCTGGACATTCCTTGGTCATATTATGAGGTTCATGTTTCGAAACAAGATCCTTTAGATTGTTATAGGCAGTATTGTCATCCGACACAATTTTAGACTTTGAAGTTATTTGCCTTTCCACTTCATTATCAATGGTTGTTGTCTGTAGATCCTCAATAACAATCATTTTCAAATATTTAGGTATAGTTCGATGCTTGTATTTTGATGGCTTTAAGCTTAATGGAATTTCTTGAACCGAATGTGCTACGAATACTTTTGTTTGTTTTTGAGAACCTTTTCCGCGTTTTAACTTTTCAGTTTCACCCGTAAAATCATTTGTTTCTAATCCGTCTGTGTGCGTAAAAAAGCCTTCGTCTAATTCAATTGTATTTCCAAATTTATATATTGAATCACGCTTTCCCATTACCAAACGTAGTTTGTGCATCATCAGAAAAACTGGAAGATAATACTTGTGACCTATTTGACGTTGTTTAAAATCGAGCTTGCAACTCTCTTCATCAGGGAAATATGTTCTAAAATCAATAAATTTCATACCTTTAATTATTATTTAAAACAAAGGTATGTGGCATCCACGTAAAATATTTACGTTCTTGTGGCAAAGTTCCGCAGAAACATTTAAAATTACGTCTGACGATAAGACGATTTATCTTTTGTATTCCACTTCAGTTAATTGGCATTATTATGAAAACTCTGATAACACTTCTTGCTCTTCTCCTAATCTGTACTTCAACTTTCACTTTGGCACAACCGAAAATTCAATTTGACACGACTATCTATGACTATGGAAGTGTTGTAGAATCTAACAGCGCATTTATAGCGAAATATTGGTTTACAAATACTGGTACAGAACCATTGATTATTGGTAATTTACGAACTAGCGATGGTGGCTTAGCACCGGGAAGATGGCCTAAAGAACCGATTTTACCAGGAAAGCGGGATTCTATTACCTTGCTTTATCACGGTAGAAGAATTGGACCAATTAACAAAACGGGTGTCGTAACTTCAAATGCTGTAAATAATCCTAGTGTTGTATTACGAGTTAAGGGTGAAGTTTTATTTAAAAAGACCAGTATTAAAGTGAGTATGAATGAAGCAGATATGAGGACAATTCCTTTTGGTGAAGTGGATACTATTTCTTTTATTGTTACCAATACTGGAAATGAGCCATTGCATTTTAACTTTTTAGATAATTACCCCACTCCATTAATTGATTTGTTTTACAGACGTCTCTCTGTTTATAATCCTTTAAATTTGAATGATATTCCTTCGAAAGAGCCAATTTACAATGAAATTGTTGCAGCACCCAATGAGATGATTCGAGTTCAAATTTGCTTGCGAAATAACTATGGAAATGTTGGGCCAACAGAACGTTGTTTGTACTTCAAATATAATTCACATGACACACTAAAGTACACTATAAAAGTAAATTATGTCGGAGCACCAGTGAAGGAAAAAGTTTACGAAGAAAACTATTTGTACGAATATAAAGAAGGTAAACTTATAAAAAGAACTGCGTATTATTATAATGGCGACTTTAGAGCAATTGATCACTTTCGAGACGGACATCTAATTAACTCAATTAAATACGATTATCCAAGTAATGGTGATAGAACCGAATACTTTTATAAGAATGATTTGATGATAGAAAAAGTAACACAACCTAACGATAAATAAGATGATTTCAAAATTACCACATGTAGGAACGACCATTTTTACGGTGATGTCTAAAATGGCAGCCGATTACAACGCCATCAACATTTCTCAAGGATTTCCGAACTTTCCGGTGGACGCTCGTTTATTAGATATTTACCAAGAAACGATTCGGGAAAATGTGCATCAATATGCGCCGATGATGGGACATCCTTTGTTAATGGAGGAATTGACCCAATTGACGGCTAGAAGTTATCAGCGGAATATTCGACCAGAAGACGAACTTTTAGTCACTGCTGGTGCTACTCAGGCAATTTTTACCATCATTCAAGCACTTATTCACTCAGGAGATGAAATTATTGTTTTAGATCCTGCGTATGATTGTTACGATCCTGCGATTTTATTGGCTGGAGGAAATGCGATTCACGTTAATTTAGATGAAGCATTTCGCCCCGACTTTGCGAAAATTGAAGCGGTTTTTTCCACTAAAACAAAAATGCTTATCATCAACAATCCACACAATCCGTCGGGAACTGTTTGGGCGCCAGAAGACTTTCAACAACTATCTGATTTATTGGATAAATACCCAAATGTGTTGTTACTATCGGATGAGGTATATGAATACATTACTTTTGATAAACCGCATATTTCAATCAATACTTTCGAAAAAATAAGAGAAAGAGCGATTATCGTTTCTTCTTTTGGAAAGACGTTTCACATTACAGGATGGAAAATCGGATATCTGATTGCACCCAAAAATCTGATGATTGAAATTAAGAAAGTACATCAATTTTTAGTTTTCTGTGTGAACAGCGTTTCACAAGTAGCACTCGCTAAATATTTAAAAGAAGTGGATGTCTCGAAGTTGGGTGGTTTTTACCAAGAGAAACGTGATTATTTCCAGCATCTGATGAAAGCTTCTCGATTGGAGTTACTTCCAGCGCAAGGTTCTTATTTCCAAACGGCGTGTTATAAGAAAATTTCAGAAGAAAACGATATCGATTTTGCCAAGCGCTTAGTGACCGAATTTGGTGTAGCAACGATTCCGTTCTCCGTTTTCTACAAAGACAATACCGATCGGAAATTGATTCGTTTGTGTTATGCCAAAGACGATGAAACATTGATGCGTGCAGCTGAAAAACTGAGTAGAATTTAATCGTCACTCACGAGAAACCCGCTCTCTTCACTCATTCTCACTCTTTTTTATCTGTGGAATCTGTGAGAAAAAAATCTCCACGTAAATATTTTTTTTAACTTTGAGAAAACAAATTGATTTAATTTGAAAATTTACACTGAAAAAGAGCTTACTAAGGTTTACTATTCGATTAGGGAGGTGGCGGCTATGTTTCAGGTAAATACTTCTTTAATCCGCTTTTGGCACAAGGAGTTTGAGGCGTTTATCAAGCCCAAAATAAATGCAAAAGGCAATCGACTATTCACGCCAAAAGATGTTGTTAACTTCAGTAAAATCTATCAATTAGTTAAAGAAGAAGGTTACACACTTGACGGTGCCAAAAAAGCACTTAAATCAAAACCTACCAGTAAATCAGCATCTTCAGAAGAATTACCGATGGTGGAGAATACGCAAGATGCTAGTCAATTAAAGGTAGAATTATTGGAACGTTTAGAGAGTTTAAAAACGACTTTGTTGAATACACTGGGGTAACCGTTTTTTTAGGGCTCAAATCACAAAACTATAAAAAGGTCAATAACGATTTATAGCTTATAAGCCAATCCAACACTTACGCTCTCCATAAAACTAAAAACACCTTCTTTAGCATATATAAGCCAAACCATATCGATTTGATTTAAGGAACTTATTTCAATATGCAATCCGAGACTTTTGGATAGGTTGATTTCTTGTTTTAGACTCAGTATAAATCCTAGTTGTATCGTTTTTTCATTCATAAAGTGTTGCAAATCATACAACCCTAAATTACAGCCAGGTGCTATAAAAAACTTATACTTTTCTTTATAGAGCAATGGAAGATGGAATAGTGCATTAACATTTATATTAGCAGTTCTATATTCATGTGTTTTTTGGTAATAATTATACTCAAGCGATTGTTTGAAAAACTTATCATATTGTAATTGTAGTTCCCACCTTTTCTTAACATTCTTACGAAAAGAAGTAATTTGATAAATACCGATTTTGTAATCTATTGCAAAATAACCTACTGGACTAGTTGAGTTTACGACTCCACCACCACTAAAAAGACCAATTTGTGAAGACCTTTCTTGCCCAAATACAAAGAGTGGGCAAAAGAATAAAAAACAAATAAAATATCTCATCTTAATATTTTTTTAAGTCTAAAGTATACAACGTTCACGCCTCACTCATTGAATTTGAATGAAAAACAGAGCTAAACCATGATTAGTTTTCGTCACAAATAGATTAAGTACTGACTAAATTATAAAAAAATATCGACATCAGAAAAATGCCCTTACCTCCATTCCTCCCGTATGAATAATCTTATTTCCTTGTGTCTTTCGTGCACTATACTGAACCGAAAGTTGTAAATTTTTAGAAATGGAATGCTGATAACCAACAGACCATGTGAAATTATCTCCCGCTTTGAGTGATTCCAACATTTCGTACCCTAAGGTGGAATTTGAATTGCCGTTAAATTTTATTTTCACATACGAAAAGGCAGCTTGCAAACTTCCTTTTTCAGAGCGGTTGTACTTCAATTTCAATCCATATTCTTGAATAACGGCTTTCTCGGCGGTCACATTCAACTTAGAGGCAATGCGTGTTTCGTAGGTCAATCGGAAAGCGGTGGAAGGTTGGTAACTGAGTGAAGGTATCATCATTAGGTAGTTGTAGTCGTAATTTCTACCCGTTGTATAATCGGCTTCAACGGCTCGATTACCATATTCAAATGAATTCTCCAACGTGAATTTCCGTTTGATGTTTAAGTGAAAATTGATTTCATGCGATTGATTAATGCGGGCATCAAAACCACTCGCCAACAATGATTTACTTCGAACGTCTTGAAACGTATATTCTATTCCAAATATCGGGTTGGTACGGTTGAAATAGAAGGAATTTCGAATGGTGGAGTTAGTAGAAATGAGAGTCGAATCACGTACCTCGGTCGCAAATGGATTGAAAGATGAGTTGTCCAATTGACTGGTTTTACGAAAAATTCGAAATCGTGCTTGATCAGAAAAACGACTTACAAGTTTCTTGATACCCTTTTTGTTATTCCAAATACGCTCTGGTCGCAACGAAATGGTCTGGTTAAATTCATTCGAATAAGTACGTGTGTATTCATTACTTCTAACATACACACGAATATACGATGCTTGGTCTTGATACTGTGCCACTTCAAATTCATTCAAATCTTTCACACCATCGCCGTTGTAATCAATCCACGTATAAACGCCTTGACCGTCCGCCACTTTTAAGTATTGAAAAACTTGTTTTTGTTCCAATCCACTTCCTACTTCGTAAAAGGTGTTCCATGTAAATGCACTTTTAAATAGTCGAATTTCATAATCAAATCGCCCTAACAACGTGTTCTCTGGTATTTGCGAAGTTAAAAGTGTGTCTTGGATTTTCAGTTGACGGTAATTTAGAAGTAAGTTGAGTCGCTGATTTTTTACACTTCTCATCAAAAATTCACCTCCAACATTTTGGGCTTTTGAGGAATTTTCCAAGCCTGAAAAGCTCGCCAATTTATCATAGCGTTCTCTGTAAAAAATACGATACGTATTCTTACTCGTGTCGACATTCATCACATAGGCTTCATAATCAAAAAATTGATAACTATTCGACTTCATTCCAGAGCTGTCTTTAAAAACATTGCGCTCAAATTCATCTCGAACACCAATTTTGACAAACTTCACATCTTGAGAAACATCAATCTTGTGACGTAAGAACTCAGTATTGACATCACTTGCTTTACTCTTTAAATAACTTCCTTCATATAAGGTGTTAAATCCTCTTTGTGACCATTTTCCACCTACGGCACCTTTCATTCCAGTATAATTGTTACCAATGCTATATTGACCTGCGTTTATTAAGAAATTTCCGAAACGTTTATTCCGAAAATCGACTTGAACCGACGAGTTTATTTCATTTCCTGAATATCCTCGATTACGCGTATTCCAATCTCTGTCGTATTCTACCGAACGATAATTCTCGATGTATTGAAAGTTACGATGTAAGGCTTCAAATTCGCCTTTTGTCTCTAATTGCCACTTAGGAATAGAATCTTTCGAAAGATCAAATTTACCAATAATTCGTGTTTTATTACTGTACCCTTTATCGTCGTTTCGGTCTAGTTTTGAAAAGGTATTCAAGTCGTTAACGGTATAGGCAAACTCCGTAAATGTTTCCAACTGTTTGGAGAATTTATAACTTGCGCCCGAACTCATCATTTGACGTTTCTTTGGTGTCACCACTACTCTTTTCGCTTGATAATTCCCCTGAGAAATACCTCCAACTGGAGCAATCCATTCAAAAACTTTTCCCAAAGCGGTATAGTTTTTCAAGATATAATCACCTTCATTTGCCCCAACAAAAGTAAAAGTAGCACTAAAAAACGCCTCTGTTTGGTTAACAGAATAAACTAAAACACTGTCATATCCCAGTGTGTCAACCAGTCTATACATGTTTTGGTTTTCCATGAAGCCCACTGAGTCGATACTAGAAAGATACGCTTCGGATAAATTATCACCAATGGTCGAAAGAAAAAATTTCTGCTGCGGCGAAAGTGTTTGTTGAATCGCCTGATTTTTGGCGTCTTGCTCCGAATACATGTTTAACCAATAGTTGAGTTTTTTTCCTTCGTAAGTCGTCGAAGCTTGAAATAAGGAACGGGCATAGTTTTGATCTGAGTATTGGAATTCCACCACAATTCGCTTGTCTTTCGTAATCAGACTTCGAGACGTAAACGTAATTTCTGCCGTATTATAGTTGATAACATAGTCAAACTCTTGACCTCTTTCTAACAAGCGGCCATCGATAAAAACTTTTTCTGTTCCTGACAAAACAATAATGTAATTTTCATTCTCAGCGCCCATCAAACGGTATGGCCCTTGATTTCCTTCGACTCCTTGAATAATTTGTCGGTTAAATTTTCCTCGTGAAAGAGCGCCTCCACCTTTCACCAACCACTTATTTTCTTTATTATCTTTCCAATTGTATTCACCGTAAATTCCCTGTGCTTTCTTAGTGAAATTCATGAAGTAACCCGTTGGACGTTGCAACCAAAAATCTCCACCAATGACCTTAAATTGATCGTTGTATAGCTGAATGAAAATCTTGTCAAATTCCTGTAATTTGTTGGTGTTTCCATCCGCTTGAATAGGAATATTAGCATCTGAAATAGAAGCAAGAACTTTTAAATTCGGCGTTAATTCCCCCGATAATTCTAAATTCATGGAAGAATTCACGGACATATCTTGATTGTTACCAAACGAAATTCCTCTAGAAATACTACCGTTCTTTTTGAGCGCTGTCGTGCCAAATAAATCATAATCGTTCGATGTTGCCTCCGATAAGTACTGTTCAAAATTTCCTTTTCGCTCTTCGTAAATCACACTCGTGTCTCGACGATTGATAGTTGCTGAAAAGTTAGTCGGAAAAACACGATATTCCAAGCGAATTTGCTCTATACACGGCTTAATAATTCGAATTGTTCCTCTGGTTAAATTAAGGTCGTAATCTTCCCACGTCAATTGTCGCTCGCCACAAAATGCTTTAAAAGAACCCGGATAAATCGTTAATGAATCGATTTGAATTTCCTCGTTGGGCAAGACTGTCAGTAGTTTTTCACGGTAAGACGATTCCTGTGCACTTACGAAGTAAATACCATTTATCAAAAAACAAAATAACAGTAGCGCCTTTCTCATCAATCTTATCAGAAAACGAAGATAGGGGAATTTAAGTGTGTGAAGAAGAGGATTATGCTATAAATTCAATTCACCATCTTCTTAAACGTCATCCACATGAGTTTTAAATCGTGTGTAAATGTCGGATTTGCCAAGTATTTTTTATTCAACTCTAATTTGGCAGGCATAATTTCTTGAATATACGTTTCGCGTGGATTATCAGATTCTCCCAACAATCTTGCTTCGTCGAAATAAGCCAAAGATGCGTAATCGGTAATTCCTGGTTTTACGTTTAATATTTGTTGTTGCTCAGTCGTATATAAATCGACATATTCCTTTACTTCTGGTCGAGGTCCAATGATGCTCATATCGCCTTTTAAGACGTTTATAAACTGTGGAAATTCATCCAACTTATACTTTCGTATGAAATATCCAATGCGGGAAATACGTGGATCTTTCATGCCAACGGTTAATTTTCCCAATTGATCAGCATTCATGCGCATGGAGCGAAATTTCAATAAATAAAAAGGTTTCCCAAATTGACCAATACGTTCTTGTTTATAAAAAATCGGTCCTTTATCTTCCAAAAAGATAAGCAATGCAATAGGTAAAGCGAATGGTAAGAATAAGCTTAAAAAGAGGAGCGAAAATAAAATGTCGAACAGTCGTTTCACGGAGTAAAAGTAAAATTTAAACTATATCTTTTTAGATTTTAATGAAACTTCAAACGTTCGTGTTGGATTCGCATTCACTTTTAAAGGCTGCGTTGTGAATTTATCACGGATAAAAATCGCACACATAAAAGAAAAAGAAGCTAATTCTTCCGAGAATTGAGGAAATAATTCATCTAATTGAATCGTTGGTAAACCATTGGGTAAATTATAGTTCGTGCTTACTTTATGCTGCCAAACGGAGTTGTCATTTGATACATGATTTAGTAACCATGGGGTTTTAATGATTTCTTTAATGGCTGAAAGTGTTTTTCCTATTATAGACATACACAAATATAATAACGTTTTGATACTTCTTTTCGGATTATCTTATTTTGAGCTGTTAAAGCCCATTTTGCAATTCTATTTGGAATATGAACTCTTTATCTTTCTTTTACTTTTTGGCCGTCAAAAAGTAACAAAAACCTCATCACCATGATATTTTTCGCCACCCAAATCTTCCTCATTATCTTTTCTATAAAATAGCTCTTAGAAATAAAATTAACTCCTTCTTTGTAAAAAGAAAAGCCCCATAAAATGGAGCTTTTAAATATTCTTTACGATAAATTAAATTCCGAAAGCGGCTTTAATTTTATCGACGAAATCTAATTTTTCCCAAGTAAACAATTCTACTTCAACTGTTTTCTCGTTGTGTTTTCCTTTGTTAAACACTTTTTTCACCACTTCATTCTTACGTCCCATGTGACCATAAGCCGCTGTTTCAGAATACATTGGATTTCTTAATTTCAAACGTTGCTCGATAAAGTAAGGACGCATATCAAAAATACCACTTAGTATTTGAGCAATTTCTCCGTCTGTCTTTTCTACTTTTGACGTACCGTAAGTCGTTACAAACAAACCACAAGGCTCTGCCACTCCAATAGCGTAAGAAACTTGTACTAAAACTTCATCACAAACACCTGCAGCAACTAAATTCTTCGCAATATGACGTGTTGCATATGCAGCTGATCTATCTACTTTACTTGGATCTTTTCCAGAGAAAGCACCACCACCATGAGCACCTTTTCCTCCGTATGTATCAACAATGATTTTTCTTCCTGTCAAACCTGTGTCTCCGTGAGGTCCACCAATAACGAATTTTCCAGTTGGATTGATATGATAGGTAATCGTTCCGTTGAACAATTCTTGAATCTCTGGCTTTAATTTCGCTTTTACTCTTGGAATAACGATGTTCACTAAATCACTTTTGATTTTCGCTAACATTTTTCCTTCCTCATCAAAATCATCATGCTGTGTTGAAACAACAATGGTGTCAATTCTTAAAGGAACATTATTATCTGAATATTCAATCGTTACTTGCGATTTTGCATCAGGTCTCAAATAACCAATTAATTCTGGTTCATTTCGACGAATGTGAGAAAGTTCTTGTAATATTTTATGTGACAAGTCTAATGCTAAAGGCATATAGTTAGATGTTTCTTTGGTCGCATAACCAAACATCATTCCTTGGTCACCAGCGCCTTGTTCTTCTGGATTTGCCTTATCAACACCTTGATTAATATCGGCTGATTGCTCATGAATAGCAGATAAGATACCACAGGATGAAGCGTCAAACATATATTCTGACTTCGTATAACCAATTTTTGCAATAACACCTCTAGCGATGTTTTGTACGTCTAAATAAGCATTTGAATTAACCTCTCCTGCTAATACAACCTGACCTGTTGTTACTAATGTCTCACAAGCCACTTTTGAAGTGGGATCATAAGCTAAAAAGTGATCAATCAAAGCGTCAGATATCTGATCTGCTACTTTATCTGGATGTCCTTCAGAAACGGATTCTGATGTAAACAAATATGGCATTTATTATAGATTTAATTAGAAAATAAGAACACAAAAGTAATAATTATTATTTGCAAGTAATAGTGGATGTAAATTTATGTGATTATTTTATCTTTAAGTAAAGCGTCCTTATTTAGCATTATAATTTTTGCATATTATTTCTTTCTATGCATTATCTTTGCACCATGATAAATCAAGATCATTTAAAAGAGCTCCAATCTCGCATACAAGATATGGGTGAGTACCTTAAGATTCCGCTGAAAAAGGTACAATTACAAGAAGCGGAGTTAAAATCTCAAGATCCAAGCTTTTGGGACGACCCAAAAAAAGCAGAAGTGGAAATGAAAGGCATTCGTTCACTTAAATATTGGGTGGATAATTTTTCGAAGTTACATGCTAAAGCAGAAGATTTAAACGTATTGTATGACTTTGTTAAAGAAGGTTTAGAAGAAGAGGCTGCTCTAGAGGAAGCCTATGCTGCTTTAATAGAAGAAGTAGAAGAAGTAGAATTGAAAAACATGCTTTCAAGCGAAGAGGACTCCTTAAATGCCGTGGTACAAATTACCGCTGGTGCGGGCGGAACAGAAGCGTGTGATTGGGCAGGAATGCTTCATCGTATGTATATGATGTGGGCAGAAAAAAATAATTATAAAACACAAATATTAAATTTTCAAGAAGGTGATGTTGCGGGTATTAAAACTGTGACAATCGAAATTGAAGGAGACCATGCTTTTGGTTACTTGAAAGGTGAAAATGGTATTCATCGATTGGTTCGCGTTTCTCCATTTAACGCCCAAGGAAAGCGTATGACTTCTTTCGCTTCCGTTTATGTTTATCCATCGGTTGATGATACAATTGAAATAGAAATTAATGCCGCCGACATTTCCTGGGATACGTTCCGTTCAGGTGGTGCTGGTGGTCAAAACGTTAACAAAGTAGAAACAGGTGTTCGTTTGAAGCACGCTCCAACAGGAATTGTGATTGAAAATACCGAAACACGTTCTCAGTTAGGAAACCGTGAAAAAGCAATGCAATTATTACGTTCGCAGCTTTACGAGATTGAAATACGTAAACGTATGGAGTCACGGAATGAAATCGAAGCCAACAAGAAAAAAATAGAATGGGGTTCTCAAATTCGCAGTTATGTTTTAGACGACAGACGTGTAAAGGATCACCGTACAAATTATTCGGAGAACAACCCTGACAAAGTATTAGATGGAGATATTTTCCCATTTTTGAAATCTTATTTAATGGAATATGGCAGCTAATAAAACCATCATTTTTCACAATACACGCTGCTCTAAAAGTAGAGAGGCTCTAAATTATCTAGAAGAACATCACTGCGAAATTGAAGTGGTAGATTATCTAAAAGGTATTTCCGACGAAAAATTACGCGAAGTGATTGATTTGATTGGGATCAAGCCAGAGGAATTAATTCGTAAAGGCGAAACTATTTTCAAGGAAAATTATAAAAACAAATCCTTCACCGATGACGAGTGGATTCAACTCATGGTGAAACACCCTGTCTTGATTGAACGTCCAATTGTTATCCAAGATGGAAAAGCGGTGATTGGAAGACCCGTTCAAAAAGTCATTGAATTGGTGAAGAAATAAGAATTGCTTTAACTAAAACTCAAAGGTGAAGACAGGGTTGGTCGCATTGATTTTTTCGCCGGGACACAAACGACGAAATTGCTGTCACAAAAATAACTGTCTGAGCGCTAGCGAGTTTTATTTTTGTAAGCAATAAGGACGATTTGGGTGGTGAAAAAGATCATGGCGACGAGCTTTTTGCCTACTTTTTGACGGACAAAAAGTAGGGTGAAAAAATTAAAAAATTTCTTCTTCACCAATCATAAATCTGTGTACTGTCATTATTAAAATAATTTCATTTATTTCTCATTCCTTGTAACGTTTTTCTGATTTTTCAGTACACTTGTTAGTTGCATTTTGTTTATGTATTTTTGTGAAATGAATCTAGAGAAAGTTATATCCCAACTTATTCTAAAGCACGCTTGTGTTATTGTCCCTGATTTTGGTGGTTTCATCAGTCAGCGCATCCCTGCTGTGATAGATTATAAGAGTAAAAAGATTCTTCCGCCTTCAAAAGCTGTTTTATTCAACAAACAGTTATTGTCAAGTGACGGATTATTAATCGGCGTTTACGCCAATCAAAAAGCGATTTCTTACGACGTGGCGAGTTCCGAAATTAATGACGTCGTTCGTTCTTGGAAGTCTAAACTTTCTGAAGGACAGCGTGTTACTATTGAACATATCGGCTATCTATATTTAGATAAAAGTGCTCAAGTTTGTTTTGAACAAGATAAATTTGTCAATCTTTTATTGTCGTCTTACGGTTTGCCCAGAATTTCTGTCGCAATGGCGGAAGAAACAGTTGCGAACGACGTTCAATCCATTAATTTTATCGATTTCAATAGTGTTCAAGAGGAAAAGAAAGAGAATGCGGAAGAGGCAGAAGTACTCGAAGTTTCTTTTACTCCTTCCAAAAAATTACATTGGACCCGTTATGTTGCAGCAGCAGCATTATTGCCAATTGCTTTCTATTCTTTTTGGATTCCGGTGAAAACAGATTTCTTACAGTCTGGCGTTTTGTCGGTTCATGACTTTAATCCGTTCAAAAAGCAAACGTCAATTGAGTTCACGCCTACCAAAGTGGCCATTTCTGATGATAAAACTATTGCCTTAAAAGATGTAGATAGCTTAATACAAAACACAAATGTAGAAAAAGTATATTCTTATGAAGTAGATGGTTCAACCTACCAAACGATTGTAGTGGATAAGCCGAGTTTACCTACTGAAATAAAAGAAATAACAACTAGTGCAGCGACAAATTCCCACACATATTATGTGATTGGAAATTGTTTCGGCGTACAATCCAATGCCGATAATTACGTTGCTGCTATGCAAGCACAAGGTTTGCAAGCAGAAGTTGTGGATAATGTTAATGGTTTGTATCGTGTTGCCTTAGGAAAAGCAACAGCTGCAAATGAGTTACAACAAGTAAAAGAGGAAATTCAAACAAAGGGAATTTCAGAATATTGGATATTAAAAAAATAAGAAATGATGCGTTATAAGTATATCGTTCTAAGTCTGTTCATCGGACTAACTAGTTTAAGTGTATTTGCACAGAATAAAGTAACCAACGTTGAAGGTTCAAAATATGAATTGACAGAAATAAAGAAATTAGATAATACGCCTGTTCTAAGTCAAGGTCAGACTGGTACTTGTTGGAGCTTTTCAACCATTTCGTTTTTCGAGTCTGAGTTAATGAGAATGGGAATGAAAGATGTTCCTTCACTTTCTGAAATGTACGTCGTTCGTAAAGCATATGAATCAAAAGCAGATAAATACATCCGTTATGATGGTAAAATCAACTTTTCCCAAGGTGGCGCTTTCTTAGATATTCCTTTCGTGATGCAAAAATATGGAATTGTTCCAAATGACGTTTACAAAGGTCTTCCAGACAATGAAAAAAGCTATAATCACAACGAACTTTTTAATTCATTAGACGGCGTTGTTCAAGGGGTGTTGAAATCAATTGAAGAATCCAAAGGAAATGGTATTTCCAGTAATTGGAAAATTACTATCAGCAGTATTTTAGATTCATATATTGGTGCTGAACCAACTGATTTCACGTATAAAGGTAAAAAATATACGCCAAAATCATATTTTGAATCGTTGAAGTTAAACTTAGACGATTATATTTCGTTAACATCTTTCACCAATTATGAGATGAACAAACCATGTATTCTTGAAATACAAGACAATTGGTTAAGTGGTACTTCTTACAACGTTTCATTGGATGATTTATTCACGACCGTTGTTGAAGCCCTGAAAAGCGGCTATACAGTGGCTTGGGGATCAGACGTTTCTGAAAAAGGATTTAGCTTTAAAAATGGAATTGCCATTGCGCCAGCAGACTTAAACACCATTAAAGTAATTGGTAAAGACAACCGCAACTTTTCAGATGCGGGAGCCGATAGAATTTCTAATGCGTTCTTAGAACCAGTAGAAGAGTTAGTAGTTACACAAGAGTCACGCCAAATAGGTTTTGACAACAAGACAACTACTGACGACCATGGAATGCACATCGTTGGCTTGTATAAAGACCAAAATGGAAAGCAGTTCCTATTAGTTAAAAACTCATGGGGAACATCCAACTATCCAAAAGGATATTTGTTTGTGTCGGAGAGCTATTTTAAATGGAAAACAATCAACATATATCTTCATAAAAAAGCAGTTCCAACGACCATCATGAGTAAATTAAAATTATAATTTTAAAATACTTATAACAGGAGATTTAAAATGGGATGTACAAGTTGTGGTACGGACGGCGGTGGTTGTTCGACCGGAGGAGGTGGATGCAGTTCAGGAGGAGGATGTAACTCTTCTGAAAACTTCAACCAATTAGTAGTAACCGATTGGCTGGCGAATATGACCTTGCCAACGGGGCAAAAAACCTACGAATTAGTTGAAGTTCGCTTTAAAAGTGGAAGAAAAGAATTTTTCAGAAATACCAAAGAATTAGCTATTTATGCTGGTGAAACAGTGGTAGTGGAAGCATCACCTGGTTATGATGTAGGTATTGTATCGCTTACGGGTGAATTAGTAAAAATTCAACAAGAGAAAAAGCTACCCGGCTCTAGCTTGAACGATTTCAAAAAAATTCATCGAATTGCTACACAGGAAGATATCGATAAGTGGAAAGTTGGTCAAGCGAAAGAAACCGATTTAATTTATCAAAGTCGAAAATTAGCGTCTGAATTAAAACTAGAAATGAAAATTTCTGACGTTGAGTATCAAGGCGATTTATTGAAGGCAACCTTTTATTATACGGCAGAAGGACGTGTAGATTTTCGTCAGTTGATAAAGAACATGGCGGATATGTTCAAAGTAAAAATTGAAATGCGTCAAATTGGAGCACGACAAGAAGCAGCACGTTTAGGTGGAATTAGTACGAGTGGACGCGAATTGTGTAGCTCCTCTTGGATTACCGATTTCCGTTCTGTTTCAACTTCTGCAGCGCGCTATCAACAACTATCATTGAACCCACAAAAGTTAGCGGGGCAATGTGGTAAATTAAAATGCTGTTTGAACTTCGAGTTAGATATGTATTTGGATGGATTGAAAAAATTCCCTAGTACCAACGCGCGTCTTAAAACAGAAAGTGGCGAAGCATTTCACGTTAAAACCGATATTTTCAAAAAAGTAATGTGGTATGCCGTACCTGGCTCTAGCGCTTTAATCGGTGTAGCACCTGATAAGGTGAAGGAAATCATTGAACTCAATAAAAAAGGTGAAATCATCAAAGACTTGAAAGAGTACGAAGCTGAATTGAAGCCTTCTACTGAGGTTGTTATTGAGAAGATTGGTTTTGTGAGTTTAGACGAAGACGAAAGTTTCAATCGTTTAGCAAAACAATTGACGAGTAAGCCATCCAATAAAGGCAACAGAAATAGAAATAAGTCCAATAAAAATAGATCTTACGAAGGCAATAAGCCCAATCCTCAAAAAGCAGCAGGAAATCCTGCTCCAAAAGAGGTAAAGTCGACTGATCCAAATGCTCTGGCTGCTACAAATAAGCCTAATCCGAATAAAAACAGAAACCGGAATAAAAAAAGGAAGAACAACAATCAACCAAACGAGAATCGAAATGATGCAACTCCGAATCCAAGCAATTAAGCTGCTATCAATAGCGCTTTTCTTTTTTCTTTTATCGTGTGAAAAATCAACGTATTATTCGAAGATTTACAGTTTTGAAAACAGTACTTGGAAGGCAAATGATTTAAAAACATTTGACGTAGAAATAACGGATAATACAAAGATTTACGATATCGTCTTCTTTGTTCGTGTTGGAACCGATTACAATTATAACAATGCATGGGTGTACTTACATTCTACCCTGCCCGATAAAAGTACCTATCGAGAAGCACACCAATTTTTCATCTCGAACGACTTGGGCGAATGGTTGGGTAATAAATCGGGTTCGTTAGTAGAAAGTGAAATGGTTTTTGGGAAACGAAAATTCGACCAAGTTGGTCATTATAAGTTTGTCATAGAACAAGCGACAACGCAGAAAGAACTCAAATACGTTTCCGATTTAGGACTTAAAATTGTGGAAAGCAAACAACGTAAATAATATATTACACTATTGATAATTAAATAATTATGGATAACAATCAAATTTTAGCAAACAATCCCAGTTTAACTTCTTGGGTGAAGGTCGAGAAAGATTCCGATTTTCCTATTCAGAATTTACCTTTTGGTATTATCGAAGTAGACGGGAAAAAGCGCGTAGCCTCCCGAATTGGTGACTGGTGTATCGATCTAAAAGTACTTTTTGTTTTAGGCTATCTTGAAAATTTAAATTTCACATTAGCAGATTTTGATACGGATTTCTTAAATCCAATGATGAAGAAAGGTAAAAAGCCTGTTCGAAATTTGAGAGAACGCCTTTCAAAATTATTCAATAGCGAATTTACCGACTTACAAAAAAATCAACACCATGTTGATCAAGTATTAATTCCTATCGATAAAGTAACCATGTCGTTACCGGTTCAGATTGGCGATTATACGGACTTTTATTCTTCTCGTGAACATGCGACCAACGTTGGAAAGATGTTTCGTGATCCAAACAATGCACTTTTACCAAACTGGTTATGGATTCCAGTTGGTTACCACGGCCGTTCTAGTTCTATCATTTTAAATGAACCGATTAGACGACCAAAGGGACAAATTAAACCCGACCCAGAAGCAGCTCCTATTTTTGACAAATGCCGCAATTTAGATTTTGAACTAGAAACGGCTTTCATCACCTTTGACGGAAAACCATTAGGCGAACGTATTGGTGTGAATGAAGCAGAAGACTATATTTTTGGAATGGTCTTATTCAATGACTTTTCCGCTCGCGATATTCAGAAATGGGAATATGTTCCATTGGGGCCGTTCTTAGGAAAAAACTTTGGTTCGTCCATGTCTCCATGGATTGTGACACTTGATGCACTTCAAGCCTACCAAGTTGACGGACCGAAACAAGAACCAGAAGTATTATCTTATTTGAAATACGAGGGTCAAAAATCGTATGATATCAATTTGCATGTTTTCTTACAACCGAAAGATGGTGAAGAAAACCTCATCTGTACGAGTAATTTCAAGAACCTTTACTGGAATATGAGCCAACAGTTGGCGCATCACACGGTAAATGGATGTAACATACGAGGCGGCGATTTAATGGGCTCAGGAACGATCTCTGGCGAATCTCCCGACTCTTTTGGTTCTATGTTAGAATTATCATGGAGCGGCAAAAAACCATTGAAACTATCTGACGGTACAGAACGAAAATTCATCAACGACTACGATACCATCATCATGAGAGGTTATTGTGAGAAAGACGGTGTTAGAATCGGTTTTGGCGAAGTTTCGAATATGATTCTTCCAGCAGTAGATTAAGAGATTTGGTTTTTATAGATATTTCCCCGAGAGTGTTAAACGTTCTCGGGGATTTTTTTGGCATCTAAATATGCTGCATCTAACTGCTCATCGGTTAATAATTTTAGGACACGGATCATCTCTTCAACCATACCCCTAGTTGAACTTTCTTGTCTATCAATCAAATCATATTCAATTTCGTAATAGAGTAAATACCACATTGCTGATTTAATTAATCCTTCGTTATTTCCTAATTTTCGCTCAGTCATATCTGCAGCAATTAGTCGAGCGTTTAAAACTAAAACACTATCTCTATAACATGTCATGGATTCTTTGAGAGCTAATTCACTTATTAACTGGTAAGCGATTTCCGGGTTTATCTCATAATTTATTTTGAACAGTTCATATTTACAATCGATATTTCTGTCTTTACATTCTGTTAATAGTTTAATTGCTCTAACTGTGTCTATATCGATATTGTATCCATTCAATAATTCATAAGCAAGAGATATTTTTGATTTATCACAATTTGAATTTGATCGTTTTTCTAAGGTCGAAATTGGGATATTATGATTAACACCATCATAGATTAGAATATCACATGTCTAAGCTTTAACTTGTAATATAATCAAAAATAAAGCTATAATTAAGATTCTCATTTTATGTATGTTATTTTATTAAAACCTTTATCTATGAAATAGTCTACTCTCAAATTTAAATTAATTTCAGCAACTTTCAAAGTTGTACTATTTTTAGTTTTAGTTCCATATGATAATGCTTTGTACAAGCTAGGTCTACTCATACCAGTTTCTTCTGATGTTATTGGCCATTTCAATAACCTTTGCTTCAAAAGTAGAATAATTCAATACGTTTACTTTTGTTACTGTAAATATATAAAATCTCGTTAATCAATAGCTTGCTTCCTAAACATTCCTCACATGCTATCATAAATCAATCTTGGTATTCGTTTTAAAACCACCGTAATGACTCGCCAACGCTTTGTCACATAGACTATTTTCTTCTTTCGTTTAATCGCATTATAAATCTGTTGAGTAGCTTTTTCAACGGTCGAAACCCAAAATTGTCCTTCTCCAAGCGCCATCGCTGTATCCACAAAACCAGGTCTTATATCTGTTACATAAATCGATTGCTTGGTTTTCTTCGCTTTTTGACGTAAACCTTCTAAGTAATTTATTTGAAATGCTTTTGTGGCATAATAAGATGGCGCAACGCCACTTCCTCGAAGTCCAGCAATAGAGGTTATGGCTACTAAATGCCCTGATTTTTGGTGTTGAAAATAATTGAAGCCCCAATCGGTGACGCAAGTAAATCCGCTGACATTCGTGTCAATGGTTCTTTTCTCAATTTCAAAATCAAGTTTTAGGTTGAGCGCTCCTGTTCCTGAACTAATTATGAGCAAGTCAAGTCCACCCAATTCAGCCGCCAAAGCATCTAAGTTTTCTTCAATGATTGCGGTGTCCGTTACATCAAAAGTGCGTGTGAAAAAAGCATTTGGGTTTTGCGATTTCAATTCTTCTAGTAATTCAGTTCTTCTTCCTGTAATGCCCACTTTATAATTATGGCTAACTAAAAGTTGCGCAAGTTCTTTTCCTATTCCTGATGTCGCACCGACGATTATTGCTTTTTTCATTTTTATTAATTCCTTGATAAATCATACTATTATTCAAATGAATATTGAAATATTTCAATTACTTCATTTTTTCTAAAAGAGTCGTTATAGTTGATTTTGAATAAAATTGTTCCTGATCTTTTAGCTGAAATATAATCAATAAACTCTTTATTGAAATATTTTCCTATTCCAGAAAAAATTTGTCCATCTACCTTTGCTTGCCATTTTAAAATCCCATAAGTAATTCTTAGTGGAATTGAAGGGGGTACTTTTAACTCTATTTGAGATGGTATTTTAACGATTAGAGACTCTGCACCTTTTCCATCTAATAAAACGTCTGGTTCTGGTGGTGGAAGTACATAAAACGTTTCCAAAGCGACTACTTCTTCTTTATGATTTTTTGCTTTAATATTTAATTTCCCTACTTTTACTCCTCTTATTATCCATTCATTATCATTAATTCGATAAGGCTTTATAGTATCACAATTATCACAATTCAAAAAAAGCTTTTTTACGCTTTTTTTATTGAAACTCACTTTTATAATGTTATCATATCCTGCGTAAATAAAATACGTGTTTGGTAGTTTTATAAATATATTCTCATTTTGAAAGGGCGCTATAATTGAGAAAATTAAATTTTTATTTTTCATTTGATTCTCTTGATTATTAAAACCCTCATGAATGAAGTGTTTCCACTCATTTTTAATTTTCGTTTTATTATTCTTAAATGAAAAGTAAATATATTTTGGATTTAGCTCTTTCGTTAAATGGTTTATCTGAGAAGGTTTTAACCCTGAAGGACAAGGCGTCTCCCAAGATATTGTTGCTTGATAGTATCCATTCCAGTCGGTATTTAGTGTGTCCACTTTGTCTTTAAAGTACATTAACAACTGCTCATTTCTTAGTGTGTCTCCTCTTTTAGTGACTGCTACACCTGATATAATATAAGATCCTGCCATGCCTTTTGCAAGACTGTCCGTTGGGTTTAAAGTCAGTAAAAGGATCGTTATAATTAAAATAAAAAAATATGTTGGCTTTCCCATTGTTATTGCAGATTTAAATGTCTTGTAGTTTTATTATATGATTACCACTTACGTTATTCATCTTTTCTCAAATTCCAAATTTTACTGTGCTTTTCCCATTACTCTTTCGTGAATTTTCAAGGTGAAAATTCTCCATTTTATGTTTGAGTGGAACGCATTGCTCTTACTTTTTTGATAGTGTCGTCAGCTAGGAATCTTGCATATTCTTCTGTTTCAGCTCCATAAAGCGCAATTTGTCCTTTTTCGTTGCAATGAATACCAAAGCCATATCGTTTAGTCAATGGAGAAGTACGAAAACACGGTTGTCCTTTGGAGAAAAATTGACATCGTTTTGCTTCATATTCACTTTTTGTCAAGTCGTTTTTATCCGCAAAAACTTGAAACAAAATATCGTCGGAAGTAAACTTGTAAGGATTTTTCTCCAACAGTTCAAATTGGCGATTCGCTACTGATTTTTTTTCTCCTTTTACAGGTGGAATCTCTCCTTTATTTATAGGACAATCTTCTGCGATTTCGATAAATGTATTCGTATAATTTGTAGTGTGTGTTTTCATGTTGACTTTATTTTTATTCGTCTTTCAACTCTTGTTGTAGCTTTTTAGTTAATCCTAAAACTACTAAATTATACGAATCGACAATCCATTTTTCAATTAGTTTTCTTGGCAAATCACCGTTGACTTTCACACTATTCCAATGTTTTTTGTTCATATGATAACCTGGAATGACATCACTGTATAGTTCTCTCAACGTAATGGCTTCTTCAGGATCACATTTTAAATTAATAGACTCGAATGAAGTTATATTGGCGAGACAAAATAGTTTTCCTTTTACATAAAACACCAGCGTATCATCACCAAAAGGCATTTTCTGTTCTGTTCCTTTTAGTGATAAACAAAATTGTTGTAGTTCTTCTATGTGCATAGTATATTGATTATGCGGTAAAAAACGTCAATATATTAAAAAAGTAATTAAAATGATTTGTATCTCTTACAATAATTTCAAAAACTTCGTTAGTCCTCTACTAGAATAATGTAAAGTAAATTGTGCTTTTTTATTGTGCTTTTCTACTTATTTATACCTTTGGAACATGGAAAAAGGATTAGGGGTTTTTGAACGATATCTGTGGCTATGGGTCTTTCTTTGTATGCTCATTGGTATTGGGTTTTCACTCTATATTCCGGGTGTTAGTATTTGGCTAGATGAATGGAAATTAGGAAATGTTTCTGTTCCAATTGGAATTTGTTTATTTCTGATGATGTATCCTGCTTTGCTCAATTTTCAAATGAGTGAGGTAAAAAAACTCGCTAAATCTCCTAAACCGATTTTACTTTCGTTACTTTCCAATTGGGTTTTTGCGCCTTTAGTAACCGCTGGATTGGCTTATTACTTCTTAGAAGGAAAAGATCAATTAATTGTTGCACTGATTTTACTCGGTTCAAGTCCATGTACGGCTATGGTGATTGTTTGGGGAAGTATGGCGAATGGAAATCAAGAACAAAATGTCATTACAACGAGTATCAACACCATAACGATCATGTTTTTATATGCGCCAGTCGTTGTGTTATTAACAGGTATTCAAGGAATTATGATTGACCGTTATGAACTTTTTCTTTCGGTACTTATCTTTATTGGTTTTCCTATGCTCGCTGGATTTGTTTCAAAAACGCTTTTGGTTCGAAGAAAGGGAAAAGAATGGTTTGAAAACGTTTATAAAGTAGCCATTGGAAAGATTGCCATTGTCGCATTGCTGATTACATTAATCGTGTTATTCGCTTTGAATGGTGAAGTACTGATTCACAACCCACAAGAAATGCTCTTAGTTTCAGTACCGTTATTAATTGGTTTCGTAGTGATTGTTGGCTTTAATGTGCTCATGACAAAGTTGTTTAAATTAAAATACAAAGAAGCGGTTATTACTGTATTAATCGGCTCTTCAAGCCATTTTGAAATAGCAATTGCTACAGCGATTGGATTGTATGGATTAGGTTCGCAAGCTGCGTTAGGCACTACGATGGGATTATTTTGGGAAGTACCCGTAATGCTAGGCCTTGTTTATCTTGCCCGTTATCTTCAAAGAAAAAATTTCTGGAAGGAATAATTATTTTCGCTTTAGAAATTTCAGATATAGCTGCTCCACTTTATCTCTCGCCCAAGGTGTTTTCCGTAAAAACGTCAAACTCGATTTAATGGAAGGATTACTCTTAAAGCAATTAATGTTGATGCGCATGGCTAACTCTTCCCAGCCATAATGTTCTACTAATTCTTCGAGTATTGTTGCCAATTTGACACCGTGCATAGGATCATTGGAAATGTGTTTTGGTGATGTGTTTTCTTTATCCATAAATAGATCTTCTTACTGATGATTCTTCTATTGTTCTGATAAACTCTTCCTCAAGTAAATTTATTGATTCTATAGCTTTAGTGTGTAAAAATATAGATTATTATTTGAGTTAAGATAATTGAATAATGTTAATTAAAATGATTATCAAAATAACACTCAAAAAAGCATATTATACTATGCAATAAGTCTAAATTCCACACAAAAGATAATTATATTATGCAATTCGTGATTTCTTCTATCACTCATCATAAGGAATCGTATGTCCTAAAAGATAAAGCATTTGCACTGCATATCTTCTTCCTAATTTCCGATATCCTTCAGAGTCAAAATGTGCCTCATCTTGTCCTGTGCATCCTACGGAGGAAATAACGTGCGCCGTTGGAATCGTATCGGGAAGTTGATTGATAATCGTATTCATTCTGGAGCAACAACTTCCTTCTGTCGAAAGTAATTCTCCTGCTAAAAGAGGAACTGAATCTGCGCTTAACGAAAGATCTGTCAACATATCCTCATATATTTTCTTTACATACAAAGGCCAGTCTTTTTGACCCGTATTTGTTTCTCCTTGATGCAATAAGATTCCTTTTATAACACCATCTTCCTGCGCAATTTTAGCCATACCCATTAGGTACAAATAAGGATTTCCACCATAAAAAGCTACTTTTTCGGTAAACCAACTTTGTGAATAAGTAGAGTCATACGCTTGGAATTTATCCTTGTCAAAAAGACGAATATCACAACCACCAACAGAGACATTAATAATCCCTACGGTAATGCTGTCGGGTAGATTGGCAATCATCGTTTTTCCAAAACAATCTGCTGGTGAAAGTTTGGAATAACATTGGCAAGTAGGTGGAATCGCTGGATACCATGTTCCTCTAGTTCTTTCTAGATTAGGACAATCCATCGCTTGTAAAACTTGAAAACGATTATCGACAATGGTATCTTGTGGTTCGATTATACCTTGTCCTTCCATGTTGGATTGACCAAAGCAAATATAAATGTGGAAATTTGATTTTTTTTGGGCAGAGATATACATACTCAAGAAGAGAATTAGGATGAATGCTATGTGTTTAAATTTTAGCTTCATTGGTTCAAATAATATTGACTTCAATATCTTCATCTTTTCTCTCTACTAAAAACAGAAATCAATCCAAAAATTATCGTTGATAATATTGCCAACGTTATACTTTGTCCAATTACAGCTGCAATATTTCCACCACTAAATCCAAGGAAATATCCCGGAAACAAAATGTTATCAACACATTCTGAAATTAGAATTCCTTCGTTTGTAATTATGTTCTTCAACAACTGCATTTCGTATTTCTTTTTTTCAGAAGAATCTGGGAAAATTTTAGGTGATTTTGATATTAACGTGTTACTGAGAATGCTCTTATTTCATTTTCTGTCCAATTATTTTCTAGATACTCAATCGTTTATTTTAGTTCAGAAATTCCGTAATTAGCCAAAGTACTTTATAGCCACTTTTCATAAATTTTTTTGACATTGGAGTGAGAAGTCAAATTACCATTATCGGAATCTTTTATTCCTTTTTTTATCGATTTTTGTTCATTAGTAGATATTTCTTTCTACCAATCAGCTCTATCTTCTTTTCTCAATGCCATTAATTTATCAATCAGTGATTGTCATTAAGCGTGAAAAGCCATTGTATTAATTCAATTCTCTTATTTTATAGATTAATATCCATAGCACTAAAGTTACAAATTTCATTTAATATATCATTTTTTTTGGAGCGGTTTTACCGTAATCATATTTCGATAATTATTTTTAAAAAAAGCGACCATTATAATGACCGCTTCAATTTAGTGTGTTCTTAATCTTCTAGAATAAATCAGCCTTTAGCAGCTTTCTTTAATCTCTTTTCTTCTTTCTTTTCCTTAGGCGTTTTGGTAGCCTCTTTTTTAACACTTTTCTTTGCGTCTTGACCTTTTGCCATGATATTTAATTTTAGATTGTTATTAAATTTCTTTTGATTAGTTACGTTTTTTATATCTAACCATAACTTAAAGATAGGAATTATTAATTCAATCTCAACAACATCTAATCTTTTCCACTCTTCTTTGATGTCTTCCGCCTTCAAATTCCGTATTAAAAAACACATCCACCATTTCAATTGCTTCTTGTTCGGTGATAAAACGAGCCGGAAGTGCTAATATATTAGCGTCGTTATGTTCTCTTGCTAATTTCACAATTTCTGTGTTCCAACATAAGGCACTACGAATCGCTTGGTGTTTGTTTACGGTCATGTTAATACCATTTCCACTACCGCATAAAACAATTCCTTTTACGTCTGGATGTTCTTCTACATATCTTGCCACAGGATGTCCGAAGTCTGCGTAGTCAATACTTTCTTCGGAATAACAACCTTTGTCAATAACTTCGTATCCTTTTGATTCTAAGTGTTTTATAATATCTTGTTTGTGTTGAAATCCTGCGTGATCGCAACCAATTGGAATAATTTTAGACGTGCTCATAGTATTGTTTTTCTTCAAAATTAATTCTTTTTAGAGTTACTTTGAGTTATTAACATATGACTTTTTAACATTTTGTAATTCGTTAAGGATGAACCTTTCTAAAAAATAAGTTTGAACAGGGTAATTGTTGATAGATGTTGATAAGGTCTAACAATTAATTTCCGTTATGTCAAAGTAAAAACTATATATATAATTATCCTAATCAAAGTCAAGGATTGTTGTGAATACTTGTTGGTATTTATCAACGAGATTTAAACATGAAATAATAGCTTTTTTAAAAATATTATTTCAACAAAATAGTAATTAACATCGTTGTTTATAACCTCGTAATGAGTTGATTTTAAATGTTAATTTTTGTTTTAAAATGTTGACAAGAAAAGAATAAATATGATATCTAACATTTCCTACTCTTTTTTAATAATCTATTCAACGTATTAACAACTTTAATAGATTTAATAGATATTTTTAAACTAAATAATTATTTAAATTATATTATATACAGTTGTTCAAAACTCCATTTTTTGAAATGAAAATATTGAAGTAGATTTGTCCCACTAATTGGATTGAACATGTTTACCTTTTTTCAAAATATACAAACTTATTTCCGTCATCATTACTGTGAAGATTGTTCTGAAAGTCATTGCAGTGACTGTTTTTAACTCATAAATTTCGCCCTTGTCGATGTGTATTTTAAGCATGAGAAAGGTAATGGTGAGTATAATTATTGAAAGCAATAAGAGTGCTGTACTTATTTTTTGATTATTTTTTATCGTTGAAAAAGCAGCTAATAAATACAGAATTCCACAAAAGAAATTGGCAACAACGACAAACAAAACATAGTTACCTTCTTTCGCTCTGATTCCAAATAAATCAAATATTACGGAGGTAGAAACAAATACGGTTACACCTCCAAAAAAGAATAATAGCGATATCAACATTATTTTTAAGATTTTCATAGTTTTCAATTATGACTTTATTCTCTAAAATTAAACATTAATTCAAAATATGGAAAGTATTTTTTTATCGCTAAACACGTAAACAAGTCGAAAAGGTTTATCTGACTTGAGAAACAACACTCTATTCCCTCATTCTCACTCTAAAATTTCTCCAATTCCTTCATCGGGTCCCAATACAATTTCTCAAAATCAACTACCTTATCATTTTTAACCTGTATTCCTTCTCTTTCTAATAAAACCTCCATCGTTAATGGTTCATTGAAATGTACTTTTCCAGTTAATAACCCTATTCTATTCACCACACGATGTGCAGGAATATCAGGAGTTCTATGTGAACCATTCATTGCCCAACCAACCATTCGCGAACTCTGAGGACTTCCTAAATAACGGGCTATTGCTCCGTAGCTTGTTACTCTTCCTGGTGGAATTAAACGAACTACTTGATATACCATTTGAAAGAAATCTTTATTTTTTTCGGAGAGTTTCATGTTGTAACTTTTTAGCACCTGTATAATTATAGATGCAAAACAAAGTTATGAAACTAGGTGTAATCTTCGTTCTTATTTTCGGATTATCTTCTTTTGGTTTTAGCCAACTGGATATCGAAAAAACGTCTCATAACTTGAATGATATTCAGGTATTATCGAATGAGACTTCTGATATTTTATTTTTAAAGTATGGAGAAGTTTTGGATACCTATCGGATCATTGATATGAATGGAAAAGTGGTACAACAAGGTTATGGAAATACTCAAATTATAACTATACTAGAATTAGAAAGTGGTTTTTACTTATTAGAATTAACGAAGGAAAATACTACCCGATCTATTCGAATTCGCAAACGTTAAACGAATTTCACGGTTTATTGTGATTTTTAATCTTCTAATTCACCAAATTTTCCAGCTTGGAATTCTTGGAAAGCTTCTACTAATTCTTTACGTGTATTCATAACAAAAGGGCCATGAGCTGCTATTTGTTCGTTGATTGGTTCACCACTTAAGATTAGTACAATAGCATCATCTTCCGCTGTTATTTCAAACTCTTCTCCTTCGTTTTCAAAGAGAAATAAATAATCTGTTGGAACTTTATTTTCACCATTTATAGTTATATTTCCTTCGATGACTAAACCGAAAGTATTATAATTACTTGGAAAATTAAATCTAGCTTTTCCGGTTGCTTTTAATTTTGCGTTCATCATGTGAATTGGTGTAAACGTAAAAGCAGGACCTTTCTTTTCTCCGTAATTTCCAGCAATAATTTCGATTTGACCGTTTTCTCCTAAATCCACTTTAGTCATTTCAGAATTTAGGATTGCTTGATATTTTGGTTCACTTTTTTTGTCTTTCGCTGTAAGATTCACCCACAATTGTACCATCTGAAAGATTCCACCTTTTTTTGACCATTCTGTTTCGTGAAATTCTTTGTGAAGAACTCCATTTGCAGCTGTCATCCATTGAACATCACCTTGATCTATAACTCCTCCGCCACCAGCACTGTCATGATGTTCTATTTTCCCTTGATAAGCTATTGTCACCGTTTCAAATCCTTTATGTGGATGAACACCCACTCCTTTTGGTTTTGTCGCTGGTGGAAACTCAAATTTAGAATTGTAATCTAACATGATAAATGGATCCATACGCTGCATACTTAAACGTTCAAAACTTGGAATAAAGTTATGCACTCGGAAACCGTCACCTACAAAATGTGCTGGTTGTGGTTGAAAAATTACCTCTAAATGTTTTGTTTCCATGATTTAATTTCCTATAATTTATACAAAGATATAAATTATTTACCTAGGTATATAATAAATTAACAGTTTGATTTAAATGAGATTTTAATTTTTATCCTAAGGTTTTCTTTAATTGATCTTTATCCAAGTGTTTTTCCCAGTTGGAAACCACCACACACGCCACACCATTTCCAATAACATTGGTTAAAGCGCGACATTCTGACATGAATTTATCAATTCCTAAAATAAGTGCCATTCCAGCTACTGGAATTTCTGGAACAACTGTTAAAGTAGCGGCAAGTGTTATAAATCCTGCACCAGAGACCGCAGCTGCTCCTTTTGATGAAAGCATAGCGACTAATAATAATACCATTAAATGACTGAATTCCAAATGAATATTACATGCTTGTGCTATAAATAATGCGGCTAAAGTCATATAAATATTGGTGCCGTCTAGGTTAAATGAATAACCTGTTGGAACGACTAATCCAACGACGCCTTTATCACAACCAGCTTTGGTTAATTTGTCCATTAACCCTGGAAGTGCGGGTTCGGAAGAACTTGTTCCGAGTACTAAAAACACTTCTTCACGAATGTATCGAACGAATTTAAAAATACTAAAACCATTAAATTTAGCAACTAATCCAAGTATAACTGCTACAAATAAGAATGAAGTGACATAAAAAGTTAATACCAATTTTGTTAAGAATTTCAAGGAATCAATTCCATAATGTCCAATAGTAAAAGCAATCGCTCCAAAGGCTCCAATTGGCGCTAATTTCATTAGTAATTCAACAATTTTAAAAATAGGAACGGTTAATAACACGAAGAAATCAGTTATCGGTTGACTTTTTTCTGCTGTCAATGCTAATGCTACACCAAATAAAATTGCCACTAATAATACTTGTAATATCAAGTCTCCAGTAATTGGGCTGAACAAAGAACTCGGAATGATATTAAACATGAAATTTGTAAACGAATTATCTTCTGCTGCTGTTACAAATCGACTAATCTGAGAACCATCTAATGTTTTTGGATCAATATTTAATCCTGCTCCAGGTTGTACAATATAACTAACAATGATTCCTAATATTAACGCTAAAGTTGAAAAGAAAAAGAAATAGAGAAATGCTTTCCCTGCGACTCTTCCTACTTTTTTCAAATCATTCATACCCGCTATTCCTGTAGAAACAGTTAAAAATATCACTGGTGCAATAATCATCTTTACCAATTTGATAAATCCATCACCTAATGGTTGTAAAGATTTTCCAGTATCAGGATAAAAATAACCTACTAAAACACCTGCTATAATCGCAAAAATTACTTGAATATAGAGAATTTGATAGAATTTCTTCTTTTTATGAGGTTTCGCGTCAGGTATAATTAACATAGATTTTTTTTAGATAACCGTACGAATGTAATGATTCTCAGTAATATTAAAATAAAAATCAAAAAAAATCAATTTTAGCTACCTTTGTCAAATGGAAGAAGAACGATTAGATAAGATTATTATGCAACGAAAATTAGTTTCTACACGTGTGCGTTGTGAAGAAATTATTCAGAAATCAGGTGTTTTAGTCAATGGCAAACTGATTAATAAACCAGGGAAAAAATTTCCGTTGGATGTCACTATCGAACTTCTTTCTGAAGAAATTCCGTGGGTTTCTCGTGGAGCGATTAAATTAGACAAAGCACGTTCGAATTGGAACATTGATTTTCAAGGAAAAATAGTGTTGGATATTGGTTCTTCAACTGGTGGATTTACGGAAGTTGCTTTGGTGAATGGTGCTACAAAAGTCTATTGTGTAGATGTTGGTACAGATCAACTTCACGAACGCATCAAATCGAATCCAGCAATTGTAAATTTGGAGAAAACACACGTTCGAGAATTAACCAATAAACTTGTTCCTGAATTAGTGGATATTATTGTCGTTGATGTTTCATTCATTTCATTGACTAAAATAATTCCATTCATTCATTCGTTTGTAAAAACAGGAGGTACGATTGTGACACTTATTAAACCACAATTTGAAGTAGGAAAAGAAAATGTTGGTAAAGGTGGAATTGTAAAAAATAAATTACTTTATCCAACGGTTATTGAAAACATTACTGAATTAGGAAAAGAAAATAATTTACAACGAAAGGATTTAATTGAATCGCCTATTTTAGGTGGAGAAGGAAATAAAGAATTTTTAATGCTTTTTGAGAAGGTTTAAAAATCACTTGATAATTAAAACGATAGAAGTTAAAAATTACCCACTATTCTCTATCAAGAAAAAATATCTTACCTTAGTAAGTTAAACTTATAGCACTGTATGAATGCTTACGAACATTTATTAAATCAGATTGACTTTTTCATCCGGAAATATTACAAAAATAGGATGATAAAAGGGCTTATTCTATTTGCCACTTTTGGATTGATTTTATTTTTAAGCATTGTCACTTTAGAATATTTTGGACGCTTTTCATCGGCTATTCGATTAACATTGCTTCTTTTATTTTCACTTGGAAGTATTGCTTTGTTAACCGCGTATGTTCTCTTTCCTTTGGCGAAGTTATTTTCTTTTGGAAAACGTATTTCACGTGAACAAGCATCTTTAATTATTGGTAATTTCTTTCCTGCTATTTCTGATAAGCTTTTCAATACCTTAGAATTAGGAAATGAATCGGATGAAGATCATCCTAATTTTGAATTAATTCGTGCTAGTGTTATTCAACGTTCGAAGCAATTATCGGTATTTAACTTTCCTTCTGTTATTGACTTAAAAGCAAATGTGAAATATGCAAAATTTTTCGCAATGCCTTTTGCGTTGTTTATCCTTCTTTTAATTTTCGATCCATCGTTTATTAAAGATTCCACGACGAGAGTTATTTCCTATGATCAGCAGTTTGCGAAGCCAAAAGATTTTGAATTCATCCTTTTAAACAAAGATCTTCTTTTTGCTGAAGGTGATGATTTTGAAATGGAAGTAGAAGTAAAAGGTAGAATACTACCAGAGAACGTTTTTATCAATTCTCCTTTGGGAAGATATCAATTGCAAAAGATTTCTAAGAATAAGTTTACCTATACGTTTACGAAGATTACACAATCGTTTCGTTTTCAACTTTCAGCCAACAATGAAACATCGCTTCTTTATGATGTAGAAGTTATACCGAATGCGGTAATTGGAAAATTCAATGCTCGAATTTCGTATCCTGCTTATTTGGGCAAGGATCCAAAACTAGTTGAAAATGCGGCAGATTTAACCATTCCTGAAGGTTCTGTTGTGGAATGGGATGTGTTTTCTCGCAATACGAAAAAACTTCGTTTTAAATTTAACGATACCACCTTTACTTCTGATCAAACAGGTTTTAAATTTAGAAAGCGCTTTTTCAATCCAACACCTTTATCTATCTTTTTAAATAATTCAAAAACGAATAAACTTGATTCGCTCAACTATTTCGTGAATGTTATAAAGGATATGTATCCTTCGATTTCTGTAGATGAGAAAGTGGATTCAATCGCTTCTTCTATTCGTTTCTTCAGTGGAACAATTTCTGATGATTATGGATTGACGAATCTTATGTTCAATTATGAAATTAGATCTAAGAACGGAGAACTTAAGAAACGATCTAAACCTGTTGTAAAACCTTCTGGAACTGCTTTTTCATTCAATTTTGCCTTTGATTTCAGAAATGACACATTATTGCCTGATGATAAAGTAGAATATTACTTCGTTGTTTATGATAATGACGCTGTAAATGGTTCTAAATCATCTAGAAGTCAAACGTTCGTTTATACAATTCCAACAGTTGAAGAATTGGTTGAGAAACGCAATGAATCAATTGACGGTGCGAAAAAGGATATCCAGAACATCATGAAAGATGTGGATCATTTTAATAAGAACGTCGAGGAATTGAAAAAGAACACATTAAATTCAAAAAGCAATTCTTGGGAGAACTTGAATAAAGTACAACAACTTCAACAACAACAATTACAACTTCAACAGCAAATTGAAAAACTTCAGAATAACTTAAACGAAAGTTTTGAAGAGAAGAATTCATTAATGGAGTTGAGTCCTGAATTACAAGAAAAATATGATTTGTTGCAAGAGCTGTTAGAGCAAGTAATGGACCAAGAGATGATGGACTTGTTGAAGCAGATGGAAGAGATGTTGAAGAAAAACGACAAGAATCAGTTTGAAAATCAAATAGAGAAGTTCGATCAAAAGTCTCAAGATTTGAATAAACAACTCGATCGTTCATTAGAGTTATTGAAGAAAACGCAGGTCAATGAGTTAATGGATGACGTTGAAAAGAAACTAGATGATTTGGCCAAACAACAAGATGAGCTTCGTGAGAAAATGGATCAAGATAAATTATCGAAGGAAGACGGCCTGAAGAAACAAAAAGAGATTGAGGAAAAATTTGACCAGTTGAAAGAGGACATGGATAAATTAAACGAACTCAATGATGATTTAAAACGGCCGTATGAATTAGATAAGTTTGATGAAATGAAAGATCAAATATCAGATGAATTAAAACAAGCGTCCGATAATATTCAGAAAGGGAAAGATAAGAAAGCTTCATCCAATCAAAAAAGTGCTGCTGATAAAATGAAAGAAATGTCTTCTAGTATGGATGCGATGCAAGAATCTGCAAATTCAAAACAAGATGAAGAAGACATCCAACTCATTCGTATTATTTTGAAAAATTTAATTACATCTAGTATTGAACAAGAGCAAATTATGAATGATGCCTCTCGTGTAAATTCTAATGACCCTTATTTTAATTTTCTTTCTCGTTCTCAACGTAAGTTAATGGATAAGTCACGACCGATTATTGATTCATTAATTGAGTTATCAAAACGTCAACCGCAAACTGCTGCATTTATCGATAAAGAAATTGCAGCTTTAACAAATGCTCAGACGCAAGGTTTAAAAGGTTTTAGTGATAGAAACAAGAATGCTATTTCTGTTCAAACACAATTTGCTATGACTTCATATAATAATTTAGCATTAATGTTAAATGAAAGTTTACAGCAACTTCAATCTCAAATGCAAGCTGAAGGTCAAGGTGATGGCTCATGTGAAAAACCAGGCTCTGGTAAAAAAGGCAAGTCTGGAAAAGAAGGTGAAGATGGTGAAGGTTCTGGTGATTTAAAACAACAGCTCAAAGACCAACTTGAGAGGATGAAAAAAGGAATGAATCCTGGTGGGCAACAACCCGGAGATCAACCAGGTCAAAATGGAATGCCCGGTGAGAATGGTATGCCTTCTTCTGAGTTGGTTAAAATGATTACGCAGCAGCGAATGTTGCGTCAGCAATTAGAACAGATGAGACAAGACCTCAATAAAGATGGTAAGGGAACTGGAAACGCTTTAAATCCACTTATTGACGACCTTATCAAACAAGAGCAAGATCTATTAAATAAGAATATTGGCAAACAACAGATACAACGTCAGCAAGATATTTTAACACGTTTGTTAGAGTCCGAGAAAGCAATGCGTGAGCGAGGTTTTGAAGAGAAGCGTGAAAGTAAAACAGGAAAAAACATCAATTTAAGTAACCAAAACCGAATAGATGAGTATAACAAACAAAAATTACTTCAATTGGAATTATTTCGTTCTATTGATCCAAAGTACTCAAAGTACTATTTAGACAAGGCGATGGAATATTTCAATAAACAATTATGATGAATATGGTTATTGAAAAACTTAATGTATTTTCTACTTTGAATGAAATTTCAAATGTTGAAAGTCTTATTGAAAAGGTTTGTTCAGAATTATCTATTAATGATGACATCTATGGAAACATTTTAATTTCATTGACAGAAGCATTTAATAATGCTGTGATTCATGGAAATCAAAACTGTTCTGATTTACCTGTTAATATTGAAGTGGAACAAATGGACGGGATGTTGTTCTTTACCGTTTCAGATCAAGGTGTTGGTTTTAATTATTCTAATTTACCTGATCCTACTGCACCTGAAAACTTAGAAAAAGAATGTGGTCGTGGTATTTTTTTAATTCAAAATCTAGCCGATTCAGTTGATTTTAATAAAGAAGGTAACGTTTTGAAAATTGGTTTCTTTATCTAATGGTTGATTTCAATTTTGAAAATGTTGATGATTTATATTTAGATTTTGACCTCATTTCTAAATGGATTAAAAAAATTGTTTCACGTGAAACATTTGTATTGGGTGAACTCAGTTATATTTTTTGTGATGACACCACTATTTTAGAAATAAATCAAAACTTTCTGAATCATGATTATTATACCGATGTCATCACTTTTGATTACACAGAGGGTAAGGTTGTTTCTGGTGATATTTATGTTTCTTTAACTACGGTTGCTTCTAATGCCAAACTTTTTAACACTCCTTTTTTACAAGAGTTACATCGTGTGATTATTCATGGTGTTTTCCATTTGTGCGGATTTAAAGATAAGTCTGAAAAAGATGAACAGTTAATGCGCTCAAAAGAAGATGAAGCTTTACGATTAATTAACTTGATTTAGTTTTATCATTTTTTAATTTTGCACTCTCTTATTTTATTTGTTTCACGTGAAACATTTTTCTCATGTTAGATAGTTACGATGTTATTGTAGTTGGTGGTGGTCATGCTGGATGTGAGGCTGCAAATATTGCTGGAAAGCAAGGTGCCAAAACGCTTTTAATAACCATGAATATGGGGGTTATTGCTCAAATGAGTTGTAATCCAGCCATGGGTGGTGTTGCGAAAGGTCAAATTGTGCGTGAAATCGATGCGCTTGGAGGTGGTTCTGGAATTATTTCCGATTTATCTGCTATCCAGTTTCGAATGCTAAATCTGTCAAAAGGGCCTGCTATGTGGTCTCCTCGAACGCAGAATGACCGAATGCTTTTTGCTCAAGAATGGCGTTTGCTTTTAGAACGAAATCTGAATGTTGATTTCTGGCAGGATATGGTGGTCGATCTTATTGTTAAAGGTGAAAAAGTCGTTGGTGTGAAGACTCAAATGGGAATGAACATTTATGCTAAATCTGTTATACTAACAAATGGGACTTTCTTAAATGGCTTAATTCATATTGGTGAAAAACAATTTGGTGGAGGTCGTATTGGTGAAAAAAAAGCAACTGGTTTAACAGAGACTTTGGAGAATTTAGGTTTTGAATCTGGAAGAATGAAAACAGGAACCCCTGCTCGTATTGATGGACGCTCGTTGAATTATTCTAAAATGGAAATTCAAGATGGCGACCCTTTTCCTGGTAAGTTTTCTTATTCCGATACGCCTTATTTAAAGAAACAAGTTCCATGTCACATTACATATACAAATGCTACAACTCACGATATATTAAGAGGTGGCTTTGATCGTTCTCCGATGTTTAATGGGTCAATCCAATCTCGTGGACCAAGATACTGTCCTTCTATTGAAGATAAGGTGAATCGTTTCGCAGAAAGAGATAGACATTTGATTTTTGTTGAGCCTGAAGGATGGAATACGATTGAAATCTATGTAAATGGATTCAGCTCTTCTTTGCCTGAAGAAATTCAGTATGAAGCGATGAAAACAATTCCTGGTTTTGAGAAGGTGAAAATGTTTCGTCCAGGTTATGCGATTGAATACGATTATTTTCCTCCTACTCAATTGAAACATACGCTTGAAACTAAATTAGTAGAGAATTTATATTTCGCTGGTCAAATTAATGGTACAACTGGATATGAAGAAGCAGCGTGTCAAGGATTGATAGCTGGAATTAATGCGGTGCGTAAGATACGCGAAGAAGAAGCTTTTACTTTGTTACGTTCCGAAGCTTACATTGGAGTTTTGATTGATGATCTTATTACAAAAGGAACGAAGGAGCCGTATCGAATGTTTACTTCTCGTGCGGAATATAGAATTCTGTTACGACAAGATAATGCAGATTTACGTTTAACACCTAAAGCACATGCTATTGGTTTAGTTTCTGATGAGGAATTAAAACGTGTTGAATTAAAAGAAGCGGCGGTTAAAGAATTTAAGGATATTCTACGGTCGACGGGAGTTAAACCAGAGAAAGCTAATCCTATTTTGGTTGAGAAAAATTCTTCAACTATGTCTCAACAAATTAAAGCTTCGACAATTTTACTTCGACCAAATCTATATTTAGATGATATTTGTGCGATGTCTGATGAAATTTCTGATGCTAGAAACCATTTTTTAACCATTCATGAAGATATTCCCATGCAAGCTGAAATTCAATTAAAGTACGAAGGTTATATTCAACGTGAAGAAGAAATGGTAGCCAAAATGATTAAATATGAATTTTTAACGATTCCGAAAGAAGTTGATTATAAATTAATGAAATCTTTAACGAGCGAAGCATTGGAAAAATTACAACAAATACGTCCTTCGACTGTTGGGCAAGCGACACGAATTAGTGGAATTTCACCGAGTGATATTTCTGTATTATTAATTTATTTAGGAAAATAGTTTCACGTGGAACATACCATTAAAATAGCTAAATGTCCAATTTGCGAGAGTGAATCGCTGGTTGACGTGATGAAAATCAAGGATCACATGATTACACAGGAAGTATTTACGGTGCATAAGTGTTCGGATTGCGATTTTCATTTTACAAATCCAAGACCTTCTGAAGAAGTTATTGGCAACTATTATAAGAGTGAAAATTATATTTCACACTCTTCGACAAAAAAAGGAATCATTAATAAATTGTATAATAACGTTCGTTCTTATACCTTAAAACAAAA
>CAZDAR010000012.1:0-2482 GCA_964503665.1 uncultured Flavobacteriales bacterium
ATATTCAAATTTTAATTTCTTGGAACTTTAAATCCAAAAAACTTACAAGCTTGGGCAATCACTTCATGAGACATATTGTGTTTAATAAAGCTTGTTTTATCGCCATTGATAAGTACGTAACCCAAACCTTCTAATGGTAATTTTTTCTTCAAATAGTCAATTTCAATAGGTAATAACTCAATTTGATAAAAATAACTACACTCAACTGTTGGATGTTTTTTCTTAAAATACTGCGAAACATCATCTGTAAACCAAGCCCAATCTCCACTTCCATATTCATCTTCATCTTCTTCACTCACTTCTTGGGGTTCCTCATAGATTAAAATTCTTTTTTGCTTCAAGTCATTTACTCTAATATCAATTGGAGAATACGCCGTCCATCTATCTTTCGACTGGTTTACCTTTACTACATAAATAGCTGGATACTTTACTTTCTGATTTTCTAAGGAAGTTAGAATCTCGGTGAAATCATTTGATTGATCTAAGAATACAGAGAAAAGCTTTTTACCACTTAATGAAGCATAATCAGGTACCCATAAAAAACCTGCTTTTGGGAAATATTTTTTGAGAGAATCAACCATAGCTGCTGCTCTTTCCTCACTTTCAACACCAGCATAGTTGAGAATATAATACGCTTTGTCTTTGTTGGCTACAGTCTCCCATTTTTCTAATGTAAGTAACGATTCATTGATAACAGGAATTTCTTCCACCGTTTCTATTTCATCATTTTTATCTGCACTTTCAACTTCTGAAGATTGACAAGCAGTTAGACTTCCTATTAAAAGAAGCGAAGTATAGATGTTTAATATTTTCATAGCTTTTTTTAGTTATTCTGTATAGTAGTTATCTTGAACCCGTAATTAATCCATAGAATTTTGAAGCATATTTCTTCAAAAAAACACCTAGTAAGATACTGATAATAATTGTAATAATAGGTGCTAAAAAGTAATTTATAATAGACATTGTTTCACTCGCGCCAGAAATAGAGAATATACCTTTTTTCACAATAGTCAATATTGGTTCATGAGAAGCGAATATGAAAAATGAAAATAAGGAAATATAATAGATCTTTTTATTGGGCTTTTCTTTGTCTGACATAATATAATCATACATACTCCAAATTGCTACTATACCCAACATTACACTCAACTTATCTACCAACGATAATAGTAAAAACTGATCATTATTTAACTGTAATAATACCGTTTTTAAAAGCACCGTTAAAATCCAAAGAAAAGTAACTATCCAATACTTGTTTTCTGTCCTCTTTTTCAATAAAACATCCTTTTTATAAATAGCAAAATAGGCTCCTAAACTAAAATAAAAGATGGAAATATTATAAAGAATGGAAAATTCAAAATTCAAGAATCCCAGCCAAAGAGTAAACAATATTACGATGAATAAAGCACGTAAATATTTAATAGCACCATAAATCAAAGGAGAAATTAGGACTAAAATCATTAAATCACGTATAAACCAGAGTTGATAAGGAATAGGATGAATAAATAAGGTGTCTAAAAATTTTGAAATAGAATAATCAGCAATCAATTCATGGGTGAAAAAATTCTTAGATTGTGGAATTTGCTGTAAAGCAAAGTAAAAAAACAATCCCCACGCAGACCATGCTAAATAAGGTAAAAATAGCGTCTTAGCTCTCTTTCGATATTTCTGTGCAAACTCCGCCATCGTTCCATTAAACTTTAGAAAGAATAAATAACCTGAAATAAGGAAAAAGAATGGAACAGCAACATATGTAATTCCTTTACCAAAAAAATTCTGGATAAAGAAATTATAACGGCCTTCAAAGTTTATATCTGCGGTGTTGAATCTTACTGTTAAATTATAAGAATGGAGAAAAACTACTAATATCATCAAGAGTAGCGAAATAATTCTTAATTTATCACTTAAGTATTTATTCATGTTGTTATTAAAAAATAATTATCGACTTTGCTTTTACATTTAAAAAAATATAAACTTAATTCAAATATTGAAATCTAAGTGAGCAATCAACTAATTCGTCAAATTATTTCTGCAGACAGAATACTAAAGTTTAATCGTATAAAATTTTATACCTTAATTTTTCCAGCTAACAAATAGATGCAAGCCATTCGAACCGCAACACCATTCTCCACTTGATGTAAAATAATAGAATGGTCAGAGTCCGCTACATCTGAGGTAATTTCAACACCTCTATTAATCGGTCCAGGATGCATGATAACAATTTCTTTATCCAATGAATCTAACAACGTTTTATCTAAGCCGTATTGCATAGAATATTCACGCAGAGAAGGAAAAAGTTTAATATCTTGTCGTTCTAATTGAATACGTAACATATTAGCAACATCACACCAATTCAATGCTTTACGCAAGTTATGTTCCACCTTTACTCCAAGTGATTCAATGTATTTAGGAATTAAAGTTGTAGGACCACAAACCATCACTTCAGCGCCTAATTTTTGTAAGCAAAGAATGTTAGATAATG
>CAZDAR010000012.1:2492-48407 GCA_964503665.1 uncultured Flavobacteriales bacterium
CCGTTTGTCGAAAGAAGAACCAATATCACCACTCAAGATATCACCAACAATGACCACTTTTTTACCTGCTACATTGCCTAGCTTTTCGCGAATAGAATAGGCATCTAAAAGTGCTTGAGTAGGATGCTCATGTGTTCCATCACCGGCATTAACAATACGTGCGTTTACCTTTTGAGACAAGAACATTGCTGCTCCAGGATTGGGATGACGAATGACCACCATATCCACTTTCATCGAGAGAATATTATTAACGGTATCGATAAGCGTTTCTCCTTTCTTAACCGAGCTACTTGCCGCTGTGAAGTTAACCACATCAGCAGATAAACGTTTTTGTGCTAGTTCAAAAGAAAGACGTGTTCTGGTAGAATTTTCAAAAAATAAATTGGCAATAGTGATATCTCGAAGTGAAGGAACTTTTTTAATCGGTCGGTTTATGACTTGTTTAAAGCTATCAGCGGTTTGAAGAATTAATTGTATATCTTGTTCGTTTAAATCTTTTATTCCAATGAGGTGATCGACGCTTAAATTATCCATTACTTTCAGGTGTATATAAAATTACTTTATCTTCTCCTTCTATCTCCTTCCATTCAACAGAAACTTTCTCAGACTGCAAGGTATCAATATATTTTCCAACATAATCGGCACTAATCGGCAATTCTCGCTTAAATCGTCGGTCGATAATAGTGACCAATTCAACAGATTTAGGACGTCCAAAAGCCATCAAGGCATCAAAACCAGAACGAATTGTTCTACCAGTAAATAAAACATCGTCAATTAAGACTACCTTTTTACCTTCAATAATAAAATCTATGTTGGTGACACTTGGAATTAGCGGTTTCTCACGTCTTCTAAAATCGTCCCGATAAAAAGTAATATCTAATTGACCACAAGTAATCGTCTTTCCTGTAATTTCTTCAAGAATTAGCTTTATACGATTCAAGACGTAAACGCCTCTCGGTTGTAATCCTACTAAAACAGTATTGGAGAAATCATCATGATTTTCAATGAGTTGATAGCAAATCCTTTTCAGTGTTAATTGAAATTGTTCCGAATTTAAAATGACTTGCTTTTCCATTAAAGGCAAATGTAATAAAAAGAGATAATCATTGACTGTTTTGTGTTGTATTTTTCCAGTAATTGTTTAACAATGATAAAAGTCTTTTAGCATAAACATTTTCATAACGCTTTGTACGATAACCTCCAACCCATGAAATTCCGCGAATAGCATTGGTTAAAAAGATCTCATCCGCAACTAATAAATTCTGTGGAGTGATGGAACATTCATACACTTTAATATTATTCTGTATCGCTAAATTGATGATTTGCATACGCATCGTTCCACCTACACATCCATCTTCAAGTCCTGGAGTATAGAGAACTCCATTACTAGTCAAGAAAATATTAGAGTTACTCGATTCTAATACCGTTCTATTTTCGTTCGTTATCAAAAAATCATCAAATCCTTTTTCTTGAGCAAGAATTGCAGCCATTACACTAACGAGTCCATTCTTTGTTTTGAAATTGGCTAAGAAATTATTTTGTTTTTTCAGTTCTTGATAAACATCAACCTCTAATCCTTTAGCATTCAGCTCAAAATAGTTAGCTGCATGGGGCAATACTTCAATAAAATAAGTGATTTCATTTGCTTCAGGCAAGTAAGTTCCCCCATTTATCCGATCGACCGAAATACGGCATTTCCCACCATTAGTGATTTCATTCTTTTGAATCAACTCATTAATTTTAGTTGCTAAAAATGCAGCCGTAAAATAAACAGGTAAACGCATTCGAAGTACTTTCGCGCCTTCTACTAGTCGATTAAAATGACTTTCAATATTAATGGGTATTCCGTTAATAATACGGATGCTTTCGAGTAATCCATCTCCATAGAGAAATGATCGGCTTCCGGCTTGAATAGTTGGTTGATTGTTAGGTAATAGCGTTCCGTTATTGTTCACGTAAAGTTCAGCCATTCAATCGTAGTATTAATTCAATAAATTCCTTTCCTTTTGCTAAGTTAATAAATAAAATGTAAATTACACCATACAATGCACTAATTAAATGAACATCATGTGCAATTCTTCCCGTAGCCTTTTTCATTGCAAAGAATTCCAGACCTAAAAATAAAAAACCAAAAACCCACGCTTTCATAGGAATTGCAAAGAATAAATAGAACTCTACATTAGGCATCCACATGATAAAAGCAAAAATAGCGGCGCTAACAGCACCTGAAGCTCCAATAGATTGATAAGCTGGATTATCTAAATGCTTATAATACGAACGAACGGTCCCAACAACGGCACCTCCTAAGTAAATCAATAAAAAATGAATTCCCCCCATAAGAAGCCCATAATGATAAACCAATACTTGTTCTAAATAGCGCCCAACAAAATACAGAGACATCATATTAAAAAGAAGATGTGTTGTGTCTGCGTGTAAAAAAGCATGTGTTATAAATCGATAGAACTGACCCTTTTCCTTTATGGCATAAGGTTTGAAAGAATAACGTCGGAATAATTCCGGATCCTTAAAACCCTGGAAAGAAACCAAGGCAGTTAACACTAAAATAGTATAAGTTATATAAAACATTGTTATATTTATCCTCAAACTTAAGAAATCAATTCTAATCATGACCTACCGATTACTGTTTTTTCTACTCGTCTTTTCACTTTTTTCGTGTTCACACGTAGAAAAAGATAGTATTTTGGCTACTGAAGTAGCATCTCCAGCCGATTTATTTACAGTAGATGAGACGATTATACCTTTATTTGATGCTCTTCCGTCGTCAGAACAAGAAAATCTCATCGAATTCTATAAAGAACGAAATTATACAACGCAATTTTATGATAAAAACGGAAAATTAAGTCAAAGTGGTGAACTACTCATTGATCTTTTAAACCATTCACTTTATTACGGTCTTCCTCAAAAGAGAATTTACCCTGTTGTTTATAAAAACACAGACAGTTTGCAAAATGACTTAGAGCTATTTGTCAAGGATTCACAAATATCTATGGGTATTTTACGTTTTTTTAATGACTTACAAAATGGTTATTCTGATTCATTAAAAGTTACGGATAGAACGTTAAACCTTGTGAATGTAAAACTCATTGACACACTTAAAACCTTTACCCGTAAATCACAAATAGAAGATTTGATAAAACGCTATACGCCTGCAAATGATCATTATAAAATATTGACTTTCGCACTCCAAGCTCATCTTGACACCGCCAATCTTTCAGTTACATTATTTGCGATTTCCTTAAAACAAAATGATTCTATACATGCTTATATAAATGCGTTAAAAAATCTTCATTTAAAGAACTTTCCGTTCACAGGAAATGAAAATCCAAAAGATGTTATCAAGCGTTATCAAAAACAAAATAATATTCATGCAGATGGTGAAATTGGTGAAACAACTAAGTTTATTTTAGAGGAATCTCCTTTGGATTTAGCCTATCGAATTGCTTGGAATATGGAAAAAACACGGTATGAAAAAGCATATCCAAAACAGTTTATTAAAATAAACATTCCCGAGTTTATGCTCTATTACTTTAATGAAGATACCATCGTATCTATCAACAATGTGGTGGTTGGAAAATTAAAAAATCAAACACCAACACTAATCTCAAAAATTAATCGAATTCAAATTTATCCCTACTGGACAGTTCCTTATAAAATTGCTACCAAAGAAATTTTACCCGCAGTAAAATCAAATAAAAGTTATTTAGAAAGAAATCAAATGGAGATATTAAAAGGAGAAAAAGTTGTTGATCCTCACTTTATAAATTGGAAAAAACTCAGTGAAAAAAACTTTCCATACAAGATACGGCAATTACCTGGAGAAAAAAATTCATTGGGGCTTATAAAGTTTGAATTCTATAATAAATACGACGTCTATGTACATGATACTCCACAAAAATATTTGCTGAATTATCCTAATCGTATGTATTCGCATGGTTGTATTCGCTGTAAAGACCCTCAGGAATTAGCCAAAAAGATGATTGAGATTAATGAAAAGAATATTGGAAACGCTATTATTCCAGACTCATTAGATTCAATGATAGTTCGAAAACAACATAATAGCATCTATATCAAAAAAGGAATTCCAATTTATGTCGAGTACAATACGGTGGCGATAACACCTGTTGTGAAGAAAAAACACAAAAATAAACCAGACGAATATGAAGAGAAAGTCTTCTACCATAGAGACATCTATTACAAAGATGAAGAATATGTTCGCTACTTCTTTGGTGAAAAAGAGTTAATATCGGCTGATTCAAATTAATTCGTGGCAGAAATTTTGACAGTTCATCCATATTGAATACTTTGGTTAAATAGATACGGACTGAACTAAATGAAATATAGTGTTTCTTTATTTTTAATACTCCAGTTATTTTTTGGATTCTCGCAATTCAAAAGCGCTCCTATACTTGGCGGCCAAGGTGGTGTTGTATTCAACTTTGGAACACATCAACAAAAAATTGGCTTGACAGCTTCGGTCCTTTATCACGATTTCTTCTATCAACTCAATGTCGGTACGCAAATTACTTTTAACATCAACGGTTATGGTGAAAGAAAGAAATACTGGGAAAACAGAACCTATATTGGTGGTGTTTTATTAGCAGGAAAAAAACAACAAGACCGCTCCCCTTTTTTCGGAGGATTGCAACATCAATCTTCTTTTAATCTAGGTGTTGCTTATAACTACATTTGGTATTTCGATGAAGCGAACACTTCTCAACGTTCTGGTGCTTTTGGTTTGCACATTAAACAGTTTTTTATCGGTATGGAAAATGACGTTTTTGCTGGACAAGCACGCGATCGTTTCCGAACAGCCATTCTATACGCTCATTATCGAACAAAGCACTTCACTTATTTCACAGAAAACATACTATGGACTGGTGAAACAAGAGGAAGTACATGGATACGAACGCCGATGAATGGTATGCCAAATGGTTATCGAGATATTAGTGATTTACTGTATGGAAAAACATCTCACGGTATTTGGGATTTTGGTATTCATGTTCATTTACCCTACCAACAGATAGCTTCCATAAAAATAGGCTTTGACAGTGAAGGAGTTCGTAATTTTATGCAAAATCGCTTAGGACATGACCTACTCTTTCTACCTAAAAAGATAAAACGCCACACACCTCATTATCCAATGTTAGGAAATGATGGTTGCCCTATATTCGTCAAAGAAGAAAAGCGCAAAACACGCTTCTTCTTTTCAGCTTCTTTAAATGATTATCTCTTTGATTGAGCTTCCATCGCCTTTGCTATAGGATACGAATTAAACGTACCTTTTCCTGCAGCGACAATTTCACCGTGTTGATTTCTAATTTTCCCTTCAAAATATAATAATCGCTTTCCTCGATGAATCATCACCGCTTCTCCTATTAATTCATCACCAAGACATGCAGGTTTTAGAAAATTGGTGCTCAACTCAACCGTTGAAACCACTTGATTATCTGTACAAACGATACTTAAGGCAGCTACACCAAGAGTTGCGTCCATCATAGCGGAAATAGCCCCACCATGTGCAGCATACGGTTGCGCTAAGACTGGTTTATCTACTTTCATTTTATAGATAACCTCTCCAGGTCCAAGCAATTCAAAACTCATTCCGATCGTATGACCAAAAATATTATTATGCTTGTAAAATTGAATTACAGGATGATGATTAATTTCATGCATTTTAAAAAGAATTTAAGCTTAAGGGAATTTAGGAAATTTACTGAAATCTCTGGTCCGTTTTTCAAGGAAAGCATTTCTTCCCTCTTCCGCTTCATCCGTCATATATATCAAACGAGTGGCTTCACCAGCATATACTTGTTGACCTACCAATCCGTCATCAATTAAGTTGAAAGCAAATTTCGCCATTTTCACAGCTGTTGGACTTTTAGTAAGTATTTCTTGTGCCCAATCATAGGCTGTTTGTTCTAATTCTTCATGAGGAACGACCGCATTTACCATTCCCATTTCAAATGCTTCTTGAGCCGTGTATGACATTCCAAGAAAAAAGATTTCTCTAGCGCGCTTCTGCCCTACTTGTCTGGCTAAATAAGCGGAACCAAAACCACCGTCAACACTTGCTACATCGACATCAGTTTGCTTAAAAACAGCATGTTCTCTACTCGCAATAGTTAAGTCACACACTACATGTAAACTATGACCTCCACCGACTGCCCAACCTGGAACAACAGCGATAACCACTTTATTCATAAAACGTATTTGACGTTGTACGTCGAGAATGTTAAAACGATTGATGCCGTCACCACCTTGATAGCCTCTTTTCGAGCGCACACGCTGATCTCCGCCAGAGCAGAAAGCCCAACCACCATCTTTTGGGGAGGGACCTTCACCACCAATTAAAACCACCCCAATCTCTTGCGATTCATGAGCGATAAATAAAGCTTCTGATAATTCGGTAACTGTTTCTGGGCGAAAAGCATTTCTAACTTCCGGGCGATTGAAAGCTATTCTTGCAACACCGTTACACTGTTTAAATGTGATATCCTGATATTCTTTGACAGTTGTCCAGTTTATTTGACTCATGTTGTACTATTTGATACAAAAATAGCAATCTACGGGAGATTTTGGATTAAAATGTTTGTTATAAATAGAGACAAAATGGCCTTTAAAGTCACTTTATTGAGCTTATTTCAACTTATTATGACAGCATACTATAATTCTTAACGAAGTATCAGTCTCCACAATCTTGTTTCACTTTCTTTAATAAGCGTCCAAATTCATCAGAAAAATCATAAAATTCCACATGGGGCAAAGTATGGTTGGCACTATTCCACCATTCATAGTTCATTAGATCAATTCTCGCTAAATACTCTCGTTCGGAAGAATTCAATTCTTCCTCAAATGCCTTTCGTTTTTCTTCCGATGCTCCGTTTTTATCAAACCAGTCGTTTCTATATTTCACCCAAGCGTCAATCATCGTTTTCCCTCCTATTACAAGTATATCCAGATAATACATACAGGTGCTATCTTCTAAGGGATACTGCATCAAAGTGTCTAGATTCGAAAATGCTACTATGGTAAATTCACCCAGAAGACAAGTGCTCGCATAAAAGGTCTTTATTTCCTCTTTTAGTCGATTCCAAAAAGGATCATCGACGAATTTTTATGTATTCAATTCATCTAATTTATCCTTACATTCAACTCTTAAAGCAAGAACACTTAACGCACTTGTTTTCAGACAACTATTAGCTGTCATATTGGTATTAATATACGTATGATTCCATAAATAATCAATGGTATTCTACAGTTGTTCCCGAGTGACTTTTGTTGGGTCAAATTGACCTTCATAATCACACATTCCTTCAGAATATTTGAACTTTGTATTTTGTTCGGACACTAGTATACTCACAATAAACAGGGTTATTAGTAGTATTCTTTTCATGTTATCTAGTATTCTTTAGTAGCTCATTCAAAATAAGATGTTTACAATTTGCACCTACTTTATTTCATTTATTTAGTGCTAACTTAATAAATAAAACCTTAATTCATAGTAATTTATAAAATTCTAACTGAAACTATTTTAAAAATTAGCTTTTATTTTTTCGATGGCTATTAAAATTAGAAAAACGATTCCTAAAATAAAAATTATTCTTCCATGTTTTCTACCTTTTTCGGTATAACCATAAACGCTATCACCATTCGGAAGTGTCTTTTTATGAGTCCATATATGCCAACCTATAAATATAGCAATTATTCCACCTAAGAGAACGAAAAAATACCCTGTAATAACGAGTGATTTCTGATTATTATTTGGTTTCGACAACGTTGCGATTCGTTCTTCTTTTAGCATATCTATCGTCTCTCCTGAGACTTCCTGCCCTCGATCTTTAAGGATTTTCTGAGCCAATAAATAGTCGAATTTACTCCATTCATCACTCTTAGTTATAAGTTCCAATAGTTCTTGGTTGGAAAAGGAAAACAGGTAATAATCGGCATCAATATCCTCCAGTTTTTGGGCAGAAAATTCTAATAAGATTTCATCTGCTTTTTCAAAGTCTTGCTGCTGTATTTTTATTCGAAACTCTTTACTGAATTCGTTGTTCGCAAATGACGGATCAAAGGTGGTGGAATTATCTTCAAATTGACATTCAATTCCTTTAGCGGTCAATAATTGTCCAATGTCAATTACCTCACCTCGGTCACTTGATTTATGATAGGTTAAAAAAGTAGGTTGTTTCATATTAATTTATGATTTAAGAAATAATCGTGGTATTCAGTTCGCAATTTATACGTTTTTCATAAGGCTCATTCGCTTTATATTCAATTTTATTCTCTAAAATCAATCTCATCTGAATAAACCACTTCGCCATCAACGATTCTTGCTGGTTCAGTATAACGATGTCTGTACTTTTACTGCTGCCATTATGTGTAATACATTCCATTTCTTATTATTTAGATAATCAGAAACCATAGAGCGATGACATCTCCACCAAACAGCTTCGGAACACATATAAGCAGTTATTTGTTCAAGCGCTATTTTTTCAAGTACCACAATTGCATTTTTAAAATCATCTGTTTCCATATAGTCAGCGTATCCTTTGAAAGAATCATTGCGCCAACGGTTATTTTAGCGTCTTTTTTCACTTTACGACGACCTCCTAATTCAAACATGTGTAAATAATGAATTCCAGCTTCATCTAATAACGGTTCAAGTATCTCTTTATTAAAATGCGGAAACTTTCGTGATCTTGTTAAACTACGAATATCTACCAACATTTTGATATTAAAAGAAATCAGCATGTTGATGAATTCTTTTAAAGTATGTGTTGAATGACCTATTGTATAAATGGTAGAATCTTTCAAGTATCTATTTTTGTATAATAATTTACTGAAAGATAAAAATTGGTTATTTCAATCGCACCAAAGGATGATTCAACCCATTCACCTCATTTTTTACAACTTCGTATTTCTTTAATTTGGTAAAAAGTTGAGTCAATGTTTTAAAACCGTAAGTTCTTGGATCAAAACTAGGATCAATCTTTCGAAGTGAAAGACCAACCTTAGAAATATAGGCTTCTTCTTCATCATTGGTGGAAATATCGAATGCCTTATCGATTAATTTAATATCGATTTTTTGAAATGGACTAGGTGCTTCGACTGTTTTTTCGGTCTTTTTAGTTGCCTTTTTCGGAGTGCCTTTCTTTTTCTCTTTATCCTCAACTTTCTCCATTACAGGAACTGTTTCTATTACGAGGTTTTCACTGTGTGTGAATATCTCACAAGAGTTAACAAAGGCGATTGGAGTGGTCTTACGTCCAATTCCCATCACAAAAAGTCCTTCTTCTCTAATTCTCTTAGCGAGTCCCGTATAATCACTGTCACTAGAAACGATACAGAATCCCTCCACACTCTTGCTGTGAAGAATGTCCATTGCATCGATAATCATGGAGCTATCCGTTGAGTTCTTTCCTGTTGTATAAGCAAACTTTTGAATGGGGCTAAATGAATATTGGTTGATAATTTCCTTCCAACTATTCATGTGCTGTGTTGTCCAATCTCCATAAATTCGTCGAATGGTGACTTTTCCGTATTTCGAAACTTCTTCAATAATTTCTTTGATGAGTTTCGCTTGAGCATTGTCGCCGTCAATAAGAACAGCTATATTGAATTTTGATTCAGTCATTTTTTCTGTATGTTATATACTTTAGTTCAAATTTAATAAATAGTTGGATAGAATGCTAAAAGCTAGCTGTTTGATTTTAAAACTGTTTGAATATTCAACACTCTTGCAGTATGATGATGAGGCGCATTTAAAAAGAATCTCTGAGTAGTTTAGGCAGATACAGACCTAAGGTGATTCCTCGTGCAACGACGTAAATAATAAACGAAATCCACAATCCAACATTGCCGTAATACTGTGTGATTAGCGTGCCTACACCAATCAGGACGACTAATGAAAACAGGGATGAATTCCGCATCTCTTTACTTCGAGTGGCGCCAATAAAAATACCGTCCAACTGAAAGGCAACAAAAGAAACAAGGATATAAATTCCAGCATAAATAGCATGTTGTTCCGCTAGACTTTGTACATGTATTTCCTGCGTTATCAAACGGATAAAAAAAGGAGCGAAAAACACTACTCCTCCACCTAGAAGAATTGCTGTGATACCAGCTAATTGAGTAGAATCAATTAGTTGTCTTAAAAAACCATCTTTATCTTTTGCTCCTATGGTTTTACCTGAGAGCATTTCGGAAACATGTGCAAAACCATCTAAAAAGAATGCTGACAAAGAGACAAATTGTAATAATACGTAATTTGCCGCCAAAGTTGTATCACCAAATACTGCCCCTTGATTCGCGAACCAAGCGAATCCACTCAACAAAGCAAACGTACGAATCATAATATCGACATTTACCCTAAAGATAGCCATCATTTTTGCACGATTGATTATCAGTGGCCAAAGCTCTTTGAGTCGTTGCAAAGGATGTTTAACTTTTAACTTCTTGGTCAATAAATACCAAGCGTAAAACATAGCAATCCATTCGGCAATAACTGTCCCAAAGGCAATTCCTTGAACGCCTTTTTCAAAACCAACTACAAACAGCACATTTAAAGCGATATTCAAGCCGTTGAGTAGTAACTGCACCCACAACAATTGTTTCGTCCAGCCTAAACCGATGAGTCCTCCTAAAAGCGCATACGTGATTAAGGTTGCTGGTGCACCCCAAATACGAATGTAGAAATACTGTTTTACGAGAGATTTTACTTCATCACTAGAACTCATCAACCAAACTGAGAAATTACCAATAAAAAATTGCAATAAAATGAGTATCAGACCAATTACTGCTCCTAGAAGTATCGATCGGAATAAAACTGCTAACACCTCTTCTCTATCTTGAGCACCATCTGCTTGTGCAACGAATCCAGTGGTTCCCATACGTAAGAAACCAAAACCCCAATAAACGAAGCTAAACACCAAAGTAGCGAGTGCTATTGCGCCTAAATCAGCAGCTCCACCTGTTTGACCAATAGTAGCTGTGTCTGCTAAACCTAAAAGAGGTGCGGATGCATTGGCGAGAATGATAGGAATCGCTAAACGAAGAATTTTTTTATGGTTGTAAAAACGACGCATGGATAGAATTGTAGTGGCGAAGATAAGGAATTACAGAGAAGAGAATGAAAGAAGAGAGCGGAAGCAAAAAAACCGCTAAATGAATCTACTTAGCGGTTTAAATTAAATTGAAAATTTTTATTTTCGAATAAGCTTCAATGTTGCTTGAAGTCCATCTTCTGAAGTCAATGTCACGAAGTACATACCACTATTCCATTTTTGAGTTGGAATTTCAATTAATGCATTATCGTCAAACGCATTCGTATGGTAAATTACTCGTCCATTGATATCTACCACTTGAATGGTCAATCTTTCCATTTTTGAATTGCTAATAAACAATACCTCATCTACTGGATTAGGATACATTTGAATCGAAGCATTCGCTGTATTCACCTCTAAACCAAGATGCTCGATAGTAATCGATTTTGTCGTTGTATCTGTACATCCGTTTGCATGTGTGGCTACAAGTTGCACATCATACGTTCCATTGTTGGTATATGTATGTGTTGGATTAGCATCTGACGAAGGTGTTCCATCACCAAAATCCCAAGTGTAGCTCGTTGCTGCAGAAGAAGAATTGGTGAAACTAGCATCGGACAAATTACTGATAGATGATGTGAAATTCGCTGTTGCATTAGGCTTAACGATTACAACAAATTTTAACGTGTCGCTCGCACAAAGTAATTCATTAAATTCAAGAACGTTTACTGAATACGTTCCAGCGGTTGTATACTTTAATTTCAATTTGGAACCACTATTATTTAAGACGGTTTGTACTTGAGCGGTATTATACATCCACACATAATGTGAGTTAATAGCATTTGAAACCTGAAAATTAGCAACTTGAGTACCACAAACATAAATAGTATCAGGTGATATTTTCGTTGTTTCAGGTTTAATCAAACGTAATAAAAAGTCTTTCGTTCTAGGAATCAACGTGTCATGCCAAAAAGCATTCGGCGGATTTGTAAATGTTCCATTATCAGATCCATCTAACATATGAAGTGGACCATTTGACACATAATATTCTACATCTAATCCTAAATTAGTAGCTCGCTCATACACAGGTTGTCCACCGTACGTATTTGGTAACGTTGGTACACCGAATGGATGTCCATATACAAACGGAACTGTTGGATCATTCGCTCCGTGCATGATAAGAATAGGAATATCTCCCGCTTCCATAATGGAAGTATCAGAAACAGCACCCCAATAATCCAAAACACCTTTTACTTTTGAAGAATGATTATAGGTATTTCCAGCACAATCAAGACATTTTAAATCATTTACCGTTCCACCACCATACGTACTTTGAGGACGTTCTGATTCTTTGTCCATAAACGCTATGTGAAGTGAAATAAATCCACCAGCAGACATTCCGCCGAAGAAGATATTATTCGTATCTATACCATATGTGTTCGCATTTTGCTTAAAATAGCGAATAGCTGCTTTTCCATCTTGAATGCCACGATATACTGCTCTTTCAGCACTTCCATTACTCAAAGGATTAAATCCCTTTCTATAATCAATAGTAGCAGTAACATATCCTTTTCTAGCGAAAGAATCACAAATAGCAACCATGTCATCTACATCTTTACTACCATTAAGAAAACCACCCGCATGTGCGAAGATGATTAACGGTCGTTTATTGTGCGTGTCACCTGTTGGTTGATACACATTTAATTTCAAATCCGTATTTTGATAGGGAATGGTCCAAACAGGAGCAGCACCGTATTTTACATCTGTCTGCGCATCAGATGAAGGGAAAACACTTTCTCTATAACGATTCGCGTCGTATTGAGCGAACGTAGATAAAGAAAAAGTCATAAAAAGGAGAATAACGATTTTTTTCATGAAGACCTTATTTGTAAATAATTTAGTTTCTATTTAAATAAACGTATCAAATATAGATAAAATATAGTCATCTTCGACCTAACTTGATGACTTTATACAACAACATAATTTACTTCGATGAAATTAAAATGGGCTCGACCACAAATCCATGCGCTCGTAACTGTTCTATGAGTCCACACTGATACATCAAATGTAAATAGCCCACGGCGACAAAGCAATTCTTGGTGGATAGTAATGTAGGTAAGGCTTTCATCCATTCCGCATTGCGTTGCTGGAGTAGCACTTCTAGCGGACATTCTTTCGAAAACTGATAGTCCAAATTAAAATTTTTATACTTCTCGGCAAATTGACAATCTTTCGAATCTAGTTTTTTTGCTGTCATTTTCTGTATCCAAAAATGGATCTCTTTTTGGGTACTTTTCCAATTGTTGGAAGACTGTTCTTGTTCGATGAATTCAAGTTGGTTTTCACTAGTTTCTAAACCATGTAGTCGTATATTATTCACGGTGGCTAGATGAATGAGATAATTGTCAAAATGATCCCATTCGTCAGTTGGCAGAACAGTTCCGCACCTTACTTTTTGAAATTCTTGTTGCAATTTCCAACTAATTTCTCGTGGCGTTAATTTATATATATCTACCTTCCAATTTTCACTTAGCTGTTGGAGTTTTTCTACATCACTTTTCTTCAGTTCTTTCTCCATATCTTTACTACTGACTCGTGCATTGATGAGATTAATGGCTATATTTCTATCGTCAATAGATTCAAAAATAGCCATATCTGACTCAAGAAGGGCTTTCTTAATTTCAGGAATAGCATCCACAAAAGAATTCCCAAATTGATGGAAAGTTCCCACTAAAATGGAGTGTTTTCCAGTAGTTGTATCACTTACTTTCCATAGAATTGTGTGTTGACCAATGCTATATTGAGTAATAAGGAGAAATGGGAGAAAAATGATTGTTTTAAGCATAATTCTAAAGATTAAAATTCATAGAGTACGTTTTTCAGCGTTCATACTTAAATATCATTCGCAAAGATAGTACGCTGTGGTATTTGGTATCCATCCGTAAATGACTCCAAATACTTCGCTATTTCCAATAGTTTTTTATCCGTCCATCTTCTAGCATGAATCTGTATTCCGACAGGCATTCCATTTTTCTTTTTTCCAATCGGAATAACTGCTATTGGATGACCAGAAAGTGCGGTCGTATAACTAAATGAAGCAATGGCTTTGGTATATCCTACCTTTTTTCCATTCACAATAAATGACTTTCCTGCACGCTGATGTTTATAGGCTTCAAACGCACACACGGGTGTAAGCCAAATATCATACTTCGTTAAGAATTCATCGTAAATCGTGGAAACGGTATTTTTAAAATCGATTGCTTCTCCGTATTGAACACAACTCAATCGTTGACCTAAAGCCATTCCTTTCGCCCAAATTCGGTCTTTATATTTTAAGCGAATAAAGAAGTACATAAACGTTGCTAGTAACGGAACTCTTGGATTGTTTACACCTGTTTCAAATCCTAAAATCTTACTCCACATGAGGTATGCTTTTTTCTCATCATAGACGAGATAATCATTTTCAAAATGATGGGATTCTTTTTTTATTTTAGTGATAAAATTGTTATAAATATCTTGATACTCAGCATCTACTTCCGTGTTATTTATAGTAGTAGCATAAGCAATACGAAGTGTTTTATCTTCCCAGTGTGAATGATTAAAATCGATGGGAGGAATTTCAGAAAGTGGGTATTTCGAGTTATTTCCTAGTACTTCCATTAGTAATAATAAGTCTGTTACATTTTTAGCTAATGGCCCCGGAGTGACGATATGACGAGTACCTTGTGGCTTGTTAGGTGCTTTGATGTGTCCTCTATTTGAAAGAAAATTTTCTGTCGGTCGCAATCCACAAATACCATTAAAGTGGGCGGGAACTCTCACAGAACCTCCAGCATCTGCCCCTAACTCTAATGGACTAAATCCTGATGCAACAGAAGCTGCTGCACCACCCGAACTTCCACCAGCGACTCTCGTTAAGTCATGTGGATTATTCGTTTGACCATTCCAAAAATTGGTGCTTTGCCAATCGATACAATAAAGAGGAACATTTGTTTTGCCAATTATGATTGCACCGGCATCTTTTAAGCGGGTAATCAATTCGGCATCTTCTGTGGCGACATACTTCCGCAAGAAAGGATTTCCATTAGAATTGAGTAATCCTTTGACTAGAAAACTGTCTTTGATGGTCATCGGAAGGCCATGTAATAATCCAACCACTTTTCCGGCTTGAATTTCCGCATCTTTTTCTAACGCTTCCTGCAGTATTTCTTCTTCGTTACGCAAGTCAAAAATAGCATTAATGGTTGGGTTGTGTTTCTTTATCTGATCTAGAAAAGCAGTTACCACTTCAACTACAGATATTTTTTTTGATTTGATATTATCAACGAGTTCATGAGCAGGAGTAAATACTATATTTTTCATAGCAAAAATGTATTTTTTAGTGTTGGAAGTCCTTCCACCCTAAATTTCATTAAAAATACAAAATCTTATTGATTCAATATAATGCTATATGTGAAATAAATAGCCTATTTTGATAATTACAACGTAATCTCAAATAAGCTAAACGGTCCATCTTTATAATGCTCAGGCAAATCATTCGTCCATTCGATGGCTTTAATACCTTTGAAAGTAAACCCACAGTGGCTATAATGTTGATTGATACGTTCATTCCCACTATGTGTATCCAACCGAATAAAATAATGTTCTTTTCGGTATTCGTTATATATTCTTCCCTATTCTCTGAAAGAAATGTTCATCCGACTTTTGGATAATGTCATAAAGCAGTTTCTCTATGGTTGTTTTTGAGTAGTTGCTTTTTAGTTTTTTGTTGATTCTACCGTAAACGAGTGCTGTGTAACAAATTTTATTCAAAATATCCGTTTTGTTGATGTTCATATTGTAAGAATTTCATTTAGAAATAGTTTGTTTGTTTTTGTAAATACATCACCTCAGTAAAGATATTAAATTCTTATTATAAATCACCCTTAAAAAGATTAATATTTAACTTTTTTATGATTAAAATATAATCATTTGCCTTTTTTAGGTGATTAATTCACGTATCTTTACACCGAAATGAAAAAGACACATACTTCTTCCAATACGCATATAACGGTTTACACACCAGACGTCTGCTCTGCGTTACGATTACCCTATATTGAAAGCGGGATAAGTGCTGGTTTCCCTTCTCCCGCACTTGATTTCGTCGATGTTTCAATTGATTTAAACAAGTATTTAATTAAACATCCATCTGCAACATTTTACGGAAGAGTGAAAGGCGTTTCCCTGAAAAATGCGGGAATTGATAATGGCGATTTGTTGATTATCGATCGTAGCTTAAGACCGACAAATGGAAAAATAGCGGTGTGTTATATTGATGGCGAATTTACTGCTAAACGTATCCAGATTTCAAAAAGTGTCATTTGGTTAATTCCTGAAAACGAGAACTATCAACCTATTCGCGTAACGGAGGACAATGACTTTCTGATTTGGGGTATCGTTACACATGTTATAAAAGACGTATAAGATGTTCGCCTTGATTGATTGCAATAACTTTTACGCGTCGTGTGAGCGTGCTTTTCGTCCGGATTTAAATGGAAAACCAATTGTTGTATTGTCCAATAATGACGGTTGTGTTATTGCCAGAAGTAATGAGTCGAAAGCACTTAAGATTCCAATGGGCGCATTGGCACATGAGTTTGAACCCTTTTTCAAGCAACACAACGTCTATGTTTTCTCTGCTAATTTTCCACTCTATGGCGATATGTCTCATCGAGTGATGTCTATATTGGAAGAATTTTCGCCCGATGTGGAGATATACAGTATTGATGAAGCTTTTTTAAAGTTAAAAGGATTTGAATTATACAACTTGCTAGATTATGGGCAAGAAATGAGAAGAAAAGTCGTTCAGTGGACAGGAATTCCGATTAGTGTTGGCATTGCACCTACAAAAGCGTTAGCAAAAGTCGCCAATCGAATTGCTAAACAATTTCCGAAAGAAACAGGTGGCGTTCACATAATCGATACCGAGGAAAAGCGTATTAAAGCACTGAAATGGTTGAAAATTGAAGATGTTTGGGGAATTGGGAGACAGCATGCAGCACGTTTGAACACTCAAAATATTCGTACTGCTTACGACTTTACTCAGTTTTCGGAAGAATGGATTCGGAAATTCATGACCATCGTGGGCATTCGACTCAAGCGCGATTTGGAAGGGCTACCCACGCTCGACTTAGAAACCATTCAAAATCGAAAAAATATTGCGACAACCCGAAGTTTTGAAAAAAACTATTCTTCTTTTGAAGAAATGGAAGAGCGCATCTGTTCGTTTGCTGTTTCGTGTGCAGAGAAACTACGTAAACAAGGTGATTGTTGTCAAGCATTACTGGTTTTTATTAAAACCAATAGCCATCGACTAGATTTACCACAATATAGACAAAGTACCGTTATTGACTTACCTTTCGCAACCAATTCAAGCATGGAATTAGCGCATTATGCGAGTTTGGCACTGCAACGCATTTATAAAAAAGACTTTATGTATAAAAAAGCAGGTGTAATCGTCATGGAGTTTTCCCCAGAAGATCAACTACAAACAACACTTTTTGACAACCGAGACGAACGTCATATTACTTTAATGAAAACGGTGGATGCGATTAACAAACGATTTGGGCAACAAAAAGTACGACTGGCAGTACAAGATCAAAAGCGTATTTGGAAAATGAGACAAGAACATCTATCTCCTCGCTATACGACTAATTTAGACGATGTGATAATTGTAAAAGTCTAGCTTTTAATTAATACTTCCCAAACATATCCTCAAAAGTAAAGGTCTCTTTCAAACGTACACCTCTATCAGTGTGTTGAACAGTACAGCATTCATTCACAGAATCATGTTCTAAAAACAAGATTAATTCCTCGTCTGCTGCACGATTTAAGAACTTCTCTTTTTCTGTCAACGTCAATAATGGTCGTGTATCGTACCCCATCACATACGGCAACGGCAAATGACCAACACTTGGTAGCAAATCTGCCATAAAAACAATCTTTTTCCCTTTGTACAAAATTTCGGGACACATCATGCTTTCAGTATGTCCATCCGCGAAGTGCATATTGATATTGTCGAATACATTTTCGGTGTAGTCACCTACTCTATTGACGAACATTAATTGTCCACTCTCTTGGATGGGTAAAATATTCTCTTTTAAAAACGACGCTTTTTCTCTCGCATTTGGTTCTACCGCCCATTGCCAATGTTTTTCAGTACTCCAATAGGTCGCATTTTTAAACGTTGGAACAAATCCCGATCTATCCTTATTCCATTTAACAGCACCTCCAACGTGGTCAAAGTGTAAATGTGTTAGAAAAACATCCGTTATATCGTCTGATGAAAACCCATATTTCTTTAAATTTCCTTCTAATGAATCGTTTCCAGATAAATGGTAGTGCGAGAAGAACTTTTCACTTTGTTTGTCGCCAATACCAGCATCAATAATCATCAGGCGTTTACCATCTTCAATTAGCATGCTGCGCATCGCCCAATCGCAAAGATTTGACTCGTCAGCAGGATTTGTTTTTTGCCATAATTGTTTCGGAACAACGCCAAACATTGCTCCTCCATCTAATTTAAAAAAACCTGTATTTAATGGATATATTTTCATTTTATATGAGATGTATTTTTCTATTCGTAAAGGTACAAAAGAAAGTGACGTTCACGAATAAAAATAAAAAAAGGAATCCTTTCGATTCCTTTTTGATATATAAAATGCTCTTTTACTCTTCTCGTGTCCAAGTTTGAGTTCGGAAGAATGGTCCGATATAACCACGAACATTCAACTTATTCGGTGTACCTTCGTCCACCCACATCTTCAACTTGTACACCTTACCATTTTCAGGATCGACAATCGTACCACCGTACCAAGTCTCACCATCCCAACTCAATCCTCTAACAATTTGTAACCCTACAAGAGGTTTATCTTTTCTGTCGTCTGTACATTTATCACATACTGGATTGTCTGGTCTTCCTTCTCTTGGATAGAGATATACAATTTTTCCGTACAATTTTCCATCGTGTTTGTACAACTCAACGATAGATTTCTTCTTTCCTGTTTTATCATCAACAGATGTCCATTTCCCTACACATGTGGCTCTTTGGCCATAAGCGGAGACACTTAGGACAACCATCAAGCACGTCAATAAAAAGCTTCTCATAATTTTCATGTTTTAAGTATAACAGCTATAAATATATAAATATTATGCCACAAATCCATTATTTTAATAATATTCTAAAAAGTTATGGAGAATCGCTAAACCATTATCAGTCATAATTGATTCTGGATGATATTGTATCCCTACAATTGGTAATGATTCATGTTCGACACTCATGATGATCTCATTCTCGGAAGAAGCCGTCCTAATCAAAGAGGGAGCATACGTAACATCTACTGCCCAACTGTGATATAATCCTACTTCAAACGTTTGGGGTAAACTCGTATAAAGCCTTGATGGTAAAATACTTATATTTTCTTTTACACCATGTTTTACATGTGGCTGATTGTACAAACTTCCACCAAAAAACTCCACTAATGCTTGCATGCCTAAACAAATACCTAAAATGGGTTTTTGTGTGTAAAACATTTCTAATAATTCCATGAGGCGGCCCGCATCCTTGGGTAATCCAGGACCTGGAGAAATGATGATTTTGTCGTAATTTGCAACTATTGAAAAATCGATTGCATCATTCTTTACAACAGCGACTTCATGTCCTAATTTCTCCAAATAATGGACAATATTATAGGTGAATGAATCGTAATTATCAATCAATAGTAAGTGTAAATGGTGCGAATTGGAAATCAAAATAAAGGCAATTTAATATCCGATCATTTGCTTAAAATCTTCTTCCGAAATAATGGAAACGCCTAACTTATTCGCTTTTTCTAGCTTGGCTGGCCCCATATTCTCACCCGCTATCACATAATCCGTTTTAGCTGAAATGGAGCTGACATTCTTTCCTCCATTCATCTCGATTAACGCTTTCAATTCATCTCTCGAGAACGACGTAAAAACACCAGATACCACGAATGACTTTCCTTCTAAGAGAGTCGAAGCTAGTACCGTCTCTTCTAGTTTAAATTGAAGGCCGGCTTTCATCAAATTATCAATCAATGTAATGTGTACAGGATCAGCAAAGAATTGTAATACAGATAAGGCGATTTTATCGCCTATCTCTTCAACGGCAATTAAATCATCATACTTAGCAAGTGCTAAAGACTCAATATTTTTAAACGCTTTTGCTAATTGTTTGGCGACTGTTTCACCGACAAAACGAATACCGATAGCAAACAAAACACGTTCAAATGGTATTTGTTTCGATGTCTCAATACTTTTTAAAATATTATTGGCCGACTTATCTCCCATTCTATCCAAATCAACAATTTGGTCAAATGTTAATTGGTATAAATCAGATACATCTTTAATTAATTGCTTGGAATATAGTAAATCGATTGTTTCGGGACCAATACCGTCAATGTTCATCGCCTTTCGTGCAATAAAATGTTCGATTCGTCCTCTCACTTGCGGCGGACAAGATTGATCATTCGGACAATAGTGTAAAACTTCTCCTTCCTGACGAACTAATGCTGTTTGACATTCAGGACAATGAGATATAAAGATGACTTTTTCACAATCAGCTGTTCTTTTTTCAAGATTTACACCCACAATTTTGGGAATAATTTCACCGCCTTTCTCAACATATACGGCATCATGAATAAATAAATCTAATTTCTCCATCTGATCGGCATTGTACAATGAAGCTCTTCTAACTGTTGTTCCTCCTAAAGAAACAGCCTTTAAATTAGCAACGGGAGTAACAGCACCTGTTCTTCCTACTTGGTAGGAAACCGATTCTAAAATAGTTTCAACTCGTTCGGTTTTGAACTTATAGGCAATTGCCCAGCGCGGTGATTTTGCGGTAAAACCTAATTCTTCTTGCGTAGCGTAATCATTGATTTTCAAAACAATACCATCAATTTGAAACGGTAAGAAATCACGTTGAGTATCCCAATATTCGATAAAATCCATAATTTCATCTACCGAAGTCGTCTTGAAAATATATTTATCTTTTTCGGTGGGTGTTTTAAATCCCCATTCTTTTGCTTTCATGACCGCATCAAAATGACTTTTCATTGGTAAATTTTCGCCATAAACGCCATAAAGAAAGGTATCTAAATTTCGTTCTGCTACCACTTTTGAATCCAAGGATTTCAATGTTCCAGAAGCTAAATTTCGAGGATTTGCATATTCATCTTCAAAATTAATACGACGCTGCTCGTTGATTTTCTCAAAAGAAGCAATCGGTAAAATAATTTCGCCACGAATTTCAAAATCAGCTGGATAATCTCCTGTCAACTCTAACGGAACTGAACGAATCGTCTTCACGTTATTTGTAATATCTTCTCCTTGAGTTCCATCACCACGAGTAACGGCTCTAAAAAGTTTTCCATCGATATATTGAATACCAACTGCTACTCCATCGTATTTCAATTCACAGATATATTCAAATGGATTGTTCACCAATTTTGTGGCACGGTTAGCCCAATCGACAATCTCTTCTTTCGAATACGAATTACTCAATGACAACATCGGATATCGATGCTTAACTGTATTGAATTTTTTGGTGATATCTCCACCAACACGCTTTGTTGGACTAATAGCAGATGCTAATTCTGGATTTTCTCTTTCCAAAAGCTGTAATTCTTCCATTAACTGGTCGAATTCAAAATCAGAAATTTCTTGACGACTTTCCACATAATACAAATGATTATGGTAGTTCAAAAGTTTGGTCAACTCCTTTATGCGTTTTTGAATATCCATTTTAAAATTAGTTCAATTTCTAGATATATAAATTCATTTTGTTCCAAACATTCATCAATAATTAAACTGACAATTTATCGAATAATGATCTGAAAGCACTTCTTTCTGTATGTTAAAATTGTACGGATTTAGTTCCGGTGAATGTAAAATATAGTCGATGCGTCCAACGGGTAACTTTCCGGCATACGTCGCCCCAATTCCAGTGTGATTACTAGTGAAGGCATCTTTTAAAATTTTTCGGAATTGTAAATAACTGTAAGACATTGGCGTGTCGTTGAAATCACCTACAATGATAACACGATACGGACATTCTCCAATATGAGAAATTACCTTTTCTGTTTGAAACTGTCGTTTTTCAAAAGCAATATGTAGTTTTTTAACGATTCCTACTAAATTGTTTTTATCCGGTAGTTTCGTATCGTCTTCTATTCCTGATAAATCACTACTACTCAGTTTAATAGACTGTAAATGCATATTGTAAACACGAATAGTATCTCCAGGTGTCGGAACGATATCCATAAAAATGCAATAATTATTATCATCGTGTGCTTCATCCAAAAATGACACATCGCCTTGTGCCACAACTGGAAGATGCGTCATCATAGCAACGCCAAAATATTGTCTACCTCTTAGATGGAAAGAATAATGCTCTTGGATATTGGGTGTCTTTAATAATTGCATCAGTGAATCTCTCGTCACAAATTGAGTCGGTGAATCTTGTTGGTAAAATTCCTGAAAGCAATAGATATCGGCTTTTTCTTCTTTTAAATAGTCGAAAATCTTATGTTTTGTTGTTCCATCTGGATGTGTGTATAAATCAAATAAACGGACATTATAACTCAACACTTTTAATGACTTTTCACTTATAGAATCATTAGGAATAGCAATTGAGAAGAAGTTTAAGTGTAATTTAATGCCAATGATAAAAATAACCAATCCACTATAAAATAAGCTTCTGGAAATAGAAAAAGCAAATACAATTGCACAAATAAAAATGATTAAAATTGGAACATACCCTAATCCTAAAAAGGATAAAAAGTAAAATTCGGTTGGTTTCACCCAATTATTGAGGTAGACACTCAACATTCCTACATAAGCGAGGATAATAAAAAATTGAATGACCTTTTTCATTTATTTCCGCTTACTTTGATTAAATAAAAAATCTTTCTCAGCAGCCGTTAAACCTTCGTAACCGCGCTTTGAAATTTTATCCAAAATAGCATCCGTTTTTTCTTGATTGGCTTTTTTAGTAGCGTTAAACTCCTCATCTGTGAAGGGTTTTCCTCCAAAAATAGGTTTTGGTTTCTTTGGTTGTCTAGTGGTTATCTTCTTCCACAATCGATCTGTTCTATTTAGTATATTAGAAGGACTTTGTACATTTCTAGCACTCAAAAATCCAATCAAAGCACCACCAAGATGCGCCAAATGCGCTATTCCATCGTCAAAGCCAATACGAGCAAAATCAGAAACAAAATAAATCGCAGCGATATAGATTATTTTTATTTCAAAAGCACCAAATAAATTTACCTTAAAATGGGGTTGGTAAATGGCAATAGCAATAAAAATAGCCATCACACTGCCAGATGCTCCTACGACTGAAATAGATTGTTCATTACCATAGACGATGACACTCACTATTAATTCGAGTAAATTTCCTGTTAATCCACCTAATAGATAAATCCAAACTAACTTGCGTCCGTTAAAGAAGTGAACAAACATCTGAGCCACAAAGTAAAACATCAACATGTTAAAGAACAAGTGACTAAAGCTAAAATGGGTAAATATAGACGTTATGATAGTCCACGGATGTGTCACAAAGAAGACAGGGTTGATCTTAAAGATAAATACATTTTCAGAGAGAAACATGACTATTTCTCCTGCTTTTAACATCGTTAAAACCGCAAATAATAAAAATACGACTACATTGATAGTCAACAAGATTAACTTTGGATCTCTTGCTCTAAGTCGTTGTTTATATATCGTAAAAAAGTCACTCATTAGTAAAAATTTTTTCGATTACTCTTATTCCAAATAAAGACGAGTATAAATCCAAAAATAGCACCACCAACATGCGCCAAATGCGCTACTGAATCAGAGTACGCACCTTGCATCGATTGAATACTCAAATACACTTCTATCAGAAAATAACCACCAATTAAATATTTCGCCTTAATGGGAATAGGGATAAACATCATATACATTTCGGTATTTGGGAATAGATAAGCAAATGCCGCCATAATTCCAAATACCGCACCAGAAGCGCCAATCATCGGTGTATATGCTTTGATTACATACATTTGAATATAAGGTGCAGCTGCTTCAGGAGCTAACGGTATCCCGCTCGGATTCTCAATAATCATATCGTTCAAATGTTGAACATCAACTCCTAACCCCATAAGTGTCTGTTTCAAATCGTACAACTCATAACTACCGGCAATACTATAAATCAAGTAAGCACCAATTGCTGAGATGATATATGCAAAGAAAAAGCGTTTAGCTCCCCAGACACGTTCTAAAATTGGTCCGAACATAAGTAGAATAAACATATTCATAAAAATATGAAAAGGACTCGATAAGGAATGTGTAAAGAAATGCGTAATAATTTGATACGGTTGGAATAGTGGAGATGTTATATAGTGTGCTCCTAAAAAGCTGGTTAAATCTAAGCCTTTAGAGCTAAAAATAAGACAAACAATGTAAACAACTACATTTAGTAAAATTAAGTTTTTGGTAACTGGTGTAAGATTTTTAAACATGTTTTATTTTAATAAGTCAATTGGGTTCCACATTTTTGCGATTCGTTTTCCATCGTTTGTCATCAATTTATCTGTCGATGAATACCATGATTCTAAAACCATTCTGGTAGATTCTTTATCCCATTTTTTATTTTTTCCGGTTGCTGTTGCGATAGTAGAAATTAAGATATGTGCCAATTCACTTTTCTCAAAATGTTCTTTTAGCAGGGTATCTCTAACATCTTGAATAACCATTGGAATCATACCTGCTTCGACGAGTGCTGGCGCTGAAATAATTTCAAGAATACCATTATTAATAGACCATTCAAAACCGAGTCGAGATATTGTTTTTTCATTTTCTTGCCAAATCATTTCCTCTTGATTTGAACAATTGAATTCAATAGGAAATAACAGACGTTGAGAAGGAATATTCTTAATTATAAATGTTCCAAAAAGAGTGTCAAATATAACTCTCTCATTCGCTCTATCAATATGAATGACCCATAATTGATTGTTTATTGGAACCAAAGCCATTTGTTGTATAAGAATGACATCTTCAAAAGCAACGAAATCATCAAAGCCTTCACTATCAATCAATTCACCTTGTACATTTAAAGATTCCTCTCCTTCAATATGGTAAAAATCTTTCCAATCCTCTGAACTCACACGTTGTTTATCAAAACCAAATGATTGAAGCGACTTATTTGCATAATCTGAGTCTGCTTTCGTTCTAATAGCGCCAGAAGAGGAAGCTGTTTTGGTTTTAAAAGGATTATAATCAGGATTAAATTTAATTTGTGGTTCTACTGCTGGCTGAAATTTCATATCATACGGCAGATCAAAAGCGGTTTCCTGATCAAAATCCAAGGTTGGAAAAATATTAAATTTGCCCAATGCTTCGCGTGTGGCACTTTTCAAAATGGCATACATTTCTTTATGATGCTCAAATTTAATTTCAGTTTTTGTCGGATGAACATTCACGTCAATTTTGGCTGGGTCCACTTCAAAATGAATGAAATAGCTTGGAAATGTACCGCTTGGTATCAATCTATCAAAAGCGCTTACTAAAGCATTATTAAGATAAGCATCTTTAAAAAATCGGTTGTTCACGAAGAAGTACTGTTGTCCTCTAGTTTTTTTAGCAAATTCAGGTTTACCAATAAATCCTTTAATTTCAACAATATCGGTACTTTCTTGAATAGGTACCAATTTATCATTCATCGATTTACCATAAATATCAACGATTCTTTTTTTAAAGTTCGAAGCTGGTATTTGGTAAAGTGGTTTGTCGTTGTGAAATAAGCTAAATGCAATATTATCGTGAATTAATGCCACACGTAAAAACTCTTCTTCAATATGCCCAAATTCAACGGTGTCAGATTTTAAGAAATTACGTCTAGCAGGAACATTATAAAACAAGTTTTTAATTTCTAAGCTGGTTCCATTTTGACATACAACCGATTCTTGGTTTTTAATTTTCCCGCCTTCATTCTCTATCAACGTTCCTACTTCGTCTGCTACTTGTTTAGTTCGCATCAATACGTGTGCAATAGAAGCAATAGAAGCTAATGCTTCTCCTCTAAAACCTTTGGTATGTAGCGCAAATAAATCATCCGTGTTGGTAATCTTACTTGTAGCATGACGCTCAAATGCCATTTTCGTATCAACCAATGACATTCCCTTACCATTATCTACTACCTGGATCAATGCTTTTCCAGCCTGTTTGATATATACTTCAATAGCGGTTGCATCAGCATCAATTGCATTTTCCACTAATTCTTTAATAACAGAAGCAGGGCGTTGTATAACTTCTCCTGCCGCAATTTGATTACATATATGTTCAGGTAAGAGTCTTATGATTTGTTCCATTTCAGTGCTGCAATCTTTTAATAATGTTTTTCCATTTTAGGATCGGTTGTCTCATTCCTCCAGATGCTTTCTGTACATACTTCACCATTCTTAGAATAGGTAATAGAACCATATTTTTGTGTTCTCGTGTAGACGTCTCCATACCCATTTTTAACCACTATTCGTCGAGTGATAATAGCAATTGGAAGTCCATCGGGGCCATTTTGTTTAAACGTTTCTTGCGAAACACCTTCTGGATAATCTTTTCCAATTTGATTCGCAACTTTCGGAGAATAAGTCACTTTCGACACCTCTAATTCTTTCAGTTCAGATCGTGTATCATACAATGTTTCTTTTTTGGTAGTCGTAGAAGTCTGTTGTAATGTTTTCTCTTTTTCAGCAATATTCTTGACATTATCTACTTTTAATTCTCCTTTTATTTTTTCAGTTGAATTCTGTGTGACGTGATTCTGTTCTGTCTCTTTCATGAATAGACGAGCATCTTCTCGTTGTTCATCATCATTTTTCAAGTCCGTATTATATTTTAATGAAACGTTGTTCAATCGCTCTCTAGATTTATCAATGTCCAATGATTTATTCTCTGTATATACTTTGTTTGTATTATCTGCCAACTGCTGTTCGCTGGTAACTTTATCTTTCGCCTTTATTTGTTTCGTGTAGACATCGTTGAAATTCTTATTGTCCTCATCAATTGCGTAAGTTTGTGCATCTTTTACAGCATCCGTCAAACCTTCATGATTTTTCTTAAAGTAGGTATTTCTTTCTAAGTCGGTTGCTTCCGTTTCATTTAACACATTAGTTACGTTATCTATTTTATCCCCTAGAATTAAATACTGACGTCCCTCCTCTTGAATTGCGTTTTCTCGTTCATTTTTCGATAAATCTACAATGATATCGTGTTTACCCGATTCATCTTTGTTATTCTGTTCTTGTATTTCCTTGGTAACATCTAATGTGTTTTTATCCTGCATGATAAAATCATAATCAGAATTGGTGTATTCATCAAATCTGTTTTCCAAATCATGGCGAATAAATCTTACAGAGTCAACCAAATCAAAATTATGATCTACATATTGTTTTTCTCTTTCGACCTTCATTTCGTCAATTATTACCATTTTTCGTTTATTCTCTACATTATCAGAATAGTTATAATTTCCCCATCGAATCATCAAGTCTGTTTGACTTTTATCAACATCCTTAATTTGTTTGTCCTTTTCAAATTGGTTGTCGTAGTATTCAGTTAAATCATCAATTAAAATACCTTTAGTCTTTTTTAATGTATCTAGATTTTGAGCAACTAAATCTTCACGAATAGCGATAACAGAATCCGAATGTGTGACGGCTTTTCTTTTTTCCTCTTTCACCAATTCTCCTTTAGCGGTCTTCCTATATTCCTCAGCTCTAGCAAGCAGCATGGCGCCATCTAACAAGGAATTATCAATTTCTTCTCCAAGTGGATCTAAGTTAGTACCATTATCCACCACATTCTGCTTTAATAATCGATTAATCGTTGCTATTTGTTCGGCAGGATAATTTTGAGTATCGTCATACGTCAGTGCTAATTCATATCCTGATTTTGCTTTTTCCAAATTAGAAAGGTTAAAATCATTATCTGCAATGGCTATAATAGCCATATATTTCGATTTATTCACTTCTTTTTTAGCGAGTTCATCGTCACATTTTTTAATTTGATCAACGACATATGTATCTTTTTGATAAATTACTTGTGCTTTTTCATAGGCTATTTTCGCCTCTGACCATTGCTTCTTCTCAAACAAATTATCAGCAGTTGCTAACAGTAATTTAAATTGAGCTTCCAAAGCCTTTTTATTACTTTTATTACTTTTAGCTGCAATTAAATCTTGGATTTCTTTCACCAAATCATTGGCTCTTGAATCAGATGGTATCAGACGAACTGCTTCATCAGCAAACGAAAGTGCACCATCCAGATCATTTTTAATTATCAGCCCTTTTGCTGTGATTAACAATTCTTCGTATTTCTTTTGATTTTCCAATTGCTTTTCGGTAGCAGCAATAATTTCTTTTATGTCAGCAATACGATTGACAGGATAAACTTCAGCAGGTTTCATTTCTGATGCCTTCTTATATAACTCAATTGCCTTTGTGTACTCTTTTAATGCAGCTGTATTATCTGCATTTGTTAGGAGTAATTGGTACTCTTCCTCTTGTAACAAAATCTCTTGTACTTTCTTTTTCATTTCCAACAGACGCTTATCATTAGGGCGATTGCTTTCCGCTCTGACAATTAATTCCATTGCTTTTTTGTAATCTTTTTCGTCAATTTTTTGTTGTGCAAACTGGAGCATTTTCTCAAACTGAACGTCTTCATCTTTTGAAGAGCTATTTTTCAACTTCTCCTCCGACAAGGCAATCATATCTTTCGGTTCTTGCTCTTCTTTCTTTAATCCAAGTGCTTCATTATAATGCTTAATCGCTACATTGTACTCTTCTTTTTCAAAAGCTTCTTTTCCTTTCGTCATAGCTAAATGATACTGACGATCGTTCTCTGCTTGTGCTTCTTTTTTCTTTAATACCTCTGTTAATTCAGCTACCTTCGTTTTAGGCTCCTGCTCTTCTTCTTTTATACGGCTTGCTTTTTTGTAATTATCGATAGCTTCCTGAAGATTGTTAGCGACTTCCGCATTTTTTGCAACATCCATGTAGTGGTTATACTGTTGCTCGACTTGCTTTTCTTCGTTCTGTTTTAAAAGTGCCGTTATTTTGTCTTGTGTTTGTAATATCTTCGTTTTGACATCGTCCGTATTCTTAGCTTTCTGTGCTTCTTTATAATTCACCATAGCTTGCTCATACTTTTCAGTTGAGAAGTCAGCATCTCCTTTTTGAATGAATGAAGCATATTGTGCATCTAGTTGTTCTTGCTCTTTTCCTAAATTATCTAACTCCATCAAGTCTTTTACTTCTTGAATTTTCTTTTTTGGATAATCTTCTGAAGGCATTAAATCTGTCGCTTTTTGGTAAGCTGCTAACGATTTTTCATAGTTCTTAGAAGTCAAATTATTATCACCTTCCGTTATGAATGCATTGTATTTCTGAGCTAATGCTTCGGCCTCTTTTTGTTCAGCAAGTTGTGCCTTTAATTTTGTGATTTCATCAATCTTTTGTTGCGGTTCTGGTTTAGAAGAATTAATACTTTTCGCTAGTGTAAACGCGGCTATTGCATCATCGTACTTTTCCGCAGCGTAATTATCCATACCTTTTTTAAAGGCTTCATTGTATTTTTCTTCTAATTCTGCCTGAGACTGTTGTGCTAAACTTTGTTTCATCAAATCATTGGCTTTAGCAATTTTAGCATCCACCTCTTTGTTCTCAGTATCTATTGTTTTAATCTCAGTATATTTTGCAATGGCTTCCGTATATTTCAGATCAGCAACCAAAGCATCTCCCTCTGCAAATAGAGTAGCCACTTGAGCTATTTTTTGTTTTTCCGCTTCTTCTTTCTGTTGTTTATCGGCTAATAATTGATTAATCTCTTTAATCTTAGCATCTGGTTCTGTTTGAGAAGGGTCGATTGCTTTCGCTTCGTTATAGGCTGTAATCGCTTCTTGATATTTCTCTTCTTTCTGAAGAAGTGTTGCCTTTTGGAATGCCACCTGATATTTCTCTTGTAACTCTTTCGCTTGTTTTGCGTTGGCTTCATTTGTAATTAGGTCATTTACTTCCTGAATCTTAATATCGACAGGAGCAATGTCATCTGTATATTGTTTCGCACTTTCATAAGCAGTTAGCGCTTCTGTATATTTACTTTCATTCTTCAGATTATCACCTTTCAGCATTGCTTGATCATAAGTCGCTTTACGTTGAGTCAAAGCTTCCGTTTTTTGTTTATCAGCCAATGCATCTGCTAACGCTTTCTTACTTAATTCCAATTGAGAAAGTGCTGTTGAGTTGGCATTATCTTTTTCGAGCACTTTAGTATAAGTTGCGATCGCTTCTTCATATTTCTGGGTTCCATATTGCTCGTCACCTTTCTTTAATAAAGCCGCGATTTCATCTCTTAACTGTTGCTCTTTCCCCTGTTTTGCTATGATATCATTGATTTCTTTAATCTTTGCATCTGGCACAGTAGATGTCTTATCGATTAATTTAGCCTCTTCATATTTAGATTTGGCACCTTGTAAATCTTGCTGTGCAAGCAATGCATCAGCTTGTGTCATCAATTCATTAAATTGTTCTTCTAACAGTTGTTTTGATTTTAACGCTGCAATTTTTGTATCAATTTCGGCAATTTTATCTTTCGGTAATTTCTGAGTGTCATCTAATGTGGATGCTTCAACGAATTTAGCCCGTGCATTCTCTAACTCGTTTTTTGTTAAAAGCTCATTTCCTTGCTTGATAGCATCGTCATACAATTGTTTTGTCTTAGATGCATTTGCAATTTTTTCAATCTCCAACTTAGCCCCATCAATTTTTTGTTGAACTGCAATATCTTCTTTTAACGCAAGTGCTTCGTTGTATTTAGTGATTGCTTCCTCATACTTTTTAGAAGTGATGAGAAGATCTCCTGCCTTCACTAATGCAGTGAACTGTTGTTCTTTTTCGGCATTTTCTTTTTCGTCTGCGAGTTTTTTATCGATTAAAGCAATTTGTCCAATAGCTGTTTCATTCTTATCATCTATTTTCAACACCTCTTGGTATTTCACTTTTGCTTCATTCCATTTAGAACCTGAGAAAAGTGTATTTGCTTCTACCAATAAATTTTTAACTTTTTCAGCATTTTGTTTTTCTAACGCTATGGCAGCTAATTTCTCTTTAATATCTTTTATACGTCCTGAAACATATGTTGATGCACTCTCAATAGCAAATGCTTCTTCGTATTTTATTTTTGCTTCTTCCCAAAGTTGATCATTGTATAGCGCATCTGCTTCCACCACCAGTTTTTCATACTTCGCTTTTTTCTCCAATCGTTCCTTATCGGCATTCAATAATTTTTCAACTTGCGCCTTTTTAGTGGTTGCAGGAACATCATTTGGTTTCGCTAATAAAGCTTCATCATAATATTTCAAAGCCGATTCGTAGGATTTTTGACCGAGCATTTGATCTCCTAACGTCATTGACTGTTTGTATTTAGCCTCCCGCTCTTTAGCGTCTTTTTCGTCTTTTATAATTTTCTCTAATCGGTCAATTTCGTCTAAACAATACTGATCACCTCTTTTAATTTCGAGTGCAGCATCGAATTTATCAATTGCTTCTGTATATTTCTTTAACTTTTTTAAATCTTCGGCTTCCTTCACTAATTTATCAAAATCAGCATTTAATGCTTGACCGTTCACAATATCCACTTGATTAGCTGTCAGCATCTTTTCCATATCCGCTATTCGGTTACTAGCGATTTTATCATTTTGTTTAAACATCAGCGCTTGCTCAAAACGTTCTATCGCTTCTTGGTATTTATTTTGGGACGCTAATTCCTCCCCTTGCTTCATCTTAGCTTGATACTGGACTTCATTGTTTTTTTCTTGTTGCTCAGCTTGTGATAGAAGTTGATCAATGGTGGTAGACATTTTATTAGCCATACTTTGATTAAAGGCTAAGTTAGATGACTTTCCGTCAAATTTAAATACGGTAAATGGGTTATTTTTTACATACGAAAAATCGACACCTTGAATATCATCAAACAGTGAAACCTCACAAAAAACGAAAGGCATTTCAGAACCTTGAATCAACTCCATATCAATTCCTTTGGAATCAATATTAAAGAAACGTTGCACCTTTCCTGCTTTTGTAAAGACGACTTTATACATCGGTCCTGCAGGGACAGAAAGAGTCACTAAGCCTTTTGAAGTAGTTACGCTAGAGGCAACAACTTTCGTCCCATCATAAACTGTAGCGGTCACTCCCGATTCTTTTTTCTTTGTTGACATGTTAAGGACAGTAATATCTAAATTAACTTTATCCTGACCAAAAACGATGGCTGTAAAAAAAAGAAATAAGGAAATAAATAAAATTCTCATCTATGGACTAAAACTATGTTGGCTTTAAAAAGTTACAGCAATTTTATCTGTAACCAACAAATATCGTAAAAAAATATGAGCCATTCATTACGAAAATGAAGTTTTTAATAACATTTTATCCCAATTGGTTGGCTTGTAAATTATCAAATAGAACAATAAAAACAGTTACGCTTCCTCGAATGTATGTTATGTTGCTGTGAATTACGGTTTTCCAATGTTGAAAACTAAATGAATCCTACACTTGACAAAATTCAATTCTATGTTATCATTTTTTTATCTATCTTTAAAATTGATTACTCAAACAATGTACAAAACGACACTTTTATTTGTTTTTTTAATGCTCTCTTCTTTTAGTTATGGGCAAAACAAGTATTCTACTGTCATTTCGATTGAAAATGCTTATCAAACAACCTCAAATACGCTACAAATAAAAGCACCTCTAAGTTGGACTTATCAAGCGAATGCTCCCTCTCTTCCTCTCTATAACTATAAAGTTGAACTACCTAAAAAAGGGAAGTATTCAATCCGTATTATTTTTTTGGATAGCGTTGTCATTGATTTTATTAATATACCGATATCACATGGATTGGAAAAAAAATACGAGAAATTTTCAGTCTACGACACGACTTACTTTATTGAGAAATTTAATTCCAATACATTCTTTCCTCAATCACATTTCAAGTCGAATCAGCCTGTCATTGCTCGTGATTTACGACTACAAACTTTCCATGTTTTCCCAATAAAATACAATACCCAAAAACAACAACTAAAAATCTACACCAAGTTTCGCATTACACTAATAAAAGAGAGTGAAAACGGTATAAATGAACAATTGATAGATCGAAATTTTGGATCTACCAAAAATAGCTATTCACATACTACTTTATCATCTTTCACTCCTAAATATCAGCCGATTAGCGAGAATGGTGAAATGCTTATTGTCTATCGAAATACTTCCGATAGTTTAATTCATCGATTTGCCCACTGGAAAGAACAAATTGGCATACAATGTCATTTATTAAAGTTAGATAACTCCGTATTTTTTCCAGAAGATATCAAACAAAAAATCAGTGATTATTACGATTTGATTCCGGATATACTTTATGTATTGTTAGTCGGAGATTTTGATGAAATACCTTCTTATTTGTATAAGCAATTTTTGAATGATGATTATTACAGTGATACGTATTATGGCTTTATTGATGGAAATGACTTCGTGCCCGAATTATTTGTTGGTCGGTTTTCAGGTGATGAAAACCAAAATCGCATTCAGATAGACAAAACCATTTTCTACGAGCGATATGGCTTTTATGACAACTACGAAAAGAATCTCCTACTAATTGGCTCCAATCAAGGAACAAATATTGGTGATGACAATGAAACAGATTGGGAGCATTTACGTAAAATTGGTCAACATCTTGCAGATTCCGCAGGTATGATTCCGTCTGAATATTACGATGGTTCACAAGGTGGTTTGGATGCTCCAGGCGATCCGACAAAAGACGATATTCAACAAGGCATCAATAACGGACAAGGATTTCTATTCTACACCGGTCATGGAGATTTTAGCGTAATGAATACGGGTAATTTCTTCACGATGTATGTCAAACAATTAGAGAATTATGACCAACTGCCCATTGTTATTTCGGTAGCCTGTAATCATGGGAAATATATTGGTTTAGATTGCATGGCAGAAGTATTTGTGACGAACACTAAAAACAATCGTTTTACTGGAAGTGTAGCGTTTACAGGTTCTACTATTCTGATGTCATGGGCACCACCGATGGAAACACAAGATGAGTTTTCACGATTAATGAACCCCCATAATTCAGACTATAAATCTACACTTGGGGCGGCTTTTTACAATGCACAACTCAGTATGTTAGAGCACTACCCTACCATGTATGGAGAAGAAGTCATGCAAACATGGATATTATTTGGTGATCCGAGTTTAAAAATGAGAGTCAATCAAAAAGGGGCTATTCTATTAAATACACACGGAGATATGAGTAGTCAACAGCAAGCACTTTCTTTTGATATCAATGAAGATGATTGCTTTGTAACCTTATCTCAAAACAATTCAGTAATAGCTCGAGGCGTAAGTAGCAATCATAGAATCACTTTTGATAATGTTCAATTATTACCAAATACCAAAGTTGAAATCGTAGCAAGTAAAAGTAATTATCGAACGTATATAGATCAACTTCACATTATTCCTGAAAATGACCAACCGTTTACACTTTATCCTAATCCCGTTTCTAAAGAATTAAAAATAACGGGAATGGATATCATAAAATCAATTAATTTGTTTGATGTAAGTGGAAAAAAAGTAGCTAATTATTATGAACCCACGGAAAATAGTTTTAATTTAGAGTTTTTATCAGCTGGCGTTTATACTATCATTATTCAAACTAACGTCGGCGTTTACACAACTAAAATCATTAAAACAAATGACTACTAAAGAAGAAATAGTCCACAATTGGTTACCTCGATATACAGGAGAAAAATTAGAGAATTTCGGTGAATATATCATCGTTTGTAATTTTATTAACTATGTGGAGAAATTTGCGGAAAGATTCAATGTTCCAGTAGTAGGTAAAAAGAAGCCTATGCAATGTGCCACTGCAGGTGGTATTACCATTATTAATTTCGGAATGGGAAGTGCTTCTGCAGCAACAGTTATGGATTTATTATCCGCTATCGCACCAAAAGCGGCACTATTCCTTGGGAAATGTGGTGGTTTGAAAAAGAAAAATGAAGTTGGTGATTTAATTCTACCGATTGCAGCTATTCGTGGAGAAGGAACATCCAATGATTACTTTCCACCAGAAGTCCCTGCATTGCCCGCATTCGCGCTTCAAAAAGCAATATCTACTACTATTCGTGATAATTCGCTCGATTATTGGACGGGAACTGTTTATACGACTAACAGAAGAGTTTGGGAACACGATGATAAATTCAAAGAATATTTACATCAAATTCGAGTCATGGCGATTGACATGGAAACAGCCACCATTTTCTCTGTAGGATTTGCCAATCAAATTCCAACGGGTGCTTTATTATTAGTTTCTGATCAGCCTATGATATCGGAAGGTGTTAAAACGAGTAAAAGTGATTTAAAAGTAACTGCAAAGTTTGTGGATATTCATTTAAATTTAGGAATTGAATCATTGAAACAATTGATTAATAATGGTCACACGGTAAAGCACTTACATTTTTAGTTTAATGACAACCCCAAAAAAAAACACAAGCCTTAAAGACTTGTGTTTTTTTTTTAAACTGTATATGAACTACTATTCTTATTTAGCGTTTTTATTTTTCAATGCATACGATACACCAATTCCTATAACAGACTTGAATTGTGTTCTTGGTCCAACAGCCCCTTTAGAGTCCATTACATCAATATCATCATCGTAAATTAAGTTCCACTGAACTGATGCAGAAAGCCAGCTATTCACTTTAAAAGTAAAGAGTACTTCAGCATTTACGTCAATATTTTGTGGATTATTAATGTAATTTGAGAATAATTCTAAACGAGATTTCATCTCAATATTTTTCATCAACTCTTTATTAAATATAAAACGAAAATACGCTCCATATTCTTGTCGGAACATTTTACCGTGTGTAATCAACATTCCTCCTAAATCATATTCTGCTGCTTCCACACCGTAAGCACCTTGATCAGACAACATTCTATCTCTCACAAATGTATATTTTAATGCAATTGGAGATAAAAACATATTCATATGCTTACTTGGCGCATATTCAATACCTAAAGCAGCAGATAAATATCCTGGCGCCATGAATTTTGATGTTTTGATGGAGTCATTTGGATAAACAAAACCGTTCATCATCTGCGTTTTAAATCCTGATGTGAAAGTAAAATACCACCTTTTCTTATCGACGATTTCATACCCCAATGTTGTTTGTATATCGATACGGTCATCTGTCTTTTGGTATTTCGGCCCCGCTGCCTTATCAAAGAATCGAACACCTCCCAACGCTAACTTTAAGTCGCTATTCCACTTCCAACGCTCTTTTTGATAATTTGCAGTACCATCAATGAATCCTAATACTGACAGGTTACTTCTACCACCCGCTGACCAATTCACAAAGCTAGTCTGAGTTCCGTTTAAACCAAATAATAACTTAGCACTCCAATAACTCGTATCTTTTAATGGTGTTGTATCTTGCGATAAAGCTGCATATACTCCAAAAAATAGAAAAGTAACTACTAAATAAATTTTCTTCATTTTGTTTTGATTTTTGTGCAAAAATAGAAATATATAATATACTATTTACAATTAGTTTAAAATTAGACACATACCCAAAAATAGAATTTTACAAAAAAAGCTAATCACCTCATAGTAAATAAGATGGTAATCATACCAAAAGCTTAGTTTGTGAAATACAGCGCTTAATTAGTGTGTACCTCCTCTACGGAACATTCGAATATTCCCTGACATGATCCACTGGTCATATCATGAATAATGTATTGTGCCGCTAAGGCTAACTGTGAATAATTTTGAGAATTATTTCCAAATTGAGCTGCTTTTGTCTGCCACATTTGCTGAATGAGTAGATTCCCATCTGCCAAATGTCCTATTTTTTCCACTACTGCGCGCACATTCCCAGAACCCGCATGATAAATATGTAAGACAAATAATCGGAACCATAAATCATTTTCTTCAAATTGATAATTATTTTCTGCCAAGATTTTTTTTGCTGAGGGTACACATACATTCTTTATCAAACTAGACGCAGCATAAGCAGAGCGATTGAAATCAGATCGTTCATCTTGATATTTATTGACGGTTAATCCATACATACGAGCAATAGCTGGCATTAATTGAAAAGCACCATAGGCTCCCGCTTTTGACTTCTTTAATTGTGCAGGACTTTCGATGAGTAAGATAGCTTGTGCGTACCACGGATCGACATTATTATCTTCGAATGCTAAAATACCTTTTGTCAAACTAGGATAGACTTCTTTGAAACGATAAAAATCACTTTTACCCGTTGTTACATAAATTTTATCCGTCGAATCAACATTATACACTCTTCGCACGCTATCTCTATAACTATCTTTTTGAATATCAGTATAACGATTCCAATCTCTCAATGATTTACGCTCAACAATAAGCCTACTAGAAGCGACATTTATCAAACAACTATCTGGAGACAAACGCATGATAGCTGCCCAAAACTTAGTTTGGGGCATACTCACCCAATTACCTTCGATCAATTTATTGGTGGAAACAATGACACCTTCTAATTCAGGATTGGTTACGAAGAGTAATTCATCATCCCAATTTCTAGTCTGACTCTGGGCAAATGTAATATTCACCAATACGATTAATCCAAAGATAATTTTTCTCATAAACAATCTATTCTTATTTTTACACTCTTAACGCAGATTTCTCATGAAGTTACTCCATCAGATCATACAATTTCCATTTATTTTAACGATTCGAATATATCAACTATTTATTAGTCCCATCTTTCCATCCAAATGTAGATATCAACCGACTTGTTCACATTATGCGATTGAAGCAATTAAAGAATGGGGAATTTTCAAAGGCATATATTTGGGTACAAAACGAATTTCTCGCTGTCATCCATGGGGTAGTTTCGGTCATGACCCAGTTCCTAAAAAGCCGACTAAAAATCAACCGTAAAATCTAATTCTATATTATCCCCTAGTGTTTTCGCTACTGGACACGCTCTTCCTGCAGCCAATACATGCTTTTGTTGATTTTCATCCCAATCATTTCCGGATAAATCTAAATGCAAAACAATCTTTGAAATTCTTCGTGGATTGGAACCCATTATTTTCGTCACTTCTGCCTCTGCATGTTTAAAATTCAAACCGTGACTTTCGCAGTAAATCCCAATAATAGTAATCATACAAGACGCATAAGACGTTGCCATTAAGTCTGTTGGAGAGAAAGCACTACCTTGACCATGATTATCAACAGGTGCATCTGTAATTATCTTAGTTCCAGAAGCAATGTGCTCACATGAATTTCGTAGGTTTCCTAAATAAGTCACTTTTGAAGTAATCATAACTATTCTTTTAATTTTTAACGTTGGATAATTTGTATTTTTGCAATCAAATGATTTGATTTCTAAAATTAAACATTTTTTGATAGTCTCAAGTTTTAAATTAAAAAATTACGCTCTATGAGTGAAGGAAATATTGAAAATGTAGAGAAGATACGCATTAAGAAACCAAAATGGTTGCGTGTCAAACTTCCAACAGGAGAGAGTTACAAGAAAGTTCGCAACATTGTTGAAGAACATGGACTACATACCATTTGTGAGAGTGGAAGCTGTCCAAATATGGGTGAATGTTGGGGATATGGTACTGCAACGTTTATGATATTAGGGAATGTCTGTACAAGAAGCTGTGGTTTCTGTGGTGTAAAAACAGGAAAACCTGACGAACCTGATATGTTTGAACCAGCACGTGTCGCTCAATCAATCAAACTAATGGCGGTGAAACATGCTGTTATTACTTCTGTTGATAGAGACGATTTAAAAGACGGTGGTTCTATTGTTTGGGCGAAAACGGTAAATGCCATTCGACACTCGAATCCAGGAACAACACTAGAAACATTAATTCCAGACTTTGCGGGAAAATGGGAGAACTTGCAACGAATCATTGACGTAGCTCCTGAAGTGGTTTCGCACAACATAGAAACTGTTCGACGTTTAACTAAAGAAGTACGTATTCAAGCGAAATATGACCGTAGCCTAGAAGTTCTTTTTCGCTTAAAAAAAGCTGGAATGCGAACTAAATCTGGAATTATGCTTGGTTTAGGTGAAACACATGAAGAAATTCTAGAATCGTTAGACGACTTACACAGTGTAAATGTTGATATCGTTACATTAGGACAATATTTGCAACCATCACCAAATCACTTACCAGTAGTTGAATTTGTAACTCCTGAACGATTTGCAGAATACAAAGAATATGGTTTAAAATTAGGCTTCCGAATTGTTGAAAGTGGACCTTTAGTCCGCTCCTCTTATCACGCTGAAAGACATATGTTTGATTTATAATAATGAGTCAGCAAGGTAAGTCAGATTTCGATGTGTTTAAACGGTTACTTGTTTTCGCTAAAGATTACAAGCGTTATTTGGTATATACCTTATTATTTACAATCATTGTTGGCTTTTTAGCACCGATTAGACCTATTTTAATTGGTGAAATAGTAAACCGCTTCATTGTCAATACGCAAAATCATTCGGAACTGACTAAATGGACGTTGATTCTTGTGTTTATCTCTTTTGCCGAAGGAGTTTTTCAATTTCTCAGCTCATTTTATAGTAATTTAATGGCGCAGTCTATCATTTTAGATATTCGGAAGAAACTATATGCCCATATCATTAAATTCAGAGTTAATTATTTCGACAAAACACCTATTGGCAATTTAATCACTCGCTTAGTTTCAGATATTGAAGCCATTTCAGATGTTTTTTCTTCGGGATTAATCAGTATCGTCGGTGATTTATTATTACTGTTTGTTGTTTTAGTACTGATGTTTGTATCCAACTGGCAATTGACACTTTTATCATTAGCACCTATCCCTATTTTGATTATTGCCACTCGAATTTTTGCAAGAGCAATGCGGAAATCCTTCCAACAAGAACGTAAACAAGTAACATTGCTGAACACCTTTGTTCAAGAGCATTTATCAGGAATGTCTATCGTGCAACTGTTCAATCGTGAGAAGCAAGAATACAGAAAATTTAAAGAAATCAATGCGGGACATCGGCAAGCACACATTAATGCGGTCTGGGCTTTCTCTATCTTTTTTCCAGTTGTCGACTTATTAGCTTCCTTATCTATCGCCTTCCTATTAGTTTGGGGTGGTTTGTACGTGATGGGGAAAACGAATGACTCTTCCACTATTTTTGGGGAAATATTCGCTTTTACCTTGTGGATTAATATGTTATTTCGACCAATTCGTCAATTAGCAGATAAATTTAATGTTTTACAACGCGGAATTGTTCGTGCTGAACGCGTTTTTGAAGTGTTAGACATGAAGGAGAATGATCAAGCTAGCGGAAATTTGAAGAATATTGATTTTAACCAAGACTTGCATTTCAAAGATGTTTATTTTGCATATAAAAATGAAGATTGGGTATTAAAAGGAATTGATATTACCATTCCAAAAGGAAAAATGGTTGCTTTCGTTGGTGCGACAGGTGCTGGAAAAACAACGATTGTCAATTTATTAACGCGTTTTTACGAGTTTCAAAAAGGTGATATTAAAGTGGGAGATACTTCCATCAAAGACATTGATTTACATTTTTTAAGAAAAAATATCGCCATTGTTTTACAAGACGTGTTCCTTTTCTCGGATACCATTCTGAACAATATCACGCTGAATAATCCTGAAATCACACGAGAAGAAGTAATTGAAGCATCGAAAGCTGTAGGTGCTCACGATTTCATCATGAAGTTACCTGGAAATTACGATTTCTTAATGGGAGAAAGAGGAAGTGTTCTTTCCGTGGGACAACGTCAATTACTATCTTTCATTCGCGCGTATGTCTATCAACCGAACATTTTAATTTTAGATGAAGCAACTTCTAGCGTCGATAGTGAAAGTGAATATTTGATTCAGCAAGCGACTGATAAAATCACCAAAGGACGAACAGCCATTGTGATTGCACACCGACTTTCAACCATCCAAAAAGCCGACCTCATTGTTGTTCTAGATCAAGGAGAAGTCAAAGAAGTGGGAACGCATCAAGAGCTTTTAGAGCAAGATGGGTTTTATCGAAAGTTATACGAAATTCAATTCTCGGAGAATTAATAATTGTTGCGCTTTTACACTGCTACATTATGTTCTCTCAACGCATCATTCAACGACGTTTTCAAATCGGTGGAAGCCTTTCTTTTTCCAATGATTAATGCACAAGGCACTTGAAAATCTCCAGCTGGAAACGATTTCGTATAAGAACCTGGAATCACCACTGAACGCTCAGGAACAAAGCCTTTCATTTCAACAGGTTCCGCTCCCGTAACGTCAATAATTTTAGTTGATTTCGTTAATACCACATTAGCTCCCAAAACGGCCTCCATCCCCACTCTAACACCTTCTACCACAATACACCTGGAACCAATAAAAGCACCATCTTCAATAATTACTGGAGCAGCTTGCAAAGGTTCTAAAACACCACCAATTCCTACACCTCCAGATAAGTGAACATTTTTCCCAATTTGAGCACATGAACCAACCGTTGCCCAAGTGTCCACCATTGTTCCAGCATCGACATACGCACCAATATTCACGTACGAAGGCATTAAGATAACACCCGAAGCAATGAAAGCACCATATCGTGCCACAGCATGAGGAACGACACGTACACCCAGCTCTTTATAATTACGCTTTAATGCCATTTTATCATGAAATTCAAACGGACCCACTTCAATGGTTTCCATTTGACGAATAGGAAAATACATGACGACCGTTTTCTTCACCCACTCATTTACTTGCCAACTTCCATTCGAAAGCGGTTCGGCTACACGTAGTGTTCCTTTATCAATACCTTCAATGACTTGATTAATCGCATCAATAGTTGTCTGTTCTTTTAACAATTCGCGATTTTCCCACGCTTTTTCGATTATTTCTCTCATAAAAGGAACTTTATAATGTTTTTTTGTGTTTCTAATTATTGAATGAATAGATAAAACATAAATCATTTATTTTGGTCAAAAATAGTGCTTTTTAGGAGGAAAGCAAATTAAAGAGAAAGGCTTCTTAATGAGAGCAAAACGACGGAAATAATTTATTTTAGGAAGCTCAAAGAATAAATCTTCATCCAACATCAAAAATCTATAACAATTCTTTCATTCATGCTATTCAAATTCTCCGTATTTTTGCATCATGAAACGTGTAGTTGTTGGTTTATCTGGTGGTGTTGACTCAAGTGTTACCGCTTATTTGCTGAAAGAGCAAGGGTACGAGGTCATTGGTATGTTCATGAAAAACTGGCACGATGAATCCGTGACGCTTTCTAACGATTGCCCATGGATTGACGACTCCAACGATGCATTGTTAATTGCCAATCAGCTCGGTATTCCTTTTCAAGTGATTGATTTAAGCGTGGAATACAAATCACGTATTGTCGATTATATGTTTGCGGAATACGAAAAAGGACGAACACCCAATCCGGATGTTTTATGTAATCGAGAAATTAAATTTGATGCGTTTTTAAAAGCAGCAGTGAGTTTAGGCGCCGATTATGTGGCAACAGGACATTATTGTCGAAAAACGTCCGATGAAAATGGTACTCAACATCTTTTAGCAGGAAAAGATCCTACAAAAGACCAATCGTATTTCTTATGTCAGTTGAATCAAGAACAGTTGTCAAAAGCACTTTTTCCAATTGGCGATTACCTGAAATCAGAAGTGCGAGAAATAGCTAAAAAAGCGGGATTAGTAACAGCTGAAAAGAAAGATTCACAAGGTTTATGCTTTGTCGGTAAAATCAGTTTGCCTACTTTCTTACAACAACAATTATCTCCCAAAACAGGAGACGTGATTGAAATTCCATCCAATTTAGAAAAACTAAAAGCATATCACGAAATTCCAGCAACTATCGAGAATGTCGAGAAATTAGCCGTTCCCTTTTCGTTCGATAAAACCGAAGGAATTAAAGTGGCGGAACATCAAGGCGCACATTATTATACAGTTGGTCAACGTAAAGGATTGCACATTGGCGGACGCCCACTTCCCTCTTTTGTGTTACAAATTGATACGGAAAATAACATCGTTTTTTCAGGTCAATCAGAAACGCATCTTGGTCTCAATCGTTATGCCTTGAAAATAAATAACGAAGAAGTCCATTATATCAATCCTGACTTTACGCTTAAAGTAGGCGAATCCTATCAAATGGATGTGCGAATTCGCTACCGTCAACCATTGCAAAAAGCAACGGTAATCTGTAAAGAAGATGGGATTTATATTTTATTCGATAAATTGCAACGAGGCATCACACCTGGTCAATTTACCGCTTGGTACTTAGGCGAGGAACTGATTGGTTCTGGCGTGATAGCGTAAAAAATATTGATGGTTTCCGACATTGTCTACATTCATTTATCTTTTATTTAAAAATCTTTTTAGTTTTGTAATATATGGTACTGAATCGATTGTGGATTGGAATGTTCTTAATTGCTGTTGCAACGGGGCTATTCCGCTTAATAGCATTCATGGATTTGGAAATTTTCAAAAACATGATGGATGCCTTATTCGATTCGGCTAAAACAGCATTTGAAATTGCTTTATACTTAACTGGAGCACTTTGTTTTTGGCTCGGTACCATGAAGGTAGGTGAAAATGCAGGTGCTATTCGATCCATTACACGTCTCATTTCGCCGTTTTTTACCAAGATATTTCCAGAAATTCCAAAAGATCATTCTGCGATGGGCTCCATGGTGATGAATATTTCCGCTAACATGCTTGGATTGGATAATGCTGCTACTCCACTCGGCTTGAAAGCAATGAGTGATTTACAGGAATTAAACCCGAATAAAGACACTGCTTCGAATGCACAAATTATGTTTATGGTGTTGAATGCCTCTGGATTGACGTTGATTCCGGTTTCCATTCTCGCTTTACGGTCGTCCAACGGTGCTGCTAATCCTACTGATATTTTTCTTCCTATACTTATTGCTACATATTTTTCGACATTAGCAGGAATGACATATGTTTTTATCCGACAAAAAATTAATATTTTTCAAAAAAGTCTTCTATTAACGTTAGGTGGACTGACCTTATTTATCGTTGGATTATTAGTCTTTCTATTAAACTACCCACAATATATTCATCCTTTTTCTATTGTCGGAAGTAATTTATTACTTTTTGGAATTATCACCATCTTCATTCTCATGGCGATACGTAAGAAAGTGAATGTTTACGATAGTTTTATTGTCGGAGCAAAAGATGGCTTTCAAGTTTCCATCACGATTATTCCGTATTTGGTTGCGATGCTCTGCGTTATTGCGGTATTCCGAGCAAGTGGTGCGATGGACTTTCTGATGGATGGTATTCGTTTCCTATTCATTGAAATAGGCGTTCGATCGGTAGAATTTGTTGATGCTCTTCCAGTGGCTTTTATGAAACCATTATCTGGAAGTGGTGCTAGAGCTCTGATGATTGATACGTGGACGACTTTCGGAATTGATAGTTTTGTAGGTAAATTAGCGGCTACTTTTCAAGGAAGTACCGAAACGACCTTTTATGTGATTGCCGTTTATTTCGGCTCTATCAATATTAAAAATACGCGTTACGCTGTTGTTGGAGGTTTAATCGCAGACTTATTCGGAGCCATTGCGGCTATTTTTGTTGCTTACTTATTTTTTGGATAAATGAAGTTGTGGAATAGTATAAAAAATTGGGCATTAAAAGGATCGGAAGAAACTCAAAATGTTGAATTCAAACCAACTAATTATCATCCAAAAGTCATATTGGCTTGGAAAGCGTGTATCGAAGGAAATGAGAATATCACGAGATGGCTCATGCAAAATGGCTACTTGGAAATTGTAAAAGCGTCAGGAGCTTTCTATGATCATTATGAATCTCGGACTTGGTTAGTGAAGAACGGCTATCCACAATTGATGGCTTTTGTCAATGCCTGCGAAGAAGATGAGGCTGCTTCAAAATGGTTGCTAAATTATAATTTTGACCAGTTTCATTACATGGCGAAATCCGTTAATGGAGATGAGTTTGCTTGGGAATGGGTACAAAATAAATGTACAGAAGACATTCATTTACTGTGTAAAACAATTTTGGAATTTAAACGAAAAAATGACAGTGGAGGCGCTTCCGTTTACATGCCTTTTTCGTAAGAAAATAGTGTGTTTATTCTGACCAAATCTTAAACATTTTCTGCTGTTGATTACTTTTGGTTTTCACTTCAATAACTTTATAATCTAAGTAAAATGAGCGGCTTACCTCAGGCAAAGTTAGTTCAATAAGTTTTCCTCCTCGAATAACCATCAAGCATTTTTCATTAAGGTCAAAATAACGTAACCATTCGTCTATTTCATGATTAGAAACAACGCCATTAACACTAATAATTTCATCTTCCAACATCAACTTTGCAATATCGGCTGGAGAACCTGGATAAATTGCTTTTACAACAACCCCTGTTTGACCAACAGTACTTTTAAATCCTAAATTGGCTTCGCTATAGCTCTTTACAGCAGTCTCCATTAAATCAAATCCTAAAACATCAAATGCTTCGATTAATATAGACTCATAGTTTTTCGTTCCATGATAGAAGTCATGGTATAGATACTCTAATTTATCACCTACCATGTTACGAATCACCGCCCAATAATCGTCTTCACTAACACCTTTTTCATTTAGATAAAAGTCATAATACAAACGTTTCATGACATCATCTAAGCGATTTTTACCATTGGTATAA
>CAZDAR010000013.1:0-37927 GCA_964503665.1 uncultured Flavobacteriales bacterium
TCTTCTTCTTTTTTTGATTTGCTTTAGCCATTATAACTATTTATTATTATTTAGTCACTTTTTTCTTGTTAGCTACAGTCTTTCTTCTTCCCTTACGAGTACGAGAGTTATTCTTTGTTCTCTGACCTCTTAATGGAAGACCTGCTCTATGTCTAACTCCTCTATAACATCCAATATCCATTAGACGCTTAATATTAAGTTGTGTTTCAGATCTCAATTGACCTTCTACTTTAATCGTATTGATTGACTCACGAATAAGACCAATTTGATCATCGTTCCAATCTTGAACCTTAATATTTTCGTCAATATTGTTGTCCTTTAAGACTTTAGCAGCTGTACTGCGTCCAATACCATAGATGTAAGTAAGACCAATTACACCTCTTTTTCCTTTTGGTAAATCTATACCTGCTATACGTGCCATATTTTACTTTTAATTACCCTTGACGTTGTTTTAATTTAGGATTTTTCTTGTTTATTACATAAACAACTCCTTTTCTCTTAACGATCTTACAATCTGCAGATCTTTTCTTAACTGATGCTCTAACTTTCATTTCTAAAATTATTTATATCTAAATGTGATTCTACCTTTTGTTAAATCGTAAGGTGACATTTCAACTTTTACTCTATCACCTGGTAGTATCTTGATGTAAAACATTCTCATCTTACCAGAAATATGTGCTGTAATTACATGCCCATTTTCTAATTCAACTCGAAACATTGCGTTTGATAATGCTTCTATAATTGTACCATCTTGCTCGATTGATGTCTGCTTTGCCATGCTTAAATGTTTAAACTACTTTTTCTGCTGAATCTCTTACGAGAACGAGAATTATCAACCAAACCATCCATATGTCTATTTAATAAATAAGACTCTATTTGCTGTAAGGTATCAATTACAACTGCAACCATAATTAGCAAAGATGTACCTCCAAAGAATTGTTCAAATCCAGATGTTATACCAACCGCGGAGTGTACAATAGCAGGAATGACAGCAATTAATGCTAAAAATATAGAACCCGGTAGAGTAATACGAGATATCAATGAATCAATATATTCAGTGGTTTCACTTCCGGGTTTAACACCTGGAATAAATCCACCATTTTTCTTCAAATCATCTGACATATCTGTCGGATTAATAGTAATAGCAGTATAGAAATACGTAAAGATTATAATTAATAATCCCAATAAAATATTATACCATACTCCATAGACATCCGTAAACGCAGTTTGAAACCAACTCGGAGACTCTCCAGATGAGTTTGAAACCAACATCATTGGAATAGTCACGATAGCTTGTGCAAAAATGATAGGCATAACACCTGCAGCATTTACTTTAATTGGTAAGTAACTTCTACTACCTTGCTCTGCTACATTTTCATTTCTACCACTTACAATTCTTTTAGCGACATTAATAGGGATCTTTCGAACTCCTTGAACAATAAGTATAGTAGCCATAATAATCAGTACAAATGCAACTAATTCAAGAACTACTTTTATAAGATTATCGCTATTAACTCCTATTTCAGCCATTAAAGAACCTGGTAAACGGGACATAATACCCACGGTAATTAAGATGGAGATACCATTACCGACTCCTTTATCCGTTATACGCTCACCTAACCAAACAGCAAACATTGCTCCAGCCACTAAAACGATTACTGACTGCGCCCACCACAAAGTATTAGGATCCTGAGGTAGAGCATTTCTTGATGCTACCCACATGGATAAGTATGCAGGAGCCTGCACAGCACAAATAATAATCGTTAAAATTCGCGTATAATTGTTAATTTTCTTTCTTCCAGATTCACCATCCTTTTGCATTTTTTGTACGGAAGGTACAGATACCCCTAACAGCTGCATGATAATAGATGCAGAGATGTAGGGCATAATTCCCAATGCCATAATAGAAGCATTAGAGAAACTACCTCCAGAAAATAATGAAAGTAAATCTGTTAGAACATTCGAACCATTCGATTCGTTGTATGCAGTAAGTTGGTTATAATTTACACCAGGAATAATAATAAAAGATCCAAGTCTATAAATAAGAGTTAAGAAGAGCGTAAGTAATATACGCTTTCTTAATTCCTCAACTTTCCAAATATTTTGTATTTTCTCTATTAACTTCTTCATTTATAAAAATGTTGGCAAAGATAATTAAATTTCTGAACAAACACCACCTTTACTCTCAACTTCTGCTTTAGCAGTTGCAGAGAACTTGTGTGCTGTGATGTTAACTTTTGATTTCAATTCACCTCGTCCTAAAATCTTTACATTTTCGTTTTTAGAAACGACACCGTTATCAATCAAAACATCAATTGTAATGTCAGAAACGTTTAATTTATCAGCCAAAAACTGGATAACATCCAAGTTAATAGCTTTAAATTCAACACGATTAATGTTTTTAAATCCGAACTTAGGAACTCTTCTTTGAAGTGGCATTTGACCACCTTCAAAACCTACTTTTTTACTATATCCCGATCTAGACTTAGCACCTTTATGACCTCTTGTAGAAGTACCACCGTAACCTGAACCTTGTCCACGAGCAATTCTTTTACGACCTTTAACGGAGCCTTCAGCGGGAGTTAAACTATTTAAATTCATTGTACTCAATTTTAAAAAAAATTATTCAACTACTTCAACTAAATGTTTGACTTTATTTATCATTCCTAACACTTGAGGAGTAGCTTCTTTTTCAATAACTTGGTTTAGCTTTCTAAATCCAAGAGCTACAATAGTAGCTTTTTGATCAGCAGGACGTTTAATCGTGCTTCTTACTTGTTTGATTTTAATTGTAGCCATTTCTCAACTATTAACCGTTAAACACTTTATCCAAACTAATTCCTCTTTGTTTCGCTACTGTAACAGCATCTCTTAAAGAGCCTAAAGCTACAAATGTTGCTTTAATAACATTATGAGGATTAGATGAACCTTGTGATTTTGCTAGTACATTATGAATGCCTGCGCTTTCTAAAACAGCACGCATTGAGTTTCCTGCAATTACACCTGTTCCAGGAGAAGCTGGTTTGATAAAAACTTCTGCTCCACTAAATTTACCTTTTTGAGAATGCGGTATTGTTCCATTTAAAATAGGAACACTTACTAAATTCTTCTTAGCATCTTCAATACCTTTTGTAATTGCTTCAGTCACCTCTTTTGCTTTTCCTAAGCCATGACCAACAACTCCATTTTCATCGCCTACTACAACTATTGCAGCAAAACTAAAAGCTCTACCCCCTTTCGTTACTTTTGTAACACGGTTTATCGCTACTAATCTGTCTTTTAATTCCAAGCCAGCGGATCTTACATTATTTATAACTTGTGCCATTGTCTTTTTTTAAAATTTTAAACCTCCTTCTCTCGCAGCATCAGCAAGTGACTTTACACGACCATGATATAAATACCCATTACGATCGAATACACACTTATCAACACCTGATTTTAATGCTGCGGCAGCAATAAGCTTACCTACAGTTGCAGCTTGCTCCATTTTAGTGGTTGTGCTTACTGCATCTTTTTTGTAACTAGAAGCAGATGCTAATGTCACTCCTCTTGTATCATCAATGAGTTGAGCATAGATTTGTTTATTACTTCTATATACAGACAAACGAGGCAAAGTTGAAGTACCAAAAACTTTCTTTCTAATTCTTCTTTTTATCTTCGACCTTCTTACTAATTTACTAAATGCCATGTTACTTAAGTTTATTTTTTACTTGCTGACTTACCAGCTTTTCTTCTAATATCTTCACCTACGAATCTAATACCTTTTCCTTTGTACGGTTCAGGTTTTCTAAATGATCTGATTTTAGCAGCTACTTGACCAACTAATTGTTTATCAAAAGACTCTAAAGTCACTACTGGAGCTTTACCTTTTTCAGTAAGCGTAGTTAATTTAACTTCAGAAGGAAGTTCGATTATAATAGGGTGAGAAAAACCTAATGCTAGTTCAAGTAATTGACCATTAGCATTCGCTCTATATCCAACTCCTATAATTTCCAACTCCTTTTTATACCCTTCGGATACACCAACAATCATGTTATGAATTAAAGAACGGTATAAACCGTGCTTCGATCTAACAGACGGTGCGTCAGTCTCGCGGCTAAAAGAAATCACATTTCCATCAATAGAAACATTAACTACTGAATTATCAAATTCTTGAGTCAAAGTTCCTTTGGAACCTTTAACGGTAATTATATTACCGTTCAATGTTACTTCTACTCCACTCGGGATTGTAACTGGGGATTTACCTATCCTTGACATTTCTTATTATTAAATACATTATTAATAAACGTAGCAAAGGACTTCTCCTCCTACATTTTCCTTTCTCGCGTCTTTGTCTGAAATTACTCCTCTAGAAGTAGAAAGAATAGCTATACCTAAACCATTCAATACTCTAGGCAATTCAGATGAACTTGAATATTTTCTTAAACCTGGTTTAGAAATTCTAACAATTTTAGTGATTGCAGGAACTCTTGTAGAAGAGTTATATTTTAATGCAATCTTAATTAAACCTTGTTTGTCATCCTCTTCAAAACGAAAGTTAGAGATATAACCTTGATCAAATAAAATCTTAGTCATTGCCTTCTTTGTGTTCGAAGCCGGAATTTCAACAATTTTCAAACCTGCGCTTGAAGCATTTCTAATTCTGGTTAAGAAATCCGCTATAGGATCTGTTGTCATATTGTTTCCTATTAAATTACCAACTTGCTTTTTTAACTCCTGGGATCTTACCAGCTAATGCCATTTCTCTGAATGTCACACGAGATATACCGAATTGTCTCATGTATCCTCTTGGTCTTCCTGTTAAACCACAACGATTGTGCAATCTAACTTTAGAACCATTTGGTGACATTTTTTGTAATGCTATCATTGCATCCCACTTTTTGCTTAACACTTCTTCGTCTGTGCTAGTAGACTTCAGAATAGCAGTTAACTCAGCTCTTTTCTTAGCTTGAGACGCTACCATTCTTTCTCTTTTGCGCTCACGCGCTTTCATTGATTCCTTTGCCATTTCTTTTTAATTTTTAGTGAATGGAAAACCGAAAGCATCTAATAATGCCTTTCCTTCTTCATCATTTTGAGCTGAAGTTACAAACGTAATATCCATCCCTAAAATTTTATTCACTTTATCGATATCAATTTCTGGGAATATAATGTGTTCTTTTATTCCTAAATTAAAATTACCTCTACCGTCGAAACCTTTAGGATTAATTCCTTTAAAGTCTCTTGTACGAGGTAAAGAAACAGAAATAAAACGATCTAGAAAATCATACATTTTATCACCACGAAGTGTTACCTTAGTTCCAATTGGCATACCTTTTCTCAATTTAAAATTGGAAATATCCTTTTTAGAAATTGTAGAAACAGCTTTTTGACCAGCAATACGACTTACGTCAGCAATCGCATATTCGATCAATTTTTTATCTGCTACGGCGCCACCAATACCTTGACTGATAACAATTTTTTGAAGTTTAGGAACTCTCATTACTGATTTGAACCCGAACTTTTCAGTAAGTGCAGGAATAATTTCCTGACCATACTTTTCCTTAAGTCTTGGACTATAACTCATTATTTAATCTCCTCTCCTGATTTTTTTGAATAACGAACTAACTTTCCTGCATCGTTCAAACGACGACCGATACGAGAAGCCTCTCCATTAGCAACAACCATCAAATTGGAAATGTGTAATCCCGCTTCCATTTCAACGATGCCACCCTGAGGGTTTGAAGCACTAGGCTTAATATGTTTTTTAACCATATTTAATCCTTCTACTGTAGCACGCTCCTTGTTTCTATCGATAACAAGGACTTTACCTTCCTTACCGCGATTAACGCCACTCAAAATCCTGACGTTATCACCAACTTTAATGTGTAATTTCTTTTGCATAACTTACAAATTTTAAAGTACTTCAGGAGCAAGTGAAACAATCTTCATGTAATTGTTTTCACGAAGCTCACGAGCTACAGGTCCGAAAATACGAGTTCCTCTCATATCACCTTGTGTGTTCAAAATAACAACCGCATTGTCATCAAAGCGGATGTATGAACCGTCGGGACGACGAACTTCTTTTTTAGTTCTCACTACTACTGCCTTGGCAACCTGTCCTTTTTTGACAGCTCCAGAGGGCATTGCACTCTTTATAGCTACGACAATCTTGTCACCTATAGAAGCATATCTACGCTTTGTTCCACCTAATACGCGGATACATAGAACTTCTTTGGCACCTGAATTATCAGCAACTGAAAGTCTTGATTCTTGTTGTATCATTACAAATGATTATTTAGCTCTTTCAATTATTTCAACTAGTCTCCAATTCTTATTCTTGGATAATGGTCTTGTCTCCATAATGCGAACGGTGTCTCCAATATTGCAGTCATCGATTTCATCGTGGGCCACAAATTTAGTGGTTTTTTTGACAAATTTACCATATTTCGGATGTTTTACTTTTCTCAATACAGAAACAACGATTGATTTCTGCATTTTGTTACTTGTAACAACTCCGATTCTTTCTTTTCTTAAATTACGCTTTTCCATAATTAAATCTGCGTTTCACGTTTAGTTAGCTCTGTTTTCAATCGAGCAATATTTTTTCTAAGTCCTCTAATCTGTAGAGGATTCTCGATAGGAGAAACAGAATGTGATAATTTCATTTTCGCTAATTGCTCTTGTGAACTATTAACACGATTAGTGAGTTCTTCTAACGAAATATTAGTGATGTCTTCTTTTTTCATTTTTTCTTATTTAGAAGGTACTACATAATCATTGCGAACAATGAATTTACATTTCACAGGTAATTTCTGTGCTGCCAAACGCATAGCTTCTTTTGCTATTTCGTAAGGGACACCATCTGCCTCGAATAATATTCTGCCTGGTTTAATAACAGCTACCCAGTGACTTGGTGCACCTTTACCTTTACCCATACGTACTTCAGCTGGTTTTGAAGTTACCGGTTTGTCCGGGAAAATTCTAATCCATACCTGACCTTCACGTTTCATATAACGAGTAACAGCGATACGAGATGCTTCGATTTGTCTAGATGTAATCCACGCTGGCTCAAGGCTCTTTAATCCAAAAGATCCAAAAGAAATGGTGCTACCTCTTTCGGCTTTACCAGTGTTTCTTCCTTTTTGTGCTTTTCTAAACTTAGTTCTCTTTGGTTGTAACATTTCTAGAATAAATTACAATTATTTCTTTTTTCTTCTACTATTCGACGGCTTACGATTTGAGGGGGCAGAGTTATTACCTCTTCCTGCTGCTGATCTTGATGTCATTCCAACATTAGGAGATAAGTCTCTTTTACCGTAAACTTCGCCTTTGCATATCCATACTTTTATACCGAGACGACCATAAGTGGTGTGTGCTTCACTTAAAGCGTAATCGATATCAGCTCTGAACGTATGTAACGGAGTACGTCCATCTTTGTACATTTCTGATCTTGCCATCTCTGCACCGTTTAAACGGCCAGAAATTTTAACTTTTATACCTTCAGCACCCATTCTCATTGTAGAAGCAATCGACATTTTGATTGCTCTACGGAAAGAGATACGTGCTTCAAGTTGACGAGCAATACCATCAGCTACTAATTGCGCATTTAATTCAGGTCTTTTAACCTCAAAAATGTCAATTTGTATTTCCTTTTTAGTTAATTTTTTTAACTCTTCTTTAAGTTTATCAACTTCCTGTCCACCTTTACCGATGATAACACCTGGTCTGGCTGAATGGATAGTAACAGTGATTAACTTTAATGTTCTTTCGATTACAATTTTAGCAATACTTGCTCTTGTTAATCTTGCGGAAAGATACTTACGTATTTTGTCATCCTCAATGATTTTGTCCTTGTAATCGTTTCCTCCATACCAGTTAGACTCCCATCCGTGAATGAAACCTAATCTATTTCCAATTGGATTCGTTTTTTGTCCCATTTGTCTTTTTAATTTAAGCCATCAACAATGATGGTAACGTGGTTTGATCTCTTTCTGATTCTATGCGCTCTACCTTGAGGTGCAGCTTGAATTCTCTTAAGCATTGCCGCGCTATCAACTTTAATAGTTTTAACTACCAAGTTAGCGTCTTCAATGTTTTGTCCTTCATTCTTCTGTTCCCAATTAGCAATTGCAGAACGAAGTAAAGTTTCAAGACTTTTAGAAGCAAACTTAGCATTATGTTGCAAAATATTTAGAGCCTTGTTTACTTCAACTCCCCTTATAAGATCTGCAACTAATCTCATCTTTCTTGGAGCGATTGTGGAATTTCTTAAAATAGCAATTGCTGTTTTAGCTTTATCCTCTTTCAATCTTAGCGCTCTTTCTTTTTTTCTAACACCCATTGCACTCTATATTTATCTCTTTTTATTCTTTTTATCTGCACCATGTCCACGGAAATTTCGAGTTGGCGCAAATTCTCCTAACTTGTGACCTACCATATTTTCTGTACAGAAAACAGGTATGAATTTATTTCCATTATGAACTGCGAATGTCAACCCTACCATCTCTGGCATAATTGTAGACGAACGTGACCAAGTCTTAATAACACTTTTGTTATTACCAGCAGCCTCATCCACTCTCTTTAACAGTTTATAATGTATAAACGGTGGTTTTTTTAATGATCTACTCATGCTCTATTTTTTTCTTTTGGAAATAATTAAACTATTTGAATACTTCTTCTTAGAACGTGTTTTGTAACCTTTAGCAGGCATTCCGTTACGAGATCTTGGATGGCCTCCAGAAGATTTACCTTCACCACCTCCCATAGGGTGGTCAACAGGATTCATTACAACACCTCTAACACGAGGTCTTCTTCCTAACCATCTAGAACGTCCTGCTTTACCAGAAACGACTAAAGAATGTTCAGAATTAGATACAGATCCAATAGTTGCCATACATGTAACTAAAATCATTCTAGTTTCACCAGAAGGCATTTTTACAATTGCATAACGATTATCTCTTGCATTCAATTGAGCATAAGAACCAGCTCCACGAGCAATAGCCCCACCTTTACCAGGATTTAATTCAATGTTATGAATTACAGTACCTAACGGAATATCACTTAAGAATAAAGCGTTTCCTACGTTAGGCTCAGCATTTTTTCCAGAAACTACTGTATCTCCTACTTTAAGTCCTTCTGGAGCAATAATGTAGCGCTTTTCTCCATCAGCATAATATAAAAGTGCAATACGTGCAGTTCTATTTGGATCATACTCAATAGAGTGTACAGTAGCAGGAACATCCTGCTTGTCTCTTTTAAAATCAATGATACGGTATTTTTTCTTATGACCTCCTCCCATGTATCTCATGGTCATTTTACCATCATTGTTACGTCCACCACTTCTACTATTACGTGCTCCTGTAACTAAACTCTTTTCAGGTTTAGAAGCAGTAATTTCGTCGAATGTACTGTTTACTTTGTGTCTTTGCCCTGGAGTTGTAGGCTTGAATTTTTTAAGACCCATTACTTAAAATTAAAGGTTATTAAACAAATCTATCGTTTCTCCATCTGCAACAGTAACCACAGCTTTTTTCCATGGATTGTTTGGTTGCAAAACGACACCTCTATTAGTGTATTTAACAGAGGATTTACCACCGCCATATATCATTGTACGTACATCAACAACGTTAACTCCGTACATCCTTTCGACAGCTTTTTTAATTTCTAACTTATTTGCCTTTCTTTCTACTTTAAACGTAAAGCGATTACTTTGCTCACTTTGCAAAGTTGCTTTCTCGGTAATTAAAGGCTTTATTATACAATTTGTCATTATCTTAATTAATTAAGAATATTTTCAATAACTTCAATCGAACTTTCTGCTAAAAGAATCTTTTTAGCATTCAAAATATCATATGTGTTAACTGATTCTGCAGTAACAACTTTCACTTTCTTCAAATTTTTGGAAGACAAATATACATTATCGTTTTGAGATCCTAAAATAAAAAGCAACTTTTCGTTAGTTAATTCTAAATTATCTACAAAACTGATGAACGCTTTTGTTTTTGGAGAATCAAAATTGAAATCCTCAACAATTAACAAATCATCTGATTTTACTTTATAAGAAAGTGCTGATTTACGTGCTAATCTTTTCACCTTAACATTCAGTTTAAAACTGTAATCTCTTGGTTTTGGACCGAATATTCTCGCACCACCAACAATAGTTCCAGACTTAATACTACCAGCACGAGCGCCACCAGTACCTTTCTGCTTCTTAATCTTTCTAGTAGAACCTGAAAGTTCTGATCTTTCTTTAGATTTATGAGTTCCTTGACGACGATTTGCTAAGTGTTGTTTAACATCTAAATAAATAGCGTGGTCATTAGGTTCAATACCAAAGATTCCTTCTGAAAGGGCAACTTTCTTAGTTGTCGCTTTACCTGATTGATTTAATACTTTTACTTCCATCTTACTTCTTGATTAAAACGGTTGAACCTTTTGCGCCAGGAACAGATCCTTTAACAATTAACAAATTCTTCTCTGTCAGAACCTTTAATACTAACAAGTTGTCAATTTGAACTTGTTTGTTTCCAGTTTGACCCGCCATTCTCATTCCTTTAAATACTTTTGCAGGATATGATGCTGCTCCGATAGAACCTGGAGCTCTTAGACGATTATGCTGACCGTGTGTCGCTTGACCTACACCACCAAAACCATGTCTCTTTACAACACCTTGAAAACCCTTTCCTTTAGAATAGCCGCACACGTCAACGTATTCGCCTTCTTGAAAGATCTCAGCTGTAACAACATCCCCTAGATTTAAATCTAATTCAAAACCTTTGAACTCGGCTAACTTAGATTTTGGAGTCGTTTTTGCTTTACTAAAATGACCTTTTAAAGGATTAGGTGTGTTGGATTCTTTTCTGTCTCCAAAACCTAACTGGACCGCTTCGTATCCATCTTTATCTTTTGTCTTTACTTGTGTAACAACACAAGGACCTGCTTCTATAATTGTGCATGGTGTTGCCTTACCCTCGGCACTATAGATGCTAGTCATTCCTACTTTTCTACCAATAATTCCCGGCATACTTTATTAATTTATTGATTAATTTACTTACACTTTAATTTCAACATCTACCCCACTTGGAAGCTCTAATTTCATAAGAGCATCAACTGTTTTAGATGATGAACTATATATGTCTAACAATCTTTTGTATGAACACAATTCAAATTGCTCACGCGCTTTTTTGTTAACGTGTGGAGACTTTAAAACGGTGTAAATACGCTTGTGAGTTGGTAATGGAATTGGTCCACTAACAATAGCACCTGTTGACTTTACTGTCTTAACAATCTTTTCAGCAGACTTATCTACTAAGTTATGATCGAAAGATTTTAATTTTATTCTTATTTTTTGACTCATCTGTACAAAAATTAATTTTTATTACCATTTACTTTAGCAATAACATCAGCTGCTGTACTTGCTGGTGCTTCTGCGAAGTGAGAAAATTCCATTGAAGAGTTAGCTCTACCTGATGATAATGTACGTAATTGTGTAACATATCCAAACATTTCAGATAAAGGAACGTCTGCTTTAATAACTTTAGCTCCGTGCTTATCATCCATACCTTTCATCATACCACGACGACGGTTTAAGTCACCAACGATATCACCCATGTTTTCTTCAGGTGTAACAACCTCCAACTTCATGATTGGCTCTAATAAGATAGGACGACATTTCTTCAACGCCTCACGATATGCCATTTTAGCACACACCTCAAAAGAAAGAGAATCAGAGTCAACTGCGTGGAAAGAACCATCTAATAATTCAACCACCATAGCTTCAATTGGATATCCTGCCAATACACCGTTTTTCATAGATTCCTTGAAACCTTTCTCTACTGATGGAATAAATTCTTTTGGAATGTTACCTCCTTTAATAGAGTTGATAAACTGAAGACCTGGCTTTGTCTCATCATCTTGTGGCGAAACTTTAACGTAAATGTCTGCGAATTTACCACGTCCACCAGATTGCTTCTTGTACACCTCACGATGCTCAACACTTCCAGTAATTGCTTCACGGTAAGATACCTGTGGAGCCCCTTGGTTTACTTCAACCTTAAATTCACGTCTTAAACGATCGACAATAATATCTAAGTGAAGCTCACCCATTCCAGAAATAATTGTTTGACCTGTTTCGTCGTCTGTCTTAACTTGGAATGTAGGATCCTCTTCTGCTAACTTGTTTAAGCCGTTAGAAAGTCTATCTGCATCCGCTTGTGTCTTAGGCTCAATTGCTATTCCAATTACAGGATCTGGGAAGTCCATAGACTCTAATTGAATAACATGACCTTCTGCACAAAGTGTATCTCCTGTCTTGATGTCTTTAAATCCAACAACTGCTCCAATATCACCAGCACCCAATTCATCAATTTGAATTTGTTTGTTGGCACGCATTTGAAAGATTCGTGAAATACGCTCTTTATTATTTGTACGAGAGTTAATAATATAAGAACCTGCAGGCAATTTACCTGAATAAGCTCTTACAAAGCACAAACGTCCAACGAAAGGATCGGTAGCAATTTTAAATGCTAATCCTGCGAATGGAGCATCATAACCTACTTTAACTTCAACTTCTTCCTCTGTATCAGGATTAACACCTTTAATTGCATCAACCTCAATAGGAGAAGGAAGTAAAGCCATTACGTTATCCAACATTGCTTGAACACCTTTGTTTTTAAAAGATGAACCACACATCATTGGAACTACTTTACCAGAAATTGTAGCTTGACGTAAAGCTGCAAGAATTTCATCTTCAGAAATTGAAGTTGGATCCTCAAAATACTTTTCCATCAATGTATCATCGAACTCCGCTACCGCTTCTAAAAGCATTTCACGGTGATGTTTTGCTTCTTCCAGCATATCTGCAGGAATTTCTACTTCTTTAAAAGTCATTCCTTTATCCTCTTCATTCCAAACCATTCCACGGAAGTTGATTAAATCAACTACTCCAGTAAAATGATCTTCAGCACCAATTGGTAATTGAAGTGGTAAAGCATAACTACCTAACATTTCTTTAACTTGCTTACAAACATTTAAAAAGTCAGCGCCTTGACGGTCCATTTTATTAACGAATCCAAGACGAGGTACATTGTAATTGTTTGCTAATCTCCAGTTTGTCTCTGATTGAGGTTCAACACCATCAACTGCAGAGAACAAAAACACTAAACCATCTAAAACACGTAAAGAACGATTCACCTCAACTGTAAAGTCGACGTGTCCCGGTGTGTCAATGATATTAACGTGATATGATTCACCTCTATATGGCCAATTTACTGAAACAGCAGCAGAGGTAATTGTAATTCCTCTTTCTTGCTCTTGAGCCATCCAGTCAGTAGTAGCACCACCTTCGTGAGTTTCACCTAACTTATGATTTACTCCAGAATAAAATAAAATTCGCTCTGTTGTTGTTGTTTTACCAGCATCAATGTGAGCAGCAATTCCAATATTTCTTGTGTATTTAAGATCTCTTCCCATAATTTCCTATTAAAATCTAAAATGAGAAAATGCCTTATTTGCTTCAGCCATACGAAGTGTATCTTCTTTCTTTTTGAAAGCAGCACCTTCTTCCTTTGCAGCAGCAACAATTTCAGCAGCTAGTTTTCCAGCCATTGTTTTTTCGTTTCTTTTTCTAGAATAACCAATTAACCATTTCATAGCTAATGAACTCTTTCTTCCTTCTCTTACAGGAGTAGGGATTTGGAAAGTAGCTCCTCCAACACGACGGCTACGAACCTCTACAGATGGAGTGATATTTTCAATTGCTTTTTTAAACGTTTCCAACCCTGTTGTGTCTTCCACTTTAGAATCTACGATGTCAATTGCTTCGTAGAAAATCTTAAATGCCAAACTCTTCTTTCCATCATACATCAAGTTGTTTACAAACTTCGTTACTTGAACGTCGTTAAACTTTGAATCTGGAAGAATGGCGATTTCTTTTGCTTTTCTTCTTCTCATTTTTTTAAAGCTTTATTTAATTATTTCTTAGCTTTTGGTCTCTTAGCTCCATACTTAGATCGTGCTTGTTTTCTACCTTCAACGCCAGCAGTATCTTCTGCTCCACGGACGATGTGGTAACGTACACCTGGAAGGTCTTTCACTCTACCTCCTCTCACTAATACTAATGAGTGTTCCTGTAGATTGTGTCCTTCACCTCCAATGTAAGCATTCACTTCCTTACCATTTGTTAATCGAACCCTTGCAACTTTACGCATCGCTGAGTTCGGTTTTTTAGGAGTAGTGGTGTAAACCCTTACACATACCCCTTTGCGCTGTGGACAAGAATCAAGAGCGGCTGATTTGCTCTTATTTACTGCTTGTACGCGTCCTTTTCTGACCAATTGTTGTATCGTTGGCATACTTTTACTTAATTTATTTCAATAAACTTTTAACCCAAAAACTACATTTGGGGGTGCAAATATATGATTATATTTTTATTTATAATCTATAATCAACAAATTTATGTTGATATTTTTAATATTAAATGATTTCATCCGTCTCAGTAAAGTAGATTTCGTAGTCTTTCAACTCGTTTAGAATCGGCTCATAGACTTCTTTTAACAAAGGTCTTAACACTCCTTTTGCTGTAATTTTTCCCGCTAAAATATTTTTTACACAGATGGCGATTGGTAACCCAACGGTGTTTGCCATTGCTGTCCTATCTTGATCTACTCCTAGATGTACCATTGAAGCGATTACTCTATGTTTTTCATTTTTATAAAAATATTCAAACTCATGATACATCACAAGCATATCCTTATCTTTTGGTTCCAATTTCCATTTTCTGGATAATATCATCTCTAATAATTGAGCAGGTGATGCATTTGGCAAACCAATAGGCTGGGAATCATCGAAAAAACCTAGCCATTCAATTTTATCAAAGGTATTCTTATCTTTTTTAGTGAAATACTCCTCAAGCTTACGTTCTACACTAATCTCTTCTTTATAAGGTAGAAAAGCATTTAAAAAAGCTCTAGGTGTCAACAATTCGGAATGCTCCATACAAAATGAATCATCTGTTAATCCTAATTGAACAAAAATATCCCAAGCTTTACAGTAACCAACTCGTCGTAATGTTCCTCTATATATAGTAGGAATATTATCCAAACCATATATTTTTCGGTATTGTAATGAGTTCCTATTTGCATATCCTTCAAAATCACCATAACCTGGAATAGTCATCTGATCTAAACGACTAAACAATTGACCATACGGTATGTATTTATACTGATTTTGTTCAATAAATTGTGCAGCACTACCTTGTCCAGCTACGACAACATTACGTGGATTCCATGTAAATTTGTAGTTCCATGGATTATTATCTGATTCCGGAGCAATAAGACCTCCACAAAAGGACTTAAAACTTGTTATTGTGGCATTTTTACTTCTTAACTCATCTAATATTTTACACGCACTCATATGATCAATCCCTGGATCTACTCCAATTTCATTCATAATACAAATGTCCGCTTCAAGCGCCTTCTTATGAAGTGCTTCCATTTCTTTACTAACATACGAAGGAGTAATCAAGTTTTTCTTCAACTCAACACAATCTTCCGCCACTTCAATATGAAAACGTGCTGGCAACATGCTTATAACGATATCTGACTTTTTAATCTGATTTCTCCGCATTCTTTTGTTTAACGCATCGAAATTCAGAGGAAAAACCCCCTTCAGTCCCTTTACCTTGTTCTTTAACACTTCAAAATTCTGATCTACAACATTTATGTGCCAATCGTATCTTTCAGAATTAGAAGACAGGTAATGAATAAGTGAATTACTCGAAAAACCTGCTCCTAAAATCAATATTGTTTGCATAATTGCTTTTAAATAAAAGAATGTAAAAATAGAAAACTTTAGAGGTTAAGTGGCTAAATAATTAATAAATAACAAAGCTTTTTTCACAAACAAGTGTTCGGTAAAAACAAAAGAATTATCTTTGTACCTCAAAAAAGGAATATTATGTCCGCAGGAGTTAAGATTTTTTCAGGAAGAGCGTCTATTAGTTTAGCTAACAAAATAGCTGTTAAATATGGTGTTCCGTTAGGAGATGTCAAGGTAACTGATTTTTCAGATGGTGAATTTCAACCATCTTTCGAAGAAACTGTAAGAGGTCAAGATGTCTTCTTAATACAGTCTACAATGCCTCCAACTGATAACCTTTTTGAACTTCTTTTAATGATAGATGGAGCTAAAAGAGCATCTGCCAGAAAAATTATTGTTGTCATTCCTTACTTTGGATTTGCACGTCAAGATAGAAAAGATAAACCACGAGTTGCTATTGGTTCTAAATTAGTAGCTAATATGCTAATGGTTGCTGGAATTGATAGAATCATTACGATGGATTTACACGCAGATCAAATTCAAGGTTTCTTTGAAGTTCCTGTTGACCATTTATATGCTTCAACCATTTTTTACCAAGAAATTTTAAATTTGAAGTTGGACAATGTTATCATGGCGGCTCCAGATGCTGGTGGTGCTAAGAGAGCAAATTCATACTCAAAAAAATTGAATACTACCCTGGCAATGTGCCACAAACATAGAAAAAAGCCAAACGAAGTTGCTGAGATGACTTTAATTGGAGACGTGGAAGGCAAAAACGTAATCTTGGTAGATGATATGTGTGATACTGCTGGAACGTTAACAAAGGCAGCAGATTTGTTTATGGAAAAAGGAGCTTTGGCTGTTTATGCATTCTGTACACATGCCATTTTATCAGGTCCAGCATATGAGAGAATTGAAAATTCAAAACTGACAAAATTATACGTTACGGATACTATACCGTTAAAACAACAAAGTGCAAAAATAGAAGTATTATCTGTAAGTGAATTATTTGCTAGTGTCATCAAATGTGTTGTTAATGACGAGTCTATAAGTTCACATTTTATAATATCGTAAATTAATAAATAAAAATAAATAACATGAAAGTAGCTTCATTGAGCGGTTCTCTAAGAGAGAGCGTAGGGAAAAAGAGCGCAAAGCAATTACGTGCGAACGATAGAGTTCCATGTGTTCTTTATGGTCAAGGGAAACAAATTCATTTTTCAGCAAAAAGTACTGAAATTGACAAAATCGTTTTCACTCCATTTGTTTACAAAGTTGAAATAGATATCGATGGTGAGAAAGTTTTTGCTATCATCCAAGATCTTCAACAAAATCCTTTAACTGGAAAAGTAAGACACATCGACTTTTTAAGACTCGATAGTAAAACTCCAGTTAAGATTGGTTTACCGATTAAATTAAATGGAACAGCACAAGGTGTATTGTCAGGAGGTAAGATTTCAACTCCATTCAGAAGATTGACAGTTGTAGGTCTACCTGATGCTTTACCTGATTTTATTGATGTTAATGTTACTAAGTTAAGGATTGGTCAAGCAATTCGTGTTGGCGAAATTAAAATTGATGGTTTAACTTTCTTAGATCCTCACAACGCAGTAGTTGTTGCTGTTAGAATGTCTCGTGGTGCTGTTAAAGACGCTGATGATGAAAGCACAGATGAAGATTCTGAAGTAGCGGAAGAAGAAAAAACTGAAGAATAAAACTAAAAAATTGGTTTAAAAAAAAGGGACATGATATCATGTCCCTTTTTTAATGTTTACTTTTTTTTTAAATAGTATGTTTCGTTTTTTCAATCATTGTAGATAGAAAATCTCTTGCTCTAAAAAGTTGTGCTTTTACGGTTCCTAAAGGAAGATTTAAGGTATCGGCAATTTCTTCATAACTCAACTCTTCAAAATAGCGTAATTCTACTAACTCTCGATATCTTGGTTTCAGCTTATTTACTAATTCACGCATGTGTTTTACTTTTTGCTGATGGATAATTTCTTCTTCAGGTGTCATATTGGACGCTTTGGCCTCTACATATATAACCTCACCATCACTGGTAGTATACCCTGTATCCATAGACGTAACTTTAATTCTCTTCTTTCGGATAAAGTCAATACAATTATTAGTTGCAATTTTGAATAGCCACGTACTAAAAGCATAGTCTTGAGAATATTGCCCTAATCGATTAAATGCTTTTCCAAAAGCTTCAATTGTTAAATCTTCCGCATCTTCTGTACTTCTCACCATCTTTATAATAGTGTGATATACAGAATCACGATAATGCCCCATTAGTAAAGTGTAAGCCATTTGCTCTCCTGAGAGCGCTCTTTGAATCAATTCGTAATCTCTTTTTCCCTTATCTGACAAGGTCTTAGTTACTTCCATTTCTGTAAACGTGTATTACTCGAATTAATAAATATAAATGACGTTACTAACATATATGCAGTCTCCCACAAAGGAAATAGTAATGCAAAATTCAGTGCTTTCATTTTATTGAAATTCAATGCGAAAACAAACCATTTAAATAGTAAAATCCCTCCAAAAATTAACAAAGTAACGCCATTGTAACCCATGTTAAAAGTCAAAGTAACAAATAAAATAACCGTTAACAACCAGCTCATATTGTAAATTCCTAACAACAGCTTCTTAATAACATTGTAACGCGGTGATGTCTTGAAATGTCTTTGTTTTTGTCGTATCCAATCACTCCAAGTCTCTTTTGCATCTGAATAACACCACGTTGACTTATTAATTTCAATGGCAACATTATTCTTTTTTGCTGCCTCTTGCAAAAACAAATCATCATCTCCTGAAATAATAGAATAATGACTTTTAAACCCTTTTGTTTGAGTGAATAATTCTTTGGTATATGAAAAGTTCCTTCCCACACTCATATAAGGCATGTATGATAAGGCATATGAAAAGTAGTTAATAGCAATATACGTTGCCTCCATTCGAGAAAACCAATTTAAGAAACCTTTTGCCTTATTCATTGGAGCGTATCCCACCACCATTTCAACTTCTTCCTTCGCATAATTTGATGCGACTATTTTGAGCCATTGGTCAGAAGATGGTTTGCAATCAGCATCGGTTAAAACTAGGATGTCATTTTTAGCTGCTTTTATACCTATTGATAACGGGAACTTCTTCCCCATTCTTAAATGTGAACTTCTTTGTACATTTACCACTCGAACATTTTGATAATGCAATTGAAATGCACGCATCACATCAATAGAATTATCCGTAGACATGTGATTGACTAGTATCACTTCAAAATTGGGATAATCCTGTTCAACAATCGATTGCAAGTTGTTCAGTAAATTCTCTTCTTCATTCCGACAACAAATAATAACTGAAATTGATTTTGAAAAATTTTTTTGCTCTTTATTTTTATATAGTGCAAAACGTATATATATCAATGAGACATATAAAAACTGAATGAAACACACAGCACAGAAGAGGTAAAACGTAAAAGTGACGAATGAATTTTCAAACGAAGGGTTAAAACTCATCTTTTATAAGATTTCTACAAAGATGAGGTTCTTTAATAATTCACATTATCTTTGCAGTCATTATTTATCAACAAAGATATGCACTTTGAACTAGAATTAACAGATTCAAATAGTAACGCAAGAGTAGGAAAATTAACAACTGATCACGGAGAGATTCAGACGCCTATATTTATGCCTGTCGGGACAGTAGCTTCCGTAAAAGGAGTGCATCAGCATGAATTAGATAATGATATTAAAGCACAAATAATATTAGGGAATACGTATCATCTATTTTTCCGTCCAGGAATTGACACACTTGAAGCTGCAGGAGGTCTTCATCAATTTATGAATTGGAAAAAACCAATTCTCACAGACTCAGGTGGTTTTCAAGTATATTCTCTCTCAAAGTCTCGGAAGATAACAGAGGAAGGTGTTCGTTTTCAATCCATTTATGATGGTTCATATCACTTTTTCACACCTGAATATGCTATGGATGTGCAACGCATAATAGGTGGCGACATTATCATGGCTTTCGATGAGTGCACACCTTATCCATGCGATTATAGGTATGCTAAAAATTCGATGAATATAACCCATCAATGGCTAGATAGATGTATCCATCAATTTAAAAATACAGATTCAAAATACGGTTATGAGCAAGTACTATTTCCAATTGTTCAAGGTAGCGTCTATAACGATTTACGAAAAGAATCGGCCGAATATATAGCATCTAAAGATATGTTTGGTAATGCAATAGGTGGATTATCTGTTGGTGAACCAGAGGAAGAAATGTATGCAATGACGGAATTAGTCACCGAGATATTACCCAAAGAAAAACCACGTTACTTGATGGGAGTGGGAACGCCATGGAATATTCTAGAAGCAATTGCTCGAGGTATTGATATGTTTGATTGTGTCATGCCATCAAGAAATGCTCGCCATGGATTATTGTTTACGTGGGAAGGAACTATTAATATTAAAAATAAGAAATGGGAAAAGGATTTCTCACCGCTCGATAACTTAGGGAAAACATATGTCGATAGTACCTATTCAAAAGCCTATTTGCGGCACTTGATTAAGGTAAATGAGTACCTTGGTATTCAGATTGCTACAATTCACAATTTAGGATTTTACTTAGATTTAGTAACTGAGGCTAGAAAACATATCCTAGATGGAACATTTACAACATGGAAAAATCAAGTCATTCCAAGACTTAAAGAACGATTATAAAGTAAATGCTGAAGAAGTATGACAAGTACATTTTAAAAAAGTTTCTTACAACTTTTTTCTTCATTCTGGGAGTAATTATGCTCCTAGCTATTGTATTTGACATATCAGAAAAATTAAAAGATTTTATTGAAAAACAAGCCCCTTTAAGTGACATTATTTTTGTCTACTATGTTAATTTTATTGTCTTTTACGGAAATACTTTTTCCTCTCTAATTGTCTTTATAACCGTCATTTGGTTTACATCGAAAATGGCACAAGATTCTGAGATTATCCCTATGTTATTTAGTGGAAAACCTTTCTCTAGAATACTTCGCCCTTATATGATGGGAGCTTTTATATTGGCTACATTATCATTTGTCTTGAATCATTTTATTGTCCCTCGTTCCAATGAATCGCGCTTAAGGTTTGAAGAACGGTATTATCGAAACGATTTGTACATCAATAATTTCATTGCTGAATTTCCAGATAACACCATTATTTATTTTGACAATTATTCTCAGGAAACGCAAACAATTGCCAACTTGCACATTGAAAAATGGTCTCCAGATAATAAAATAGAAAAATACATACAAGCAAGCAGTGCTTCTTTTGATGGTAAAAGTAAAAAGTGGAAACTCAGTAATTATTTCATTCGAGATGTTCTGAGTAACAGTAAAGACATTGTTCCTGATAGAATAAAAGCAGGAATTCAATACGATACTATCCTGCCTTTCAATTTAAAAGATATTGCGGTAAGAGATAATGTCTCGGAGGCGATGACCTATACACAACTAAAAGAATTTATCCAGTCGGAGAAGGCAAAAGGAAATCCTGGCTATGTCAATTTCGAGATAGAGCTCCATCGCAGAACTTCCTATCCTTTTGCCACTTTTATCCTTACTTTAATTGGATTTGCGGTTTCTTCGCAGAAAAAACGCGGTGGTATTGGGTTAAATATTGCCATAGGTTTAGGGTTTGCATTTATCTATATTTTCTCCATGAAAGTCACGACGGTAGCCGCTATTAATGTGGGATTGCCTACTATTTTAGCCGTCTGGATTCCTAATTTAATTTTCCTAATAATAGGATTAATTTTATATCGTTTAGCACCAAAATAAAAATAATAGGGCTGAAAAAAGACAATTAATTAGTTCCATCTTTTTTTACTTTTCCCTTGCAATAAGTCAAAAGTTTTATTAAATTTAGTTTAAACCTATATAATTAAACCATGTTAGTAAAGACTTTTGGAAGTGCCGTAAGCGGTATTGACGCAACGATCATCACCATTGAAGTAAATGTAAGTCAGGGTATCAACTTTCATCTTGTTGGACTACCTGATAGTGCCATCAAGGAAAGTCAGCAACGTATAAAAGCAGCGCTGAAAAACAATGATTTTAAATATCCTGGCAAAGAAATCACAGTCAATCTTGCTCCTGCTGATATTCGCAAAGAAGGTTCCTATTATGACTTAGCAATCGCACTCGGAATATTAGCTGCAAGCGATCAGTTGAATGAAAATCTCTTAAAAGAGTATATTGTAATTGGTGAGTTATCATTAGATGGTTCGATACAACCTGTCAAAGGCGTTTTACCCATTGCTATTGCCGCTAAAGAAAATGGATTCAAAGGTGTGATTATTCCGACTGCAAATATAAAGGAAGCAGCGGTTGTTAGCGATTTGGATGTTATCGGTGTAGAAACCATTCGGCAAGTCGTCGATTTTTTAAATTCAACTATTGAAATCGCTCCTTTTCATATTGACGTGAACAAAGAGTTCAATCGCATGCTCGATGTGTTTGAATTAGATTTTAAAGATGTTAAGGGGCAATTAAGTATCAAACGGGCTTTTGAAATCGCAGCAGCAGGCGGACATAATCTCTTATTAATTGGGCCTCCTGGAGCGGGGAAATCCATGCTTGCAAAAAGATTACCGACCATTTTACCACCACTAACACTAGATGAATCACTCGAAACAACTAAGATTCATAGTGTTGCTGGAAAAGTACAAAAAGACAATGGACTCATTTCAAAAAGACCCTTTCGCAAACCTCATCATACTATTTCTGATGTAGCATTAGTCGGCGGAGGAACCTATCCGAAACCAGGAGAAATTTCATTAGCACATAATGGGGTCTTATTTTTAGATGAATTACCTGAATACAAGCGCTCTGTTCTTGAAGTTTTACGCCAACCATTAGAAGAGCGAACAGTAAGTATATCAAGAGCAAAATCATCCGTCGAATATCCTGCTGGATTTATGTTGGTCGCAGCAATGAACCCTTGCCCTTGTGGTTATTACAATCATCCTGAAAAAAAATGTGTTTGTCCTCCTGGAACGGTTCAAAAATACCTAAACAAAATATCAGGCCCACTCCTCGATCGCATTGATTTACACATTGAAGTTGTTCCCGTTGGATTCCAAGAATTAGCATATCATCAATCTACGGAAGGAAGCCTCGAAATAAGAAATAGGGTAATCGAAGCACGAGAATTTCAATCTAACCGATTTAAAAATTCACCAGCCATTCATTGTAACGCTCAAATGGGGACGAAAGAAATTAAACAATATTGTACAATTGATGACACTTCCTATCAGTTACTGAAAAAAGCGATGGATCACTTAGGACTTTCAGCCCGTGCGTATGATCGAATTTTAAAAGTCGCTCGTACGATTGCCGATTTGTCAAAAGAAGAAGGGATTTTGCCTAATCACATTGCTGAGGCAATTCAAATGCGTAATTTAGATCGCGATAATTGGGCAAGTGGAAATTAAAAAAATATTCATTAAATGATTATATTTGCCGTTTTATTATTGTTTATTAAATTTAATTAAAATGACTCGTCGATTTTTATCCCTTTTCTTAATCCTCTCACCTATTTTCTTAATAGGACAGACAATTCATCCACCTACTTTATCACAAGAGTCTGGATTTTATTCAACTGATTTTTATTTAAAAATATCACATCCTGATTCGACTGTTAGAATACTCTACACAATAGATGGTTCTGATCCTAAAATTGAGAATTTGATAGGAAAGGAATGGAATTATAAAACGGTATATAAAACAAGTCCTGTAGATACTTTAGGTCATTTACTGCAAGATACAATGTGGACGTATGAGTATTCCGATTCCATTCACATTTACGATAGGTTAACAGAAGATGGTATTACTTCTCAAATTACCACCTCAGTGTATAATCACTTTCTTCCTAGTGGCAATGTATTCAAAGGAAGGGTAATTAGAGCTGTAGCTTATTTAGACAATGAATACAGCCCAATTATCACTAAAAACTATTACGTCACTCCCAATGGAACGAATAGATATACTCTTCCCGTTATATCATTGAGTATGGATAATGATAAGATGTATGGTTATGAAGCAGGATTAAATGTGCCGGGAGTTAAGTTTGATGATTGGCGAAACGAAAATCCTACAGAACCATTTTTCGTAGATGCTCCTGCAAACTATAAAAACAAGAGTTCTTCTTCTGAATTCCAAGTACATTTCTCATATATAAAAGAAGGGCAAGAAATCTTAAATCATTATACTGGCTTTAGGCTTAATGGAAACTCTACGCTCTTCTACCCCAATAGAGCCTTTCGATTATACGCTAAATCAGATTATGGAACAAAAAACTTTAACACAAACTTCTTTGAAGGGAATCCTCATAATAAATTTAAGCGATTAGTCCTTAGAAATTCCGGAAATGACAATGACAGAACCTTCTTTAGGGACGCTTATATTCAGTATTTAGCAAAGAATTTGAATTTCTGTATCCAAGAAAGTCAACCCGTTATATTATTCATAAATGGAGAATATGATGGCATTCGGAATCTTCGTGATAAATATGATTCAAAATACTTTGATCGTGTTTTTAATATATCAGAGGATTCTTTGGATTATCTTGAAAATGACGGTATTGTAGATGAAGGAGATAGCATCTTCTACACTCAAATGATGGACTTCTTTAAGAATAACTCATTGGAAGATCAATCTAACTATGAAGCGGCCTTAAATTATTTGGACCCTATCAATTTTACAGATTATTATATCACGAATATATTTATCGCCAACGATGACTGGCCACATAACAACAACAAATATTGGAGAAAAAGAGTACCTTATGATTCAACCGCTACTTATGGCCATGATGGCAGATTTAGATGGGTTTTAAAGGATACGGATCATGGATACGACTTAAGTGAAACAAACAGACATAAACTGAACATGATTAAATGGGTTACTCGAGTATTAGATGCGAGTGAACCTGATGCTGAGTTTTACAATAATTCAACATTAATAATGAGAAAGCTTTTGGAAAATGAAAGTTATAAAAACTACTTCATAAATAGATTTGCAGACTTATTAAATACCACTTTTACTCAGGAAAGAGCATTTGATATAATTGAACAGTTTAAGAATAAATACCAACCTGAGATAGAAGAAAATAGTTTAAGATGGAATAATTTCTCTCCGGTACAATCAAAATGGGAGGAATATGTGGATGTATTAAATCAATTTGCGTTAAATAGACCATATTATCAAAGACAACACTTGCTAGAAGAGTTTAATTTAGACGGTCTTTACGATGTCTTTTTAGATGTTTCGGATACGATGCACGGTTATGTCCACTTAAATACAATTGACATTCTTTCCACAACTGATGGAATTAATGAAATGCCTTATTTATGGACAGGTAAATATTTCAAAAATGTACCTATTCAATTTACTCCTCTAGCGAAACAAGGATACAAATTTAGCCATTGGTCAGGCGAGATCAGCGATACCGTTGCCGTTCAAAATGTAACGTTGAATAAGGATATTTATTTAAAAGCCAATTTTGTTTTAGAAGATACAAGTGACTCTTTAGCTACACATACAAACACTATGGATGACATTAAAATCTTTCCAAATCCATTCGGAGATAAAATAAATGTTTTAGTAGAATCTTATGAGGGAGAATACTCAGTTTATTCCATTGAAGGAAGACAATTAAAGCACAATACATTTAACGCTTCTTTAATTAATTTGGAAGACCTTCCTAAAGGAGTATTTATTCTTGAAATCAACACTGGAAAATCTATTTATAGAAAGCAAATTATAAAACAGTAAGACTACAATCAATTAATCAAAAGCACAATCAGCAGAACACTGTTGTTTGTGCTTTTTTTTATATAATCTAGATATATCCCTGTAATTCCATATTGAAATGAGACCATTCGAAGGAAGTCATTTTTAAAAACTCCAAAAGTTCATTTTCAACTCTGTAAGTAGGTGATGTTAAAATTCATGAAAAGAGCCAGTTTCGTTGGAAAAAATTCACTTTTTACAGCTTACCTTTGATTAAATTGATACTTTTGTAAACGAATTAAAAGATAGTTATCATGAGTAATTTTGATGTTGCAATTATAGGTTCTGGACCAGGCGGATATGTGGCTGCTTTGAGATGCGCACAATTAGGATTAAAAACAGCTTTAATAGAGAAATACGATACATTAGGTGGTACTTGCCTAAATGTGGGGTGTATTCCTTCTAAAGCAATGTTAGATTCCACAGAGCATTTTTTCAATGCAACACACAATTTTGAAGCACACGGAATTAAAACGGGAAAAGTAACAGCTGACATCACTAAAATGGTGGAGAGAAAGGCAGAAGTTGTTTCTCAAACATGTAACGGCATCAAATTCTTGATGGATAAGAACAAGGTGACTGTTTATTATGGTTGGGGTTCTTTTAAATCAAAAAATCAAATTAGTATCAAAGCAGATGATAAAGAAGAAGTCATCGAAGCTAAAAATATCATCATAGCAACTGGGTCTAAACCAAACTTTTTTCCAGGAATGGAGCCAGATAAAAAGCGTATCATAACCTCAACGGAAGCGTTGGAATTAAAAGAAATCCCAAAACGATTATTAGTCATTGGTGGAGGTGTTATTGGTCTGGAACTAGGTTCTGTTTACGCTCGTTTAGGTACCGAAATTGAAGTGATTGAGTTTGCTGACACTATAATTCCTACAATGGACGGTACTCTTGCAAAAGAGTTGACAAGAGTTTTAAAGAAAGAAGGATTTAAATTCAATCTAAACCATAAAGTTCAAAGCGTTAAAAACACAGGAAAAGGAGTGGAATTAATTGCGTTGAACAAAAAAAATGAAGAAATAACCTTCAAAGCGGATTACTGTTTAGTAGCTGTTGGAAGAAAAGCTTATACAGAAGGATTAAACCTTGAAGCCGCAGGATTGACTGCAAACAATAGAGGTCAAATTGACATCAATGATAAACTACAAACAGCTGTCCCTAACATTTACGCCATTGGTGACGTAGTTCAAGGACCAATGTTAGCGCATAAAGCTGAAGAAGAGGGGGTTTTTGTAGCTGAAGTAATCGCCGGTCAAAAGCCACACATTAATTACAACTTGATCCCTGGTGTTGTTTACACATGGCCTGAAGTATCAGCTGTTGGACAAACAGAAGAGCAGTTAAAAGCGGCTGGTGTAGATTACAAAGTAGGCTCATTTCCAATTAAAGCACTAGGAAGAGCTAGAGCAAGTATGGATATCCAAGGTTTGGTGAAAATATTAGCCGATAAAAATACAGACGAAGTATTAGGAGTTCACATCATCGCGCCACGAGCAGCAGATTTAATCATGGAGGCAGTTGTTGCAATGGAATATAGAGCATCTGCAGAAGATATCGCTCGTATATGTCATCCACATCCAACTTATACAGAAGCAGTAAAAGAAGCGGCATTAGATGCGTTTGAAAATAGACCGCTTCATATATAATTAAATAGATTAAAAGAAATGTTAAGCCGGGAGGAATCTCGGCTTTTTTGTTTTCAGAAGATTCTTAAAGAATTAATCAATCGTTTGAATTTATTTATTCCGTGGGTGAAAACTTAAAATCGTATCTCTTAAATACGTTTGATCTAAATGGGTGTAAATTTCTGTCGTTGAAATAGACTCATGTCCTAATAACTCTTGAATTGCGCGAAGATTCGCACCACCTTCCAGCAGATGTGTTGCAAAAGAATGGCGAAATGTATGTGGACTAATGTTTTTGGTAATTCCGGCCACTTCTGCCAATTGTTTTACAATGGTAAAAATCATGACGCGCGTCAATTTACTTCCACGTCGATTTAAAAAAATATACGACTCGTTCCCTGGCTTTATCGTTTGGTGATTCCTCGTCATTTGAAGATAATCATCGATTTCTTGAACAACATATTCATTAAGTGGGACCAAACGTTCTTTATTTCCTTTCCCAATTACACGGACAAATCCTTCCTTTGGAAATAGATGCTCAAATTTTAAGGATATTAACTCCGAAACACGAAGTCCACAACTATAAAGCGTTTCTATCATAGCTCGATTTCGTTGACCTTCATTTTTAGATAAGTCAATCGCATCCATAATCGCATCAATTTCTTCTATTTCTAACACTTCGGGAAGTTTTCTACCGATGGAAGGCGATTCCATTAATGAGGTGGGAGATGATGTTAAATAATCATTGTACAATAAAAATTGAAAAAATTGTTTAACCCCCGAAAGAATTCTTGCCTGACTTCTTGCTCCTATTCCAAGGTCATACAATTCTGTCATGAATGCTAGTAAATCCTCATATTTGACCTGCTCAACACTTAATCTATTTTGCACTGAAAACTCCATTAATTTTTGAACATCTCGATGATATGCTTGCACAGTATTTTCTGACAAACCCTTCTCAACTTTCAAAAATCCAATAAATTCCTTAATATAGCGTTCCCAAGTCATAATTCAAAGGTACTATGAAACTGCTAATTATTAACGGTCCCAACATAAATTTGTTAGGCCAACGCGAACCAGAAATATATGGTAATCGTTCTTTTGAAGATTATTTAGAAGAATTGAGAGTAAAGAATCCCTCTATAGCTTTCGATTGTTACCAAACAAACGTAGAAGGCTATATCATAGATAAGCTTCAACAAACCGATGCTGATGGAATCATTTTAAACGCTGGTGGATTCACTCATACATCTGTTGCAATAAGAGATTGCATATCAGCTATCACAACTCCTGTTATTGAAGTACACCTATCCAACATTTCAGCAAGAGAAGAGTTCCGACATACTTCGCTAATTACTCCCGTTGTAAAAGGATGTATTTTTGGATTTGGGTTAACATCCTATTCTTTAGCAGTAACTTATTTCACTGAACTATACGAGAATTCTAAAAAATATGAAGCGTAAAAAATTCGTATTTCCCTCTAAATGTCCAAATATTCATTTTGCCATTGTCCAAACGTCTTACTTTGAAGTCTTTAGCTTTTAATTGAACAATTGTATAAAGTTCAGTATCACCATTGTTTTTAGTCAGAAGCAACTTGTTTTTACCCTCCACAAATGACCACTTACCTTCTTCTGGAATTTGAAATCCAATAATCCAGGTTCTTGTGAATGAATTATCTTTGAAAAAATCCATTTCCAAACTAGCATTATTTAAATTTTGGTCAACTCCGTCAATTTCGTATTTTGATAATGTCCAATGATTCACCAATCTTGCTTTAGCGGGGAATACAGAAAAATCAGAACCTTCGTCGTATTTAGTACAAGATCCTAAAACAAATAATCAAGTAAATAAAGAAATAGAGATAAAACGTTTCATAACATGTGTTTAATGGTTGTGGTAAAAGTACATACCATATATTTAGCAAGCACTAAAAATGATTCATGAATAGAAATAATTTCTAGAATGAATTAGGCAAATCATCAAAATTTAATAGACCTATTTTTTTGTATAGAAAAGGCTATGAGAATGATTAATAACACAACCTATTCGGTCGAAAAGAAAAAATAATATGAAATACTCTTAAAAAAGCGTTTTGATGAAAAATTAATTTTTCGTTTTACGTTTTGTAAGATCTGGATCATTATTAGGATCCGTAATATCAGGCGTACCCGTAGTGTCATTTGGAAGTGGTACAACTACAAAAATATTGGTAGCCACTCTAGCTTCTGAAGATGAAGGAATATCTTCATCCTCAAAATTATTCTTACAAATCACTTCTTTCTGACAAGCAGAAAAAACAATTAATAATAATGAACTGATAAAAAATAATTTTTTCATGGCACATGCAATTAACACTATCAAATATAAGGCATTATTTTTAAACTTACAAATTTTCTTTTGGTATTTTGATTAAAACCGTTGTTCCACTGATTAAACCGTTTTCATCGGTTGTTTGATAAGGGCCAATTAGTTCGAAGTTTTTATTGTATAACTTTCGCAACAAATCAATTCTCTTAGAAGAGATTTCCATCCCTTTTGATTTGTGAGAACTCGCATTCATGCCTTTATTAGCCATACTCTGATTTATTCCAACACCATTATCTTTGATACGTATCTCAATATGATTTGGAAAATCATTTATTGAAATGGTGATCTTTCCTTTTCTTTCTAGTGGCAAAATACCATGCAAGATACTGTTTTCTACAAAAGGCTGTAAAAGCATAGCAGGCACCAAATAATTGTCGGCAAAAGACTCTTCATCTTCAATCTCGTACGTAAATCGATCCTTAAAACGCATAGCTTCTAAATCTAGGTAAAGTTTTAAACGCTCTAGCTCCTCGTCTAAAGGAACAAGATTGTTAGATTCATTTGAAGAATCTAAATTTTTACGTATTAATTTAGCAAAACTAGTGAGGTATCTATTGGCAGATACTCTATCTTGGGTATTAATAAAATATTGAATAGAATTCAGTGCATTAAATATAAAGTGACGGTTCATACTGGCATTCAAAGATTCTTGTTCTAATTGCCCCAATCGACTTTTGATTTCTAATTTTTCTTGATAATTCTTACGCTGCTCATATTGAATCCTTCGTTGAATTATTAGATAAACAAGTCCAATTATTAAAAAGACAAGTAGGATAATAAACCAAGCACGTAAATAAAACGGAGGGTTAATAACAACATTTAGGACGATGATGTTTGAATATAGATTATCATTAATAACTCCTCGAATTAAAATTCTATAAGAACCATGAGGTAAATTCGTTATATTAATTTGTGGGTTTTTAAATTTAACAGACCAAGCATTATCTAAGCCTTCTACTTTATACTGATAACTTAAAGATCGATAGTTCTTCAACGTAACTCCATCAATATCCACTAAAATATTATTTCTGTTGTGAGGAAGAATAATTGATGTAATAACACCGTTCTCATCATAACTAGTTGGAAAGTCGTTTTTAAGTTTATTAATTGGATTAAAATTAATTGCTATATCCCGAAGAACAATATGAGGTGGACGAAGAATATAACTTTTTTCTAATTGGTCGATATTTAAAATATTCAACCCTGAAACGGTACCAAAAATGATATTGTTTTTAGCATCAACAAATGATGAATTAATGTTTGTTTCTAGATTGCTCAATCCTTCTTCTAACCCAATTTTATTGAACGAGAATGACTTATACTGCAATCTACTATAATAGACTCCTTCATTTGTTCCAATTACGATATGGCGACTATCTTGATTAATGAAATTAATAATATTGGACGAAGGACGCTCAGAAATATATATTGGCAGTAAAAGAGTGTCTTTTAGAAGAAAAAGGCCATCCTCAGTCCCTATCCAAATTCTATCTTTAGTGTCTCCTTTTAAAGCATTCACTTTAGTGTCGAAATTTAACACCTTTTGTAAAGTGTCGCTTTCTAAGGTGAAAAGTCCATTATCACTTCCTATATATAGCCGATTGTTACAATAGGCTAGACTTCTAACAGTCATCAATTTAAATCTGTCTTGTGAAATTATTCGCTGAATACTTCCACCTTTATAGATAGCTAATCCAAAATCTCCGCCAATATAGCTTTGACGTTCGTAGGTAAATATGGTTGTTGTTTTTTGTGGCACTATTGCTGGATTTCCAATTTTTATTTCAGCTACCTTATTATTCGTAATATCCATTCGATAGAGCCCATTCCCTGTTCCTACCAAAAGTTCATTTGGAGAAGATTGAGAAAGTGACCAAATCGGACTGTTACTAACGTTAACAACCTGAGTTGCATTGGTTTGATCATTTTGGATAATCAAACTCCCATCATAGGTACCATAATAACTATTGTTCCCTTTCTTGAAAGTAGCTAAAATAAGATCTGTCTTAGCTATTTTTTCAAAAGAATACCGGCGAATATGTGATCCTGAAAATTTAAAAATACCCTTCCCTTCCGAACCTATCCAAATAGTTTGGTTATTATCCTCATAAACGGTATTTATGTTTTCGTAATTTAAACCTGTCTTAGTCGTAATATAACTTATCTTAAAAGATTTACCAATTAATACTATTCCATCCAGATGCGGTATCCAAATTTGATTTTTAGAATCTTTAAAGCAATTACGCAATCCATAAATATTCTGTTTTATTGGAATATAGTGAAGAGAATGGCTTTTAAATGAATAAATACAAACCTCGCTGTTGAATGTGGTGAAAAGCAATTTCCCATCCGAATAGATAACCATTCCTGAAATATTCAACCCTTTTGTCTGTTGTATTGGTTCAAAGTTTTCACCGTCTGAACTGACTAAAACGCCTTCTCTGGTAGCAATAAAAAGCTGGTTTTTATAAACTAAGGCTGTTCGTATTCTGTTTTCATCAGCGGTATTAAGCTCTTTATGTGACAATTGATTACCTTTCAGGACATAATATCCACTTCCATTCGTGAACGCATATATTCTACCTTTAAAATATAAAGCCTTGCTAACGATGACACTTTTGTCATTTTCTTTAAATTTGAAAGGCTTAAAATTATTATTATATCCAATTGTAAACCCGCCCTCATGACCAATTAAAAGGGAGTCATGAAGGGAATTCAATGACGTGATTCTATTGTTAACTAGATTACTTCTAGTGGAGTACGTGTAAAAGTTTTGTCCATTAAACTTTGCCAAGCCTCCCATCGTCCCTATCCATAAATAGCCGTTTTTATCTTGAATAAATGAACTTACTTGAGATTGTGGTAATCCATTTTCAATAGAATAATTTATAAACGATAGTTCTTGAGCAAAACTAGATTTGGCTAACAAAGGAATAAGAAATAAGAAAACGAGACTTCTCATCTAGCTTTTAAGTGTTTGACAAATTCGCTCGCACGGTTTCTTGCAACAGGTAATTTAACACCATTTTTCATCAATACAAAGAAACCATCTTCACTAATAAACTCCTTTAAATAGTTCAGGTTGATAATATGCGATTTATGGATTCGAAAAAACTTATTCTTATCTAAAATACCTTCGTAAATTTTCATTGTTCGAGTATCTAAATAACGTGTTTTATCCTCAAAGTAAATTGTTGTACAATTTCCACTCGCATCTAAATGAGTAATCGTGTCATCTTCTACAATTTTCAACCCTTTTGTATGACTAATAACAACTTGGCTTGTTTTTTTATTATTGATAAGCGAATCGGAAAGATTCTTTAACGAATTAAAATAGGTGATAAAATTATTGGGATCCTCTTTAAAAATTTGTTTGGCACTGACTAATTTATTCACTGCCATTTGCAAATCATCAACATCAATCGGCTTTAACACATAATGAACTGCACTTGCATTAAACGCTTGCAATGCATAATCTTTAAATGCCGTTACAAACACCACGAAAAAATCTTTGTTTTTGATTTCATTCAATAAATCGAGTCCTTCGGCATCGCTCGGCATTCGGATATCTAGGAAAATCACATCTGGTTTTAGCCCTTCAATTTTAGCTTTAGCTTCCTCCTTACCAGCAGCCTCGCCAATAATTTCAATCTCTGGGCAATATTCCTCTAGTAACATCGACAAGTTCTTTCTCGCCAATTCTTCGTCGTCTATTATTAAAGAGCGTAACTTCATAATGTTGATTTTTTAGATAATAGTTAAATATATAAATTTTTCCAGTTAAATAAGAGTTTTATAGGTAAGATAAGTGTAAAAGGCACTTTTTATTGAGCGTGATAATGCTATGCATATTATTCCTTCCATATGATGATTGAAAAGCTACTCGTAAAAGAACTGAATTTCAATTTTTTTTAGTCTTTAAATTCACAAATCTAATTCTGTTTGATTCGTTTTATATTGAAATGTTTTACGTTGAAACGGAGATTCACCAAATGCTAAAATTAATTGCTTATGCTTAGGTGTTGCATAGCCTTTATTTTTTCCCCATTCATACTGTGGAAATTCTGCCGCAATTTTACATACATATTCATCTCTGTGCGTTTTTGCTAAAATAGACGCTGCCGCTATACTTTTGAACTTAGCGTCGCCACCAACAACACATTGGTAAGGAATACCAAAGGGTTTAAATCGATTTCCATCTATCAACAGTAACTCAGGTTTCAAGGCTAATTTCTCAACAGCTTGACGCATTGCTAAAAAACTAGCATTTAGGATGTTAATTTTATCAATTTGCTCATGATCAACCGAACTGACAGCCCATGCTAAAGCATTTTTTTCGATATAAGCTCTGAGAATCAAACGCTTTTTCTCATTGATTTGCTTAGAGTCATTTAAAAAAGGAGGGTCAAAATCAAAAGGAAGAATAACCGCTGCAGCAAAGACAGGTCCAATCAAGCATCCTCTACCCGCTTCATCACATCCTGCTTCAATTTTGTTGTTTGTAAAAGAATTTGATAAATTTGACATTTGAATATCTGTATTGTTCAAAGATATTTATTTTATTTGTGGTGCAATTTTTGCACTTCTGGTTTCGTCTTAAAATTAGAAATTATAATCCTATGAAAAAAATATTTTTCCTTTCAAGCTTTTTTGTAATTGCTTTATTTTCTTTTTCACAAGCGCAACAAACTGCTAAAATCTCTTCATTAGAAGCTTATAACAATAACAAATTCAAAGATACATTCACTTTTGAACTATCTGAAAAGATGACAAAAGAAAAAGTAGCAGAAATGTCAAACTATTACACGGCGTATTTCACTACTACTTTTAATGAAAAAGATAATACGATTTCGGTAAAGATGATGAATCAAGAATGGAAGAATCGTCAAATTATGCGTCGTCTTTTTTCGGGATTACAAATTGAGAACGTTATCGTTGAAGGAAACCAAATGAGCACGGACGAATTTTTTAAAGAATATGTCTTAACGACGGATCAGCAACCAAGTAAATAATTTTTTAAAATGCAATTAGATTCTTAATTGCATTTTTTTTGTGAAGTCATTTCACATAGACTGTCCTACAGAATATATATATTTGTAAACGAATTAAATAAACACATGAAATATAAAAGGATTCTTTTAAAACTAAGCGGAGAATCGTTGATGGGCGCTAAACAATTCGGGATTGATAACAACCGTTTAGATTCTTACGCGCAACAAATCAGACAAATCAGTGATTTAGGAGTTGAGGTCGCAATTGTTGTTGGTGGTGGAAATATCTTCCGAGGAGTTCAAGCTGAGCAAGGTGGAATGGATAGAACACACGGCGACTATATGGGAATGCTAGCCACTATGATAAATAGTATGGCACTTCAAGCGGCCTTAGAAAAATGTGGTGTTGAAACGAGATTACAATCAGCCATTGAGATGAAGGAAATTGCGGAACCTTATATTCGAAGAAAAGCAGTAAGACATCTTGAAAAAGGACGTATTGTTATTTTTGGAGCAGGAACTGGGAATCCATATTTCACAACCGATTCAGCCGCTTCTTTGAGAGCGATTGAAATAGAGGCAGACGTCATTCTAAAAGGTACAAGAGTCGATGGAATTTATACAGCTGACCCTTTAAAAGACGCAAATGCAACAAAATTTAGATCCATCACTTTTGAACAAGTCTATCAAAAAGGACTAGAGGTAATGGACTTAACCGCTTTTACACTTTGTAAAGAAAATGATTTGCCTATTATTGTTTTTGACATGGATACACCTGGTAATCTTATCAAAGTGTTGAGCGGTGAAGAAGTAGGAACAATTGTTAAAAATTAATATAAATTATTTATGACGGAAGAAATTAACCTCATTTATGACGAATTTAAGTTATCGAATTCAAAATCTGTTTCTCATTTAGAAAATGAATTGGTAAAAATTAGAGCTGGAAAGGCTACACCAAGCATGTTAAATGGTGTGATGGTAGACTATTATGGTGCACCAACACCACTTCAACAAGTAGCTAACATCGGAACTTTGGATGCACGAACAATTACTATTCAACCGTGGGAAAAGAGTCTTTTAGGCGAGATTATGAAAGGTATTATAAATGCCAATCTTGGGTTTGCCCCTCAAAATAACGGAGAGTCTTTGCTTATTAACGTACCAGCATTAACAGAGGAACGAAGAAAAGACTTAGCTAAAAGAGCAAGAGCAGAAGGAGAAAGTGCAAAAGTAGCAATTCGAAATAATAGAAAAGATGCCTTAGACTTAGTAAAGGAATTGAAAGATGAAGGCTTTTCTGAAGATTTAATCAAAAGTGCTGAAGAAGAAATTCAAACTATTACGAATGGAGCCATCAAAAAAGTGGACGAAGTTATCGAACAGAAAGAGAAAGAAATAATGACCGTTTAGTTTAATATTCAACAATTTATAAAAAATTAAAAGAGCATTTTTATACTGCTCTTTTTTTGGCTTTAGAAAAAAAACACTCCGGGTTAAACTTTTTACTGTTTTTATTCGTCTAATAGTTAAGAATCCCTATATGGAACACTTAAAATTTATATTCTCTTGTCTGATTGTATTGTTTATTTCAAAACATACAAATGCACAGACTAATTTATTTGCCTCTTTACAAGGTTCGCCTACAGTTGATACCACCAATTGGCATTTCAATGGTGATGCCTACTTAGGAGATACTGGTGGAGATGCAGATGCTTTTACAAATGAAGTTATCTTAACTCCAGCTTTAGACAATAAATTTGGACAGGTTTTTTTTAAAACGCCAATAGATTTAACCACTTGTACTAAATGGAGAGCTGAATTTGAAATCAGAATGTTCGATGGCTCTGGTGCTGATGGCATTGCTTTTTGTGTCATTGATCAATTACCAGATTCTTATATGGTCGGATATGCCATGGGGGTTCCTTTAAATTCAAATGGTCTAAAAGTAGGTTTTGATACTTACGACAATTATATGGGTGGCGTTCAATGTGGTGGAAATAATCCAGAAATTCAAATTGGATATGGTGTAGGTTATTCTGAATGCGACAATACCATGACGCGCTTGACTAATAATACAAGTAATTATACAAAAAACTTAGGATATTTAGCAGATAAATTTTATGACCAAGTTATAGTCACCTATGACAATGGTACCATTACCGTTAAAACGCATTCTCTATCAGGAAACTGGCTGCATACCGATCAGACAGTAACAAGCACCATTACTCCTATTAGTGGAAAAGTATATTTTGGCTTTACATCTGGAACAGGTGGTTTGAACAATACACACTCTATCCGAAATGTAAATATTTATGCCGATGTGCCTGCCACAAATGATGCTGGATTAGACCAAACAATCTGCTCGGGACAAGCCGCTCAACTAGGCACAACTTCAACACCAAACCACAACTACACTTGGACACCAAGTACTGATTTGTCTTCGGCAACTATTTCTAACCCAACAGCTACAAAAACCAATTCAACAACGAATCCAACAAGTTATACCTATATCGTTAAAACGGAAAGACAAGGTGCCGCTTCTTGTTATATGCAAGATACCGTTCAGGTGATAGTAAATCCTGCACCTGTCATAAATGAAGCTATTTCGTTTTGTCAAGGTACTTCGGTGACCTCACATGGAAACACTATCAATACGGATGGAACGCATACTTTTCTTATTCCAGCACCATCTGGATGTGATACTACATTAATTGTAACAGCTTCTTATTTACCAACGACTAGTTCGACGACAAATACAACTATTTGCGCTGGAAAAAGCGTAACATTCAATAGCACTACTTACTCCACTTCTGGAACTTATACACACACTATAGCTGGTTCTGGAGGTTGTGATTCTGTTGCAACACTTGTTTTAACAGTTAATCCAGCTCTCACTGGAAGTTTATCTCAATCGATTTGTACTGGTGGTGATTTCACCTATCATGGACAGACGTATAATAGTGCAGGAACATATACCGTCAATTTACAAAATCCACAAGGATGCGACTCTATTGTGACGCTGAAAATTATTGAAAATCCAATCATTTATGACTCTACTTTTATAACTATTTGTTCAGGAGGAAGTTATTCATTTAATGGAACAAATTATTCTACGGCAGGTAATTATGATTTTCCATTAACGACAACACAAGGTTGTGATTCTATAGCAACGCTTGTCTTGACAGTAAATCCTGCACTTACGGGCACTTTATCTCAATCAATTTGTACTGGTGGTGATTTCACTTATCATGGACAGACGTATAATAGCGCAGGAACATATACCGTCAATTTACAAAACA
>CAZDAR010000013.1:38027-47446 GCA_964503665.1 uncultured Flavobacteriales bacterium
TATCATGGACAGACGTATAATAGCGCAGGAACATATACCGTCAATTTACAAAACACACAAGGTTGTGACTCTACAGTTACGCTGACAATCATAGAAAGTGCCACTCTTTACGACACTACTTTTGCATCCATTTGTTCAGGAGAAAGTTATTCATTTAATGGAACAAATTACTCAACAGCAGGTAATTACGATATTCCGTTAACGACATCACAAGTCTGTGATTCAATTCATACGTTGGTATTAACCTATGCTTCTTCAATTGATGCTTATGATACTATTTCAAAGTGTCAAAATGAAACAATCACCTACCAAGGACAATCTATTTTAAATGCGGGAGATTATACAATCAATGTAACAGCTACTAGTGGCTGTGATACAATTATCCATTTAAATGTAGTTAACAAAGCTGTTCCAACGATAGTAATTGATACGGTCATTTGTCAAGGTGAAAAAATAACCTACAATAATCAAAACTATTCTACAGCTGGTGTTTACACTATTAACACTTCTTCGCCATCAGGTTGTGATTCCGTTATTACTTTAAATCTAAACGTCATTAATTTACCAATGAAACCAGAAGTATCGACGAATCTACCAATTCCATGTTACAATCAAGAATTCATTGGAGAAGTGAACAATCCAAATTCTGTCTTCTCTTACATGTGGTTTAATGATACAAATGCGACAGCAATCCACACAGGAAGTAAATTGACACAGCTCATCGATGGAAGCGTTATGACTATATATGTAGCTGCTGATAATGGAATATGTTTATCCAACTATGAAATCATTCCAATAACCGTTGGTCAATTGTTTAATGAGAACTTTGAAATGCCAAATGTACTAACTCCAAATGACGACGAGGTGAATGACAGAATTGATTTTGACTTAATTTTTGGAGGGTGTGTTGATTATGAAGTGATTATTTTCAACCGTTGGGGAAATATTGTTTTCAAAGGCAGTCATTCATTTGTAGGAAAAGATAAATCGGGGCTTGACTTAGTGCCAGGCGTATACTTTTACCAATTAAAATACGATGGTGGCGAACGCAATGGATTCATCACAATCGTAAGGTAACATCGCTTCTTTCATCTATCCAAATTTTATAGATCGTTTTTTCTGTGTATTTCTCCATGTTCTTTATTGAATAGTTCAATAGATCGAACGCAAATCATCATTTTTGGATTACCTTTGCCCAAATTTTTCAGAAGATGATTACAGTAAATGAGTTGGCAGTTGAGTTTGGTGGTAGAACGCTATTTAGTGAAGTTAATTTTGCAATAAACGATACCGACAAAATTGCTTTAATGGGTAAAAATGGAGCTGGAAAGTCCACCATGATGAAAATTATCGCGGGGATAAACAAGCCTTCCAAAGGAAACATTAATGCGTCCAAAGATACCATCATTGCTTATTTACCGCAACATCTCTTAACAAAAGACGACACTTCTGTTCGTGACGAAGCAACCAAAGCTTTTAAAGAAATCTTTGAAATGCGGGATGAAATTGAAAGTATCAATCATGAATTAACCATTCGTACGGATTATGAAAGTGATGATTACATGAAATTGATTGAGCGTGTTTCTGAATTAAGTGAGAAATTTTATACCATCGAAGAATCCAACTACGAGGCTGATGTAGAGAAAGTACTCAAAGGAATGGGGTTTTCTCAAGAAGATTTAGATCGGCCAACAGCTGAGTTTTCTGGTGGATGGCGTATGCGTATTGAATTGGCTAAAATTCTACTAAGAAAACCAGATTTAATTCTGCTAGATGAGCCGACTAATCACTTGGATATTGAATCTATTCAATGGTTGGAAGATTTCCTAATCAATTCTGCTAAAGCAGTCATTGTTATTTCTCACGATAAAACATTTGTTGATAATATTACCAATCGTACGATTGAAGTGACGATGGGTAAAATCTATGATTATAAAGCCAATTATTCGCATTATTTGGAACTTCGTAAAGAGCGTCGTGAACAACAACAAAAACAATACGACGAACAACAACGTTTTATAGCTGACACCACCGAATTTATTGAACGATTTAAAGGAACGTATTCCAAAACGCTTCAAGTGCAATCACGTGTTAAGATGCTGGAAAAGTTGAACATTATCGAAGTTGATGAGGTGGACAATTCTGCTTTGCGATTAAAGTTTGCGCCTGCGATAAGAAGTGGACAATACCCAATTGTGATCTCAGAACTGACAAAAGCATACGATCAACATGTGGTTTTCAATAACGCCGATATGGTTATTGAGCGAGGGCAAAAAGTAGCGTTTGTTGGAAAAAATGGAGAAGGTAAATCCACAATGGTCAAATTGATTATGGGTGAAATTAAAGTCGATTCAGGAAAAGCAGAGGTTGGTCACAATGTGAAGATTGGTTATTTTGCACAAAATCAAGCTTCATTACTAGATGAAGATTTAACCGTTTTTGAAACCGTAGATTATATTGCCACTGGAGATATTCGCAAACAAGTCAAAAATATTCTGGGTGCTTTTATGTTCTCCGGTGACGACATTAATAAGAAAGTTAAAGTATTGTCTGGTGGAGAAAAAACGCGATTAGCATTAGTGAAATTATTACTGGAGCCTTACAATGTTTTAGTACTCGACGAACCTACCAATCACTTGGATTTAAAAACAAAAGACATCATCAAAGATGCACTTTTAGCTTTTGACGGGACGCTTATTTTAGTTTCGCACGATAGAGATTTCCTAGATGGATTAGCCGAAAAGGTGTTTGAATTCACCAACAAACGTGTGGTAGAACATTTTGAAGACATCAAAGGATTCTTGGCCAAAAAGAAGATGGAAAACTTAAAAGAAATCGAGAAAAAATAACTTCGTCAAATTTTATTTGATTTTATTCTGGCTTTGATTTTAATTTCTTCACTAGAAGTAAGAATCCTATACACGAAAGTATTCCCAAGGCAAGGAAATGCAATTCATAAAACGATGGAGCATTAAAGTATTCATAGGATGAAAACGTATCGGTGCAAGGGTCATTGAATACTTTCTCTATATATATTTTCGATCCAATAACACCATAAACTACCATCACTGTAATAGGAATTAAAGTAGCGAACAAGAGTATAAAAATTTCATTAGCACGTTCCTTTAACCTTTGATTCATTCTGTAAACAGTAATTAAGGAACCTAATAAAACAACTAGATAAATACTAAAAGAATATTCTCTCATACTGCTCCAAATTAAAGCATAAATCAAAATTCCTACCACGAGCATTACTCCTGCTATCGGAACGGTAATTGCAAAATTGATAAAATTGATAATTTGAAATTGTACTAAAAAATAGGCCAGAACGACACTAACAATAAACGTTATTAAAAAAGTTGAATAATAAGAAGGCGTGCGCTCCAAACTATTCATTGTTGTCTCCCATTTGTACTGTGAAAAATAATAATTCTGTCTAGATAATTCTTCAAACTCTTCTGACAAATAATTCACATCACTTTTATCCAACACGATAGAAGCATTCATATCATCTCTTTCGTATTCAGAAATAATACTACTCAAATTAAGTCCCTTTTTTTGAAGAATGTAATCTAGGTTTATTTGTGGATTAAAGTTAGTGTACTGATAAATCGCATTCAATTTTTGCTTGAATGCAGTCATACGTTTGACGAGCTCATCGTAGTTTTTTTCTTTTATATATTGATCTAATTCTTTAGAGTAGTCTGGATGATTTTGAAGCTCATTCCAATGATAATCATCTAATTTTAAGAATTTTCCAATCACATTTACTTGACAACCTTTCTTAGGTTCAATGTTTTCTAATTGATAGAAAATGATAGTTGAATTTTCTACTTGAGAATAAAAATTAGAATCAATTTCTGCTTTGCCCGTGAGACAATCTTGTGTGAAATATTTATTCCTCTTCGTGTATTTTAGATAATTCTCTTTTGTACAATACCTAATTCCTTTGAATCCATTTGCGTCTGTATCGTCAAATTGAATGTTATTAGAAGTAAGGTAAGAATTCTTATCTAAATCATACTCATCTCCTGATAGTAGCAACAAAGGATTCATGAAATTCTTTTCTTTTGCCAGATTTTTGTAGTTATGTTTCTGAACTAAACCAACCTTTTTTATATTTAGACCTAAATCAAAGGTGATAAAACTGGATAAATTCCAAAAGAACAACAACGCTATCAATGCAAATAGTTTGACTCCATAAAACCGTCCAGCAATGTAATAGTTCTTCAGTACCGAATTTTTGTAAAACTGTAATCCCCATAAAAAGAATACAATCAATAATAGGATTACCTGAACTAAAACAAAATTACTTTCCATTGAAAATTGATAGTAGCTCGTTTCAGCCAGGACCCTTTCATTCAAGTAGATATAACCAAATAAAAAAGCAATAATATGTAAGACTAAGCCCGTTAAAATCAAATACGGCAAACGTAAATGCCAAACATTAGGGTGATTTTCAATTAGATAGGTATTTATTCTCTTAAGCATAGGAATTTAATTAGGTATTAAATAAAAAATCGACGAGTCGAGTGAGAAATATCACGGACATAAACTATTTCAATATCCGATTGTGCTAGTTCGGCTAATATTTTTTTGAAAGCTTCTGATTCACTCGTTTCAATGGTATAAACACCTCCGTTAAATATTAACTTGATAGCAGTATGATTCGCAAATATTTTCTGTACATCTTCCATCGAGGCAGTTGTCTCCAGTTCTACAATTGTGGCAGTCACATCTCTCTGGCCTTGTTTATCTAAATAATACTCTGGAGAGCCATTACGCAAAAACAAAATCTTATCTGCGACTTTTTCTACTTCGTACAATTGTTGTGAGCTTAACACAATTCCAATTGGATTGACTGGGCTTTGTGCTAATCCCTTTAAATCTTCCAATATAATTTGCTGTGATTTGACATCTAAATTTCCAAGCGGTTCATCCAACAATAATATCTTAGGTTTTCTTAAAAATGTTCGTGCTAATTCAAATCGCATTTTATAACCCGAAGAAAGTTCTGACCAATTCAGTTTTCGATAATCCCACAATCCAAAACGAATAATCATCATATCTACCATCAATTGATTCAACTCTCCTTTCACTTCATAATTCGCCGCAGTAAACTTTAAATTATCATACAAACTACCATACCAAGTAGGTGTGCGTTGTGGAATATAAATGAGTTGTGTTCTAAGATTATAGCGAACGGTATCTTGTATTCCGTAGTTTATCGTTCCTTCATCATGCGCCAACTCCTGAGCAAGAATACGAAGTAAAGTCGTTTTCCCATTTCCATTTTCACCTACCAATCCAATCACTTCACCTGGATTAATTTTCAGAGAAACATCTTTCAACGCAAATTTTCCAGCACCATAAGACCTTGAAATATTTTTCGCATCTAATAAAACAGTGGAATTAGAGCTCGGGTTTATATCTGTCATTTGAGATAAATAATCCAAAATCAATTCGTAGAAATGCTTTTCATCAATCGTTTTAGCTTCTCTTTGCTCCATCAAATCGATACACCTTTTAAACCAAACAGGATCATCAGTGTCGAGAATGCAATCTACAAAGGCACGAAAACCAAACTGGTAATTTCCATGTTGAAGTGCATTTGAAGCAATTTTTAGTCGGGATTGGATCATATGTGTAGCTATTAGTATTAAACGGTATTTTAGCTACTAAGCTAAACTATTTTCTTAATATGATTAAAAAAAATAGCAGAAATGTTAAAATCAAATTTATATTTCAAGTAGTCCATTTACTAACTTTTATGACAATTCTATTCTGTTAAATGCTTATTTTTAACTCACCAGTAAAAATAAAAATGAATTTTAATCAGCTAAAGTATATTATTGCAGTAGATAAACATCGTAATTTTACACGAGCAGCAGACGAATGTGATATTGCACAATCTACTTTGAGTAAAGAAATTCAACGATTAGAGAAAGAGTTTAATATTATCATTTTTGATCGATCACGTCACCCTGTTACTCCAACGATGAAAGGTGTTGATTTACTCCAACAGGCGAAGAGAATTCTCGAAGAAGAGAAGCTATTCGTTGAAATAGCTCAAAAAATGAATAATCTTCCACAAGGAAATTTCCGATTGAGCATTTTACCTGTTTTGGCTCCTTATATTCTTCCTTTATTTATCCACTCATTAGGGAAAAAGTATCCTGAACTAAACGTACATATTGTTGAACTTACTGCAAAAGAAATCATTTACGCTTTTGAAAAAGATGAATTAGATGCTGCCATTGCCATTGCACCATTCATCAAAGAAGGATTTTATGAAGATCCTCTTTTTGAGGAAGACTTTGTCCTTTATGCAGGTAGTAATCATCCTTTTCTGAATGAAACCGAAGTTCAATGGTCTAGTATCCAAAAAGAAGAACTCATCTTACACGATGAATTTAGAAACTATCTTTTTCCAGGCGATAAAAAAGAGTCCGAAATACCACGAAAAATCAAAATTACTGATTACCAAAGTGGATCGTTAGAAACGCTCCGGAAAATTATAGATCGCAATGGCGGTCTCACACTTTTACCTGAACTAGCATGCTTATACATGGGAGAAAGAAGGTTGGAAATGGTGCGTCCTATTACCAATCCAAAACTGAGTAGAACCATTGCACTTGTGACGCCAAGAGGTTTCGAAAAACACAGAATCACCAAAGTGATAAAACAAGAAATTCGGGCTAGTCTTCCCTAAAAATAATCAACTTCTACATACGCTAAATTCTAGTTTTTCGTTAGCACTTCTTCTCCTAAAACAGCTTCTAATACCGAATGTGATTTGGAATGAGCATTTTAATACTATTTTGGTATAATCGCTTTTAGCTATAATCCGTATCGCCTTTGCCCTATTGACTTCAGACCACATCACTCATAACTTTGTACTACACAAAAAAAGAAGTAGTAACCCTTAAAATATAAGTTATGACAGAAGTTCAAAAATTAGCAAAATTCGTTCAATCTCGTCGCTACGGAGATTTGTCCAAAGAAGCGATAAAAGAATTAAAAATTCGATTACTGGATTCACTTGGTTGTGCTATCGGCGCCTTAAATGGTGAACCCGTTAAAATGATTAAAGATCAAATCAATGAATTTGGTGGCAATCCATTGGTCAGTTTAATTGGTGGTGGAAAAACGGCACCCGATCGTGTGGCATTCTATAATTCTGCACTCATTCGTTACCTCGATTACAACGATAGTTATCTCGCCAAAAAAGAAACTTGTCATCCTTCTGATAACATTGGAAGTATCTTAGTTGCATCACAATATGCCGATAAAGATGGGAAAGATTTTCTCACTGCTTTAGCAATTGCTTACCAAGTGCAATGTCGTTTGAGCGATGTCGCACCCGTCCGTGATAAAGGTTATGACCATACGGTGCAAGGTGCTTACGGAGTGGCTTCTGGCGCTGCTTATGCATTAGGTTTGGATGAGCGTAAAACCGCCAATGCGATTGCAATTGCTGGAACTGCATATAACGCACTACGTGTAACACGTACCGGAAATCTTTCTCATTGGAAAGGATTGGCTTTTCCTTCTACCGGATGGACTTCTACACATTCCGCCTTTCTAGCCATGAGAGGCATCACTGGTCCAGAAGAAGTTTTTGAAGGAAACAAAGGATTTAAAGAAACGATTACTGGAGATTTTGACATTGATTGGTCAAAAGAGAATCTTGAGAAAGTGACTCAAACCATCATCAAAAAATTCAATGCAGAAATTCATTCACAAGCAACACTCGAAGGAATTCAAGATTTAGTAGTGAAACACCATTTTGATGTAAACGATATTGCACACATTGAACTAAATACCTTTGATGTTGCATACAATATCATTGGCGGTGGTGAAGAAGGTGAAAAGAAAAACATTAGAACCAAAGAAGAAGCTGATCATAGTTTACCTTATATGATGTCTGTATTACTGTTGGATGGAAATGTTCTCCCAGCGCAATATCTCCACGAACGTATTCAAAAAGAAGATGTGCAGCAATTACTTCAAAAAGTGCAGGTGAATGAGAAAAAGGAATATTCCGATCGTTTCCCAAATGAAATGGCTTGCGACATCACCATTACATTAAAAGATGGAGGAAAACTTCGAGTCGATAAAAAAGATTACGAAGGTTTTCATACGCGAAGAGCCTCTTGGGAAACCATCATCAAAAAGTTTCATTTGCTTGCTCTTCCTTACGCCGACGAAACTGTTCGTGAGGAAATCATCGAAATAGTACAAAACCTTGAAGAATATAGAATCAGCGATTTAATGCTGATTTTAGAAAATTTAAAAAAATGAAAATTCATTAATTGTTTAATCTTTAAATTATAATATCATGTTAGATACGAAAGAATTCATCATCAACCCCATTGCATTTGATTGGCTTCAACGCAATGACCGACCTGCTAAACCACGTAAAGTAGGAATGACAGAAATCCGTGCAGCTTATTATTCCAATTTTGGAATGAACTATTTCAAAGACATACTCGAAATGAGTGGTAATTATGTCGACAGTATTAAGTTCGCTGGAGGTTCTTTCACCTTTATGAATCCCAAAAAGATCAAGGAAATGAATGACTTGGCGCACCAATATGGCGTCATGGTCTCTACTGGAGGTTTCATGGAATATGTCTTGACCAAAGGAAAAGAAGCAGTAAAGCATTACATTAATGAATGTAAAGAACTAGGCTTTGACATCATCGAAATTTCAACTGGATTTATTTCTATTCCTACTTCCGATTGGCAACGTGTGATAGAAGAAGTTCAGCGAGCAGGCTTAAAAGCAAAACCAGAAATCGGTATTCAATTTGGTGCTGGTGGCGATTCCACAACTTCCGAATTACAACAAGAAGGAACTCAAGACGTCGATTATGCCATTCGTCAAGCGAAACAATTTCTAGATGCCGGAGCTTATATTATCATGATGGAATCCGAAGGTGTAACTGAAAATGCAAACCCTTGGAGAGTAGATGTCCCTGCGAAATTTATCAATGGAGTTGGGCTAGAAAACGTCATGTTTGAGGCAGCCGATCCGCAGGTATTCAAATGGTACATTAAAAACTACGGACCCGAAGTGAATGTATTTGTAGACCACAGTCAGTTGGTTCAGTTAGAATGTACCCGACAAGGTATTTGGGGTACCAACGATGTTTGGGGAAGAATTGTCACTTACAAATAAAAAGTGTAAATTGTGTTCACATATAAAACATCATCAATATGAGCGATAATCACACATTCCCATCTTCAACCGGGGAATCCAACACAAAGAAAGCGGCACTTGCTCCAGATAATGTTGCTTCTTGGAGAACTTTCAGTAACACCGTTTTTAGAGCAGGAGCTTTAGACGAAAAAACGAAGCAATTAATCGCGGTAGCAGTAGCACATGTCACTCAATGTCCGTATTGTATTCGTGC
>CAZDAR010000014.1:0-46695 GCA_964503665.1 uncultured Flavobacteriales bacterium
TATGCAAGAGTAACGTTCCCTGCTGGACCGCCATCAACACCTATTTACGAAGAAAAAATAGGTCAACCCTATTCGCTTGCGCTTAATTACATGACTCTCCAACTAGGTTTATCTTACGCTTTCGATATTCATAAAAAGAAAACAAAAACTGAAACGCCATGAGAAACCACTCCCAACACCCCGTCGATATGATGACCTTTCCTTTTTCTGGTGTGGCAGGTTATCTTACATGGTTCGGTTGGAGAAAAGGAGAAGAAACCCTTTGGCCTGCAACTATCCGTGCGCAACAACACATGAACGGCGATGATGTGAATGGTACAAAACAATAAATTATCGTTTTGGTTCAAATATTATATCGAAAGTGTGCTATTTCTAGCACACTTTTTTCATGCCTTATTTAATGTGATTTTCGTATCTTCTTCTTCCACTAATCCAACAAGTGTTGCATCGTTATTTAGCGTCGTAAACTCAATTTTCAATGCGAGAACTTCGGTGGCGATATACGCATGGTTTGCTTCAATAGCTGCTTGTAAAGGCGCTTCTGTTTCGATAGAAAGTGTAATCTTGTCGGTTACTTCCAATCCTGAATCTTTACGTAAGTTTTGAACACGATTAATTAATTCCCGAGCGATACCTTCGTTTTTCAATTCCTCACTCAAAGTGATATCTAAAGCCACCGTCAAACCACTTTCAGAAGCCACTAACCACCCTGGAATATCTTGTGCTACAATGGTAAAATCGCTCAAGTCCAATTCAATTTCGTGTCCTTCTATTGTTCCTTTCCAACCGTTGTTCACTTCTATCTGCGTAATATCTTCTTGGTTGAAACCATTGACAATTCCAGCAATTGCTTTCATCTGTTTACCGTACTTCGGTCCGATAGTTTGGAAGTTTGGCTTAATCGACTTCACTAACATACCGTTTCCTTCGTCTATCAATTCCAATTCTTTCACATTGACTTCCGATAAAATCAAATCGGCAACGTGTGTAATATTCTTGGTGAATTGCTCACTCAAAGTTGGAATCATGATCTTTTGTAACGGTTGACGAACTTTTAAACGCTCTTTTTTACGCAAACCTAAGATTAACGAAGAGACATTTTGTGCGATTTCCATCTGAGCTTCTAATTCTTCGTTAATAAAGGGTGTATTTCCTTTTGGAAAGTCAGCTAAATGAACGGAGACTACTTTATTACGTCCAGTTACCTTGTTCAAGTCGCTAAACAACTGATCCATGAAGAATGGCGCAATTGGTGAACCTAAAATGGCAACCGTCTCTAAACACGTGTATAACGTTTGATACGCGGATAGTTTGTCTTGTGAATCGTCTGATTTCCAAAAACGACGACGGCATAAACGAACGTACCAATTAGATAACTGATCACTCACAAAATCTTGAATTAATCGTCCTGCCTTAGTCGGTTCGTAGGTCGCAAAAGCTTCGTCCACTTGTTGTATAAGCGAGTTCAATTTTGATAAAATCCAACGGTCGATTTCTGGTCGTTTTTCTAATGCAATTTCTGCTTCAGAATAATCGAATTCGTCAATATTTGCATACAGCGAGAAGAACGAATAGGTATTGTAAAGTGTTCCAAAGAATTTTCGTTGCACTTCGGTAATTCCATCTAAGTCAAACTTCAAATTCTCCCACGGTTGCGCATTGGTAATCATATACCAACGAGTGGCGTCGGGACCGTATTTATCTAAAGTAGAGAACGGATCGACCGCATTCCCCAAACGTTTGGACATTTTCTGTCCGTTCTTGTCTAATACTAAACCGTTTGAAATGACATTTTTATAGGCGACGGAATCAAAAACCATTGTTCCGATAGCGTGAAGTGTGTAAAACCAACCTCTTGTTTGATCGACACCTTCCGCGATAAAGTCAGCCGGAAAACCTTGATGACCGTCAATCATTTCTTTATTTTCAAAAGGGTAGTGCCATTGTGCGTACGGCATGGAACCCGAATCAAACCAAACGTCAATAAGGTCTGCCTCTCGTTTCATCGGTTTTCCAGAAGGAGAAACCAACACGATTTGGTCCATGTGATTTTTATGTAAATCTACTTTGTCGTAGTTTTCTTTTGACATATCGCCCGCAACGAAATCTGCTAATGGATTTTCATCCATCACACCTGCTGCAACTGCTTTTTCACATTCCAATTTTAATTCCTCGATAGAAGAAATCATGATTTGTTCGTATCTATCTTCGGAAGTCCAAATAGGAATTGGAATTCCCCAATAACGCGAACGTGACAAGTTCCAATCGTTGACATTTTCCAACCATTTCCCAAAACGTCCTGTTCCAGTGGATGCTGGTTTCCAATTGATCGTATTATTCAATTCCATCATGCGTTCTTTCACACGAGAAGCACGAATAAACCATGAATCTAATGGATAATATAAAACAGGTTTGTCTGTTCTCCAACAATGAGGGTAGCTGTGTTCGTATTTCTCTACTTTAAACGCTTTGTTCTCCGTTTTTAACTTGATAGACAATAAAACATCGACTGATTTGTCTGGAGCTTGACCATCATCGTAGTATTCATTTTTGACATACAATCCAGCAAATTCTCCCATTTCTGGACGGAATTTACCTTGTAGATCAACCAACGGAACGGCTTTTCCTGTTTCGTCTAAAACTAACATGCCAGGAACGCCCGCTTCAGATGCTACTTTGGCATCATCCGCACCAAATGTAGGCGCAATGTGTACGATTCCTGTACCGTCTTCAGTGGTTACAAAATCACCTGAAATCACGCGAAATGCTTGGTCTGCATTTTCGTGTGGTAAAGCGTACGGTAATAATTGTTCGTAGCGAATTCCGACTAGGTCAGCGCCTTTGCATTCTTCTAAAATAGTATAAGGGATAACCTTATCACCTGCATTATATGCGGTGAATTCGTCTTCTGTTTCTGCTAATTTATAGCCTTTTGAAAATTGATAATTCACCAAATTTTTAGCGACTACCACTTGAATTGGCTCAAACGTATATTGATTAAATGACTTTATTAAAACGTAATCGATTTTGGGTCCAACGGCCAATGCCGTATTAGAGGGTAAGGTCCAAGGTGTGGTCGTCCAAGCAAGGAAATGAATATCTGAATTCAGTCCAAAAGGCGTTTGTTGACCGTCCACCATTTTGAATTGAGCAACCACAGTGGTATCTTTCACATCGCGGTAACAACCGGGCTGATTCAACTCGTGAGAAGAAAGTCCAGTTCCTGCTTTCGGTGAATACGGTTGAATGGTGTAGCCTTTGTACATCATATCTTTGTTGTACAATTGACCTAGTAACCACCAAACTGTCTCCATGTATTTAGACTCAAAAGTGACATACGGATTTTCCATATCCACCCAATAGCCCATATCTTTAGTTAGCTTGTTCCAAATGTCGGTGTAGCGCATGACTGCTTCACGACACTTATGATTGTATTCGTCCACGGAAATCGTCTTACCGATATCTTCTTTGGTGATACCTAATTCTTTTTCAACGCCTAGTTCGACGGGTAAACCATGCGTATCCCAACCTGCTTTACGCTTTACTTGAAAGCCTTTAAGCGTTTTATAACGACAAAAAATATCTTTAATCGAGCGCGCCATTACGTGGTGAATTCCCGGTAATCCGTTAGCAGATGGCGGTCCTTCAAAAAATACAAATGGAGGATTTCCTTCACGCGTTTCGATAGATTTATGGAAAATGTTTTCCGCTTCCCATTTTTCCATGACCGATAAAGCAACATCTGGAAGATTTAATCCTTTATACTCTTGATATTTTGAACTCATTTAGTTGTCTATTTGAATAATAACACGCAAAGATAATTGTAAAAGTTGAAATTCACGAATTACTGCGGTGAAAAGGGGGGAGTTTAGTACTCTTCTAATTATCTTCGTTAAAATAAGGAAAGTGTTACTCCAAGGCTAATAGGAATTGTCTTAGTTGTCGTTTTAGAAAAAATAGGAAACATATCAGCGGAAACGATGATAGCCACATTTCGGATACCTAGACGAGCGTGGACATCTAAGTACAACCATTCGAAATTACTCATTTTCCCTGTTCTAGTTTTTGTTTTAGTGTTGCCTTGATAAACTTTATTATTCCCATAACGATAACCAATATTGGAGCCGATATGAAATTTGAAATGTTGTAATCCTTTTGTTCTGAAACGAAATTCAACGGGAATGAAAAAGGCATGTGTTCTTAGGATCGACCGATTGAAATAAACCGAATCTACAAAATCATAATTTAGTCCACTTATTGGTAGAACAGATTTGTTGTGCACGAATTTTGAAAATTGATAACCGATTCCTATTCCAAAACCAGCAGTATTTCGAGAATTCATTGGGATGTCAAAAACAAATTGGGTATTGAAACCGATAGAATTCCACCTATTATTAAAAATATGAATGGCCGCAGGATTGACTAAGTCGTTGTATTTGATATCAATCATTAAGCGGTCATAACGTGGAGTCCAGATATTATTTATAGGTCTGATTCCAGTATAATGCCAAAAAAGACTGGGTTTAATTTTAGACGCTATCAGCGTGTCTCTCTTTTGACTAAATGCATTCGGAAAGATAAAAAATAAAGAAAATAAAAATAAAAATCTCAATTTCATTTCAAACTTTTTTGCCATTCCCAAGCATGAACGATAGCATCATCTACCGTATATTCTGGAGTCCAGCCTAACACTGTTTTCACTTTATGATTATTGGCAAAAACGAGAGGGACATCACCTGCTCGTCTTTCACCATACGACCAATTTAGCGAAATATTCGTCAATGCTTCAAATTTTGTCACAATTTCCAAAACGCTTGAACCTTTTCCTGTTCCTACATTGAAAATATCAATAGTATTTTCTTTCGTCGCCAACCATTCTAAACTTTTAACATGCGCTTTGGCTAAATCGACCACATGAATATAATCGCGAATACACGTGCCATCAGCAGTATTGTAGTTCTTTCCGAAAACGGTCAGATGTTCTCTAATTCCTGCTGCCGTTTGTGTGATAAAAGGTAATAAATTATTAGGGACGCCAATCGGTAATTCACCGATTAAAGCACTTTTGTGTGCACCAATTGGATTGAAATAGCGCAGTAAACAAACATTCGTGTCTGGTGTATTTACTTTCCAATCTTGTATGATTTGTTCTCCTACTAATTTCGTGTTGGCGTAAGGTGATTGCGGATGTAGTTCAAAGATATCTTCCGTAACACCATTTCCTAATTGTGGGTGATCGCCGTAAACAGAACACGATGAACTGAAAACAAAACTCTTTACATTAAAGTCTTCGATAAAACGAAGAATCGATAATAAAGAGCCTAAATTGTTGTCGTAATACTGCAATGGATTCTCAACCGATTCGCCTACCGATTTGTAAGCGGCAAAGTGAATAATTCCTTCAATGTCATGTGCTTCAAAGATTCCTTCCAGTAGTTCTGCATCTTGACAAGCACCATCGTAGATAATCACATCATCTTTAATAATTTCTTGAATACGATCGATGATAAACTCTTCCGAATTTCGAAAGTCATCTAAGATAATTGGTTCAAAACCATTGTTGTATAATTCGATAACGGTATGCGAACCAATATAACCAGCACCGCCAGTTACGAGTATTTTTTTCTTGTTAGACATACGTGTAGTTTAGTAGGGTCTTACGTTTTTATTTTCTTTCCAGTTAATAAAAGCTTTATTCACCACCTTGTTTCCACCTGGAGTAGGGTAGTTTCCTGTAAAATACCAATCACCTAAATTTTTAGGACATGCCTTGTTTAAGTTTTCAATAGATTGATATACCAATTCTACCTTTGCATTGATATTTGCAGGGGTTAATAAAACCGCTATTTTATTCGTGATTTCGTTAACGGTGAAAGGTGCGTAAATTTCTCTTACATAGTTTTTCACCTGCTCTTTTGGACTATTTTCTTGCTCTTTACATTTGCGGTAAACATCGTCAATAATATGTTCCTGTCCACTTTCTTTCAATAATTCAATAGCCGCATTAAACGCAATAAATTCACCCATTCGCGTCATGTCAATACCATAACAATCGGGATATCTCACTTGAGGAGCAGAAGAAACAACGATTATTTTTAAAGGTTCTAGTCGATCTAAAATTTGAAGAATACTTTGTTTTAACGTTGTTCCACGAACGATACTATCATCAATTACGACCAAGCTATCCTTACCACGAACAACTGAACCGTACGTAATATCATAAACAAGTGAAACCATATCATCGCGATCTGCATCTTGAGTGATAAAAGTTCTCATTTTGACATCTTTGATGGCTATCTTTTCGATACGAGCACGTTGGAAAATAATTCTGTTTAAATTTTCCTCGTCGACATTCTTTCCTAAGGCAAGAATCTCTTTGTATTTACGCTCGTTTAAGTGATCTTCCAATCCTTTTATCATTCCATAAAAAGCGGTTTCTGCTGTGTTTGGAATAAATGAAAATACGGAATTGTCAAAATCGTAATTGACTGCTTTTAAAACAGGCTCAACGATCAAATTTCCTAAATTTTTACGCTCTTCATATATTTCATAATCATTTCCTCGAGAGAAATAAATGCGCTCAAAAGAGCACGCCTTAAATTCTTTTGGTTCATTAATTGAAACTTCGGTTACAACGCCACTTTTCTTTATGATGAGTGCATTACCCGCACCCAATTCTAAAATGTCTTCGTATTTTAAACGGAAAGCGGTTTGAATCACAGAGCGTTCAGAAGCAACGACACAAAACTCATCATTCTCATACCAAAAAGCAGGTCTAATTCCAGAAGGGTCACGCAAAATAAATGCATCTCCGTGTCCAAAAACACCTGCCATTGTATAGCCTCCATCCCAATCGCTTGATGAACGTTTTAGAATTTTTTCAATATTTAATGTCTGTGCAATTTTAGCATAGATATCTTGTTGGCTAAAACCTAGTTGCTTGTATTGGCTGTATAATTCATCGTTTTCTTCATCCAGAAAATGCCCTATTTTTTCCAATACCGTTACTGTGTCGGATTTTTCTTTTGGATGTTGACCAATGTTAACAAGAACATCAAATAATTCATCGACATTCGTCAAGTTGAAATTTCCTGCTATTGCTAAATTACGTGTAATCCAATTGTTTTGTCGTAAAAATGGATGGCAACTTTCTATGTTATTTCCTCCAGAAGTCCCGTATCTTAAATGGCCTAAAAATAGTTCGCCAGTAAATCCTGCATTCTTTTTTAAGTAATCAATATCTTTTAATTTTTCAGGATCTTCTTTTCCAATTTGTCTTAAACGCTCATGAATGTGCTGAAAAATAGCTTGAACGGGTTTACTTTCGACAGAACGAAGTCTAGAAATGTAACGCTCTCCTGGCTGCATGTCGAATTTTATATTCATTAATCCTGCCCCGTCTTGCCCTCGGTTAAACTGCTTTTCCATCAAGACGTAGAGTTTATTTAGTCCGTAAAAAGCGGTCCCGTATTTCTCAAGATAAAATTCTAATGGTTTTTTTAATCGAAGTAGTGCAATTCCACATTCGTGTTTGATAGCGTCGCTCATCCTAAAAATTTCTTTGGTGCAAACTTACAATTTTTTATTGGCTTAAAAATGACTATCTTTATGTAAAATTTGGTTTTTTGTTGAGAAACAAAACAACTATTTGGTTATGAATCCGTTTTAATAGTGATTTGATAAAGTAAATGAGACTTTCAATATTTCTTATTTGTTCAATTTTTGCTACCGCTTTTTCTTTCGGGCAATCATCGGATATTTATATGCATCCCAATCATGGTCAATGGGATGCACGGATTTTGTATAACGTCGAATTATCCAATGGAAACCTTTATTTTGACCGAGAAGGCTACACTATTTCACTTCGAAATTCAAATCATCACCACGATGTTGAAGAAGCTTCACATGAAGAAGCCTCTTTCAATTATGCACTTAAAATTAAATACCTAAACGGGAATCAAGATTCGCGGTTTGAGAATGGAAATAAATCGTCGTTTTATCGAAGTTATTTTTTGGGAAATGATCAAAGTAAATGGAAAAGTAAAATTTATAGTTATACTGAAGTTCTCCGAAAAGAAGTGTATCCTGGAATTGATGTTCAAACTTTAGGAAATAACGAAGCTTTAGAAATTAATTACTACTTACAGCCTCATGCCGATGCGCAACAAATTCAGCTTCAATATGAAGGATTCAGTCAATTAGAAATACGAAAAGATGGGTCTTTTAAAATGAGTCATCCATTGGGTACTGTTACAGAATCGGCTCCAATTGCTTGGAATGTAGATGGCAATGGGAATAAAATTAAGGTCGCTGTTCGTTATAAGTTGACCAACAATGTTATCTCTTTTGAATTTCCGAATGGATATAATCAGAACTTACCATTAGTAATAGATCCTATTTTAACTTTTTCCACTTTTACAGGCTCCTCCAGTGATAATTGGGGATTTACCGCCGCTCCTGACCCACAAGGAAATGCTTTCGGAGGAGGGATTTGTTTTGGAAATAGTTATCCAACCACCACAGGTGCTTATGGACATTCGTTCAACGGTGGAAATGTAGATGTGACGATAAGTAAATTCTCAACTGACGGTACGCAGTTACTTTACTCAACTTATATAGGTGGTAAAGCATCTGAGACGCCACACAGTATTGTGAGTAATGCAGCTGGTGATATATACGTTTTTGGAACAACTGGATCCAATAACTTTCCTATCACTACCAATGCGTCTCAATCGACTTTCAATTTAGGTTCTACCGTTTCTGCAAATAATATTAGTTTCCCTTCCGGATCAGATATTTATGTGCTGAAATTAAACGCTGCCGGGACCAATCTACTAGCTTCTACTTTTGTTGGAGGAACGGGTAATGATGGGATTAATTTGAATGCATTAAATTATAATTACGGTGACCAATTCCGAGGAGATATTACTTTAGACGCATTGGGAAATGTTTACGTGGCTTCCACCACTTATTCTACCAATTTTCCTATTGTCGGAACAGGTTCAACGAGTAACGGAGGACAAGATGCCGTTGTTTTTAAAATGAATGGTAATTTATCGAATATGCTATGGTCGACATATTTAGGAGGCTCTGGATTTGACGCGGCTTATTCTATTCAAGTGGTTAACGATGGTTCTGTGTACGTTGCTGGAGGAACAACTTCTGCTAATTTCACATTTCCAAATGGTATTCAAACAACGACGAATGGCGGAACAGATGGCTTTATAGCAAAGTTTAATAATAATGGACTACTTTTAAAAGGTACGTTTGTAGGAACAGCAGCTTATGATCAAATTTACTTTTTACAACTTGATTTAGCTCAAAACATTTATGTTTTTGGTCAGACCGCTGGGGTAATGCCGATTACGCAAGGAAAGTACGGGCAACTTAATTCAGGACAATTTATTAAAAAATACGACAATACTTTTTCGACAGAATTGTGGAGTACTTTAATAGGTTCTGGTTATAAGCGGATTGATATTTCACCGACAGCTTTTCTGGTTTCCGATTGTTACGACATTTATTTAGCAGGTTGGGGTGGTTCTGTCAACATGAACAATAGTCAGGCGACTCAAAGCTCTACAACTGGACTTCCTGTTTCGTATGATGCTTATCAACAGAATACGAATGGGAGTAATTTCTATATTGCTGTTTTAAAACCCGATGCAAGTGGATTAAAATATGGGACATTTATTGGAGGGATGAATTCCAGTGCAAACCATGTAGACGGTGGAACGAGTCGATTTGACAAAAGTGGGAAAATTTACCATTCTGTTTGTGCCGCTTGTGGTGGTAATCCTAACGGTTTTACAACAACACCTAGTGTTTATGGACCAAAAAATAAGAGCACAAATTGTAATATGGCTGTTTTTAAATTTGAAATTTCATTTGTTCAAACTACTATTACGGACATTAATCCTGTTATATGTTATCCAGACGCGATAACCTTTAACAATGTAACCACTTCTGGCGGAACGTTCTTTTGGGACTTTGGCGACGGGTCCACTTCCACACAACTAAATCCTTCGTATACTTATGGAGGTCCTGGAACCTATACAGTTAGTTTTGTGGTCAAAGATGAAGAAAATTGTTTTATTTCTGACACGTCAAAATTTGATGTTACTGTGAAAGAATTTGTAGCAGAAGCAATTGCTCCTAGTGATTCTGTTTGCCCCAATGTCGGTCAACAATTACAAGCGAGTGGTGGAAATAGTTACACTTGGAGCCCAGCAAATTATTTAAACGATCCTAATATTGCCAATCCTATTGCAAAAGTTCCCGCAACAACCGATTTTATGGTCATTGTTCAAGGGGATGAATGTGGAATTGATACCGTTTACACAACAGTTCATGTTTTTGAAGATAGTCTCTCTGTTAGCAATGATACAACACTATGTATTGGCAGTAGCATAACACTTTCTGCTAATGGTGCTTTTCAATATATATGGTCACCAATAACCTATTTAGATAATCCAACAATCGCCAATCCTACGGCAACACCACCCGTTGATATAATGTACACTGTTACAGGGATTTCACCTAATAATTGTCCGCTAAAAGGCACCACGAACATTACAATTGTTTCTCCACCACAGCCCAATATACCTGATAGTGTTACTATTTGTAATGGTAAGTCAGTAGCAGTTCAAGTAAGCGGAGCGAGCACATACACGTGGAGTCCAAATATGGGTATTAGCGCTACTCAAGGAAGTTCAATTTCACTTTCACCAAGCCAAAGTCGCTATTATTATTGCGACTTCTCTAATGCCTGCGGAACGATTCGAGATAGTGTTTTCGTGACTGTCATAAGCCCAATTGTGAAGGCATGGAATGATACAACCATTTGCCCAGGTCAAACAGCACCATTATTTGCAAGTGGAGCGTCAACTTACTCATGGATACCAACAGTTAAATTTATCGATTTTTCAGGAAGTGTTGTTACTGCAAAACCAGATGCGACAACAACTTATAGTGTAACAGGAACCGATATATTCGGCTGTCAAGCGAAAGCCAACGTAAAAGTGACGGTCTATCCCAAGCCAATTGTTCAGGCGAATCCTGACGTGTATGGCTATTTCGATGAAGCAGCACAATTAGGGCTTGTAACTAATTATCCTGGCACTTACAGTTGGTCACCAGCTGAATATTTAAGTTGTACCGATTGTTTGGAGCCATTTGCGACTCCTAACAGAGATTACAAATATACCATCACCTATATTGACACAAATGGCTGTATTGCAACCGATATTATCAAAGTAATTTATGATCCTCTTTTGTACATTCCGAATGCTTTTACACCAGATGGAAATGGAACGAATGAAGTGTTTAGAATTTATGGTGCCAATATAGATGATATCACACTTGATATTTATGACCGTTGGGGAGAACTAATTCACACCATTAAAGGGTTTGATGATTATTGGGATGGAACCTACAAAGGACTTCCTTGTCCAATTGGAACGTATGTTTGGAAGATTGAATATACCGATATTGTTAAAGACATTATTTTATCCAAAACTGGACACGTAAATATAGTGCGATAATAGTAATCTATTTGTAATTTTGCAAGCATTATGACAAAGGTAAAATGCACTCATTTAGGCTTGATGGATTACAAAGAAGCGTGGGACTATCAAGAAAAATTATTTGCTGATAATATTCAACGTAAAATAGATAAACGGAAGGAATTACCTACGCCAGATACAGAGAATTATTTGCTATTTTGTGAGCATCCACACGTTTTTACTTTAGGTAAAAGTGGCGACGTTAGTCATTTATTACTAAATGAGGAATTTTTAAAGAAAGTCGATGCTACATACTATAAAATTAATCGTGGAGGTGATATTACCTATCACGGTCCTGGACAATTAGTGATGTATCCTATTTTTGATTTAGATTACTTTTTTACGGATATTCATAAATATATGCGTTATCTGGAAGAAGCCGTTATTCAAACATTAGCAGAATACGGTGTTGAAGCAGGAAGAAGCGAAGGTTTCACAGGTGTTTGGTTAGACGCTGACAAGCCAACGGCACGAAAAATATGTGCTATGGGTGTTCGCTCTAGTCGTTGGGTGACAATGCATGGAATTGGATTTAATATTAATGCAAATTTGGATTATTTTAATTATATTGTCCCTTGTGGTATTGATGATAAAGGCGTCACTTCATTAGAAAAAGAATTGGGAAGGAAAGTACCAATGAATGAAGTGGAGGAAATTTTAAAAACGAAGATGTCAACCTTATTTAATTTTGAATTTGAACTTTGAAAAAAAGAATTAAAATAGCGTTTAAATTTTTGGTTATCCTTTTGGTGGCCCTTAATTTAATTGTGATATTGAGTGGTCGCTTCTACTTGTATAAGGGAGTTTGGAATACCTATCTTCAAGGTAAAACAGGTCCTGGAATTTATGACTTAAATATTTTTCATAATCGGACAGTTAAAAAGGCAGATGAACCTTTTAATTTCATAAAGACAAATGCGCACTCAAATTTAACACCAGCAGAAATTGATTATTTTCAAAAGTTAGAAACACACTCTTTTATTGTGATTCGAAACGATTCTATTTTGTTGGAGAAATACTTTGATGAACGGAGTGATACGGCTCACACAAATAGTTTTTCTGCTGCGAAAACAGTGATTGGATTGTTGATAGGTTGTGCCATTGATGAAGGGAAGATTAAGTCAGTAGATGAGCCAGTGATTAACTACATTCCTGAATTTAAAGAAGGAGGAAAGGAAGTCGTAACCATTCGCGATTTGTTGACTATGTCATCTGGATTAAGCTGGGAAGAAAGCGGTAAAAATCCTTTTTCGGATAATGCTACTTCTTATTATGGAAGTGATTTATTAGGATTAACTATACATCAGAAATTAATATCAACTCCAGGAAAAATATTTAACTATCAAAGTGGTAATTCACAATTGTTAGGATTCATCATTCAAAGAGCAACAGGGAAAACAGTGAGTGAATATGCTTCCGAAAAATTGTGGATGAAAATAGGAACGGAGAATGACGCTTATTGGAGTCTAGATAAAAAAGATGGAGATGAGAAAGCATTCTGCTGTTTGTATGCAACTACACACGACTTTGCCAAATTAGGACGATTGATTCTAAACAAAGGTGATTGGAATGGTCAAACGATTATTTCCAAAAAATACATGGACGAATTTCTTTCTCCAGCACCGTTGACCACTTATGAGGGAATACCAAACACACGCTATGGTTTCCAAATTTGGATGTATCCAAGAGTGAATAATCCAGTGTACTATTGTCGTGGAATTTTAGGTCAATATATTATTTCTATACCATCTGAAAATGTAATTATCGTTCGAACTGGAATGAAAAGAGATGAAAATATAACGATGGAAACAGCCAAAAATGATCTTTTAAAAGTGGGTCACCCCAAAGACTTTTTCACGTATTTAAAAATCGCAAATCGTATTCTAAAATAACCATGAAGAAAGATATTATCGTACCGAAAGTTGAAAATGTAGCTTTTGTAATTACATCTGAGCATGATGGTACTAGCTATGATGTTTATTTATTAAATCTTAGAGATGATATTATGGAAGGAATCATCGTCACTAGTCAAGGTTATGGTAAAAATGAAGAGACAGGAGAAGTCATTCGTACATCTATGTTAAGACATTGTTTGGAAGTGCTTTTACCTGGAGAGGTGGCTAAAATCGAGTTAATTATGCCCGATGTTTTTGGTTTGTCGAATGAGTATTTTTTAAGTTTCTGGGTGAATGAAAAAATGTATGATAAGAAGTTTATTTTCCTACCCGATAGTATCAAGGAAGAAAATATGATTTTTGTCGAAGAGTTAGGAAAAAAGGGGGTAATGATATCCTAGAGAATTTCTTTAATAGAGTCAACCATTTATCTCTGTAGAAAATTCCAGCGCCATTCGTTGAACTTGTTTGTGATTGACTTCCTCCAATTTTTCACTTCCATTTGCAAATAATTCCGGGTAAATAAACTTGGATTTAATGCATGTTTCAATGTTCTTTTAACTAATCGCTCATTTGCATAAGGGAACTTCTGGAGATCAAACAACGACTTTAGTTGAGGTTGAATTTTTTCAAAATAGACTTTTCTATTGTGCCAGTAAAAAGGATTACTCTTTCTCGGGACTAATACATCCATTCCAATATGAAAAGTGAGATGAGCATCTGGAACGTATAAGGGCTTCTCAGCAAAAGCTAGTAAATTGTGAATCAAACTCACCTCTAAAAAGGAAATACCGATACAAATATCATGGAGAATGAACTTATCGAGTAAATCTTTATGAAAAACAAAACAATCAAAGCCAGGATGTGATTTTCCTAAATCAGCATACATTAATGGAAGTTCCTCTACTTTAGAATAGGTGGATTTTAATCTTCTTCTATTGATGATGATCGCATCGTGTCCTAACTCAATCATCTGATGAATAGAGTCGTAAAAGAAAGGCATGACGGCAATATCAACATTTGTAAAAATGTAATAGTCACTATTCTCTACTTCTTTTAGTTTTTGTAAAATATCGTTGATTAATGGAAGTTTTCTTTTCTTTAAAGTAGAATTGACATCCAGTACAGAACGTTCTAAATTAGTCAATTGTCTAAATTCACTTGGAATTATCGCTGTATCTTCTTCGTATTGGGTGGTTACGATTTGCACATTTACTTTCGCTAAATCTTTTGCCACCAGCATACTTTGAAAAGTGATTGGCTGAACGACACTTAATTCCGATTTTTCACTTAACTTTACGGGGTTGATTATATGAACGAGACGCGACAAATGAAAATTAAATTTAATGATATCTTCAAATCTATTAATTATTTAGATTACATCGAGGATTTATTTTCGAACTACGACTATTTTCGAACGAAAAAGTATTCTTTATTGTCATTAGAATTATTGAAAAAGCGATTTTCAACTTCGTCTTTATGGTTGACACATTCCGCAACTGGAGCGTTGGAGATGATTGCAAAAGCAATACAGATTCAGCCTGGGGATGAGGTTATTTTATCTTCTTTTACGTTTGTTTCTACTGCCAATGCTTTTGTGAATCACGGAGCGCATCCTGTTTTTGTAGATATTTCTGAAGAAGATTTTAACCTTGACGTCAATAAAATCGAAGAGAAAATCACCAAAAGAACAAAAGCAATTGTTATTACGCATTATGCAGGTCATGCGACGGATCTAAATTTTTTAAAGCAATTATGTGAGAAATATGATTTGTTTTTAATCGAAGATGCTGCCATGGCTTTAGGAAATTATTACGATGGAAAGCCACTTGGTACAATTGGTGATTTTGGAGTGATTAGTTTTGACATTACCAAGCAAATATCAGCTATACAAGGAGGCTTGTTAATATGTAATCGTTCTGATTATCAAAATAGATTGGATAACATTTATCATATTGGAACGGATAGAACGCAGTTTATGCAACAGAATAAGCCGTATTATGAATGGGTGAGTGTTGGATCAAAATATCAAATGAATGAATTGAATGCTGTCACGTTATACGACAACTTACTTCACGAAGAAACACTGTTCAGTAAACGAAAAGCTATCTCTAAGGCTTATTTTCGGCAACTTAAAACGCTTGAAAAGCATGACGTAAAAATGTTGCCGGAAAGTAAACTAGAAGACAATATTCATTTGTTCTATTTACTAATGCCCTCCAACACTGGAAGAGATACGCTCATGCAGCTATTGAAAGAGAAAGGAATAGAAGCAATATTTCATTATATACCTTTACACAGTTCAACAATGGGCCAGAAATATGGTATAGTTGATTTACCTACAACTACTTCAGTTTCTGGAAGATTACTTCGTTTACCTTTACACGTCAATTTGGAAGATAAGGATATTTCGACTATAAGTGAATTCATAAATTTGTATTTGGATGGCAGAAATTGACGACGTACATGTGATGAGTTCCGAAGTCGATAGCTTCGGTGATTATTTTCGTAAAATTTGGAAGTATAGGAATCTTATTTGGGTTTTTGCAAAAAGAGATTTACAAGTAAAGTACGCACAGACGGCTATTGGTTTGGGATGGACCTTACTTCAACCGTTGACCGCATTATTTATATTTACTTTCTTCTTTGGCTTTTTACTCCAGTGGGAAACGGAAGGTATTCCTTATGCCGTATATGTTTTGAGTGGTTTGTTAGGTTGGAATTACTTTACATATATCGTTAACTCAGGTGTATTTGGTTTACAAGAATCAGCACATTTAATCAAGAAGATTTACTTTCCGAAAAGTATCATTCCATTTTCAAAAATGATTATTGCTTTGATAGAATTAGCCGTTAGCTTGTTAATATTAATTCCACTATTACTCTATTATGGACAAACACTTTCTTGGAAGGTTATTTTCTTACCAATGGTTTTGATATTCAACACAATTTGTGGACTTTCACTTGTATTTTGGTTTTCTGTTTTTGCTTATAAAAAGCGTGATTTACTGCATCTCATTCCATTTATCCTTTATTTTGGAATTTGGATTTCACCTATCTTTTTTGATGAAAACATTTTACCACAACAATACGCCTATTTATTAGACCTTAATCCAATGTCTAATGTTGTTCAATCATGGCGCTGGTCCTTATTTGACTTTGGTGAGTTTAAGTGGATTTGGATAGTCAATTTCGTTATTATGACGGGCTTGTTCTTATCGGGAATGTTTGCTTACAATCGTGTTGAGAGTAACTTCTCTGATAGCATATAGAGATAAATACTAAACCTATCGAATAACTAGAGGAGCAATTTATTTAATGACACAGATAGGTAACTAGTAATTGGAATATATCTTTTCAATCGAAAACAAATCAATATAAGAATATCTATAATATAGGGAATAAAAAAAGGATTTGCGTTAACAAATCCTTCCTAAACCAATTCTTTATTTAATGTTTAACAACGATACGCTTACTTTGTAAAGGTGTGCCGTTTGCAGTTGCTACTTTCAAGATGTAAACTCCATTACTTAAATTTGATACATCCACTTTTTTTGAAGCCCCAATTTTTTCTACATAAATAGTTTTACCTAATACATCAACAATCTTAATAAGATTATCATTTGAACCATTAACATTTACCGTAATTATGTTTGATGCGGGATTAGGATAGCTAGATACTGTAATGTTTACAGCTTTTGCCATTTCTTTTACGCCTAAACTTCCTACTGCTTTTAAGTCAATGGAATCAATATATTCTCCAAGTGTATTGGTAATATAGTATCTGTAATTTACTTCAATAGGAATGTCATAATCTCCAAAGATGTATTCTATCATTCCTTGCTTACCTTGTTCTAGAGTAAGTGGCGTAGGAAATTCATACCTATCTAAATCTGTAGATACATCATAGCAATTTCCAAGACCTCCAACAGCTCCAAAGCAAAGTTGCTCAGAAAGATTAAAATCAATAGGAGCTAATTGCTTTCTTACTAATTTATATTCTTCCGTTCTATTAGATGTGTTTTTGACATATATATAGCCTTCATACTCTGCGTTATATAGAGCAATGGTGATAGTCTGACCTGCAACATTTGTTGTGGAGTTATTATCATATATTTCTATCTGTCCAAAAAGTGCAGATGAAATTAAAGTAATAATAAGTAATATATAGATGTAACTTTTTTTCATAATAACAACTCGTTAATTAATTACAATTATACCAAATGTACTCTTTTTTTTATACTTTGCGACCCTAAAGAAAAACTTTATGAGAAATTTATTTTTTATAGTATTAGCAATAATTGTTCCAGTTATAGGGTTCTCTCAAGATGTACTAGAAAAATTACCAGAGTTTGAGTTAAAAGATATTAACGGAAATATGGTGAATATTAATGATTTAACTAAAAACGGTCCTGTTATCATTAGTTTTTGGGCTACTTGGTGTGCACCGTGTAAAAAAGAGTTAGAGGCTATTAACGAACTTTATGTTGATTGGCAAGATGAGACAAATGTAACGCTTGTTGCTGTTTCTATTGACGATGAAAAGACAAAGGCACGTGTGCCAACATACGTAAATGGTAAAGGATGGGATTATGTTGTCTTATTAGATCCAAATGGTGACTTTAAGCGTACAATGGGTGTCAATATTATTCCTCATACGTTCTTAATTGATAAGGAAGGTAATATTGTTTATACACATAATAGTTATTCACCAGGTGATGAAGATAAACTCTATGAAGAAATACTTAAAATAAAGTAATGAAGCAAGTTATTGGTCTATTTATAGGATCTTTTTTCCTTTTTCAAACTTCTTTATATAGTCAAAAGGACTTTTCAATTAAAGGAAACGTTGAAACTAATTTTCAATATTTGAATACAGATTCCATCATCGGTGCTGTTCAGCCAGATTCAAAAGCGCTATTAAATGCTTATGCAAATGTTTATGCAAATTACGCTGGCTTTCGTGCAGGTGTCCGTTTAGAATCTTATTTACCAAGAATTCAAGGCTATCCTGATCGTTTTGATGGAACAGGTCTGGGAATGCGATATGTCGGTTGGGGAAACGATTTTGTAGATGTTCAAATTGGAACTATCTATGAACAATTTGGCTCAGGGATTTTATTACGTGCTTATGAGGATCGAGCTTTAGGTTATGACAATGCTTTAGATGGTATACGGTTGAAATTAACACCTTACAAAGGAATTACAGTTAAAGGTGTTTACGGTAATCAGCGATTGAGTTTTACGGGTGGTAAAGTGATCAAATCTCCAGGAGTGACTAGAGGTCTTTACATAGAATTCTCTCTAGGTGATATCTTTAAGAAAATTGAAGAAAAAGGAGTAGGTTTCACTATTGCTAGCTCATTTGTGAGTAAATATCAAAAAGATGACAATGAGGAATTTATTTTACCTCAAAATGTCGGTTCATATGGTGCTAGAATAGGAGCCATATACAAAGGTTTTACACTTAATTTGGATTATGCTCGAAAGGAGAACGATCCTTCAGTAGACAACGGTTATAGTTACAATACAGGACAAGCTGCTTTGATTAATTTGGGCTATTCCAGAAAAGGATTAGGTATTCTATTTTCGGCAAAGTCGGTGGAAAATATGAGTTTTCGCTCTGACCGAACAAAAACACTACAAGACGTTTTCGTTAATTATTTACCTGCTTTAACAAAAACACATACTTATAATCTGGTAGCGACACTTTATCCTTATGCAACTCAACCGATGGGAGAAGTAGCTTTTCAAGGAGAAGTAATTTATACAGTAAAAAGAGGAAGTAAAGTTGGGGGGAAATATGGAATGCCAATCGAACTGAATTTTTCCACATCTTATGCGCCAATTCATCATACAACTGGATATGGAATGGATTCCTCTAGAGTGTTGTACAAAGCTAATTTATTTGATAAGAGCAATGAAAAATATTGGCAAGATTTAAACATTAAAATTTCTCGTAAGTTTAATAAACATTTTGGGGTGTCTTTATCTTATTTCAATATACAGATGAATAACGATATTTCTAAAGTCACGAATGACGCAATTGGAATTATTAATGCTCATATTGGAGTGATTGAATTGGATTATAAAATAAATTCCAAACATGCTTTACGAGCTGAAATTCAAGGTTTATTTACGAAGAAAGACAAAGGTGATTGGGCAGCAATAGTGTTAGAGTACACCATTTCTCCTCATTGGTTTGTCAGCGTTATTGACCAATATAATTTTGGAAATCCTGATAAAACAAGAAAGTTACATCACATTGTTGGTGCGTTTGGATACACTCGAGAATCAAGTCGGATTATGGTTTCTTACGGAAGACAGCGTGCTGGAATATTCTGTGTTGGAGGTGTTTGTAGATATGTACCAGCATCAAATGGTTTGACGATTATGTTCACTCAAAGTTTTTAAACGAATATGAAAAATAGTATCTTACTTTTAGTGGCAACTCTCTTTTTCTTGAGTTGCGATAAAATAGAAAATCCTTATCCAAAAGGGCCAGCAATCGAATTAAATACTTCGCTATATCCAGGTAATTGGAATGATTATCCATGGCCAGATTTTTCGGATGGCTTTAGTGCGAATAGAAATATTGTTCTGGAAGATTATACGGGACATAAATGTGTCTTTTGCCCAGCTGCAGCGACGATAGCAAATGATATTGAAGAAGCAGATTCTAATCGTGTATTTGTTATTTCTATTCATACTTCTCCAGGTGGAATGGGGCCTTTTCAAGAGACAGATGGAGAGTATACGGAGAATTTCGCCAATGAGACCGCCGTTGAATACGGACAAACTTTTTATAGTGGCTACGGTTTTGATGCCAATCCCGCAGGAACAATTAGCCGTGTTAGATTTAGTGGATTAATGTTTCAAAATGCGGGTGACTGGAACAATCTAGTGACTCAAGTTAAAACGGAGAATAATCTAAAGGTTTCGTTAGCTGCAAAGGCTAATTATTTTGATGCAACGAAAGGGTTATTTGTTCATGCTTTGATAGATCCTAAGAATGAGAATATAGAAGATTTAAAGATTGTCACTCAGTTTATTGAGAATAAGTTTATTGGGAAACAAAAATTACCTGGAGGGCAGCATGATGACGCTTATGTTTTTCATAATACCTTGAGGAGTACCTTAGATAATGCGCCTTTTGGACAAGCTGTTTCAAGTAAGACTGCTGACACAGATGGAAATTTTCAATTCGATTATAGCTATCAGATTCCTGCGAATTTTGATCCTGCGAACTGCCATGTCGTTGTGTATGTGATGAATAAAAACACGTATGAGATTTTACAAGCTGTAAAGGTTAAAATCGTCCCTTAAGATATAAACTTTAATACAAGTTCAATGTCTTCAGGAGAATCAATGTTAGGTGTCTCTATCGTTGTTTTTGCAACATTAATAATATAGCCATAATACAACCATCGCAATTGCTCAAGTGATTCAATTGTTTCTAAAGAAGTGATTTTTAAGTTAATCAGCTCCATTAAGATATCTCTTCGAAAGCCGTACAAGCCGATGTGTCTTAGAAATAAACCTTCTAAAAAGGCATTTCCTTTATACTTTTGATTATTTGGAATCGCACTTCGTGAAAAATAAAGCGCTTGATTTTTGTGATTTAATACAATCTTAATGCGATTTTCGTTTGTTAAATCAGCTTTATCTGTCAACTGAATACCAAGTGTACCTATTTGGGTATTTGGATTTTCAAAAAGCTGAATTAATTCTTCTAATTGATGGTAATCAACCAAGGGTTCATCTCCTTGAATGTTGATAATGACATCGTAATCTGGAAATTGATGCGCTACCTCTCCACATCTATCGGTTCCGGTTGTATGGTCGGAGGAAGTCATCATTACCTTTCCACCAAAGCTCTTCACATGATCGTAGATTCTTTCATCATCTGTTGCCACAATTAATTGATCAATCAATGATGACTTTGCGGTCCCTTCATATACACGTTGAATCATTGATTTACCCTTCAAGTCTATTAGTGGCTTTCCGGGGAAACGGGATGAACTATATCTAGCAGGAATGATACCTAAAACTTTCACCTTTCTAAAATTTAATTTGAAGTTGTGTCATGAATGTTCTTGGCTCTCTTACATCTCCTGGGCGACTTGAATATTCAACATTGAAAACGTTGTTCACCATTACACTCAAGCGATAATGTTTTTTAAATTCATAGCCGATTCTGGCGTCAAATATTAAAGCACCTTTATTGTATTTTTGACGGTATTCCTTCAGACCATCTAAAATTTGAACACCTAACACACCATCTTCGAAGACACGGTCCACATTTTTCATAAAGCTATTGTATCGTCCTGAAATACCAATGCTAACGCCCTTGTATTCGACCTCTATATCTCCTTTTGCTAGGTGATTAAAACGGTATTTCAACATATTGGTAGTGGTATCTGAGAAATTAGCTTTATACGTTGAATCGTTATTTAAACTTATGGGATTAATGTAATTGTAACCCAGTAAAGTTCTTAATGTGACATCTCCTATTTTTCCTTCCGAAGCAAATGTGATTTCCGCACCTAGGATACGAGTTTGTTCTGCATTTTCTGCTCTAAAACCAACCCAGTTTAAGAAATATCCTTTCGCATTCGGGTCAGTAGTAAGTTTTACATCAGCTGGATTGTAAACACCAAAGGTGAATTCAGTCATGTTTTTATATTCATTAATGAATCCCGCTAAATCTAACATACCTTTCCAGTTGCTTATTTTGAAGACTTGCTTGATGCCAATTTCACCTGCAAATCCTTGTTCTTTCTGTAAAGAAGGATTTGGAAAAATGTTCAATGGTCCTACAGAAGTCGAAACATAACGTTCGGATGTTGCTGGGTAACGCACACCTTGACCAAATGACGCACGAATGATGGTGGATTCAAATGGCTTGTATGTTAATGCAGCACGAAATATTGGATTGACGGGAATTTTGGATGTAGAGTCTTTGTTGAGGTAAAAATATGAATCGACTGGTGCACCATCTTGTTTGAAATATTCAAGTCGCATTCCTCCACTTAAGGCAAATTTTCCAAACTTGAATTCTGACTGTATATATGCTGCAGCGTTGTCTGAATGATGTTCTCCAAATAGACTCGCACTGACTTGTGTCCTTGTGTAAGTCAATCCTGTGCTTATGTTGAAAACTTTACCGAAGTCTTTTTGGAATAAATAATCGGCGTAATAAGAAGTTCCCAAAGAACTTTGTAAAGCGTTTGAAAGGCTTTGATTTCTGGTGGTGTACACACGCGTCTTTAATATGTGTTTGGTATTATTCTTACCGACATATTTAAGGTAAGGATCCACCATAATGCGTTGTCCATTCATCATTGATAGAGTAGATGCAGGATTGTTATAATCCGAGCCTCCTTTTGGACGATACGCTAAAGAATCACTTTCCCAAATAATAAAACTACCAATGCGATGAAAATGCATTGAAATTCCTATACCAGCTTGTAGTCCTCTTACTTTCTGGAAGTTATACCCGACAGAACCTGTTATTCGGGCTCTCTTTTCAATTTCACCTTCTCGGAATCCATCATTATTAAATAGATTAAGTGCTATATTATAGAATAAATTTCCTTTTTTCTGACCATGGGCAAATTCTGCTAATTCAAAAACTTTAGGCTTATCGCTTCTCAAACTCATTCGTTTTGGATTGTCATAAATTCCAAATTGAACTTTCGCATTGTAGTACGGTTTTTCAGTAGGTACAATCTCACTCACAGAAATAATTCCATTCAAAGCACCACTACCATATAACACGGAAGAAGCTCCTTTGATTACTTCCAGGCTAGAAAGTAATTCCATGGGTACGGTATTCCATTTAGCATCTCCAACGTCAGCTGAAAGCATGGGTATTCCATTCCATAAAAGGAGTACCCTCGACCCTGCGCCGTAAGAAAATCCACTACCACCTCGAATCGATACTTGGCCGTCCATAGAATAGACTCCTGGAGTTTGCCCTAATGCATCGTCAATTTTAGTATATCCTTTATTATTGATTAATTCTGGTTTTAAAACATCCATGGAAATAGAAACATCCTCGATTTTCTCCTTTCTTCTAGAAGCAGAAACTACTACATCTTCGATATTTTCCACTTTAATTGGTGTGACAAGTATGGTAACTATTTTTGGTTCACTGACTACTATATCTTCACTTTGATATTCTTCGCTAGAAATTATTAATATCACTGGGAAAGATTTCACTTCAAATTCAAACTCACCTTCCGCACCTGTAAAAGTTGTTTGTCCCTCTGATGTACTAATAGCAACACCAACTGCAGGAATGTTTGTTTTGTTTTCTTTTAAAAAACCAGAAATCTTCTGTGAAAAGAAAGTAAACGGAAATGATAAAAAAAGTATGAATATTAATTGTTTCATAGATTGGTTTTTCATATATTTAATTGGCCGAATATAAAAATTAATTTTGGAATCTACTTTTTTAAAACAACAAATTGCTTTGTCAATTTTGAAGACATCGAGCAATAAACGATTGCGTCATCTATTAGATAACGCTGAAACTTTAGATGAATTCTTTTCCGAGAGAAACTTATCTAGTTTTTCTAATGACATAAAATATGCTTTTGCTAATATAAAAAAAAGAGAAGAAGCATTGCTTTTAGCTCAAGACTATATGAAGTATTTCTCGGATGATAAGATGGAAATCTTATTCCTTAAAGAAAAAAAATATCCACAACGTTTATTAGAATGTCATGATGCACCAATAACACTCTATAAAAAGGGGAATTTTGACTTGAATTCCAGTAAGGTAGTTGCGATTGTAGGTACTCGAAACATAACGCACTATGGAAGGGCACTTTGTGAGAATCTCATTTCCTCATTCAAAGATAAAAATATTCTAGTCGTTAGTGGTTTAGCATATGGAGTTGATGTCTATGTACATGAACTATGTATGAAAAATGACATTCCGACAGTGGGTGTGTTAGGTCATGGAATGGATATCATGTATCCAGCAGCTCATCGTGGTATTGCACAAGATATGTTAGAAAATGGCGGTCTTATTTCTGAGTTTTTACCAGATACACGTGCGGATAAAATTCATTTTCCTATGAGAAATCGTATTATTGCAGGCTTAGCTGATGCTACTATCGTCGTAGAAAGTGGTGCGAGAGGCGGGTCATTGATTACTGCTGAGATGGCCAATGGTTATAATCGAGATGTTTTTGCTTTTCCAGGAAGCGTCTTTGAAGAATTTTCGAAAGGCTGCAATCAGTTAATTAAGCAGAATAAAGCAATGTTGATAAATTCGGGTGAAGAATTTCTCGAGTTTATGAATTGGAAAGAGGTAAAAAAAGGTACGAGTGCAGCTAATCAACCTTCTTTATTTGATCAGTCTATTAATTTGAACGATACTGAAAAAGAAATTTATTACTATATCAAAAAACTGAAAGAAGTCAAAAGAGATGATTTAATGATTCATTTTCAGCATCTTTCTGATGATTTATTCGGTATACTACTACAATTGGAAATAAATGGTTTAATTAACTCTCTTCCATCCAGTGCCTATAAATGTAGTTGATAGAGGTTGTTAGATAGCGGTGAATATATCTACGATGAGGTATTATTTGAAATATGATTTAATTTTTATGTCACTATTGTAGTGTTCTATTACTTTTTTAAATAGATTTGTAATAACAATAAATTAAAAACTATGAAAAAAATTTTACTAGTATGCTCATTTATAATGGGTTTGTCAGCAGTAGCTTCTGCTCAGTGTACACCAGGGCCAGAATTTGGTAACGGAATTTATCCAGATACAATTACAAATCTTGTAAAAGGATGTAAAGGTGTTCCATACACACAAGTGGTTTCCGTGAGAGTTCCTGAAGATACTAACATAGTATACAACAATGTTCCAGTTACCGCTAAATTCAATTATATTAAAATTGATAGTGTTCAAGGTATGCCGACAGGATTAAATTATGCATGTAACCCAACAAGTTGTTCCTTTCCTGGTCAATCAGATGGTTGTGCGATTATTACAGGAACTTGCAACATAGTAGATACATTTGGATTAACATTTTTCCTTATGGCGAATGTGACTATTTCACCATTACCAGCAATGGATCAACCACAAGTTTTCACGGGTTACAGAATTATCATAGAAGACTGTCAAACAACTGGATTACCAATGGTATCTGTTGTTACATCTTTTGATGTGTATCCAAATCCTGCAAAAGGAAATGTAACTGTTTCTAACTTATCAGAAGTTGGAGGTAAAAACATTCACATTTACAATACTGAAGGTAAAGTGGTTAAAACAATATTTACAGAACTTGATGCGGTTAGTTTTTCTACTGAGTCATTGGAAACTGGAATTTACTTCGTAAAAGTAATGCAAAATAACAAAGAGGAAACCGTTAAGTTGGTTATTGAATAATCTATTTTAGACTTAAATAAAAATGCAGTTAACATTTGTTAACTGCATTTTTTTATGTGTATTGATTGAGTTTTTTATTCGATTTATTCGAAGGATATAAGTACCGCACCTTTATCAACAACAGTGTCTGGAGTTACATCAATCGATTTAACTGTTCCAATACCTTCTGATTTCAATACGTTTTCCATTTTCATGGCTTCTAACGTTAGTAAAGCACTTCCTACTTCTACTTCTTGTCCCACTTCTACAGTTATCAATACAACACGTCCTGGCATAGGTGCTTTTAAAACTTGTAGCTTTCTTACAATGGGTTTGTTTAACCCTAGTTCCTCGATTAACTGATCTAAAGAGCCCTCTTTGTAGATGGTGAATTCACGATGATTTACTTTTACTTTCAACGTACGCTCTTCTAGTTTTTCTTCAATTATTTCTCCTAGGAATGTTTTCCCTTGATGATGAATTTTAAAAAAGGTATCATCTGTCCACTTAACAGTTGCTCCAGAACTTACTACTTCAGATTTTCCGTCTATCTTCCAATTATTGCTTTTCATCAGGTAAATTTTATATTTCACAAAAATATAGAATTAAAGTGTGAATTAGAATAGTATCTTTGAAAATAAATATTACGCAACATAAATGAGAAAAATTCCTTTTTTTATTCCCGTATTTATTTCGCTTTTATTCGCTTTTTCTTGTTCGAATAAACACGGAGCTTTTGATTTGGGATCGTATAATCCTGAGGATTATGATATGCTTTCTTCTCCAGATTCAGAACAAAGCACAATAAGTTACGAAGATTATCAAGCCACACGAACAGTTTACACCGATTTAATCAACACAAAACTAGAGTTAAAGCCTGATTGGAATAAGAGTTATTTGTATGGAAAGGCAACGATAACAGCGAAACCTCATTTTTATCCATCCGATAGTTTGATTTTAGATGCAAAGGGAATGGCCATCAATTCTGTTGCAATAGGAGGGAAGCTTTTAACGTATACCTATAAAAATGATTTTTTAAAAATCATGTTGGATAAAACCTACACACGTAACGAGTCTTATACAATTGTAATCGATTACGTAGCGAAACCTAATGAGCGTGTTACGGAAGGAGGAAGTGCTATTACGAGTGATAAAGGTTTGTATTTCATTAATCCAGAAAATGAAGAGAATGGTTATATGCCTCAAATTTGGACACAAGGAGAAACTGAAAGCAATTCTGTTTGGTTTCCAACGATTGACAGTCCTAATTCTAAAACAGCACAAGAAGTATATTTAACTGTTGATAAAAAATACAAGACGCTTTCAAATGGTAAACTCATGTCGTCTACTGAAAATAGTGATGGAACACGTACCGATTATTGGAAACAAGAGAAAGCACATAGCACTTATCTATTCATGATTGCTATTGGTGAATTTGCTGTTACACAAGATTTCTACACGAAGAAAGATGGAACAAAAATTCCAGTCGATTATTACGTCGAGCCAGAATGGAACGATCAAGCAAAAGCAATTTTTGGTAAAACGCCTAAGATGATTGAATTTTTCTCTAACTTGTTAGGGGTCGATTATCAGTGGGACAAATACCATCAAATTGTGGTGCGTGAATATGTTTCAGGTGCGATGGAAAATACAGGTGCGGTTGTTTTTGGTGATTTCGTTTATAAAACCGATCGAGAATTAGCAGATAAAACGGATGAATCAGTGATTGCTCACGAATTATTTCACCATTGGTTTGGAGACCTTGTCACTGCTGAATCATGGTCAAACTTACCGTTGAATGAATCTTTTGCCAATTACTCACAATATTTATGGGACGAACATGAATATGGTAAAGATGTGGCGCAATACAATATGGAAGATGAAGTCGAAAGTTATTTTAATACTGGTGGTTTTCATAATCTGATTTGGTTTGATTATAAACATCGAGATGACCTTTTTGACGCACATTCCTACAATAAAGGTGGTGCGATATTACACCAATTGAGAGCGTATCTCGGAGACGATGCTTTCTTTGCGGGATTAAATCTTTACTTAACTAATCACGCATACAAAACTGCCGAGTATAATGATTTAAGAATTGCTTTCGAAGCTATTTGTGGGGAAGATTTAAACTGGTTTTTCAACGAGTGGTTTTTAGGCGCAGGTCATCCAGATGTAGTAATAACGTTCAATTATAATTACGAAAAGACAAAAGTGAATCTAACATTTGCTCAACAAACAACTTGGCAAACTTTTGTCATTCCAATGGTGGTTAAATTCATAGATGATGCAGGTGAGCACATACAGAAGTTTAAAATAACGGATGCAAGTCAAACGGTTACTTTGGATATAAAAGGTAAATTGAAAACTATTATTATTGATCCTGATAAATCGTTGTTAGGACACTATAATTTCACATCAACTCCTGAATTTTGGTTGAATCAATTCAATGCCTCAGACAATTATCTGTCTAAAAAGGAAGCGATAAATGGTTATCTAACGACTGTGAAGGATAAGAAATTAGTAAAAGATTTTGTCACTAAAGCATTGAAGGATCCTTTCTATGGAACACAAATAGCCGTTTTAGATGAATTAAATTATTTAACGTATAGCAAAGAATTGGGTGATTATGCCGATATACAAACAATTGAAAATATCGCTAAGAACGGAACGCAATTCGAAGTGCGCAAATCAGCTTTGGGGTTAGTGATGGGATCATCGATACCAGACGTTCAAAAAATCCAATTATTAGATGATATCACTGCGAAAGAGCAATCTTATGCTGTTTTGGCATCCATATTAGAACATTATCTTGAATTAGCTCCCGATCAAGCGCCAACTATAATTGAGGAGTTTAGTAAAAAACATGCTTCGAGTGATATTAACTTTCAAGTAGCTCTATATTATATTCAAAATCGTATCCCAAATAAAATAAATTTCTTTAAAAATCTATATGAAAATAGTACCAATAGAGAGAAATGGGATGCACTTATCTATTACGGCTATTATTCTTTTTCGAGCAACTTAACTAATTTGAAAAATTACGTTAGTGTGGTAGATGAGGTTTATACTTCTACTGGTAGATACAAAACACATCTTGCGAGTATCATGGTCGATGTAACTCAAGAATTACAAACGCAAGAGAAATCCTTAGAAGACCAAATTAAAACTGATAAGACCAATCGTCAAGAAAAGCAAGAATTACTGAATCAGATTAAAGATGTACGAATGGCGTATAATGCTTTCTTAAAGAAATACGATATTAATATTGAAGAATAATGAATTCGAATCGCTCTACTTTTAGGGCATAAAAAAGCCTCTGTTGTTTTTATTTAGGTAAAAATAACAGAGGCTTTTTTTTATTTAAGACAGTCAATGTCTTTGTATTTTAGAATTCTATTTGTTGTTCTCTAAAATGTAATTTAAAACTTTCGTCATTAAATGTACACGGTCTTTCCCCATAACATTGTGTTTATGCATTGGATATGGAAAGAAATCCATCTGCTTACCTGCTTCGACAAATGCCTTTATTAAGGTTAGATTATGTTGCATCACTACGACATCATCTACGGTTCCGTGGATTAATAATAACTTACCTTTTAAATTATTCACCTTATTCACTAAAGTTGTTTTTTCATAACCTTCTGGGTTTTCATCTGGCATATCCATGTAGCGCTCACCGTACATTACCTCATAGAAGCGCCAGTTTGTTACAGGTCCGCCAGCAACACCTACTTTAAAAGCATCTGGATACGTTAACATTAAATTAGTCGTCATAAATCCACCAAATGACCATCCGTGAACAGCAATTCGGCTATCATCAATATAGCTTTTCTTCCTTAACCAATCTAAAGCGGCTACTTGATCAGCCATCTCGTATTTCCCTAATTCACGATGAATGACGTTTTCAAATTCAAACCCTCTATTTGCAGAACCACGATTATCAACGGTGAAGACAATATATCCTTGTTCTGCCATCCAATTCATCCAAAGACTTGATCCAGCATACCATGAGTTTGTAATCAGTTGTGCGTGAGGACCTCCATAAACATAGACTAAAACAGGATATTTTTTTGTTGAATCGAAATCACTTGGGTAGATAATACGAGCATATTCTTCAATACCATTAATAGGAATCGTTCGAACAATTGTTTTTCCTATTTTATAATCAGCTAATTTATTCGTACCTGTTATTAATCGTTGTTTCTCATTCCCACTTTTATCTAATATAGCGGCTATATTAGGAGTTCTAATGGTAGAATATTGATCAAATAAATAGTTGTGATCAGGTGAAACAATCACATTATGTGTACCTTCTGCGCTCGTCATTAATGTTTGCTTTCCAGTTAAGCTAACTTTATAAACCAACGTGTTAATTGCTTCGGGACCTGTTGCTGTATAATAGATGGCATCTCCCTTTGTTGATACTCCAAGTATTTCTTTAGTTGGAAACTTATTTGCAGTTAATTGCTTCTTTAATTTTCCATTGATGTCGTATAAATAAAGGTTTTGATATCCATCTCGTTCGCTTAGCCAAATAAAGTCATTTGTAGCATTCAGAAAGTAAGGAGGGAATTCTGGTTCTACCCATTTCGCATTTTGTTCTTCAAAAAGCGTTCGGATAAAATCACCTGTTTTAGCTTCATATAAATTAAGGTGCATGTGATTTTGTTGGCGGTTTAATTCGGCAATCACTACATATTTCTCATCTTTTGTAAAAGCAACATTCGTCAAATAATCATCTTCATTTCCTCTTGGGCGGATATAAACTAATTTTTTAGTTGTCAAGTCAAAAATTCCAACCGCTGGCTTTTCTGATTTTTGCCCTGCCATTGGATACTTAATCGATTTCAATTCTCCAGGAGTTTTTGTAATATCTAATAGTGGGTAGTTGTGAACCTCACTTTCGTCTTTTTCGTAGAAAGCTAAGAAGTTTCCATTTTCAGACCAGAACAAACCACCAGTGATACCAAACTCACTTCGAGCAATGGCTTGACCTGACACGATTTCTTTCGATGTGTGATTTGTTATAGCAATATCTTCTCCATTATAACCTAGTCGAATGTTATTATCAACCGTATAAGCAATTGCTTTGTTTTTCCATAACATTAAAGCATTTTCACCATTTACTTGCCATGATTTTGCCGTATTCGTCGTAATGTTATAAAGCACAAAGTTTTGCCCATCATCTACTGTGAATTCACTTTTTGAAAGCCATGAAAAATTAGAGAAATAATTGAAATCTACACCTGCTTTTTCATTTAGTTGTTGAATATCCAGTATTTCTTTCGTTTCTTTTTTTCCAACAGTACCTTTTACTAATTTAGTGTATTTATCCAAAAAAGAGTATTCGGAAGAGGAAGGAATCCAGGAAAAACTAACGACATGTTCTGGATAAAACTGGCGATACTGTTGCATTACAGCGTCGGATAACGTTAATTCCTTTTGAGCTATCAAAGAGAATGATAGAAAGATAAAAGCAATTGCCCATTTGATTTTCATGATACTATTTTTTTTATAAAGATAGTTTTTTTCCTATTTTTTGAAAAATTATCCCTTATTTGTTTTTCCTTTCACGTTTTAAAAACTAAAATTTCGTATTCTTTTTTCTATTGAATGACCTCATGTTATTAGGTATTAACATGTAAATACCACTCCTGTACAATTAATTTTTATAATATTGTAACACCATTAATTTTAAAGATGAAAAGGATTAATTTTTTAACTATTTGTTTGATGTTCATTATGTCAATTGGTTTTACGTCCTGCGATAATCAACAGACTAAAGAGCGTGTTTTACCTATTTACGGACAATATGATGTAAGTTATCGCACAGAGAATGGTAGAGAAATTGCAGACACTATTTATCCCAAAGTACCATCGTTTAAATTTCTAAATCAAGATTCTGTTTGGGTTCATAAAGAAGATTTTGAGGGTAAGCTTTTAATTGTTGACTTTATGTTTACACGCTGTCCAAGTATTTGTCCATTTATGACTTCAAATATGAAAACATTGGCAAACAATACGAAAGATTTAAGTGATCAAATTCAATTTGTCAGTTTCACCATTGACCCTGAAAGAGATTCTCCTAGTGAATTTAGAAAGTATATCAAGGAAAGAGAAATTACTGCAAATAATTGGTCTTTTTTGACAGGTGATGAACAGGAAACATACGGTTTAGCATTTGATTATTTTTACGTTGGCGTTCAGCGTAGTGATGATCCTGAAGAGGATTTTCTTCACGATGATAAGTTTGTCTTAGTGGACAAAGAAGGTTATGTGCGAGGTTTTTACGAAGGCACAAAGAAGGACCAAATTAAATTATTAGAGAAAGATTTACGCAAGCTATTAAAACATGAGTACAATTACACCTCAAAAAATTAAACAATTTAGACGATTAATTATTGTTGCATCTATAGCAATACCTTTAGTTATAGCCATATTATTTGGAGTAAAGGTAAAAGGATATGATTTTTCGTTTTTGCCACCTATTTACGCTACAATCAATGGATTAACATCTTTACTTTTAGTAGCAGCATTGGTTGCCATAAAAAAAGGGAATGTCTATTTACACAAGACAATTATTAAGGTTTGTATTTCACTTTCATTGCTATTTTTAATATGTTACATTGCCTACCACACAACATCTGAATCGACATCTTACGGAGGAGAAGGAATTATGCGCACTATTTACTTCATTATTTTAATTACGCATATCTTATTAAGTACGATAATTGTTCCTTTTATACTTTTCACCTACTTATATGGTTGGTCCGGAGACTTTGTTAAACACAAAAGATTAGCGAAGATTACATGGCCATTATGGATGTATGTGACTGTAAGTGGTGTAGTTGTCTACTGGATGATAGCTCCTTATTACGGAGGGTAATACAATAAATATTTCAGGAGTAGAGGAGACTAATTTTTTATAAGATTAGTCTTTTTTTATATGAATGGAAACGTAAGTTTCAATTTCAAGTTCGTTGGTTACATAAAGAGAAACTACTTAACTCCTTACAGACATCGATTTCTAAATGTAAATGAAAGGTAAGGTTGATTACGATAGTTTATTATACGAAAAATGTTGGATAGTTATGAAACTACCCAACAAGCAATAAATTCGTATTAGATATAATTGCTTCTTTTATGCGAAGAAAAAATAATACAGAATAGTTAGCGAACTAAGAGCAATACTTGTATAGAAAGTACCTAGACACCATTTCCCAGATACTTGTGCAATAAACGCTGTATTCGTTCCCATTGCTACTGCTGCTAAGATAAAAACAACTGCAAAACTATCATGAGATAAAGCCATTGCACCAGCAATTCCTGCGAGGCAACATTGAGCAATAATCATCCATGACATTGATCCAAATCTAGTGTTTTCAAAACTCTGTACTTTATTTTCAAACCACATATGCTTAATTTTTATTGATTTAATTTATTTTATTCCTGACAAAGATAATATAGATTTTCCAGATTTCACACTTATTGCCAAATCATATATCGTCGTTGTATTTAAAATTCGTTTTAATTCCTCTCGAACTGCATGAAAACTTTCGTGCATTGGACAAGGTGATTCATGACTACATTCAGGTAATCCTACCGCACATCCACTATATACATTGTTACCATCTATAACATCTACAATTCTACCTAGTTTTATTTTTTTCATTTGATTGATATCAATGTAAAAACCTCCATTTGGTCCAGTTTTAGAAAGGACAATGTCATTTTTAGTTAAGATACCTAAAATTTTCGCGGTAAATGCCATTGGCGTATTTGAGTTCTTTGTAATCTCAGCAATTTTAACTCTCTTATCATCAATAGATTGAGTTGCAATATAAATTACAGAACGAATACCGTATTCACAAGTTTTTGAAAACATCTTTTTTGTTTATGTCTTACAAATATAGTATTTAATCATAATTTACTATTATTTAATCTTAAATTTGTAGTTTGTTAGAAACTGACTAGTTATGAATTGGCTATCTACACTTCTCCTTCTTCTTTTTTCAAAGTGACCATTAGTTTATAACAGGATTAAAATAAGTTCCACTGAATATACGTTTTAGAATAGAATAAAACGGTTAAATTTATTTATCAAATAATTATATAAACTTGGCATACGGTTTGCATTCATGAGTTGTAATTAATTAAATTGATATAGTTATGAAAAAGTTACTGTTATTTCTGTTTATTGCTTTGTTAGGTGTAATAAGTATGGCTTCATTAACGGTTAACTATCCAGTTGCTAAAAATCAAACTTTTCAAGTAGGAGAGAAGTTGAAATACAGAGTTACTTACGGTGTTATTGATGCTGGTGAGGCTGTTTTAGAAGTGAAATCGACATCTAAGAAACCTCAAGGTAGAGCTTTGGTTCATGTAATTGCGACAGGAAAGACTTTAGGTGGTTTTAATTCGATTTATAAAGTGGAAGATGTTTATCAAAGTTATATCGATAGAAAAGGTGCTTTCACATGGGAATTTAACCGAGATGTGAATGAAGGTGGACATATTATTAAACAAAACTACGTTTTCAATCAGCACAAACAACAAGTTCAAACCGATAAAGGAAATGTGAACGTACCCATCGGTATTCAAGATATGATTTCATCTTTTTATTATGCGCGTACACTTGATTTCAAAGACCTTAAAAAAGGACAAATAATCGAATACAAATGTTTTATGGATGGTGAAATATTTCCATTGAAAATCAAATTTGTAGGACGTGAGGATATCACCATTCGAAAAGGGAAGTTTAAATGTTTGAAGTTTGTACCCGTTGTTCAAAAAGGACGATACTTTAAAAGTGAGGACGATGTCAATTTCTGGGTCACTGATGATGATAACAAAATCCCTATTTATGTTCGTGCTAAAATTCCAGTAGGAACGGTAAAACTTCACCTTGTTGAGTGGGAAGGGTTAGCTAATCCAATTAGTAAAATTAAATAGTGTTACTGAAAATAAACCATTACACTGTTCACTAAAACGAAGGTGCTTTTGATCATTCAAAAGCACCTTTTTTATGTCAAAATAAAATAGATAATGTTTTACCCTTGTTTCCCCTTTAACCATTTTGGAAGAATAATTGCACCGATAAACAAGTATGGGAAATAAGCAATTAGTCGCCAGATAATGGCTAGTCCAGAGAGAAGCAGAGAAGAAGCGCCTATACCAATCATTAGTTTTCCAAATGCAAATTCTGCAACGCCACTTCCACCTGGAGTGGGACTCACCATCATAATAATCCAAAGTGTCAGCTGTCTATAAAGAACAATCATATGTTGTCCAAAGTCAATGTGAATAAAAGCGGCAATAATACAATTGATAACCAAATAGCGAGAGATCCATGATACCCAAGTACTTGCTAATACTTCTAACCAGAATTTCCACTTTTCTTGACGCATGATTTTAGAAGTGATGACAATATTCGCACCTACTTTTTCAGCTGCATCTTTCCACTTGTTTAAAAAAGGAACTCGGAAAATGAGAGAGAGTAATTTTTGAATAAACTTCGGATAGACAAAAATACTGATAGCTAAAATGATGTCTAAGGTTAATTTAAAACCATACGCCATCCAAAAAAAGTATTTAATACTCGTTGTTCCTGCATCATCAGAAGGGAATAGTGTAGAAGTATCCATCAGAAGAAAAACAATGGGAATCATAATAACAAAGAATAAATTGTCCATAAAGGCGGTGACAATAGTAATGGCAGTTGATCGCCCCAATTCAATTTTTTCTTTATTCAAAATAAACATGGCAACAGCTGTTCCACCGGCAACTCCAGGTGCTAATGCCGAGGCAAATTCCCAAATCATGATAACGTAAAAACTTTGTTCCCAGCTTAAGTCTCGTTTGGATAAAACACGGATGCGCCACATGAAAGCAACATCCCTCCCTGCCATAAAAAGAATGGAAAGCAATATCCAAAATATAGACTGTGTTGTCCAACTGATTTCTTTGATGACATCTGAAAGTTGTTGTTGTTTATAGTTTCCTTGGTGAGAAGGGATGAATTCAAGTGCATCAGATTGATCTACTTTTCCGTTGTGATTAGCATCTATCCACGTGTGAGTTCCGTTAGTTGTGTCTTCAATGAAATAGGTTTCACTAAGACTTTTGTAAAGCATAAAAAAAGCAACACTCAAACCTAAGACGACTGCGAGTACAATCTTCCACGTTTGAAACGATTTTTGCATGATATCTTCGTTATTCATACTCATCTGCAAGTGGTTCTAATTCAACTTCTATTTCCCAATTAGAGCGAACTTGTACGCCACTCGAAAAGCGGAGAACTCTTTCTGGTTGTGTACGGAAAATAAAATCTCCAGTCGTCCATTTCCCGTCATTATTTTCGTCGATATAGGCAACAAATGTATATGTGCCAGGAGTCAGCTTTTCGAGTTTGATTTCCGTTCCTTCTTTATCGACATTAATTTCCTTATACACTTTATCCAAATGTATGACTTCAACAATAGTGTTTTTAGGAAGTTTGTCCAGTTTTACAATTAACGCTCCCAAAGATGTAATATCCGTGATTTCATATTGTCGTGTAAATGAAAATGCTTCTTTGAAATATTCAAATTGAAGTGCTCCTTCTAAAATATTAAGATTAAATCGCTTTCCTTTTAAATCGCTTAATTTTATTTTAAGATGTTGATTTTCAAAAGAGTATTGAAAAGGTATTCGAATAGAATCGTTTATTAGTAACTCTACTTTTGAGGTATCAATCGAAGTGATATTATCGGAGAAAATATAAATTAATGAATCACCGTTATCGTATGATTTTTGTGCGTTTAGTGATTCAACGGAAGGTTTTAAATTCTTAATCTTACTAACAGCTCTAATATTGACTGTATCACTCTTGTGAATAGTGTCGATGTGTTTGTCAAAATCGAGATAGTTAGCAATTACTTGATAATTATTTTCAGTTGTTAGATGACTAATAAATGAAAGAGAATCGTCCGTGTACCAATGAATGGAAGTTAATGGAATATCTCTTCCGTCAACTTTAATAGAGTGGAAAAAGACTTGCTTACCGTAGGATAAAGTAAACTTAGCTGGAAACGTATATTTTACCGAAAGTTTAGTCGGAATAACCTGCTGAAATAGGCGTAGATGCAAGGTGTCTGTTTGGTTGGTGTCCACCGTAATTTCACTGTCAATAAAAGCTATTCGTTCCGTCTTTTGCCATTTGGAATCTTTGTTCCCATCTTCGAAAGCATATAATGTAAAGGTTCCAGGTGTTAAATACCGAAATGTAAATTGACCTTGTTCGTCTGTCGTCGCATAATAGGTGGGCTTTTTATAAATAGCACTGTCACCTTCTGGATAAAGTCCAACAAAACAACCATTTACGGGTGTTTTTTTTTTAGCATCCATCACGAAACCAGTATAGGTTAGTGAGTCTAAATAATCACCAGTTGAAAAAACATATTGCATCAACGAATCATTTGCTTCTGTAATATCCCTTACTGCTCCGTTCATCGTAATTACATAAGTTGTATTTTCTTTAAACTGTCCATTTAACTCTAGCGAAAGTGTCTTTCCTTTTAAAGTAGCTTCTATTTTTATGTCTTCTGGAACAATCGAAATTGTTTGACTTGGATTATTTAATCGGACAAATTCTTCAAACTTAAATTGAATTTTTTTACTACTGAAATGCGTGCTTCCATTTTTTGGTGAAACGCCATTCTTCTCCATTCTTGGCGGAGTTGAATCTACGGGACCGCCTTCTATTCCTTCCAATTGGGCACAACTGAAAAGCAGTAAAGAAGTAAAAATTAAAAGGAGGAACTGACGCATTCGCATATTTTTTCTAAGTACTGTTTATCAATAGCATCAAAGGAATTTAATTGTTCACTATCGACGTCTAAAATAGCAATAACTTCGTTGTTTTTGAAAATTGGGATGACAATCTCACTTTGAGAAAGTGAACTACACGCAATATGTCCTGGGAATTCATTGACATTAGGAACTAGTACTGTTTTCTTTTCTTTCCACGCAGTTCCACAAACGCCTCTTCCGAAGTTTATTCTGGTACAAGCAATAGGTCCTTGGAATGGTCCTAATATCAATTGTTCACTTTCAACTAAATAAAAACCAACCCAGAAAAAATCGAATGCCATCTTTAATGCCGAAGTGGTGTTAGCTAAATTGGCGATTAGATTTTTTTCTCCTTCCAATAAGGCGGTTAACTGTGGTAGAAGTTCTTTGTATCGTTCTTCTTTATCAGTTGAGCTGAAAATAAGTTGTTCGGACATAAGGCAAAGATAACTACTTGAAATAAATTGGGACAATTTTTAGGAGTTCATTATACAAAATGAGATACAATTAGCTGATTTCATTCAAAACACGACTGACCTCAATCTCTTTGATATAGTCAAATTGAATCTTTCCTTCGGTTGGTTCGTTTGAATTGGTCAACACAACTACATTTTTACCAATCGGTTGCCATCTCCCGGGATGAATAGGACGTGTTTGTGAAAAGATACCAATCGCTTTTAATCCTAAAACAGCTCCAATATGAAGCGGTCCTGTACTACACGCCACAATCGCATCGCATTTTGAAATAAATGTGATGAATTCAGAAAGCGAAAACTTCCCTGAAACGTCTTGAATATTTGGATGTTGCGGTAATTTTTCACGGAATAAATCGCCTTCTTTTTGAGTACCCGTGAAATACACTGTTTGTCCATTTTCAGCAAGCTGTTGCGCTAGTTGTATGTATTTTTCAATCGGCCATTCCAACGCACTTCCTTGTGATTTTGGATGAAGAATTACTTTTTTTCCTTCAGAAAGCTCAATCGGTAAAGGCTGTTCTTTCGCTTTAAATTCTGAAAGTAGATTTCGTATTTCGGCTAAACTGGGTACTTCTTTAACCCCCAATGGTTCCAGTAACTTAAAGTTGAGTTGTGATTCGTGTAAATCAGATTCTTTCCGTGTGAAATTCGGACGAATATTACACGTCAACCAATGAAATAAACGGTGTGAAGTTCCAATGCGATGAGGTACGCCCGCTTTTTTAATCAGTTTCGCGATTTCTTTCCGAGGAAAAACATGAATACATGTATCGATATTCAACGCTTTTATCTGTTGGATTTGATCGTCAATAGATAAGCTTTGGAGTTGTTTCCATTCTATAATTTCGTCAATCGCTGGAAAGCATTCTAAAACGGGTTGTGTATAGGTATTTCCTAAAAACACGATACGACAATCGGGAAATTGCTTTTTCAACCAAGCACAAAGTGGTAAGGTCAAAACAACGTCGCCAATACTGTCTGTGCGTGATATGAGAATGTTTTTAGGTGTCATCGATTCGTTATAATTTATTGACTTTTTAATTTCAGTAATTTAGTATATTTCACATACGTCGCAAAAGCACTTCTTTTTGAAATAAGCCAACCTGTTTTTCCATCTAAAATGCCGCGTTGTAAAATAAAACTCTTGATGAATTGAAATCCTGTTTTCAGATAAATCAATAACCAATTCGTTCGTTTTCCTTTTTGAAAAGCAGCTTTGGAAGCAATCTCACCAAAATACTCAATTTGCTTGAAATGTTGTTCGGCAGAATAATACGAGTAGTGTAATAAATCGCCTTTTAAATGAACAATTGTATTTCCATTGATGACTTCCAATCGGTCGTGCGGATTTTCGCCTCGCCATTCAGCATTGTCTTTCTTCACTAAACGAATTTTCGTGTCGGGATACCAACCGCAATATTTCACCCAATGACCGCAGTAATACGTCAAACGATTGAATTTGTAGCCATCTGCTGTCGGATTTTGAAAAGCCGCTAGAATGGATTGTGTCAATTCTGGCGTTAACGCTTCGTCGGCATCAAGTGAAATCACCCAATTGTTTTGAGCGGTTTGTAATGCGATGTTCTTTTGTTGAATGTGTCCATCGAAAATATGTTCAATAAACCGTACTTTATCGTAAGAAGTCGCTATTTCTTTGGTTTTATCGGTAGAAAATGAATCAATAATCACGATTTCATCTGCAATTGGCAATAACGATTCTATACATCGTTGGATGTTTTTTTCCTCGTTAAAGGTGATGATTGCAGCGGTAATTGGCGTCATATTATCTAATTTCTCCTCCTGCTTTAAATTCCTTTTCTGGAATCATAAAACTAAGTTTCCCATTTTCATCTTCGGCCATCAAAATCATTCCTTGTGACTCAATACCTTTGATTTTCCGTGGTTCTAAATTCATCAATACTGCAACTGTTTTTCCAATCACTTCTTCAGGTGTATAATGTTCTGCAATACCAGAAATAATAGTACGCGTATCGATTCCTGTATCAATAGTCAACTGCAATAATTTATCTGCTTTTTTCACTTTCTCTGCGGTCATAATCGTTCCTAAACGAATGTCCATCGCTGAGAAATTATCGAAAGTTGTCGCTGGTTTTTGCGGTAACGCTTCTTTGGTCGTTTCTTCCACGGGAACGGTTTGACTATTCTTTAAAATTTCTAATTCTGTTTCTACCATGCTGTCTTCAATTTTAGGGAAAAGAATATCTGGTGTGGTAACGGTATTGATTTTTTGTAAAATATCATTTTGTCCGATTTCTTCCCAAGTAGTCAGCTCTATGCCTAAACATGCTCTTAATTTTCTGGCCGTTGCTGGTAAGAAAGGTTCTAAAATCAATGATAGATTAGCAGTGATTTCCAAGGCAATGTACATGATGGTTTCCACACGTTTTTCGTCCGTTTTTACCAACTTCCACGGTTCCATGTCCGCTAAATATTTATTTCCCAAACGGGCTAAATTCATCGCTTCTGATTGTGCTTCTCTGAATTTATAAGCCTTAATCAATTTGCCAATACGGTCGGGAAATGTTTTGATTTCGGCCAAAATAGCTTCGTCTTCTGAAGTCGTTTTGCCAAATGCAGGAACTTTTCCACCATAGTATTTATCCGTTAATACTAACGCTCGGTTAATGAAATTCCCTAGAATTGCACCCAACTCGTTATTAACTCGTGTTTGGTATTCTTTCCAAGTAAATTCACTGTCTTTGTTTTCAGGAGCGATAGCCGTCAAGGTGTAGCGTAATTCGTCCACTTTTGTGGGATATCTTTCCAAATATTCATGCAACCAAACCGCCCAATTTCTGGAAGTCGATAATTTCGCACCTTCTAAATTTAGAAACTCTGAAGCAGGCACGTTGTTAGGAAGAATAAAATCTCCGTGATCTTTTAAAAGTATAGGAAAAATGATAGCGTGAAAAACGATGTTGTCTTTTCCAATAAAATGAATCAATTTCGTGTCACCTGTCCAATAATCTTCCCAGTTTTTATTGTTGTCCGCTGCCCATTGTTTCGTAGCGGAGATATAGCCAATCGGTGCATCTAACCAAACATAAAGTACTTTGCCATCTGCATTTGCTAATGGGACTTTCACGCCCCAGTCTAAATCTCTCGTCATAGCACGAGAATGCAAACCGTTGTTAATCCAAGAAAGCGATTGTCCAACCACTTGATTGCGCCATTCATTTGGTTCGTGTTGTTTTTTGCCGTCTAAAATTCCATCTTGTATCCAAGGGCGTAACCATTCTTCATGGCGATCCATTGGTAAAAACCAGTGCGAAGTAGCTTTTAAAACAGGTACTTTTCCACTTAAAGTAGAAACAGGATTGATGAGTTCAGTTGGGCTTAAATCAGAACCACATTTTTCACATTGATCACCATATGCACCTGAATTGTGACACTTTGGACATTCTCCTGTAATGTAACGATCTGCTAAGAATTGTTGGTATTCTTCATCAAAAAATTGTTCCGTTGTTTCTTTTACAAATTTTCCATTTTCTTCTAGCTTCAAGAAAAAATCCTGTGCTGTTTTATGGTGAAGTTCAGACGAAGTACGGTGATAGATATCAAAATCAATATCGAATTTTTGGAAGGAATCTCCAATTATTTTGTTGTATTTGTCCACAATTGCTTGTGGTGTAATTCCTTCTTTTTTAGCTCTTAAGGTAATGGCCGCACCATGTTCATCGCTTCCACAAATAAAAGCAACGTCTTCTTGCTTCATGCGTAAGTAACGCACGAAAATATCGGCAGGTAAATAAACGCCAGCAACATGTCCCAAGTGTAATGGTCCGTTCGCGTAAGGAAGTGCTGCAGTAACGGTATATCGTGATTTTATCATTTTATAATTTCAATAAGAGACAAAAGTAGTGAAATGGATTTGAAAAATGGAGGATGGAGAAAAGGAAAGTTCTAGTAAGGAAAGTGACGAACCATCAATAATTCATTAATTTTGGAATTCAATTAAGCAAAGATGCAAACAAATAGAAAAATTATTACGACTGCTGACGGTTCTAAAACCATTTATTTTCCTGATTTAGACGAAAACTATCATTCGCTCAATGGTGCTTTGCAAGAATCAATGCACATTTTCATTAAAAATGGTATTCATCATTTTGCGGAACAAGATTCCATCAGTATTTTTGAAGTAGGATTTGGAACGGGCTTGAATGCACTTTTAACTGCCAACTTTGCTCAAGATGCTCATGTAAAAATTAATTATCATACCATTGAAGCTTTTCCAATTGCTTTGGAAGAAGTAGAGAAGTTAGATTATGCCTCTCTATTTGAAAATAGGGATTTTAAAAAATTAGCTCTTGGTTTACATCAATTACCTTGGGAAGAAGAAAATACGGTAAGTGAATTTTTCCAGTTTAAAAAAAAACATGATAAACTAGAAGATTCCACCTTGGAAAATGAGTTGTACGACTGTGTTTTCTTTGATGCTTTTGCACCTGCTATTCAAAATGAGTTGTGGACACCCGAAATTTTCTCAAAGATCTATCAGTCGTTAAAAGTAGGTGGACTTTTAGTAACCTATTGTGCTAAAGGGCAAGTCAAACGGGATTTAAAAAGTGTTGGATTTAAAGTAGAATCCACGCCAGGACCTCCTGGAAAACGCGAGATAACACTAGCGTGGAAATAGGTATTAGACTTTTCTAACAGAAATTATTTTACAACGTTTTCTACTCTACTTGTGCTATCCAATTTATTTAAGCTTAATCGCACTATACTTTGCTCGTTTGCCAATAAATCGTGAGGAACGCTCGCTTCTAAAGCAATTAAGTCACCAGCTTCCAGTGTCACGACCTGATCATCATTTACACCGAACTCTATGCTTCCTTCAAATACTTCCACCACGATTGGAAAAGGTGCTTGATGCTTTTTCATAGATTGCCCTTTTTTAAACGCAATTCTGATTTCTTTTCCTGCTTCAGTTTCAAGAAGAACTTTAACTTCAGGTCTGTCTTCTTTTAATTCAATGTCTTTTTTTAAAGATGCTGTTTTCATATTATATTTTATGCATTTATTTAGAATGATTCAAAATTAGGTAAAATTATTGAAAAAACGATGAAATGTAGGGTCAATTTCAACTCAAAATAAGCAATATTACTTTTGTGACAAAAGTAGCAGTGGAAGAAGAATAAGAAATGTACCTTTACTTTTTTAAACACAAATGATATGGAATTCGAAATAATCGCCCAAAACATAAAATGTAGTGGTTGTGCCAATAGCATTCAAAATGGTCTTTCCAAATTGGATGGAGTAGAAGAGGTAGCAGTCAATATTGAAACAGGAGCTATCACTGTAAAAGGTTCTGCTTCGAAAGATTTAATCAGCGAAGAGCTATTTAAATTAGGTTATCCCGAAAAAAAATAATATGTTGAAAAATTGGAATTTCTCCCGCGTTTTAAGAATGGTACTAGGTGTTTATTTAATCGGTGATGGTATTCAATCTGAGCAATGGGTTTTTGTTGCGGTAGGAGCTTTGTTTTTAGCGATGGCCGTATTCAAATTTGGATGTTGTTCAACCACTGGATGTGAAACGCCTATTTCAAAGACAACTGATTCATCAACTGAAAAAGAAATAGTTTATGAAGAAGTAAAATGAATTCTTAATATTTCTCCAGTTTTCTCAAATTTAGCTTAGAAAAAGCACTTAATTTTTTGATGTAAAAACTCCAAAGAATAGAACCTTTGTATGCTCCTTTGATATCTTTGAAAGCTACAAAATTTTCTTTTTCCCTTTTTTGTATGATTTTCTTTAGTGAGCCATAAAATGAAAAATGCGCTTTAATAATGGCCATCATTTGTTTTGGTTGACCTTTTAGAAGAAAAATTACGCCCGCAACGCCATCTAGTATCATTCTGAAGAAAATCTTACCAAACAACCAACCGTCGTAGTTTTTGGTTATCATCAACAAACTGTTGCGAAAATTTAAATAGGTCTTTCTTGGAGAAGTATAGTCTAATGTACCGCCTCCAATGTGATAAACAGTTGAAGAAGGTATAACTTTTAATGAAAATCCACGTTTTTTAATGCGCCAACATAAGTCGATTTCCTCCATGTGAGCAAAAAAATCCTCATCTAATCCGCCGACTTCCCAGTACTGTTCTTTTCGAATTAAAAAGCATGCACCAGAAACCCAAAAGACATCCATAGGATAATCGTATTGACCCTTATCTTCTTCGACTACATCAAAGATTCTACCTCGACAAAAAGGATAGAAATTACGGTCGATAAAACCTCCGGCAGCGCCCGCATATTCAAAATGAGTTTTCTTTTTGTAGGCCTTTATCTTCGGTTGAACAGCTGTGACATTCTCCTCTTGAATAGCTTCAAATAGGGGATCTAACCAATTTTCAGTTACTTCAATATCACTATTGAGAAGTAAATAATACGGTTCGTCTACGTGTTTTAATGCATCGTTATAACCTTTTGCATAACCACCATTTTGAGTGTTTTCGATGATTTTAATAGTAGGAAAATGTTCTTTTACATAAGGTACTGAATCATCAGACGAGTGATTATCTGCTACATATACAACCGCATTTCCTGAATATTGAATAACTGTTGGTAAAAATTGAGTCAGTAAATCTTTACCATTCCAATTTAAAATAACAATAGCGACTTGGCTGACATCCATTCGATTTAGTGTTGATTGTAATAAATTGAACTATTCCCCCCAAAATGATCAATATTACCATCGTTTGCATCATCTAAATTGATGGTAGGTGAATTTCTTTTGGATAATTCATGTTGCCATCTGTAGTTTTGCAATTCACCAAACATATCTGAATGTAATAATTGATAAGAGTTTTGTAATAACTCAGGGCTGTAAAATACAAATCGTCTATTTGAATACTGTTTGATTTTATCGTAAATCCAAATTTCATAAGGATATTCAGATGGTGAGTTTTCTTTCGCAATAATGGATGAAGGAGAACCATATTGAAGATAGACACGGCCTCTATCAGTAGCATAACCTGGCATGTTTGTCGCTGCAAATTTACGTTGAACCAACATCACTTGTCCTTTGTATCTTAACCATAGTTCATAAGGCGTTTCTTTAGTTGGAGTTTCTTTAGACATAGCAATCCAGAATTTCTCCATATAGTTTCTCATCTTACTATTATCTTTTTCTTTTAGCAATGCTTGAATGTGTTTTTGCTCGTAACGCCCAACAATCGGATAAAGACTTCTTGTATAGAACACCACACTATCTTCAGTGATTGAAGCTTGAAATGCGGGATCAACAATAATGTCATCATCAGAAATAACTAAATCGTTTAATTCATCCGTCTGCTTTGCAAAGAAATATTCCTTTTTAGATAATGTACCAGAATTATTTTGAATCAGTTCAAACACTAAATTATATTCACCTGTTGGAAGATTTGAGATATCGACGAATGAAGTGATTACAGGATTTTCTACGTGACTAATTTTTCGTGTGCCAAAATAGTCAAGCAATGTTTCTTTTTTAATGACGTCAAAAATTGACCATTTTAATGCATAGGTTTGGGTGCTGTCTAAGTGATATGCTTCGATATAGAAAGGAATTTTCTCATCTTGAGTATCAAAGAAATTTTGGATACGAGGATAGACGATGACACCATTCTTGTTAAATATAGAGCTTTCCGATGAGTATTTTAAGATTTCTGCTATGATGACATCTGAAAGGGTCGGGGAAGAGGTGATTTTAGGAACTTCGATTACTTGTGAAGTATAGATGAAATCATTTTTACTATTGACGTCCAATAATCCTAATTTTAATTCATAAATTCCAGGAGCTGCTTTAATACGAAATACTTCTATAAAATTTTCCACTATACTATCCTTCATGATAGGAGTTAAAAAGGTGTACGTATTTGCTGCATAAACGGAATCACCACGCTTTAATTGGTATTGAATGGCCAATTGACCTTGCAAATCATGTTTACCAGTTGGTAGGTAATTGATTTTTGTCGCCTGAAATCGAAGATAACTTTCTATATAAGAAGAATCGTTAGGTATTTCAAATAGCTTATAATCAAAATAGGCTTGTAGTTTTTTTTCACCTTTTGATGTTGTCTCTTTTTGAGAAAAAGAAGCAAAAGGGATTAAAAAGAGTAAAATATAGATGAATTTCATGTCAAATCATTTTATACAAAGGTACTAAAAGATTTTCTGTGAATTCCTCAGATGAATCAATAAAGCGCTGTATTTAAGAGGTTTTTAATTAAATTGAGTACGTTAAAAATGAAAGTGAAATAAAAAAAATACTTTTTTTTCAAAAAACAGTTGCACGAATGGGATATTTATATAATTTTGTCCCCGGAGAGATGGCAGAGTGGTCGAATGCGGCGGTCTTGAAAACCGTTGACCTTCACGGGTCCGGGGGTTCGAATCCCTCTCTCTCCGCTCAAAACCGATTGTAAAAACAGTCGGTTTTTTTATTGCGCGAATTTTCGATAAAAAAAGGGAGGATCAAGTTCAAAAGTTGGGGATTAGGCATAAATTTGAGTTAATCGAAAAAGAA